>JACQUO010000008.1 GCA_016210205.1 Chloroflexota bacterium
GCCTGGGGGTTTTGGCCCAGGACCTGAAGGACTACGACGAGGCCCGGAAATCCCTTCGGGAAGGCCTAGCCCTCTACCGGGAGCTGGGGGACCAGGAGAATATCGGCAACGCCCTGGGCCAGCTTGGGCTCCTGGCGGAGGTGGAGGGGCACTACGACGAGGCGGAGCGCTTCCTCAAACAGGCCCTGGAGGTCTTTGAGAAGAACAAGTCCATGGCGGTAGAGAAATGCAAGCAGGACCTGAAGCGCGTGTCCAAGCTGGCAAGTCAGGTGAACAATCGGGTTGCCCGCTGACCTCGGCGCTGCTATAATATCACCAGAACCCCCAACGGAGGGGTTTTTCTGTTAAAAGGCCTTTATGATGTGGGAAAAGCTGGGGAATCTTGAGAACCGGTATGAGGAGCTGGTGGCCCTCCTGGCCCAGCCGGAGGTCATCGCCGACTACGAGCGGTGGCAAGGGCTGGTCAAGGAGCAGGCCTCCCTCTCCGCCCTGGTGGCCAAGCACCGGGAGCTCAAGGCCATCCAAAAGGAGCTGGAGCAGGCCCAGACCCTCTTGGCAGAGGAGAACGATGAAGCGCTGCTAGGCCTGGCCAGGGAAGAGACGGAGAAGCTCAAGGGACGTCAGGAGGCCCTGACCCAGGAGATAAAGCTGGCCCTCCTGCCCAAGGACGCTGCCGACGAGCGTGATGTCATCGTGGAAATTCGCGCCGGCACCGGCGGCGACGAGGCCGGACTCTTCGCCGCAGACCTCTTCCGCATGTACAGCCGCTACGCCGAGGGCAAGCGTTGGGAGGTCTCCATCCTCAGCCACAGCGACAGCGAGCACGACGGCTTCAAGGAAATCATCTTCGAGGTGCGAGGCCGGGGCGCCTACTCCCGCCTCAAATACGAGAGCGGCGTCCACCGGGTGCAGCGAGTCCCCGCCACCGAGGCCTCCGGGCGCATCCACACCTCCACCGCCACCGTGGCCGTCCTGCCCGAGGCCGATGAGGTAGAGGTGAGCATCGGCCCCGACGACCTGCGGGTGGACATTTACCACAGCAGCGGCGCCGGCGGCCAGAATGTGAACAAGGTGTCCACGGCGGTGCGCCTCACCCACCTGCCCACAGGCACGGTGGTGGTCTGTCAGGACGAGCGCTCCCAACTCAAGAACCGGCTCAAAGCCATGGCGGTGCTGCGGGCCCGCCTCCTGGCCAGCGAGCGCGCGCGCCAGCACCAGGAAGTGTCACAGCTCCGCCGCTCCCAGGTGGGCACCGGGGAACGCTCGGAGAAAATCCGCACCTACAACTTCCCCCAGGACCGGCTCACGGACCACCGCATCGGCCTCACCCGCCACAACTTGCCAGGCCTCCTGGGCGGCGACCTGGATGCCCTCATCGACGCCGTGGCCGCAGAGGAGCAGGCTCGCCAGCTGGCGGAGAGCCTTTCCTAAGGCGGGTCAGTCTTTTTCCTCACGACGACATGAAAACCGCCCTTCCGAACCTGCCCAAGGTGGGGGCCATCTCGGGCCTCAGACAGGCCCTGCGCCGCGCCCTGGCGGAGGCGGGGGTCCCGGAGCCGGCCCCTGAAGCGAACCTGCTTCTGGGCCACGCCCTGGGCCTTCCCCAGACTGCTCTTCTGGCCCGGCTCAACGACCCCGTGCCGCTTCAGGCCGCAGACAGACTGGCGCCCCTGCTGGCCAGGCGCCTGGGCCGGGAGCCGCTGGCCTACATCCTGGGCCGCTGGGGGTTCTACGGCCTGGAGCTGGCCGTGGACCGGCGCGCCCTCATCCCCCGGCCCGAGACCGAGCTCCTGGTGGAGCAGGGCCTGGAGTTCCTCGCCCGCCTCCAGTCGCCGGCGCCCCTGGCCGCGGACATCGGCACCGGCGGCGGCGCGGTGGCCCTCGCCCTGGCCCGGCACTGCCCCCGGGCCAAAGTCTACGCCGTGGACTCATCAGCAGAGGCCCTGGCCCTGGCGGCGGTGAACTGCCGCCAACACTCCCTTGCGGCACAGGTCATCCTCCTGGAAGGCGACCTGACGGCGCCCCTGCCGGAGCCGGTGCACCTGCTCCTGGCCAACCTGCCTTATGTCAAGGACGCCGACTGGGATGCCCTGGAACCCGAGGTGCGCTGCTACGAGCCTGAAACGGCCCTGCGCGGCGGCCCCGACGGCCTGGCGGTCCTGCGGCGCTTTATGGCCATGGCAAGCGACAAGCTCCTGCCCGGCGGAGCCGTAATGCTGGAGTTCGGGGCGGGCCAGCGCGACGCCGTCCTGGCCCTGGCCCGCTATCACTTCCCTGCGGCGGCCCATACGGTCTGGCCCGACCTGGCGGGCCGGCCGCGGGCTTTGGGCATGTTCCTACCGCCGCAGCCCGTTATGGTCGGAGCGACTTGAAAAGAAAAACAGCCCCCGGGGTTCGGGGGCCGTCTTTTGCCGGTGGTCCGAAGCTGTGGCTATTTGACCTTGAGGGCCGCTGCCACAGGTCTCGGAGCTCCTTGGCCGTCTCCTGCCGCCACGACTCCCACAGGGGGGTCATGCGTCGCCGCATCTCCCTCATGCGCTCCTCCTGGGGCAGGTTCTTCTGGGCCAGCTCGGCGTTCAGCTCCGCCATAAACTTGTTGGCCGCCGCCGGGCGCTCAATCCAGTGGCAGAGGTAGCCCATATCTTTATCCAAGAAGACGAAGACGGGGATGGACATGTGCTTGCCCTGGTTGAGATAGAGATTCATGATATCCGTGTTCTTGTCCCGGGGGAAGATACGGAGCTCCATCCCCGCGGCCTCGGCGATTTTGGCCATAACGGGCAGCCCCCTGTAAACATCGGGGCACCAGTCCTCCCCCAAGGCCAGCACCTTGACGGGGTGGCGCTTCATTTGGTTGACGAAAAAGGCCCTGTCGTTTTCGGCCAGGGTGAACTCGTCGTAGCTCTGCTGGAAACGCTCCTTATTGGTCGGGATTTGGGCGATATAGTCGGAGTAAGTGAAGCCCTGCGCAAAGCGCGCCGCAGTCACCACCTTCCGGGTCTCCGCTGCCAGGGTCATACGTGGTTCCTTTCTAGCTTCTCTTATCTCTAGCTTACTAGGCTTTCGGGGCCAAATCCGGGGGGAAAAACAGGGCACAGTAGCAGGTGCCCATGACCTCCACCAGACCGTTGCGGACGGGCTCACAGACACAGACCGTCTCCGGCAGAGACTCGGCCTGGCAAGGGCAGTAGTAATCGCCCTGGGTATGCTTGGCGCTCACCAGGTCGGCGACGATGTTGCCGGCGTTGGGGGCCAGGACATAGCCGCGCTCCTGACAAAAGGCATCTAGCCGGGCCTTTATATCCGCTTCATAGGCTTGCATATTCTGTGACGAGCCTCCTTGGGGGATGCCTAAGAACATCATTTCGAGTGGACCTTCTTCCCTTCCTTGAGGAAAGCCCGTAGCCCTTCCAGGCTGTGGGCATCCTCCTCGGTGGCGATGCGGTACTTCTCCTTGAGGGTCGGGGACAGGCGGTCGTAGAGCTTCCTGGTCATCCAAACCACCCGTTGGTAGCCGCCATCGCTCTGAAGGAACTTGGGCGAATTGATGTAGGGGATGCTGACGCCGGCGACCCCTGGAGTCTGGGAGCCCGCGGCGGCGTTGGCCAGTTGGCCCCAGGTGCGCCCGTTGGGGGCAGCGCCCTCGAAGCCGCGGTGCATCACCCCGATGCCGTCCACCTCGGGCATATAGAAGGCCAGGTTGCCGAAGCAGCCACAGGAGGAGTGGGGGCTCTCGAAGAGGGAGTGCAAGAACACCCGCTTCAGCCGTCCCTTGGTGCGGGCGGCCACGGCCCGGTTCACCCCTTCGTACTCCCCACGGAGGGGGTCAATGACCCGTCCCTTCTCCAGGACACAGTAGTCCATGGCGGCCTCCACCTCCCGCCGCTTGCTGAAGCGAGCACCGTCCACAGGGACCATAAACCGAGAGCCGGTCTTGACCAGGGCGTAGGCCCGGCCACACTGGGGAGTGCGCTCCGGGGTGATGACGCAGTGATGGTTGATGGCAAAGGTGCTGCAGCCGTTGCAGCCGTAGAACTCCTTGGCCGTCTCCTCAGTCTCGGCGGCGATGGCCTTGAGCCGCCCCTGCCGGTAGGCAACTAGCTGGGGCTTAAGCTCCAGCAGCTTCTGGGGATTGGTGACCAGGGTCACCCTGACTGGGCCGATGCTGGGGAAGAGATACTTGGCGCCCTTGTGCAGGGTCTCCGCCAGCTGGGCCGCGGTGAGGGTCACCCCCTCCGCCAAGCCGAGAACCAGGGACTCCGGCCCCCGGGTGGACTTCACACCTTTGACATAGCTGGGCAGGGATGCCAACTGGGTCTCCAGATAGTTGCACACCACAGCGTCGGCGTGCTCGCTGGCCACCTCGATGAGGATGCCCAGGTCCCGGCCCATCTCGCCCTCTATTTCCACCCCGTCCGCCACCGGGGCCTGGCGCACCAGGAAGAAGCTCCGCTCCGAGTCGCCGAGGCTGCGGACGGGGACGACCTCGTCCCGGGCGAAGGCGGGGTTGGCGTAAGCCGGGAGGGCGAAGGGTGAGGCGCGCTGGCTGCGGATGCGCATATTGGGGAACTCCCCCAGGCGCGCCATGATGCTGACCACACCGTCGGCCCGGGCAGGCTCGCCGTAAGGGAAGGGGTAATCGCCGGGGAGGACGGCCCTGATGCCCAAATCCATCATGGCCAGCAGGATGATGTCCTCCACGGGGGTAAGCTTCCCCTGAACGACGATGACCCCCATGCCCTCGTCCCGCAGGAAATGCTCTAGGCTGTGGGTGTCCCCTGGGGCCACCTTGCCATAGACCAGGGCATAGCGCAGGAGGCTCTGGGCGAAGTAGACCGCGGCGGTGTCCCGCTCCCCCAGGAAGGTGGTTTTGGGCAGCTCGCGCCCGGCGGTGAAGACAGTGTAGCGCTCCTTGGCCAGAGCCGCGCCGAGGGGGCCGTGGTCAGCGTCGCCCATGAGCAAGGCCCAGCCCAGGGCGCTCTTGGAGCCCACCACATTGCTGCGGAACTTGTCGTCGGGGGTGAAGAAGCGCCCCCGGTCTGGCTGGGCCGCCTCGATGGCCTCGGCCAGAGCCAAGGCCCGGTGGGCGACTGCCATGATGTCTCCGCCAGCGCCGTCGCCATTCTTCAAAGCGGAAAAGTCCGCCTTGCCGTAGATAGCGTTGTTTACGGGATAAGGAAAGTCCGTGTCCTGGAAGGGCGGGTCTTCCGCAGGCAGCCGGCCTATCAATTGGGTCAGGTCGGGATGGGTCATGGCTCCTCCTAAAAGAGTACAGCTTCGTCCACTTGGATGCGGACGCAGTGCTTGGGAGTGCCCCGGGCCGTCTTGGCGCAGAGCTTATCGTAAAGGGGGCCAGAGGCCAGCACCTCCGCCCTGCCCCAGATGCGATAGCCCTTGCGGGTAGCCGGATCCAGACCGATGACAGCGATTTGGGGGTTCTCCTTCAGGTTGGCCACGGTGCGAGGGGAGTTCATATCGGCAAAGACCAGTTCCCCCTCCAGGACCTGGAAGGAGCCCTTGGGGGAGACATTGGGTTTTCCAGACTTGCTAGAGGTAGCCACCAGGCTCGGGCGAATTTGGGCGATGGCCTGCTTGACTTCCTCAGTCAGCTTTTGAGACGGCAAAGCAACCTCCTCCTTACGGTGTAACGGTGTAGATGAACGCTGGCTAGAGCATGACCCGGGACGGGGGGCAGTGGGGGGGACAGGCCTGGGCCGGGCACTGGGGGCAGCGACCCAAAGTGACAAAGATGCGGTCAATCTCCTCCCGCCGGGCCGAGAGGCGGGCCATCTCGGCCTCCACCTGGTCCCGCTCCAGGCGCAACACCTCCAGGGTGTGGGCCAAGCGGGCGTCCTTAGACTGGTCGCCGGCGCCGTCCTCCAGGATGGCCTTGATGCGCTCCAGGGACATGCCCAGGGACTGGAGGCCACGGATAGTGGTCAGGCGACGGAGGTCGGACTCGCTGAAGAGCCTGAGACCCCCCCCAGTCTGGCCGCTGGGGCAGAGCAGGCCCTTCTCCTGATAGAAACGGATGGCCCGTGGGGTCACGCCCACCCGGCGGGCCACCTCGCCGATGCGGTAAGTAGTTCTAGCCATGGGCCTCTAAGACCTCAAAATAATCTGGAGGCATAATATCACACCTTTACGTAAGAGTCAACTATTGAAGCACGACCTGGGGAAGACGAGGGGTGCCTCTGGCAGCGCTAAGACTTAGAGACGCGACGGGGGCGGCGCGTCAGGAGCACCAAGGGGACGGAAAGCAGGGAGATGACAGCGAGAGCCAGGAGGGCGGGGCGGTAGCTCCCAGTGAGATCGAAGACCACCCCAGTGAGGACGGGGCTGACGATGCCCCCAACAGTGGTGAGGGTCTGCATCACCCCCTGGATGGAGCCGAAGGCCCTCCGCCCGAAGTACTGGCTCTGGATAAGGGGACGCAGGGCTATCATCCCCCCGAAGCCGACACCGAAAGTGAAAAAGAATGGTATGAGTTGCCAAAACTCCGCTACGAAGGCGAAGACGAAGACACCCACGCCCAGGCCGCTCATGATAACTGCAGTAATGAGCCGAACATCGGTTCTGTCTGCAGCATAACCCAGTATCGGCCGCCCCGGCACGCTGATGACCGCCATGGTGGTGACCGAGAGGGCCGCCAGGGCCGGGCTGAAGCCAACGCTCCGAAGATAGGGGATGTGATGGACGGAGACCGCCTGGCTAGCAGCCCCGGAGAGTATCATGGCGGCGGTGAGAAGCCAGAAGGCGCGGGTGTGGAGCGCCTCCCGCAGGGTTAAGCCCTCCGCCGGACTAGCCCTGGACCCCCCGGCCCGGGCCGCGGCAGCGGCGCCAGTGGGCGCAGCCCCCGGCTCATCGCCATCGGGGAGATAGCCGTAGTCCTCGGGGCGATCCCGCACCACCATGGCCATGGGTATGCCCAAGACCAAGGCCCCCGCCCCCAGCACCGCCAGCGTCCCCCGCCAGCCCACCTGCTCGATGAGAACCGTGATTGCGGGCACCATGAAGCCCCCGAGACCCCCACCGGAGAGGAAGATGCCCAAAGCCAACCCCCGCCTCCGCTGGAACCAGTTGATGACGGCGGCCATGGGCACCATGCCGAAGACCATGCTCTGACCCAGGGCAATGAGGAGATAGGCGGCATAGAAGGTGAGGATGGAGTTGATGGCCGCCAGAGCGAACAGGCCCGCCCCGAATACAATGGTGCCCGCCAGCATAAGCTTGCGGGAGCCCAGCCGGTCCACACTCATGCCAATGATAGGCGCCACCACCCCCGACTCCATCCCCCGCAGGGCGAAGACCACGGACATGAGACCGTAGCTCCACTGGAACTCTTGCTGGATGGGGTTGAAGAAGGCTCCAAAGCCATAGAAGAAGGCGCCGGACTGATAGAAGGCAAAACCAAAGGCGGAGGCGACAATCCACCAGCCGTAGAAAATCCTCTTGCGAGGCCTGACAGTAGCGACCAACCGACGACGTTTCTAGGGGGTTATACCCGCTATGTGCCCCAGGCGATGGGCACGGCAGACTGTTTTTGGCACCACCAGCCTCAGCCCAGGCCGGAGAGCTGGTAGAGCTTGCCCTCGGTCTTGATGGCGGGGGCGATGACCATCTCGGTGCGCTGCATCTCCTTGACGGTGCGGGCCCCGCAGACCCCCAGGGCCGTCCGCAGGGCTCCCATGAGGTTCTGCGTGCCGTCGCTCACGGAGGAGGGGCCGAAGAGGATTTGCTCCAAGCTGCCCTTTTGTCCCACCTTGATGCGAGTGCCCCGGGGCAAGGCGGAGTGAAAGGTGGCCATACCCCAGGAGAATCCCTGGCCCGGGGCCTCCCGGGCGTGGGCGAAAGTGGAACCCAACATCACGGCGTCGGCGCCGGAGGCGATAGCCTTGGTGATATCCCCGCCGGTGCGCATGCCGCCATCGGTGATGATGGCCACATAGCGGCCGGTGGCCTTGAGGTAGTCATCCCGCGCGGCGGCGCAGTCCATGGTGGCGGTGACCTGAGGCACGCCCACCCCGAGCACCTCTCGGCTGGTGCAGGCCGCCCCCGGGCCCACCCCTACCAGGATGCCATGGATGCCCGTCTCCATAAGCTCATAGGCCGTGCGATAGGAGACACAGTTGCCCACGATGATGGGTAGGGGCACCGTCTCCACCAGCTCGGAGAAAATCAGTCCCCGGTAGGACTTGGAGATATGCCGGGCGGTGGTCACAGTGGATTGCACCACCAGGATGTCCACCCCGGCCTCCACCAATAAAGGGGCGTAGCGTTTGGTGTTGGTAGGGGTCACGGCCACGGCGCACACCGCCCCCCCATCCTTGATTTGCCGGATGCGGTCGCCGACGAGGTTTTCCTTGAGGGGGACAGCGTATATCTTCTGGAGCAAGGCTGTGGCTCGCTCCGCGGGGGCCTGGATGATTCGCGCCAAGGCCTCGCCGGGGTCGTCATAGCGGGTCTGCACGCCTTCCAGGTTCAGGACCGCCAGACCGCCCAGCTTATGTAAAGCCACCGCAAAGGCAGGGTCAGTCACGGCATCCATAGCCGAGGCCAGGACGGGGATGGAGAAGGTGTGATGGCCGATGGAGAAGGAGATGTCCGTCTGGTCAGGGTTCACTGTGACATCCCCGGGGACGAGGGCCACGTCGTCGAACCCGTAAACCTGGCGGAGCTTCTTGAACTCGGGCAAACGTTCCTCCAAATACAAAAAAGGGGCCCCGCGGGGCGACCTCTTCAGGGGGCTGACCTTGAAAGCTGGTCCCTGGAAACCATCACCGGGAGACCCCAAGCTCATGAACCGCAGGTAATAATTAGGGAAACTATATCACCAGGGCGCTCTAAAGTCAAGAAAAGCGGCGAGCCAGAGCGCACAAAGCTGCCCAGGGCAAGGTGGCCTTACTTTGGATGCCCACGGAGTGGGGACTGCCGCCTTCCCCATAAGGGGCTAAGGGCCTGGGGCCTGGCAAATGCTATAATAGGCGGGCCAAACACGCCAAAGGCGAAAGGACTCAACCTCTTGAGGTGGACTTGAGCAGGCTCAAGGTGCTCCTGGCTATGGGCAGCGCCCAGCTCCTGAGGGAGGTGCGCTCCCTCCTGGAGCCTTTGGAGGACATCAACCTGGCGGCAGAGGCGACCGATGGGCGGGCCGCACTCTTGGCCGTGGCGGAGGCCACTCCAGATGTTGTCCTCATGGAGGCCCTTCTGCCCAAGCTCAGCGGCCTCAGCGTGACCCGGGCCGTCAAGGCCCGCTGGCCCCAGACACGGGTGCTCCTGGTCTCGCCCCTGGGCAGCCCCAGCCTGGTGCGCCGCGCCCTGGAGGCGGGTGCTGACGGCTACCTCCTCTACAGCAACCTGCCCGCCCTCCTGGAGGACAGCCTCCGAGCCTTGGGGGAAGGCGCCTTCGTCATCGAACAGGGTCTGCTGCGGCGGGCCATCGCCCATCCGGAGGCTAAAGGGACGGTCTCGCTGGGAGCGAGCCTCCGTGGAGCCGCGAAGCCCAGGCGTTAGGAGTTCTCATGCGCTACCAGTTCCGCGAGGTCAGTATACTGCTGGCAGGGGCCACCGGGCAGCCCGGCCAACGGCGCTTCTTCATCTCCGCGGGCACGCCCCAGTCGTGGGTGAGGGTATGGGTGGAGAAGGAGCAACTCCAGACCCTGGCCCTAGCCCTGGAGGAGGTACTATCGGTGGAGGCTCGGGAGGCCACCCGCGATACCCAGGGAACCGAGACCTCCCCAGAGCCGCTGGAGACCCCCCAAAGCGAATTCTCTCTAGGCCGCCTGGCGGTGGGATTCGACAAGGAGCGCCAGCGCCTGGTGGTCTATCTCCACGGCCAGGATGTGGCCGATGCGGAGCAGGAGGTCCTGGCCATGGTCCACGCCACCGCGGGCCAGGCCCAGAACTTCTCCCGGCAGGCCCAGCAGGTCTGCGCCGCCGGCCGCCCCCCATGCCCCCTCTGCGGAGGGCCAATAGAGCCCGCGGGGCATGTCTGCCCCCGCTCCAATGGCCACGGGGAGTTCCCGGCCTGAGGCACATGCGGCAGGTGGCGCTAGTGTTGCCAGCCCACCGGCCCCGCCAGGGCCTCGTAGCGCATCATGAGAATCTCGAAATGGGCGCGCTCTGCGCTGGCCAGGAAGGTGTACATGGCCCGGGCCTCCGGGACGACGGACTTCGCCGCAGCCCGAGTGTAGAGGGCGTAGCTGCGGGTCTCGATGTCCAGACCGAAGGACAGGGCCTGGAGGTCGGTGGTGTCCTGCAGCAGGGCACGCTTCAGGTCCTGGCCCCTGGGGAACAGGGGAGCCTTGAGGTCCATGACGGGCACGGGCACGGCAGGCTGGAAGCTCCAGCCCTGCCCGCGGCGGAAGGCCTCAAGCTGGTAGCTTATCAAGCGGAGGTGGTCTTCTTCGTCCCGGGCCAGGTCGGCCAGGGCCTGCCGGGTCTTGGGGTCCGTAGCCTCCTGGGAAGCCTGGCGGTAGAAGGCGAGCCCCTCCTCCTCCAGGGCTTGGGCCTGGCGCAGAGCGCGCAGGGCGCTCTCTTGGGCAGTCATGGGTGGGCCTCCTAGAGAAGGGAGCGTGACAAAAGTCGCTGTGGGCCGGTCCGGGAAATCGTATCATATTGGCGCACCCCTGCCAACAGCGTAAAAACCACCCACAAGGAGGCCCAGACATGGAACCCACCCAAGTCCTCAAAGACGAACACCGGCTCATCGAGCGCATGCTGAAAGTGCTGGAGGCGGCCTGCCAGAAGGCGGAGCAGGGTGATATGCGGCCCCTGGTCTTCGAGAAGGCCGTGGACTTCATCAAGAACTACGCCGACCGCAATCACCATGGCAAGGAGGAGGACATCCTCTACGCCACTATGCCCCAGTATGGCATCCCCAAGGAGGGCGGCCCCATCGCCGTGATGCTCTACGAGCACGATGACGGCCGCAAGTTCGTCAAGGGGCTGGTGGAGGCCACCGAGAACTACAAGAAGGGAAACCAGGCTGCCCTCAAGGCCATGGTGAGCAACGCTCGCGGCTACGTCAACCTCCTGGGCCAGCACATCCCCAAAGAGGATGGCATCCTTTACCCCATGAGCGAGGCCGTCCTGCCCCCCAAGGCTAAGGAGGAGCTGGCCCGCCAGTTCGTCGAGGCGGACAAAAAGGTCTTCACCCCCGCCCAGCGGGCAGGCTACCTTCGCGCCGTGGCGGAGCTGGAGCATGAGTTGGGGCTCAACTCGAAATGAGGCACTGTGCCCACCCTATACCTGGTGGCCACCCCCATCGGCAACCTGGAGGACATCACCCTGAGGGCCTTGCGAGTCCTCCGGGAAGTCCCCCTCATCGCCGCCGAGGACACCCGCAAGGCCCGGCGGCTGCTCACGGCCCACAGGATTAGGACGCCCCTTACCAGCTACCACGAGCACAACAAGCTCCAAAAGCTGCCTCATCTCCTGGACAAGCTGGAGGCCAGCGACTTGGCCCTGGTCTCGGAGGCGGGCATGCCCGGCATCTCCGACCCCGGCTACGAGCTGGTGCGGGCGGCGGTGGCCCGGGGCATCCCGGTGGTGCCCGTGCCCGGCCCCTCCGCGCTCACCTCGGCCCTGGCGGTCTCCGGCCTGCCCACGGCCCCGTGCCTCTACCTGGGCTTCCTGCCCCGCCGCGCCGGCGAGCGCCGTCGCCTCCTGGCCTCCCTGGCGGGGGAGAGCCGCACGCTCCTGGCCTTCGAGGCCCCCCACCGCCTCCGGCCCGCCCTGGGGGACATCCTGACGGCCCTGGGGGACCGTGAGTTGGCCGTATGCCGGGAACTCACCAAGCTCCACGAGGAGGTCTTCCGGGGCACGGTGAGCCAGGCCCAGGCCCACTTCGCCGCGCCCCGGGGGGAGTTCACCCTGGTCATTGGGGGAGCTAAGGAGATGCCGCAGGGTGTGACGGAGTCTGCCGTGGCGTCTCTGCGAGCCGCCCGCCGCCAGGGCCTGGGGGCGCGGGAGGCGGTGGCCCAGGCCGCCGCGGCCACGGGCGCCCCCAAGCGGGAGCTCTACCGGGCGTGGCTCAAGCTGAGGAAAGACTCCCCAAGGTCTTCGCAGCCTTAAACCAACTCAGGCTTCAATACCCAAAAACGCGTTACCTTTTCAATTAAGAGCCGTTCTGCTAGGATGGACGGGCATCACCCGTATTCGGGAGGCCCATGGCAGAGCGCATCTTCATCGGGGTGGCCTGGCCCTATGCCAATGGCCCCCTCCACCTGGGGCACCTGGCGGGGTGCTACCTTCCCGCCGACATCTTCGCCCGCTACCATCGCCTCAAGGGCAACCAGGTGCTCATGGTCTCCGGCTCCGACCAGCACGGCACCCCCATCACCCTGCGGGCCGAGGCCGAGGGCAAGCCCCCCCAGGAGGTGGTGGCCCGCTTCCACCAGGAGTTTCAAGAGACCTGGCAGCGCCTGGGCATCACCTGGGACACCTATACCACCACGGGCACCCCCAACCACACCCGGGTGGTGCACGACATGTTCAACGCCCTGCGGGAGCGCGGCCATATCTACAAAGGCTCCATGCCCCAGCCCTACTGCCCCCAGTGCCAGCGCTTCCTCTCCGACCGCTATGTGGAGGGGAAGTGCCCCCACTGCGGGAGCGACGCCCGCGGGGACCAGTGCGACGCCTGCGGCCAGCCCCTGAACCCCGAGGAGCTCATCGGGGCCCGCTGCCGGCACTGCGGCGCCGCCCCCCAGACCCGGCAGTCGGAGCACTACTTCCTGCGCCTCTCCGCCTTCCAGGAGCGGCTGCTGGCCTGGGTCAAAACCCAAGGCAGCCACTGGCGGCCCAATGTCCTCAACTTCACCGCCCGCTACCTGGAGGGGGGGCTCAAGGACCGGGCCATCACCCGCGACCTCCCGTGGGGTGTGGCCGTGCCGGACCCGGCCTTCGCCCAGAAACGCATCTATGTCTGGTTCGAGGCGGTCATCGGCTATCTCTCCGCCAGCCAGGAGTGGGCCCAGGCCCAGGACGACCCCGAGGCCTGGCGGCCCTTCTGGCAGGGAGACTGCCGCTCATACTACTTCATCGGCAAGGACAACATCCCCTTCCACACCATCATCTGGCCCGCCATGCTCCTGGGCTACGGCGGCCTCAACCTGCCCTACGATGTCCCCGCCAACGAGTTCCTGAGCCTGGAGGGGCAGAAGCTCTCCACCAGCCGCAACTGGGCCGTCTGGCTCCCCGACTACCTCTCCCGCTACGACCCCGACCCCCTACGCTACTATCTTTCCGCCAACATGCCCGAGACCTCGGACCTGGACTTCTCCTGGCGGGAGTTCCTGCGCCGCAACAACGACGAGCTGGTGGCCACCTACGGCAACCTGGCCCAGCGGGTGCTCACCTTCACCTTCCGCAACTTCGAGGGACGGGTGCCGGAGGGAGGGCTGGACTCGGCTGGAGAAGCCTTGCTCGCCCAGAGCCGGGAGGCCCTGGCGGCCACGGGTGCCCTTATCGAGGCCTGCCACTTCCGCGAGGCCATCGAGCGAGGCCTGGCCCTGGCCCGGGAGGCCAACCGCTACCTGGACCACCAGGCCCCCTGGAAGGCCCTTAAAGAGGACCGACAGGCCGCCGCCCGCAGCCTGGTGGCCGCCATCGCCGTCCTCTCCTGCCTCAAGACCCTGCTCTTCCCCTTCCTGCCCTTCTCCTCCCAGCACCTGCACCAGCAGCTGGGCTTCCCCGGGCGGGTGGAGGACGGGGGCTGGAGCTTCCAGCCCCCCGCCCCCGGCCAGCGCCTGGGCCAGCCGGAAATCCTCTTCAAAAAGCTGGAACCCAGCCTGGTGGCCGAGGAGACCGCCCGCCTCCGGGGGGAACGGCCGTGATGGTGGACACCCACGCCCACCTGGACGCCAGCGCCTACGACGCCGACCGCGCCGAGGTGGTGGCCCGGGCCCTCGCGGCTGGCGTGGGCCTGATGATAGCCATAGGCCTCAATGCCCGCTCCAGCCAGGCCTCTATCCAGTTGGCGGAGCGCTACCCCCAGGTCTATGCCACCGCGGGCTGGCACCCCCACGACAGCGCCTCGTTGGGCGCGGAGGAACTGGCGGAGCTGGCGCGGCTGAGCCGGCATCCCCGCGTGGTGGCTCTGGGCGAGATGGGCCTGGACTTCCACCGGAACTATTCGCCCCCTGATGACCAGAGACGGGCCTTCAAGGCCCAGTTGGAGCTGGCCCGGGAGCGGAACCTGCCCGTCATCATCCACTGCCGGGATGCCCATGAGGAGACCATGGCCATCCTAGAGGAGTGGGCCCAGGGCCACCCCCGGGATAGAGACCTGGGGGTGATTCACTGCTTCGGGGGCGGGGTGGCGGAGATGGCCCGCTATGTGGGACTGGGCTTCTACATCTCCTTCGCCGGTGGCATCACCTACTCGGGAGACCGGGAGAACCTGGCGGCGGTGCGGGATGCGCCCGCGGAGCACCTCCTGGTGGAGACGGACTGCCCCTTCCTCACCCCCGTACCCCATCGCGGCCAGCGCAACGAGCCCGCCTACCTGCCCCAGGTAGTTAAGAAGGTGGCCCAAATCCGCGGCCAGAGCCCCGAGGAAATCGCCCGGGAGACCACGGCCACCGCCCGGCGGGCCTTCTCCCTGCCAGAATGGAGCGGCCCCCCATGACTACCAGGTCCATCGAGGACATCTACGCCCCCATCCGGGAGGAGCTCCAGAGAGTGGAGCAATGCCTTGGCGATGTGGCCCGGGTGGACTACGCCCCCTTGGGCGCCCTCCTGGGGCATATCCTGGCCAACCGGGGCAAACGGGTGCGCCCCGCCCTCACCCTCCTCTCCGGCCAGCTCCAGGCCTCCTGCATCCCCCAGCATGTGCATATGGCCGCCGCCATCGAGCTCCTCCATACCGCCACCCTCCTCCACGACGACACCATCGACCGCGCCGCCGCTCGCCGGGGCCAGCCCACGGTCAACGCCCTCTGGAGCGGGGGCATCGCGGTGCTGGCCGGTGACTACCTCTTCGCCAAGGCCGCCGAGCTCATCGCCAGCATCGGCAGCCCCGCCCTGGTGTCGCTTTTCGGCCAAGCCATTATCACCATCTGCCGTGGAGAGTTGGAGCAGGACTTCAGCGACTTCGCCTGGCGGCGCCAGCGGGAGAACTACTACCGGCGCATCGGGCTCAAGACCGCCTCCCTCTTCGCCGCCGCCGCCGAGTCCGGAGCCCTCCTGGGGGGAGCCTCCCAGGAAGAAGCCGAAGCCCTGCGCCGCTACGGCCATAACCTGGGCATGGCCTTCCAGATTGTGGATGACCTGCTGGATTTGACAGGGGAGGCCGAAGAGCTGGGCAAGCCCGTGGGCAGCGACCTGCTTCAGGGCACCCTGACCCTGCCGGTCATCCTCTACCTGGAAACACAGAAGGGGGAAGCTGCGGACATGGCCAAAGAGCTTTCGCCGCATGAGGCAGAGCGGCTGGTGGCCCAGGTCCAGGCTTCTTCAGCCATCGCGGCCTCGCAGGCCATCGCCCAGGGCTATGTCCGCGACGCCTGCCGAGAGTTGGCGCGCTATCCCCAAGGCGAGGCCCGCCGCTCCCTGGAGGCCCTAGCCCGCTATGTGTTGGAGCGGCGCAAGTAGCAGCCAGCGCCCTGGCCTCGCCTTAGCCCTGGGACGGCAACCCCTTCACGCGCTCCAAAAAGGCCCCCGCCCTGGAGTCTCGCTCCCCGTGGTAGCGCAGGCATTCCCCCAAGACCAGCTTCAGTTCCCGCGCCTGGGACGGCGTCAGGCGCACGCCCCGAGCCTCCTCGTAGCCTGCCCGAAGGTAATGCCGCAGCACCTTCAGCACGCCCAAGGACAAGGGATGAGAGAAAGGCTCCTGGGCCTGGCAGCTGGGGCAGATGACACCGCCGCTGGGGGAGAAGTAGTTGTCCTGGGGCTCCAGGGGCCGGCGGCAGACATGGCAGTTGTAAAGCTGGGGACGATAGCCCGTCGCCTCCAGAAGCCTCAGCTCGAAGTAGCGGAGAGGCGTCTCGCCCCCGCCGGCATCCGGCAGGCGCTCCAGGGTGGTCAGGGTCAGCTGAAAGAGGGAATAGTTCTCCATGCCCTCGGCGGTGAACAGGTCCACCAGCTCCAGCACATACAGGGCCTGGCCCAGGGCCAAGAGGTCACCCCGGAGGGCGGGGAAGCCATGGCGCGCCTGGGCTCCCGTGATGGTGTCCAGGTTGCGGCCGCGGGCCAGCATGAGGTCGCTGTGGCAGAGGACATCTAGATGGCCCCCCAGCTTGCTCTTGGGGCGGCGCACCCCCCGGGCCAGGGCCCGCAGCTTGCCCAGGCGCGGGGTGAAGAGGGTGAGGAGCCGGTCCGCCTCCCCCAAATCCATCCCCCGCAGGACCAGGGCCTCGGTGCGATAGACCCGGGGTGCTGGCAACTCAGAACTCCTGGCGGCCCTCCAGGGCCCGGGTCAGGGTCACCTCATCGGCGTATTCCAGGTCGCCGCCCACGGGCAGGCCCCGGGCCAGGCGGGTGACCCGCAGCCCCAGGGGAACCAGCAGGCGTTGCAGGTACATGGCGGTGGCCTCCCCCTCCAGGTTGGGGTTGGTGGCCAGGATGACCTCCTTGACCTGGCCTCCCTGGAGGCGGGAGAGCAGCTCCCTGATGCGCAACTGCTCCGGCCCCACCCCCTCCAGGGGCGAGATGGCCCCGTGGAGGACATGGTAGAGCCCCCGATACTTGCGGGTGCGCTCCAGGGCCAGGATGTCCAAAGGCTCCTCCACCACGCAGAGGGTGGCGCGGTCCCGCTCGGGGCTGGCGCAGATGGGGCAGGGGTCAGCCTCGGCGATGTTCTGGCAAGCCGAGCAGAGGATGGTCTTTTCCTTTAAAGCCAGGACGGCCTCCGCCAGGGCCGTCGCCTCGGGGGCGGGCCGGCGCAGGAGGTAGTAGGTGAGGCGAGCCGCGGTCTTGGGCCCGATGCCGGGGAGCTTAGAGAGCTCCTCGATGAGGCGGGCCACCGGGGCCGCCAGGGGGATGAAGCCGTCTTTCAAAGGCCGTCCTCTAGGTCAAACCGGGTATCTTGGGCAGCAGGCCCCCGGTGGCTACGGACATCTTCTGCGAGGCCAGGGCCTGGGACTTCTCCAGGGCGTCTCTGACGGCCACCAGCACCAGGTCCTCCAGCAGGCTCAGGTCCTGGGGGTCCACCGCCTCGGGCTTGATGCGCACGCTCTTCACCTGCTGTTTGCCGCTCATAGTCACCACCACGGCGCCGCCGCCGGCACTGCCCTCCACGGTGGTCTCCTCCAGCTCCTTCTGGGCCTTGGCCAGGCGGGCCTGAATCTCCTGGGCCTGGCGCATGAAGTTACGGTTCATCATCGGGGCCATCCTCCAGAAACTGGGCCCCCAGCCCGCGGGCGGCCTCCACCAGGGGGTCAGCGCCTTTGGCTCCTGGGGTCGGGGGCGGCTCCTTAACGGCGTTGGTCTTAGTGGTGCACTTGACTTTGAAGGGCGCGCCCAGCACCTGGCTCAGAAGCCCTTCCACCACACGGCGGTTCTCCTCCGCCTCGATGCGCTCCCGGTGCATGGGATAGCGGAACTCCAGCAGGATGGCATCGCCATTGACCCGGACGGGCAGGCAGCCGCTGCGGAGCAGGGCCAGGGCGGGATGGCGCTTGAGGGCCGGGGGGGCGGCCTCCAGCATGCGCCGCCAGTTGTCCCGCAGCCACTGGATGACGGCATCGGGGGCCAGGGCCGGCGGCGCTAGGGGGAGGGCGGCCGGCGCAGGCGGAGGCGGGGCCGCGGGCCTGGCGGCTGGCGGCTGTGCCTCCCGCGGGGGCACGGCGGGGGCAGGGCTCCGGACGGACGGCGGCGGCTGAGGCTCCCGCAGCGGCATATGGGGGGCGGCGCTCCGGGGGGGCGGTGGCGGGGACGGCTCGGGCCGCGGCGCCGGGGTTGGGGCCGGCAGAGACGGTGAGGCGGGGGGGACGGCGGCCGGCCCCAGGGTGAACCGGGCCAGGGCCAGCTCCAGGGGCAGGGTGTCCGCCAGCCCCGGCTCCAGGGGGGCGAAGAGGCGCAGGGCCTCCACCATGTCCTCCAGGCGGTGCCGGGCCACCACCCCCTGCACAGTCTGGGCCTCGTGGGTGAGGCCAGCGATGCCTCCGGCCCCCGACTTGAGCACCAGGAGGGCCCGCAGCGCCTCCACCAGCTCCCGATGGAACTGCCGCAGGTCCAGGCCGTCGGCGGCGACGGAGGCGATGACCTCCAGGCCCGCCTTCAGGTTCCGGCCCAGGATGTGCCCCGCCAGCTCCTGCACCCGGGGGTCGCCGGTGAGGCCCAGCATGGCCCGAACTTGAGACAGCTTCACGGCGTTGCCGTAGCTCACCGCCACCTGCTCCAGCATGTTCTCCGCATCCCGCAGGCTGCCCGAGGCGGCCTTGGCCATGAGGGCCAGGGCGGCCTCCTCGCAGTCCAGGCCCTCCTGCTGGCAGACATATCTCAGCCGCGCCGTCATGGCCTCCAGGGGGATGCGACGGAAATCAAAGCGCTGGCAGCGGGACTGGATGGTGGCGGGGATTTTGTGGGGCTCGGTGCTGGCCAGGATGAAGATGGCGTGGGGCGGCGGCTCCTCCAGGGTCTTGAGGAGGGCGTTGAAGGCCTCGGGGGTGAGCTGGTGCACCTCGTCCAGGATATAGACCTTGTAGCGGGCTACGGTGGGAGTGTAGCCCACCCGCTCCCGCAGCTCCCGGATTTCGTCGATGCGCCGGTTGCTGGCGGCGTCCATCTCTATCAGGTCCAGGGCCTGGCCCTGGTTGAAGGACTGGCAGACGGCGCAGGTGTTGCAGGGCTCGCCGCGGCCACTATTGAGGCAGTTGACGGCCTTGGCCAGGATGCGCCCGGTGCTGGTCTTGCCCGTGCCCCGGGGGCCGCAGAAGAGATAGGCATGGGCCACCCGCCCGGCCTCTAGGGCGCGGAGGAGGGTCTGGGTGACATGCTCCTGCCCGACCACCTCCGCCAGGGTCTGGGGACGCCATTTGCGATAGAAGACCTGGCCCATGGCGGCTAGCTCCCCCAGAGGCCGACAAAGGGGCCAGAGACGGCGGCGGGAAAACCCCTCTCGTGGGCAAGCAGGGCGCTAGGAAGCTTTAAATAGAACTCGGTAATTATAGGTTCGCATCCTTCATCGGCCCCCAGAGCTGGGGACGCCGCCAATGCTTCAAGCTATGGGCTGGGGGCCTGGCGTCGCGTCGCCTGGTTCCCCGGGAAGTTCATAGGCTCACGGCCCAGGATAGACCGGATGGCGACAATCTCACCGAGATGGAGCCAATGGTGCATGAGGCAACGCTGGAGGAGGGCCTCCAGGTCTTCGTCCTGGAAAGTGCGCCCGCTGCGCGTAGTGGGGACTTGCCTCAGGTCTGGGGGCGCGAGGGCGCGGAGGAACCCCTGGCTTCTCTCGTTCACCCGCTTTAAGGCGGCCAAGGCCTCTTTCAGGCTGGGATTACTGGTGGGGGCATTGGCCGCATAGTTTTCGCTGAGCCAGGCATCGGGCGCCTGGCCCTGGGCCATGACATTGAACCAGTGGTCTTGGCCCCGAGCCACATGGCCCACGGTCCACGCGATGGTGTTGAGCCCTGGGAGCTTCTTGGCGCAGTCCTCCTCGCTGAGGCCGGAGAGGGCGCGGAGGAACTCATTGCGGCTCTCCAGCACCAGGGAGACGAGAGGAAGGACATTATCCATGAGGTCAGCCCTCTTTTGTTTGATTGAATGAAAAAAAATAAAAATCTAGTCCTGGGGGAGCTCGTGGGGGTCGGCGACGCGCACCGTGGCGTCGCCCGTGCCCCGCGCCCGGACTCGGGCCAGGTGATGGTCCAGGGCCTCCAGGATATGGGCCTGGTCCTCGGGGAGCCGGCCCTCGGCACCGCCCAGGTAGAAGTTGGAGGCGAAGTCGCTGGAGACCAGCTCGGAGTGGCACTCCAGGCTCGACACCAGGAGGCGCACCTCCACCAGCAGGCCCTCCAGGGTCTGGAGGTGGAACTCGCCGGCCTGGTGGCGCCGGCCCAGCTCGGTGTTGGGGTTGAGCCCCAGGGAGCGGAGCCGGATGAAATGGGGGCCGATGGCCGAGAGCACCCGCGCCGAGCCGCGGGCGTGCTGCTCCCAGCGCTCCTGGCCCCCCAGCCCGGGCATGATATACTCGGAAAGCTCGAACCCGAACTCCAGGGCCTTGCGCCCGGCCTTAATCATACCTTCGGAATCCACCCCCTTGTCGATGTAGGCCAAAAGCTCATCGTCTCCCGTCTCCATGCCCACATGGAACCGGGTCAGGCCCGCCTCCCGCAGGGCCTTGAGCTCCTCCGGCTGCTTGCGGAGGATGGTGTGAGCCCGGGCGTACGAGGTCACTCGCTCCAGGGTGGGGAAGGCCTCATAGAGGGTGCGGAGGATTTCCACCAGGTCTTTGACGGGGATGATGATGGCGTTGGAGTCCCCCAGGAAGGCGCTCTTCACGCCTTCATTGGTGAGCCAGAGGATGCCATGATAGCGGGCCACCTCCTCCAGACGATGGGAGAGGCCGGCCTCTTGGGCCGCGGCGGTGAGGCTGTCTGCCACCTCCTTCATGGAGCGGATGTCCTGCTTCACCTCTGCCAGGGGCCGCAGCTCAAAGGACATGACATTGCGCTGGCCGCAGAAGGTGCAGCGCCCCCAAGGGCAGCCGCGCTGGGCCCGCACCAGGAGGCTGTGGGCCTCCGAGGGGGGACGGAAGGGGGGAAGCTCGTAGCTAATCATGGGGGTTCACCTCCGCCAGCTCCGACAAAACCGCGCGCTCTCGGGCCCTCATGGCCGCCTCCGCGGCCGAGTCCTCGTGGTCGTATCCCAAGAGGTGGAGCACGCCGTGCACCACCAGAAGGCGGATTTCTTCAGCCACCGCCTGGCCCGCCTCCCGGGCCTGGCGCTCCGCCTGGTGGTAGGACACCACCACCTGGCCCAGGTGGAGGACGCCATCGGGCGGCGCCACGAAGTCCGCTGGCCCCTCCCGGAGGGCGAAGGCCAGGACATCGGTGGTCTCGTCCTGCCCTCGGTGGGCGAGGTTCAGGCGGCGCATCTCCCGGTCTCCCACCACCGCCACCTCCAACTCCACGGGGCTGGCCTGCCCCTGGAGGGCCCCCTGGGCGGCCCGGGCGAGGTCTTTCCTCGCCACGGCCTTCCGGAAGGAGGCCCTTATCTTCAAACCAATCTGATGCCCCATAGGAACCAAGGACTATCCTCAGGGGCATGATAGCACAGGGGCTAGGCAGGCGCAACCTGGGATGTCTAAGGGATTTCTCTTTTTCAAGCTCGTATGGGGAGGTGGTTGAGCAACTCCTTTCGACCATCCCCCTGACCCCCTTCCTGGCCAAGAAGGGGGAATTGGATGAAGCTGGGGGACACCCCCAGTCCCCCGCCAGAGGGGCTTGCCCCTCTGGACACCCCTTTTTTGGCGGCGAGTTTTCTCCCATCCCCCTTCTGGTAAGAGGGGGAATATAGTGCTGGGGGACACCCCAGTCCCCCGGCAGGGGACGCTGTCCCCCTGCACCCCCTAGAGCAGCAAGGCCAGGGCGTCACAGGGGGGAAGAGGTGGCGCGAGTGGATACCCCAGACCCCCCTGCGGCGGGCTTCGCCCCCGGCCCCTCTATGGCATCACAATCACTCGGGGGACACTAGCAAGCAGCGCCGTTTAGAGATATAATCGCTAGCAAACTTCACGCACAAATCAGCCCCATGTTCCCAGATGGGCAATGCCGCCTACCAGAAAGGAGCCAGTCTTGCCTGCAAAGAAACCCGCGGGAAATCCCAGGCAAAAAGAAGGCAGCCTCTTCGCCATGGCCCAGCAGCAGTTTCTGGCCGCCGCCGAAGCCATCGGCCTGGAGGAGGGCCTGCGGCAGGTGCTGGGGGCCTGCAAACGGGAGCTCACCACCAGCTTCCCCGTCCATATGGACGACGGCTCCGTGCGGGTCTTCACCGGCCACCGGGTGCAGCACAATATCGCGCTGGGGCCAGCCAAGGGCGGCATCCGCTACCACCCCAGCGTCACCCTGGACGAGGTGAAGGCCCTGGCCATGTGGATGACCTGGAAATGCGCCCTGGTGAACCTACCCTACGGCGGCGCCAAGGGAGCGGTGGCCTGCGACCCCGCCGTCCTATCCGTCACGGAGCTGGAGGACCTGACCCGGCGCTACGCCACGGAGCTCTTCATCATCATCGGCCCCACGGAAGACATCCCCGCCCCCGACCTCAACACCGATTCCCGGGTCATGGCCTGGATAATGGACACCTACTCCATGATGAAGGGGTATTCGGTGCCGGCCGTGGTCACGGGCAAGCCCGTCTCCCTGGGGGGCTCCCTGGGCCGCTACGAAGCCACGGGACGAGGCTGCGTCTATACCGTCGTGGCGGCGGCCAAGAAGCTACGGCTGAACCTGGAGGGGGCGACGGCGGCTGTCCAGGGCTTCGGCCAGGTGGGCATGGTGGCCGCCAGGCTCCTGAGCGAGCTGGGGGTCAAGGTCGTCGCCGTGAGCGACTCCAAGGGCGGCATCTATAGCGCAAAGGGGCTGGACATCCCCGCCGTTATGGCCCACAAGAGCAAGAGCGGACAGGTCAGCAGCTGGCGGATGGGGGACAGGATAACCAATCAGGAGCTCCTGGCCCTGCCCTGTGACATCCTGGTCCCGGCGGCCTTCGAGCAGCAGCTGACCGCATCCAACGCCCCCAAGGTGCGCGCCCACCTCATCGCCGAGGGGGCCAACGGGCCCACCACGGTGGAGGCCCACAAAATATTGGGGGACAAGGGGGTCTTCGTCATCCCCGACATCCTGGCCAACGCTGGCGGGGTGACCGTGTCCTACTTCGAGTGGGTGCAGGACCTGCAGTCCTTCTTCTGGGAGGAGGAGGAGGTGAACGAGCGGCTGCGCCGGATAATGATGCGGGCCTTCGATGAGACCTACGCCTTCGCCCAGAAGCGGAAGATAGACCTCCGGCTGGCGGCTCACGCCCTGGCGGTGAACCGGGTGGCCGAGGCCACGAAAGCCCGGGGCATCTACCCGTAGGACCTTAAAAAGGGGCGGTTTTCCGCCCCTCCGTGTTCAGGAGGGATGCCATGAGGAGAGCGCACTTATTGTATCTAGGGATAGCCACTATCCTGCTGGGGGCGGCCTGCGCCCAGCCCGCCCCTGCGCCCACGTCATCAGGCTCCGAGCAGGCCCTGGAGATGCGCAACTTCGCTTTCGCCCCGGCCTCGCTCACGGTGAAGGTCGGCACCGTGCTGGTATGGACCAATCGTGACTCCGTATCCCACACGGTGACCCTCAGCAGCGTCCCCACCGGGGTGGCATCCTTGGATTCTGGTTCCCTGGGACCCGGGCAGACCTTCCGCCTGACGGCGAGCCAGGTGGGGAGGTATGCCTACCACTGCTCCATCCATCCGTCCATGACGGGGGAGATAGTGGTGGTAGCGGAGCAGGGAACACCCCCCGCCACGGGAACCACTCCCCGGCCGCAGCCTGCCGGGCCTGTTAGTCCTTATTGATGCGGGGATGCTGAAGAAGGAAGCCCTATCTCAAATCCAGTCGGGAGGAAATTAGTGAAGCTACCAACTTGGGGCTATACGGGGATAGCCGCTATCCTGCTGGGGGCGGCCTGCGCCCAGCCCGCCCCTGCGCCCACGGCGGCGCCGCAGCCCGGCCCCACCGCGGCCCCTACGTCTGTCTCCACACCGAGGGCCACGCTGCCTCCCGCCCCGGCGGCCACCCTGGCCCTCACGCTAGCGCCCACGGCCACGGCCACGCCGGCGCCCACGGCCACCGCTACGCCGCGGCCCACGGCCACGGTCACCGCCACGGCCACGCCCGCCCCCACCGCCGTCACCACACCCCGGCCAGCCGAGCAGGCTTTAGAGCTGCGCACTTTCTCGTTCCAGCCAGCCTCCGTGACCGTGAAGGTGGGCACCACCCTGGTCTGGACCAACCGGGACTCCACCGCCCACACGGTGACCTCCACCGCCACCCCCACGGGGGTTTCTTCTTTCGATTCAGGGCTCCTGGTGCCTGGGCAGACCTTCCGGCTGACGGTGAACCAGGTGGGGAGCTACACCTACGTCTGCACCATCCACCCGGCCATGACGGGGGAGGTGACGGTGGTCACGGAGCTGGCGGTCACACCCAACCCCACGCCTATCCCGCCGACCCCCACTCCAACCCCGGTCCCAGCCGTGCAGGGCGTTGACCTCCGCAACTTTGCCTTCCAGCCAGCCTCGCTGACGGCAAAGGTGGGCACCGCGGTAATCTGGACCAACCGGGACACGGCAACCACCCACACGGTGACCTCCACCGCCACCCCCGAGGGGGCCAGCGGCTTCGATTCAGGGGAGCTACTAAATGGGCAAACCTTTCGCCTGACGCTGGGCAAAGTGGGAAGATACACTTACCAGTGTATCCTGCATCCCTCTATGACAGGGGAAATAATAGTCATCCCCTAGCCACGGCCACACCAGGGAGCACGTCCGTGTATTCCTGCTAAGGCGGTGTTTCGAGGGGAGGCTTTAGGGGAGCAGGCCGGCGGCGGCCACCTCGGCGACCCGCATCAGGGGGTAGGGGAGGAGACCCACCACCAGGACTCCCAGGCTGCTCACGGCCAGGGCCACCTTCAGGGCCCCGGAGGAGGGGAAGGGGCCCTCGGCCGGCTCCGACAGATACATCACCTTGACCACCCGCAGATAGTAGTAGGCGGAGATGACGCTGTTCACTACCGCCAGGAGCACCAGCCAGGTCAGGCCCACCGCTACCGCCGAGGAGAAAATATAGACCTTGGCGATGAAGCCGACGGTGGGGGGGAGTCCGATGAGGGAGATGAGGCAAAAGGCCAGGGCCGCCGCCAGGACCGGGGTGCGCCGGGACATCCCCGCGAAGTCGTCGATGCGGTCGCTCTGGATGTGGTTGGTGATGGCGATGATGGCGATGAAGGCCCCCAGGTTGGCCAGGGTGTAGCCGGCCAGGAAGAAGACGACGCTGCTGCGCCCCAAGGCCGAAGCCGCGGCCAGCCCCACCATGAGGTAGCCCGCATTGGCGATGGAGGAGTAGCCCAGCATCCGCTTGATGTTGGTCTGGGTTAAAGCGGCGACGTTGCCCAGGGTCATGGTGGCGGCGGCCAGGATGGCGAAGACCAAGGCCCAGTCAAAGGCCAGGTCCAGGCTGCCGAAGGCAGTGAAGAAGACCCGGAACACCACCGCGAAGCCGGCCGCCTTGCTGGCCACGGAGAGATAAGCCGTGATGGGGGTGGGAGCGCCCTCATAGACATCGGGCACCCACATTTGGAAGGGCACAGCGGCGATTTTGAAGCCGAAGCCCGCCACCAGGAGCACCATGCCCATGAGCACGATGGCGTTGCGGCCTATGTTTCGGGCAATCTCCACCAGGGAGGTGGTGCCGGTGAAGCCGTAAATCAGGGCCATGCCGTAGAGAAGCACCGCCGAGGACAGCACCGCCAGGAGGAGATACTTGAGGGCGGCCTCGCTGGAGGGACGGTCCCGGCGGTAGCACACCAGGGCGCATAGGGAGAGGGTGCTCAGCTCCAGGGCGATGTAGATGGTGATGAACTCGGTGGTGGCGGCCATAAGCATCATCCCGGAGGCCGCCAGGAGGATGAGGGCATAGTATTCGCCGTGATGGGCCAGAAAGCGCCCCGCATAGTCCACCGAGGCGAGGATGATGAGGGCCGCAATGGCCACGATGAGGAGCTTGAAGAGGATGGCGAACTGGTCCACGGTCAGCATCCCGTTGAAGGTGGTGGCGTTGGTGCCCCACAGGGCCACGCTGAAGGCCAGGGGCAGGGAGAGGCCCGCCAGGCTCACCCCGGCCAGGATGGTCTTGTTCGGCACCACCAGGTCCAGCAGGATGACCACTATGGCCACACCGACGAGGCTTAGCTCGGGACTGAGATAGAATAAATTCACGGGCTACCCTCTAAAAGCCCAGGCGTCCCACGATGGGCATGACTCCCAGGCTGATGACATTGGTCAAGGAGGCCGGGTAGAGGCCCACCGCTATGATAAGGGCGGTCAGGGCGAAGATGGGCACACGCTCCAGGAAATCGGCGTCCCTGGTGTCGTCGAACTCAGGCTTGGGCTCGCCGTAGAGAACCTTCTGCAGCATGTAGAGCATGTAGCCCGCGGTCAGCACCACGCCCAAAACGCCCAGGGCGGTGTAGAGCTGAATCCCCGGGAAGGCCTGGCTCTGGAAGCTCCCCAAAAACACCAGGAACTCGGCGGCGAAGCCGCTGGTCCCGGGCAAGCCCAGGGAGGCCAGCCCGGCGATGCTGAAAATCACGGCGATGATGGGCATCTGGCGCGACAGCCCCCCCAGCTTGTGGATATCCCGCAAGTGGGTCTTGTCATAGACCAGGCCCACCATGGCGAAGAGCAGGCCCGTCACCACCCCGTGGCTGAACATCTGCAGGGTGGCCCCCGTAAGGCTCACCGGGCTCAGGGCGAAGATGCCCAGGAGCACATACCCCATGTGGCTCACGCTGGAGTAGGCAATCATCCGCTTCAGGTCCCGCTGCCGCAAGGTGACCGCCGCCCCGTAGAGCACGCCGATGACGGCGATGAGCACCAGCAGAGGCGCATAGTCCCGTGCCACGCCCGGGAAGATGCTGATATTGAGCCGCATCATCCCGTAGCCCCCCATCTTCAGGAGGATGCCCGCCAGGATGACGCTCACCGCGGTGGGGGCGTCGGTATGGGCATCGGGGAGCCAGGTGTGGAGGGGGAAGATGGGCAGCTTGACGGCGAAGGCGGCGAAGAGCAGGAAGAACACGGCGGCGGCGGGTAGAATCTCCCGGGGGAAGCCGTTCTCGCTCAGGCGCATGGCGGAGAGCACCGTCATGTCGAACTGGCCCGTGGAGAAGTAGAGCACCAGGATGCCCGCGAACATGAAGGCGCTGCCTGTCAGGGTGTAGAGGACAAACTTGGTGGCGGAGTATTCCTTGCGCCCCGTCCCCCAGATGGAGATGAGCATGTACATGGGCATGAGCTCCACCTCCCAGAACAGGAAGAAGAGCACCAAGTCCAGGGACAGGAAGACCCCCAGGACACCCATCTCTAAAAGAAGAAGCCAGATGAAGTATTCTCGGACCCGCTTTTCCACCTTCCACGAGATGAGGACCGCCAGGAAGCCCAATATTCCCATGAGCAACACCATGGTCAGGCTCAGGCCGTCGACCCCCAAATCGAAGTTGATGTTCAGGGAGGATATCCAGGGCACTCGCTCCCGGAACTGCATGGTGCCCAGCTTCTGATCGAAGGACTGGAACAACAGCAGGGTGAGGATGAAGGTGATGAAGGTGAAGGTGGCGGCGGTGTAGCGCACCAGCCTGTCCCCCGGCCGGGGGAGCAAAGCCAGCACCACGGCCCCCAGGGCCGGCAGGAAGACTATGGTAGTCAGGATTGGAAAGGGCACTTTTCCCCCTCCTGGGTTGTTCTAACGGATTAGCACCATGATGAGGCCCAGGGCCAGCACCCCCAAGAAGATGGCCATGCCATAGGCCTGGAGCTGCCCTGTCTGCAGCCGGCGCAAGGCCCGCCCGCCCCCCAGGGCCAGGGAGGCGGCCCCATTTACTAGGCCATCCACAATATAGGTGTCAAAGAGCTCCATGAGGCCAAAGATGAAGGTGTACAGAAACCAGCGCACGAAGACGGTCTCGTAAAGCTCATCGAGCCAGTACTTGTGGATGAATACGTTATACAAGGGGGCGAAGGCGCGCCCCAAGCCCTCGGCACTCACCCACCGGGCCCCGTAGACCCCGTAGGCGGCTACGATGCCCGCTACGGCGACTCCCAGGGAGAGGAGGGCCAAGGGGTTGGCCAAGGCCCCAAAGAACCCCAGGGGATGGGCCTTCTCGCCCAGGAAACCGCTGAACTCGCCCCCCAGGTTGAACCAGCCGGAGATGATGGCCATGACAGACAGGGCCACCATGGGCACCACCATCACCGCTGGCGACTCGTGGAGCGAAGGCGCCCCATGCCCGTCACCCTGGCTTCCGTGGCCGGCCCCCGCCGAGGCGCCGCCCCGATAGCTCCCGGCGAAGGTCAGGAAGATTACCCGGAAGCTGTAGAAGGCGGTCATGAAGACCGTCGCCAGGGCCAAGAGAAAGAGGATGAAGTTCCCCTGAAAGGCCACCGCCAGGATTTCGTCCTTGCTCCAGAACCCGGACAGGGGCCAGATGCCCGCCAGGGAGAGGGAGGCGATGACAAAGGTGAAGAAGGTCCAGGGCATGCGGCGCCGCAGGCCCCCCATCTGCCGCATGTCGAAGGTGCCGGTGGCGTGGTTGACGGAGCCGGCCCCTAAAAACAGCAGGCACTTGAAGAAGGCATGGTTGAAGAGGTGGAAGATGCCCGCGGCGACGGAGCCCATCCCCAGGCCCAGCATCATGTAACCCAGCTGGCTGATGGTGGAATAGGCAATCACCCGTTTGATGTCCGGAGCCACCAGGCCCATGGTGGCGGCGAAGATGGCCGTGAAGGCCCCGATGACAGCCACCGTAGCCAGGGCCTGGGAGGAATGCTCAAAGAGCGGGAACATGCGGGCCACCAGGAACACCCCGGCCGCCACCATGGTGGCGGCGTGGATGAGAGAGGAGACCGGGGTGGGGCCCTCCATGGCGTCGGGGAGCCAGGTATGGAGGGGGAACTGGGCGGACTTGCCCGCGGCCCCGGCGAAGATGCCGATGGCCGCCCAGGTCAGGAAGGTGCCCCCCAAGGCCCCCGTCTCCGCCAGGAGGTGCAGCTCCTTGATGTTGAGGGTGCCCGCTTGCGAGGAGGCATAGAGGGCCAGGATGGCCACCAGGAGTCCGAAGTCACCGGCCCGGGTGACGATGAAGGCCTTCTTGGCCGCGTTGGCGGCGCTGGGCCGGTGGAACCAGAAGCCGATGAGGAGGTAGGAGCAGAGGCCCACCCCCTCCCAGAAGACGAAGAGTTGGAGCAGGTTGTCGGCCATGACCAGGCCCAACATAGACCCGGTGAACAGGGACATGAAGGCGAAGTAGCGGGAGTAGCCGGCGTCGCCATGCATATAGCCCTGGGAGTAAATCTGCACCAAGAGGCTGACCCCAGAGACCACCACCAGCATCACTGCCGTGAGGGAGTCCACCAGGAGGCCCAGGTCAAGCTCCGTGGTCCCGATGACCACCCAGGTCACCCGTGGGATGAGGAGCTCGTGGCCGGGGGCCCGGATGACCTCCTGCAGCACCAGGAGAGAGAGCGCCAGGGAGCCGCCGATGGCGGCGATGGCGATATAGCCGCTGAGCCTGGCACTCCCGTTCAGGAAGGGGCGGACGACCAGGCTGATGACGGCGAAGGAGAGGAAGGGCAGGAGGAAGATGAGCCAGACCAACTGTGACGCCATCTACAACCTCTTAAAGACTTCGGAGAGGATGTGCTCGCGGTCCTTGGGCACGAAGACCCGGTGAGGGGCATCCTCGCCACCGCCCAGAGTCTCGGGCAGGAGCAATGAGGGGATGCCCTCGCCTTCGAAGAAGGCCTTCCACATCTCCGCGATAACTAAATTGGGGGCTTTCTTAACCTCAGCCCACATAGCCAACTTCCCTTACCATTTCATCAGGTCTATCTTCTCCACATCCACGGTCTCGCGGCTGCGGTAGATGGCGATGATGATGGCCAGGCCCAGGGCCGCCTCGGCGGCGGCCACCGTCATCACGAAGATGGCAAAGACCTGGCCCGTCATGGCCACCGGGGTGACATAGCGCGACAGGGCCACCAGGGTGATGTTCACCGCATTAAGCATAATCTCCAGGGACATGAGGATGACTACGGCATTGCGTTTGCTGATGGCCCCATAGAAGCCGATGCTGAAGAGCACCGCGGAGAGGACGAGATAGTGCTGCAGGCCTACGGTCATACGGCTACTCCTTGCTCCCCCGCACCAGGACGATGGCCCCGATAATGGCCGCCAGCAGCAGCACCGAGGCCAGCTCAAAGGGCAAGACGAACTGGTTGAAGAGGGCATCGGCGATGGCCACAGTGTTGTCGGCCGGGAGGGGCGCCTGGGATACGTTCCAGCGGCTGCCCAGGATGACGAAGGTCAGGGCGAAGGCCACCAGGCCCGCCACCCCCAGGGCCGGGAAGGAGAGCCGACCCGAGGGGCTGCCCGCCCGCTGCTCCCGGGTGAGCATGATGCCGAAGATGAGGAGCACTGCGATGGCCCCGGCGTAGATGAGGATTTGCACCGCCGCCAGGAACTCCGCGCTCAAGGTGAGGTAGAGCGCGGCGATGGTCACGAAGGACAGCACCAGGTAGATGGCGGCCCGGAAGATGTTCCGGGTGGCCACCACCGCCACGGCTGCGCCCACCGTCACCACGGCGAGAATCCAGAAGCTAAGGGACAGCCCGTCTATGTCCGCTGGCATATCACTCTATCTCTACCGCAAATTCCGCTGTGGTTAGAATCTGGGGGACACCCCCAGGCCCCTGGCAGTCCCGACTAGTCGGTACTGCGCCTCTTTTTTCGGCAGTCTCCTACTGCTTGGGCAACAGAAGCCGCCCCGGCTCCAGGGGCGGGTGCTCGCTGTAATCGCTGGCCCGGGAGGTGGCGGGATTATACTGAATCTTCTCGATGCCCCGCACCAGGCCCCCCCGCTGGTAGTTGGCCAGCTCAAACTGGGTCCCCATGAAGATGGCGTCGTAAGGGCAGGACTCCACACAGAGCCCGCAGAAGATGCACAGCCCGATGTCAATCTCAAACTTCTCCGCCTGCCACTGGCTCTCCGGGGGCGCCAGCCGGGACTGGATGCGGATGACCCCGTGGGGGCAGGCCTTGGCGCAGGTGAGGCACACGGTGCAACGCTCCCGGGACCAGACGAACTCATAGCCGCGAAAGCGACGGGGTAGGGGCAGACGCTTCTCTGGATAGGGCACGGTGAAGGGAGCTCGGAAGAGGTGCTTGAAGGTGACCAACATCCCCTTCAGGATACCCAGCCCGGCGCCTATCCTCGTCTCTTTAGTAGAAACTCGCTCTAGTGTCGGCATAGCTCTAAAACCTAGACATTCCTGGCGGAGGGCGCGGGCCGGGCCGAGGTCGCCGTAGCCCTTATCTTGATGGTGAAGAGCCGGGACCAGATGAACAGGATGAGGGCGGCCAGGGGGATGTTCACCAGGGCCAGCCAGGACGGATACCCTTTGAAGATGAGGAGCTCCCCGCCCGTGATGAAGATATTGAGGAGGGCGATGGGCAGGAGGCCCTTCCAGGCGAAGCCCATGAGCTGGTCCACCCGCAGGCGCGGCAGGGTGCTCCGAATCCAGAGCATAAGCCCGAAGACGGCGAAAATTTTGAGGGGCAGGGCGATATAGGGGGGCACCAGGGGGAGCTTCCAGCCGCCCAGGAACAGGGTGGAGACGATGATGGAGACCGCCAGGGCATTAGCATACTCCGCCAGGAAGAAGAGGGCGAACTTCATGCCGGAATACTCCACATGGTAGCCGGCGATAATCTCCGACTCCGCCTCCAAGAGGTCCATGGGGGTGCGGTTGAGCTCGGCGGAGGCGGCGGCGAAGTAGATGAAGAAGCCCAGGGGCTGGAGCAGGATGAAGGGGAGCTCCTGGGCCTGCACGATGTGTTCCAGGGACAGGCTCTGGGCCACCATGACCACCCCGATGACGGAGAGTACCATGGGAACCTCATAGGAGACCATCTGGGCCACCGCCCGCATGGCCCCCATGAGGGAATACTTGTTGTTGGAGGCCCAGCCGCCCATGAAAACCCCAATCACCCCCACCGAGCCGATGGCGATGATGTAGAGGATGCCGATGTTCAGGTCGGCGAAGACCACCCCGGGGGCGAAGGGCAGGACTGCGAAGACCAGGAGGGCCGGGACGAAGACCAGCACCGCGGCCAGGTAGTGCACGGCGCGGTCGCCGCCGGCGGGGACGATGTCCTCCTTGGTCATGAGCTTGACGGCATCGGCGATGGGCTGGAGCAGGCCCATAGGGCCCACCCGGTCTGGCCCCAGCCTCACCTGGAAGCGGCTGATGCCGCGGCGCTCCAACCAGATGAAGGCCAGCACTGTGTTGAGGATGGACACCAAGAGGATGACAATGAAGATGAACCCCAAGAGGAGATAGGCAAGCCAGCCGGGGAGAAATCCGTACAAAAAGTCGTGGAGGGCAGCGCCCACCAGGGGCAGCAGGTTGGTGATGGTGTCCCACATCAGCGGTCCACCTCCCCCAGGACGATGTCAATGCTGCCCAGGATGACGATGGCGTCGGCCAGCTTCCAGCCCAGGCAGAGCTCCCGGAGGGTGGTGAGATTGATGAAGGACGGGGCCCGCACCTTGAACCGATACGGGTTGATGGAGCCGTCGCTCACCAGGTAGTAGCCCAGCTCGCCCCGGGGGGACTCCACATGGGCATAGGCCTCACCCTTGGGGAGTCGCAGGGCCAGGTTGACATCGGGAGTCATCACCGGCCCGCCGGGCAGGGACTCCATGGCCTGCTTGATGATGCGGACGCTCTGGCGCATCTCCTCCAGGCGCACCCGGAAGCGGTCGTAGGCGTCGCCGTTCGCGCCGATGGGGATATCGAACTGGAACTGGGGATAGTTGAGATAGGGGTCTGCCTGGCGCAGGTCCCAGGCCACCCCGCTGCCCCGAAGCACCGGGCCGCTGGCGGAGGCGTTGATGGCCAGGTCCCGGGGGAGGACGCCCACGCCCTTGGAGCGGGCCCAAATTATCTCGTTATCCGAGAGCAGCTGGTCGTACTCATCGATGAAGCGGGGCATGCTGTCAATCAAGGCCCGGAGGGCGGGCATGAACTCCGGGGGCAGGTCGTGGGAGAGGCCGCCGATGCGCAGGAAGTTGTGGGTGAGCCGCTGCCCGCAGAGCATCTCGAAGAGGTCGGTGATTTTCTCCCGCTCCCGGAGCATGTACATAAAGGGGGAGAAGAAGGCCCCCAGGTCGTTGATGAAGGCTCCGATGGCGAAGAGATGGCTGGCGATGCGCTGGAGCTCGGAGACCAGCACCCGCACCTGGGTGGCTTGGGGCGGCACCGGGATGCCTCCCAGCTTCTCCACGGCCAGGACATAGGCCAGGTTGTTGTTCATGGCCGAGAGGTAGTCCTGGCGGTCCGTGAGGGTGAGGCACTGGGTGTAAGTGCGCCCTTCCCCCAGCTTCTCCAGGCCCCGGTGCAGGTACCCGAAGACAGGCTCCAGGTCCACGATGGTCTCGCCATCGAAGATGACGCGAAGCCGGAACACCCCGTGGGTGCTGGGGTGCTGGGGGCCGATATTCACCATAAAGGGCTGGGTGCGCAGCTCCATGCCGGTTCCTACCTCAATATAAGAAGTCTTTGCGCAAAGGGTGCCCCACGAAGCCCTCCCACAGGAAGACGCGCTTCAGGTTAGGATGGCCCTCGAAATAGACTCCCATGAGGTCGTAGACCTCCCGCTCCTGCAGGTCGGCCCCGCGCCACAGGGAGGTGAGAGAGGGGACGGTGGGCTTATCTCCACGGGGGAGCTGAACCTTCAAGACCACCCGATGGTTGAGGGCGATGGAGGCTAGGTGATAGACCACCTCGAGATAGTCCAGGTAGTCCACGCCGGTGACGCTCACCAGGTAGTCCAGCTTCAGGGTGGGCGACTCCTGGAGCAGGCGGGCCACCGCCAGGAGCGAGCCGGGCTCCACCATCAAGGCCGGGGTGGTGGGGGAGACGGCGGCGCTGGGGAGCTCCCGCTGGACCAGGGGGGCCAGCTCGAAGGGTGAGAGGTCTCTGGTCATCCTAGCCGACTCGCGCCTGGCGGGCTATGCTGTCTTTGGCGATTTTCTTGTGGAGCATCATAAGCCCATAGATGAGGGCGTCCGGGCGCGGTGGACACCCGGGGATGTAGACATCCACCGGGACGATGCGGCTCACCCCGGGCACCACGCTATAGCCCTGGGCGAAGGTGCCGCCGCAGATGGCGCAGGAGCCCATGGCGGCCACCCACTTGGGCTCGGGCATCTGGTCGTAGATTCTCCTTAGCGCCGGGGCCATCTTCCAGGTCACCGTGCCCGCCACAATCATCAGGTCCGCCTGCCGGGGCGAGGCCCGGAAGAGCTCCATGCCGAAGCGGGCGATGTCGAAGCGGGAGACGGCGGCGCAAATCATCTCGATGGCGCAGCAGGCCAGGCCGAAGTTCATGGGCCAGAGGGAGGAGCGCCGGCCCCAGTTGACCAGGGAATCCAGGGAGGTCACCAGGACGCTCTTCTGGATTTCCTCCGTGAGCCAGCGGTCCGGGTCGGGGATGGGCCGGCGGTTGGCGCCCCGCATGGCCTCGATGGTCTGGCCCTCGGAAAAATCCAGCTGGCGCATGACTTCGGGGGTGATGGGCGAAAGCGCACCGTGTCCGTTCCCGCCTATTTCCATTCCAACACCTGCTTCTTCCAGGCGTAGAGATAGCCTACCACCAGGATGAGGATGAAGATGAGCATCTCGATGAAGCCGAAAAGCTCCAGCTTGCGGAAGTACACGGCCCAGGGATAGAGGAAGACGGTCTCGATGTCGAAGACCACGAAGAGGAGGGCATAATAGTAGTAGCGGAAGTTGAACTGCACCCAGGCCTCGCCCACCGTGTCCATGCCGCACTCGTAGGTGGAGGACTTGACGGCGCTGGGACGCTGGGGGCGGACGCCGATGTAGCTGAGGATTTTGGAGGCCAGCAGGGTTACGACGGGGAAAGCGATGGCTACTAGCGCGAGCAGCCCCACATATCCGTAGTCAGCGAGCAAGCAGCTTTTGCCCTCCCAGGACGACTTCGGCGGAGAAGTATAGCACAGGGCTTACAGAAACGCAAGCTAATCGGTTGAAGGGGCGGCAGATACGCCGAGGGGCCTTTACCGGAGAAAACTGCGAAACAGTCTATGTCAACCCCCTATGTCCCCCGGTCTAGGGGGACACCCCCAGATTTCCGGCGCTCCCGCGCCCTTGGGGTCGACAACTTGACTGGCTTTTCCCTTTCATGATAAACTGAATATGATTTTGCTCAGTTCACATAGAAAGGACGGCCATGGTAACGAAAACGAAAGTGGGCAAAGGCCTGGCGGCGGTGAATGCCATATATAAGAATCGGGAGGAGCTGGCGCAGGAGCGTCAAAAGGCGGGGGAAAGGGTCTTCACCTACTTCTGCTGCTATACGCCGGTGGAAATTCTCACGGCGGCGGGGGTGCTTCCCTTCCGGGTGCGCGCCAGCATGGAAGAGCCCATCACTGCCGCCGACACCCATCTGGAAACCAATATGTGCCCCTTTGTGCGGAGCTGTTTCGATATGGCCCTGAAGGGGCCCAACGCTTTCGCCGAGGGGTTCATCGTCCCCCACTCCTGCGACACCATCGACCGCATCTTCAACATCTGGCGGTATTACCTGGAGCCCAAGTTCGCCTACTACCTGAGCCTGCCCCATGTGGCTGCCCCCACCAACCCCGAGGCCTATGACTTCTTCGCCGGGGAGTTGGAGACCTTCCGCAAGGATCTGGGGACCTACCTGGGCAAGAAAATCACCGACGCCGCCCTGCGCAAGGCCGTAGACCAGCACAACCAGTTGCGGGCCCTGCAGCGGGAGCTCAACGAGCTGCGCAAGGCCGACCCGCCCCTGATAACCGGCAGCGAGATGACCAAGCTCGATGTGGCCGTGATGAGCATCCCCGTCACCGAGGGCATCGACCTGGTCAAGAGCGTCATGGAAGAGGTCAAGACCCGGGCCAGAAAGCCCGCGAAGAAATCGGCCCGGGTGCTAGTCTGGGGCGCGGAGATGGACCATGTGGCCTTCATCGAGCTGGTGGAGGCCGCGGGGGCCCATGTGGTCATGGATGACCTCTGCGGCCACCGCTACTACTGGGGGGATGTCCCCAAGACCGCCAAACCCCTGGATGGCATCTCCCGGCGCTACCTGGACGACATCACCTGCTCCCGCACCTACAAGCCCTTCCCCATTGAGGAGAGGTTCAAGTACCTGGCGGACTGGACGCGCGACTGGAAGGCGAAGGGGGCCATCTTCTACCTCATCCGCTTCTGCGATGCCTTCAACTTCGATTACCCGGAGTTGAAGGGCTACTTTGACACCCTGGGCATCCCCAACCTCTATATCGAGGACGCCCACAACATGACCACCATAGGCCAGCTCAAGACCCGGGTGCAAGCCTTTGTGGAGATGCTGGCTTAGGCCGCCCCCAGGCAGGGCGAAGAGAGAAGCCTTGACAGAGCATGGGGTTAAAGCGTAAAATGCGCTATAAAGATGTGCTATACTGGTAAGGCTCATTGAGTATGGCACCGAAAGGGGACGGGGCTTAGCCCCGCAGCGACAGGTTCAAAAACGTAACGGCGAACCAAGCTAGAGAGGACGAGGAAGAGCCATGACCCAACAGCCATCGGTCCAGAAGACCACCGCCGTCAAGGCCACCGACAGCGCCCGAGAAGTCCGTAAGATGCTCAAGGCCTGGTACGAGAAGGCCCACGAGTATAAGAAGACCGGGGAGCGCAAAATCACCTGGTCCATGCTCTCCACCAACACCCGCATCCTGGCCGCCATGGATGTGATGAC
>JACQUO010000009.1 GCA_016210205.1 Chloroflexota bacterium
CACCAGCGGGTAGCGCAGGCTGAAGTCCTGCGCCATGCGCACGATGGTGTCGTAGACGGCGGTGTCGCCGTGGGGGTGGTACTTGCCCAGGACCTCGCCCACGATGCGGGCACTCTTCTTGTAGGCGCTGTTGGCGGTGCTGCCCATCTGCTCCATGGCGTAGAGGATGCGCCGATGGACGGGCTTGAGGCCATCCCGGACATCGGGCAGGGCCCGGGAGACGATGACGCTCATGGCGTAGTCCAGGTAGGAGTCCTGGATTTCGTCCTCGATGCGGACCGGCCGGACCGTGCCCGTGGCCATGGCTGGAGCCTCCCTTAGCTATTCATATTCCCTGGTGTGGCGTTACCCAACGAGGATACATTACCCGTGTCCTCTCCCAGGGTCATACCTCACCCCCTGCCCCCTCTCCTGCTAGAGAGGGGGAGAGAGAAAGAGCCTGGGGGACACCCCCAAACCCCCGCCAAAGGGGCAAGACCCCTCTGGACTCCCCCTCTCGTCCGGCTGGCGATGGCGGCGCAACCAGACACCCCCAGACCCCCTGCGGCGGGCTTGGCCCCCGGCATCCCCGTGTGGCGTCCCCATAACCTGACAGGACACTGAGCTGCTTCTGGGCATGGGGGCTGCCAATCTGAAGAGGCGCCGTAGGAGCCGCCTGGAGCCAGGGGCATCCCCGCAGCGCCTGGGGGACGGAAGGAACAACCAGGCTTCACGGGGTTTGCCCCTGCCGCGGCTGGGGGCCATCCCCATGAAGCGCCTTAAGGCTAGAGGCGGGAAAAGACCCGGCGGATGTTGGGGTGCAGGGCGCCCCCAATCTTCTCGATGGCTTCAATGCGGAACCTGTTCAGCTCCCCTTGCCTCTCCTCAAACTCCGAATGGGAATAGAACTTCTCGGGGTGAACCATGATATCGTCCAGGGCTCGGATGGCCTTGGGGACCTTAAAGCCGGTGGGAGAGTCCACCCAGTCCTCCAGCCCGCCTCTGAAGAGGGAATCGAAGATGGCCATGGTATGGGCCACGGTGATGTCTTTGTAGCGGTAGTCTTCCCCCACCCCGCCGGTGTTCACCAGGTAGAAGTTCAGTTGGGGCTGGCCCTTCAGGATTTCATAAAAGGTGTTGGCGTGCTCCGCCCGGTCGCCGGCCACAAAGGGGTCATAGAAGAACTCGCTTCGAATCTGGCCCGCCAGGGTGGGGTCTCCCGCCGAGGACTCCATGGCCTGGCCCAGGACCATGAGGGCCGCTGCCTGCTCCAGGGTGATTTTGGAGATGGCGGGAATCAGCGGCCCCCGGGTGATGAGGACGAAGTTGTTAATCCTCTCCACATCGATAAAGGGGCTGGCGTGCATGAAGTCCGCTCTCCGCACCACCGCCCTGCCGTTAGAAGTCCTTTCGTAGTTATTGAAGTCAAAGTCCCCCTCATCGGTGACATGGACATTCTCGCAGACCGTGTCCCGCTTGAGGAGGCCGTAGTATATCTCCGTCTGTTCCCCGGGGTTCACCCCTTCGGTCTTCACGAAGACCCCGCCGGCCTCATAGCCATGGAAGGAGCCATCGGGGGCGAGGGTTCCACCGTCATCCTGAACCAGCCAGGACCTCTCTTGTCCCTTCCGGGCCAGGATGCGGCAGGTGGTGGTGGTCTTGCCGTTGGCGCTCAAGGCCACCAGCATGGTGCGCGTGGTGGCGTAATCGCCGTGCACCGACTGGAGGAAGTCCTCCCGGCAGCCGGCATGGAGGAAAATGCCGCTCTTCTTAATCTTGGCGGCCCAATCTTCGGCGGCGAAGACCCCCTTCTTATACTCGCCGATATAGTTGCTGTTCCGAATAATCTTGACCGCCCGGCCATCCTTGAGCAGGGCCAGCCTGATGGTGATGTCCTTCTCCGGAAGGGCCTTGTTTTTATTGGTCTCCCAAGCCTCATCGCCGAAAAACACGATGTGGTAGGTGGGCCGGTCGAACTTCCGCTTCACCGGGGCGAAGAGGTTCCTTCCCCCATAGGCGATGTGGGCGAACTGCTCGGGCACGATGAGCCGGACGATAATATCGCTGTCCGGATTGCCCACTATGCGGTCTATGGAGATGAGCCTCCGCTGGGCCAAGGCCCGCTCGCTGCGGGCCAGCAGGCTCAGCTCGTCCGGGCCGAAGGGGTCATCGACGCTGTTGCGGGTGAACATCTGGGAGCGCGAGGTGGGCTCGCTCTCGGCCACAAAATTGTCGTAGATGGTCTTCCGCACCCCCGCTTCCTTCTCCACCAGCGCCCGCAGCACCTCATCGGAGGGGTTGTCCAGCAGCCGGTTCTCTTCTAGGGCCTTGGCCCGGATTTTGTCGGCCGTCCGGACGAATTCCTCCAGGTTTATAGTTCCCGTTGCCATGTCTTCTTTACTTCCTTCGTCGCGGCCCATAAGCCCTGGGATTTGATGGCCTTAGGCCTTGGGCTTACTGGTTAGTCCTGGAATTAAAATGGGGCCACCCGGGCCACCTTGGGAGAAATCGTTAACGGGAGAGGGAGCCGATAGCCCGATAGCCTCATCCTCTCAACCGCTTTACGGCCCTCATTTTAGCATGGAGTTCAGGCCCAGTCAAAGGGGAGCCCTAGCAGGCTGCTGAAAAACACCCCCAAACCCCCTTACGGGGGTTCAAGGTATCCCCTGCGGGGATGGATTTATATCTGGGGGACACCCCCAGACCCCCGTCAAAGGGGCTTCGCCCTCTGAACACCCCTTTTTCAGCACCCTGATAAGCGGCTCAACCATCCCGTACCATTTCTGACAGAGGGCCGGGGAAGGCCAGCCCTCAATGAATGAGCCTGCGTCTCATGGTGGCCAGGGCCAGGAAGAATAAGGCCAACCCTACCACCAGGATGACGGCCAGGTTGACCAGGAGCTGGGGCGAAAACTGCCCCGCCATGAGGGCCCGGTTCAGGGCCACCCCGTGGGCCAGAGGGGTGACCCAGGCCAGCCCCTGGGCCCACTCGGGCAGGCCGGTGAGGGGGAAGAAGACGCCGCTGAAGAAGAACATGGGGGTGATGAAGAGGGTGAAGAAGTAGTTGAAGGAGTAGATGGCCGGCACCAGGGAGGTGTAGACCATGGCCAGGGAGCCGAACATGAGACCCTGGAGCCAGGCCACGGGCAGGACCAGGATGGCCCAGGGCGAGGACACCAGGCCGAAGAAGCCGGCCACGATGAGCACCAGGGTGGCCGTGAGCAGGGAGCGGGTGGCGGCCCAGAAAATCTCCCCGGCGATGACATCCTCCAGGCTCAAGGGGGTGGCGATGATGGCGTCGAAGGTCTTCTGAATCTCCATGCGCACATAGGAGCCGTAGGTGCACTCAAAGGTGGCGGTGAACATGGCGTAGGAGGCGATGATGCCCGGGGCGATGAACTTGAGATAGCTCCCTCCCCCCACCAGCCCCACATAGGCCCCCAGGCCGAACCCCATGGCCAGGAGGATGATGACCGGCTCCGCCAGGGCCGTCCCCAGCTCCGACTTCCAGAGGCGGAAAAAGACATCCCGGTTGCGCTGCCATACCCGGAAGGCTCGGCGGGAGAAGGAGGGCACTCTAATCACTGAGGGCCCTTCCCGTGAGCAGGAGGAAGACATCCTCCAGGGTGGAGGGGCGCAGGGTGAGCCCCTCCCCGGAAAGGCCAAGCTGACGCCGCAGGGCCTCCCCGTCCTGGCAGAAGAGGAACAGGGTCTCATCGGCCTCCTCCACCCTCACCGCGTGGCCCGCCAGCCGCTCCCGGAGGTCCCGCCGGGCCGAGGGGCCCTGCCGCACCTCCAGCACCTCGCGCTGGGCGTGCTGCCACACCAGGTCGGCAGGGCGGCCCTGGGCGATGATTTTCCCCAGATGCATGATGGCCAGGCGGTCGCAGAGGTGGGCCGCCTCCTCCATGTAGTGGGTGGAGAGGATGATGGTGACGCCGGCCTCCTTGAGCTGGCGCAGCTTGGCCCACATGAGATGGCGGGCCTGGGGGTCCAGTCCGGAGGTGGGTTCGTCCAGGATGAGGATTTTGGGGGAGTTAATGAGGGCCCGGGCCGCCAGGAGCCGCCGCTTCAGCCCGCCGGAGAGGGTGTCGATGCGGCTGCCCGGCCGGTCCTGGAGCTGGAAAAGCTCCATGAGCTCCTGGGCCCGGCTTCGGGCTGCCGCGCCGGGGAGGTCGAAGTAGCGGGCATAGACCAGGAGGTTCTCGCGCACCGTGAGGTCCGGGTCCAGGTTGTCCTCCTGGGGCATGACGCCAATCATGGATTTGATGCGCCGGCCCTCCCGGGAGACATCCAGCCCGTCCACCATGAGCTGGCCCGCGGCCAGGGGCGTGACGCAGTGAATCAGGCGCAGGGTAGTGGTCTTGCCGGCGCCGTTGGGCCCTAAAAAGCCGAAGCACTCCCCCGCCGCGATGGCGAAGTCGATGCCGTCCACGGCGGTGAGGCTGCCGAAGCGCTTGACTACGCCCTGGCCCTGGATGATGATGGACATGTGCTCCTTCGATTGGGAGCTGCTCCCGGCCCCTGGCCCCGCATGTTAGCATCAAGCTGCCTGTCTTGACAAGAAGCGCCCCAGGCTCCATGCTAGGGACAATCTCAAAAATTCCTCACCCCCTATATCCCCCTCTCCCTTGGCAAGGGAGAGGGGGAAGAGAGAGGAGGACTGGGGGACACCCCCAAACCCCCGGCAGGGGCCTTGCCCCTGCACCCCCCGTATGGCGTCCCCATAACCTGGAGGGAGAGGGGGAAGAGAGAGGAGGACTGGGGGACACCCCCAAACCCCCGGCAGGGGCCTTGCCCCTGCAC
>JACQUO010000010.1 GCA_016210205.1 Chloroflexota bacterium
CGCCAAAGGGGCTGCGCCCCTCTGGACTCCCCACCAGGAATGTGAAACGCTCAAGGGCAGGCCCCAGACCCGCCTGCGGGGGGCTTCACCCCCTGCACCCCCATATGTATCGCAATAACCTGACAGGACACCAGAACGACCATGGCATCAGGTCCTGGTGGGGTACAGGGTGCGGATGTAGTTCACCAGGTCCCAGATTTCCCGCTCTTTGAGCTTGTCCCCAAAGCCGGGCATGCCGCCCGCGTGGGGGCTGCCCTGGACGATAAAGCGGTAGAGGTCGGGGTCGCCGCGGTTAATCATCCGCAGGCGGTCGGTGAAGTTAGGGGGCTGGTAGGCCAGGGCCTGAGCCGCTGGGCCGTCGCCCGCGCCCCTCACGCCGTGGCAGGAGGCGCAGCTGGCCTCGAAGAGGGCCTTCCCCCGGGCCGCCGCCGCGGCGTCGCCAGGGGTGGGATTCACTACACGCTGAGAGAGGGCGTTCCAGTCGCAGCCTCCTGCCAGCAGGGGGAGGGCCAGAAGAAACGCCGCCACCACCCCGAATACCCGCAGTCTCACGCGGGCTATTTTATCACAAAGGGCAATGCCGCCACTACGCCGGCGGCAGGACGGCCCGGGCCACCACCTCCGCGATGTCCAGCACCGGCTGCTCCGACCCCACGCCCTTCAAGCCATCCCCCAACATCTGGAGGCAGTAGGGGCAGGCGGTGGCCACCGCCCCCGCCGCCCCGGCCGGGGCCTGCCGCAGGGTCTCCACAGCCTCAGCAGCCCGCGCCTGGTTGATGCGCCGCCCCAGCTTCTCCTCCATCCAGAGCCAGCCGCCGCCGCCGCCACAGCAGAAGCCCTTCTCCCGGCGGCGGGGCATCTCCACCAGCCGCAGGCCGGGGAGAGCGCCCAGGGCGGCCCGGGGCGGCTCGTAGAGGTCGTTGTGGCGGCCCAGGTAGCAGGAGTCGTGGTAGGTCAGGGTGAGGTCAAGGGGGGCGTGGGGCTTCAGGCGGCCCTCCCGGAGCCAGCGGGGCAGGAGCTGGCTGTGATGGAAGACCTCATATTTTCCCCCCAGTTGGGGGTACTCGTTCTTGAGGGTATTGTAGCAGTGGGGGCAGTGGGTGATTATCTTTTTCACCTTGTATTTGCCGAAGGTCTGGAGGTTTTTCTCCGCCATCTGCCGGAAGAGATACTCGTTGCCCAGGCGCCGGGCGGGGTCTCCGGTGCAGGTCTCCTGGTCCCCCAGGATGGCGAAGTCGACCCCCGCCACCTGCATGAGCCGGGCCAGGGCCACCGTCACCCGCGCCGAGCGCTCCTCCAAGGCCCCGGTGCAGCCCACCCAGAAGAGATACTCCGCCCCGCCCTCCGGAAACGCCTTTATGCTAAGTCCCGTCGTCCAGCCGGTGCGGGTGGCCAGGGTGCCCCGCCAGGGATGGCCCCGGGCCTCCAGGGAACGCAGGGCGTTTCCCGCCCCCTCGGGGAAGCGGGCCTCCATGAGCGCCAGGTAGCGGCGCAGCTCCACAATCTTGTCGATGTGCTCGATATAGACGGGGCACTGCTCCTGGCAGGAGCGGCAGGTGGTGCAGGCCCAGAGCTCGTCCTCGGAGATGACCGGGCCGGCGGGCGGCCCTTGGACTCCCCGCTCCATGGCGCGGCGCAGGTCCAAGACCACCTTCTTGGGGGAGAGGGGCTTCCCCGTGAGCCAGGCGGGGCAGCTGTCCTGGCAGCGGCCGCACTTGGTGCAGGCGTCCAGCCCCAGGCGCTGCTTCCAGGTGTAGTCGGACAGGGCCGCCGCCCCGAAGGATTCCGCCGTGTCCAGGTCCGGGACGGGCCGGAGCGCCCCCTTGGGGGAGCGCCGCCGCAGGAGGCCGTTGGCCGGCCCGATGAAGATATGGGTGAGCTTGGAGAAGGCCAGGGCCAAATAGAGGAGGCCCCCTGCCACCAGCCCGGCGTGGAGCCACCAGAGGGCCCGGTGCAGGGCCAGCAGGCTACCCTCGCCCAAGCCCAGGGCCAAATAGAGCCGGGCGAAGGCCAGCCCACCAGGAGACCAAAGGGCCCAGTCGGGATGGAGGGGAAGCTCATCCGCGGCCAGGCGCGCCCCTTCAATGGCGAAGCCCGTGAGGGCGATGGCGGCCAGGAGCAGCAGGATGACGGTGTCGTCCCAAGTCTGGTCCAGGCTCTGGGGCCGGCGCAGCAGCCGCCGCCCCGCTGCCAGCACCACCCCCAGGAGGAAGGCCAGCCCCAGGAGGTCCAGGAAGAGGGAGAAGAGGAGGTAGGGGAGGCCCTTCACCTCCAGGTGGAACCAGTATTCGAGGCCGTCCACCACGGTGCCGAAGAAGAGGGCCAAAAAGCCCCAGAAGAGGAGCAGGTGCATGAGGCCGGGGAAAGGCTCCCGCAGCAGCCGACGCTGGCCCAGGAGGTCGGCGACGGCCAGGCCCAGGAACCCCCAGACCCGCGGGCCCCAGGGCCCCAGCTCCGGCTCCGGCTGGCCCCGGCGCCAGAGTCGCCAGCGTCGCCAGAAGGCGAAGGTCAGGAGGGCCAGGGGGACGGCCATGACAGGATAGACCAGCCAGCCTGCCTGGATGTTCCAGAGGATTTCCCTGGAGGGGTTCACGGGATTAGGATAACCCCTTCAAGTTCTCTTGCCAAGCCCCGGGGTGCCAGCGGCCTCTCTAGTGTGGCGTCACACCAATGAGGATACCCTACCCTTATCCTCTCCTAACAGGCTGCTGAAAAACACCCCCAAACCCCCTCAAGGGGGTTCAAGGTATCCCCTGCGGGGATGGATTTATATCTGGGGGACACCCCCAGGCCCCCGTCAGAGGGGCTTCGCCCCTCTGAACACCCCTTTTTCAGCACCCTGCTAAGGGTCACACCTCACCCCCTCGCCCCCTCACCTGCTGGAGAGGGGGAAGATTTAGAACCCGGGGGACACCCCCAGGCCCCCGCCAA
>JACQUO010000011.1 GCA_016210205.1 Chloroflexota bacterium
CGCCTCGACGTCCCAGTAGCCGCCCCGCCGATCGGGCCTGCCGAGGGGAAAACGAAGTGACGCCTCCCGAATCGCCCGCGGCCCAAAGCGCGCGCCCGGACGGAAGCCGACGCCCCAGTCCCAGGGGACGCCGACCACAGCCACCTGAGCGCCGCTCGTCCTGAGGTCGCTCGCGAGCGGCGCTCGAGCGAAGGTCAGGGGGCCGGTGGCCGGAATCTCGAACCTTGCCTCGTCCATGTCCCGCTCCTCGGCGCGCTACTCACTGGAGGATCGGAGGAATCAGCCTGCTGCCTCGGCAGCAGGCTGATTCCTCCGATATTCGGTTCCCCCTCTCCCTGGTCAGGGAGAGGGGGAAGGGAAGAGAGGGTCGGGGGACACCCCCGAACCCCCGGCAGGGGCGGGGCCCCTGCACCCCCTATGGGTCACTTGCGGTGGCGGCGCCAGGCCAGCGGGACACCCACGTGCCCGGGGGGCAAGGAGCAGGGCGTCTCTGGGAGAGGGACAATGTATGCCCCCCACCGTGGGAAAGTATGAAAACGACAAAGTCCTAGCTGCGGTTTAAACAACAACGCTTGTATTTCTTGCCGCTCCCGCATGGGCAAGGTTCGTTGCGGCCAACCTTGCGTGAACCGCTATGCTTCGACAATTTGACCTCCAAGCCAAGCGCGAGATCCCCTTTTACTTTCGGTAATGCACTAGGCATTGAAGGGTTCAGCGACTTTAATGTCTCATGCGCGATTTGGCGAACGGCTGCAAGTTCCGGCCTTGTCAAAGGGGCTTTTCCTTTGGGTCCGATGAATTCCCAGCCCAACGAATTCTCGCGAGACAAGTTGGCATACTTTGCGTCGAGTTGAGGGTCAACATGAGCACCGCCATCTGTGTTCGCAACCGCTAATACAAGCTCTTTGCGTGTTGTCTGTTTTCTCTGATTGTCAACGAAGATGACCCTATCCCACCATGTGTCAAAATCCACCCAACTAGGGGGGGCATCGGGTGGTAGGTTATCGAGGGGAGCTAGGTAGGCATCAGCCCCGGCACCTGTGTCTATACCCACAATCCCCATGTAAGGGGCCAGGTTTAGGGCGTTGTATGGCCAGGCCGTGTCGTAGAACTTGGCCGACTTCCTTCCCAGTTGTCCAAGCAGAGATCTTGAAGATCCCGTGTCATGCACCAGCATCCTAACAGTGGCAGCCAACCTTTGGGCTTCTCCTTTGTAGCCGTTATCGAATGCTTGAGCAGAGAGGTTTAATGCCTCCACACAATAAGTGAGGTGCTCGTTAAAGTCCTCGTAGGTTTGAAGGTAAGTTGCGCTCACGCGTTCTGCTCCATGGCAGAAAGCTAGCAGATTAGCGGAGAATTTACAAGTCCGTTAGCCCTCTCTTCTCTCCCCGGGGGGCCTGGCCCGAGCCGAGCGAGGGGGCGCAGGGGGCAGAGCCCCCGCCGGGGGTCTGGGGGTGTCCCCCAGTCTTCCTTTCTGCCCCCTCTCCTGCAGGAGAGGGGGCCAGGGGGTGAGGTATGTGCCAGCGAAAAGGGAGATTCTTCGCTTCGCTCAGAATGACGTAAAGGCATCCTAAACGGCCGCGCCTCCGGCGCCTCTTGACGAAAGGCCCCGGGTGGTGATACTATATCCCCAGGAACCCCTACCCCCAGGGTGGGGGTATCGAGAGGGAGAAGAGGGGATGAAAACCGAGACCAAGGCCGAGAGCCTGAAGCGCCTATCCTACATCGAGGGGCACCTGGCGGGCGTGCGCAAGATGATTGAGGAGGACAAGTACTGCGTGGATGTCCTCAAGCAGTCTTTCGCCATCCGCCGCGCCCTGGAAAAGCTGGAGGCCATCCTGCTGGACGGCCACCTCCACACCTGTGTCGTCACTGGCATCCGGGACGGGCGGGAGGCGGATGTGACCGCGGAGCTCCTGGAGCTCTACAAGCTGGCCAACAAATGAATGAATTGCTCTTTCGACCATCCCCCTGGCCCCCTTCCTGACCAGGAAGGGGGTGGGGGTTATCTCTGGGGGACACCCCCAGACCCCCGGCAGGGCATCGCCCTGCACCCGCAGTTGAGCAAATGTCACGCGCCAGGTGAAGTGAAGAGCTTCGTCTGCTGAAAGAGGGTGTATCCCATGGCTGTGGAGGCCAAACGCCAGGTGGTCCTGCCCGTGGGGGGCATGACCTGCGCCTCCTGCGTGGCCACTGTGGAGGGGGCCCTGCAGGGGGTGGCGGGCGTGAGCCTGGTGCAGGTGAACCTGGCCACCAACCGCGCCAGCGTGGCCTACGACCCCGCCCGGGCCGGTCTTCTTGACTTCGAGAAGGCGGTCAAGGCCGTGGGCTACCACATGCCCTGGGAGGCTGCCCTGCTCCAGCTCACGGGCGTGGGGGAGCAAGGCGTCCCCGCAGGCGTCGTGGAGACGGCTCTCAAGCCCCTGGAGGGCATCATCCGCGTCACGGTGAACCCCGGCGCGGGCGCCGTCCGGCTGCACTATGTGCCCGGCCTCACGCCCCTGGTGGAGGTCAAGCGCGCCCTGCGGGGGCTGGGCTATGGGGTGGAGGAGCAGTTGGAGGGGGAGGCGGCCCTGGACGCCGAGCGGGAGGCCCGCCAGGCGGACATCCGCCGCCAGCTCATCAACCTGGCCATTGCCTGGCCCATCGGCATCCTGGTGATGCTGGGAACCTTCCAGCCCTACCTGCCCTTCCTGTCCTTTGCCCCCTGGCTCAACAGCAAGGTGCTCCTCTTCGCCCTCACCACGCCCATCGTGGTGTTCCCGGGGCGGCAGTTCTTCGTCCACTCCTGGAACGGCCTGAGGCATGGCATCACCGACATGAATTTGCTCTACGCCACGGGCATCGGGGCGGCCTACGGCATCGCGGTGGTCAACACCTTCTGGCCCCGGGCTGGCTTCGGGGGCGAGGAGGCCACCTTCTACGAGGCGGCGGCGCTGCTCACCGCCTTCATCATCCTGGGCCGGTATTTGGAGGCGGTGACCCGGGGCCGCACCTCCGAGGCCATCAAGAAGCTCATGAAGCTCCAGCCCAAGCGGGCTCGCATCATCGAGAATGGGGTGGAGCGGGAGGTGGCCGCCGACGAGGTGGTGCTGGGGGACTGGGTGCTGGTGCGGCCCGGCGAGAGCATCCCCGTGGACGGCCTGGTGCGGGAGGGCTACTCCGCGGTGGACGAGTCCATGCTCACGGGCGAGAGCCTGCCGGTGGAGAAGAGGGCGGGGGATGAGGTCATCGGGGGCACCCTGAACAAGACGGGCGCCTTCAAGTTCGAGGCCACCAAGGTGGGCAAGGACACGGCCCTGGCCCAGATTGTGAGGCTGGTGGAAGAGGCCCAGCTCACCAAGGCCCCCATCCAGAAGCTGGCCGACCAGGTGGCGGGGCACTTCATCCTGGGGGTGCATCTCCTGGCCCTGGTGGTCTTCCTGTTCTGGTTCTTCGTGGGCTACGCCCGCTGGTTCGAGCCCCATAGCGTCCTGGTCTTCACCCCCTACCACCTCATGGGCATGGGGGTCTTCGGCTTCGCCCTGCTCACCTCCGTGAGCGTGCTGATTATCTCCTGCCCCTGCGCCGTGGGCCTGGCCACTCCCAGCGCCATCATGGCCGGGTCCGGCAAGGGGGCGGAGCACGGCATCCTCTTCAAGGGCGCCGACGCCATCGAGGCCACCACCAAGCTTACCACCATCATCTTCGATAAGACGGGCACCCTGACCCGGGGCCAGCCCGCGGTGACCGATGTGGTGGCCCTGGGCCACTCCAGCGAGGCGGAGGCGCTGCGCCTGGCGGCGGTGGCGGAGCGCAGCTCCGAGCATCCCCTGGGCGAGGCCATTGTGCGGGGCGCCCAGGAGCGGGGGCTGGCGGTGGCGGAGCCCGATTCCTTCAACTCCATCCCCGGCCACGGGGTGGAGGCCTCGCTCTCCGGCGAGGTTATCCTTTTGGGCAACCGCAAGCTCATGGCGGAGCGCCAGATTGACATCAGCGGTCTCCTGGCCCGGGCCGAGGCGCTGGAGAGCGAGGGCAAGACGGCCATGTTCGTGGCCCGGGGCGGCCGGGCCATAGGTCTCATCGCCGTGGCCGATACCCTGAAGGAGAACTCGGCGGCGGCGGTGGCGGAGCTGCGGCGCCTGGGCCTGGAGGTGGTGATGATTACCGGGGACAACCGGCGCACCGCCGCGGCCATCGGCCGCCAGGTGGGCATCGACCGGGTGCTGGCGGAGGTGCTGCCCGAGGACAAGGCCAACGAGGTGCGGAAGCTCCAGGGTCAGGGCAAGACGGTGGCCATGGTGGGGGACGGGGTCAACGACGCCCCGGCCCTGGCCCAGGCCAATGTGGGCCTGGCCATCGGCTCCGGCACGGATGTGGCCAAGGAGACGGGCAGCGTCATCCTGATTAAGGACGACCTCATGGATGTGGTGGCGGCCATCCAGATTGCCCGGGCCACCATGAGGAAGGTGAAGGAGAACCTGGCCTGGGCCTTCGGCTACAACACCCTCACCATCCCCTTCGCCGCGGGCATCCTCTATCCCGCCACGGCCCAGATGGTGAGCCCGGAGCTGGCCTCCTTCCTCATGGCCATCTCCTCGGTCTCGGTGACCCTGAACACCTTGCGGCTGCGGGGCTATGTCCCGGCCATCAAGAAGCGCCTGGGCCGGGCGGCCCCGGCAGCGGCCTAGGGCGAGGCGCGGCCATGAAGCGAAGGCGGGTGGGCCTGGTGAGCGCGCTGATTTACACGCCCCTCTCGGCGGCGGCGGCGGCCCTGTTCCTGTTGGCGGCGCCCGTGGCGGCGGGGGGCGACCTCATGGCCCGCTATGGGGGCGCGGGCTGGGTCTTCCTGCTGTCCATGGTGGTGACCATGCCCACGATTACGCCCCTGGTGAAGCGATGGCTCAAAAGCTAGGCGAAGGGGTCAGAGGGATGGTCGCACAATGTTGCTAGAAAACCGCCCGGGGCGGGCCTTGCCAGAGGAAGAGTAAAACAGTTATAATGGTGGTTATCTTATTAAACCTGCCGGCGCGGTGGGTGATGGGAGGAGAGAGGAAGATGGCTTATTTAGCGGCGAGCAAAGGACAGCAGGCAGGGCTGGCCCCGGCTTTGAGGAGTTGGCTGGTCTCCCTGGCGGGAGGGGTGGCCCTGGGGCTGGGCATCCTCGCCTTTCTCGTGACCTTCGGTATCTTCGGATACCATAATTTCACGGATTTCAGGCCCATCGAGAGCCTGGAGTTCGCTAGCATTGACAGCCCCGGCAGCACGGCTCAGTTCTTCGTCAGCCCCTGCAGCGACGGCGACTCCCAATTCCTCTTCACCCTTTGGGTCAAGGATAAGGCGGCAGGGGCCCCGTGAGTTTAAGGATGGACGTCAAGTACTGACGCAGGTAGGAGAGGGAAGGCGGCCTGGGCGATGAAAGCGGTGGTGACAGGAGGCGGGAAGGCGGCTTATTTATCTGGGAGCAAAGGGCAACAGGCGGGACTGGCCCCAGCGTTGCGAGGCTGGCTGGTCTCCCTGGCGGGAGGGGTCGCCTTGGGGCTGGCTGTCCTCGCCTTTTTGGTTTTAGGAGTGCCTTATGCAGTCACCAGCCCCCATAACCTCACCGGTTTCGACATCATCACCATTGACGGCACGGATAAGTCCTATGCGGTCTTCGCCGACATCTGCGGCGATGGGGACCACAACACGCCCCTTTATTTCGTTTGGGTGGTGGAGAAGGCCTTGGCGGGCAAGTGAGGAGGAAGGAGGAGGCAGGTGGCAGTGCAAGGATTGGCCCGTCCCCGAGATAGGCTGGTCTTGTCCATCCAGAGGTGGTGGCGGTTGTCCCTGCTGGCGGCGGTAATGGGGATGTTTCTGGGGGGTGGCACGGGCTTCACCGTGGGCTTAGCCTTCCGGGACGGGGTCAACCCCATCCGCAGGGAGACCATAGAAGTTTACCCTGCTGATGACCTCATCGTGGCGGCCCTCATGGACGATATCTGTGATGATGGGGCTCACAGCGCCCCAACCATGACCGTCTGGTATTTGTTAGATGCTCTAGGCAAGAAGGACCGGGCAGCCCCGTAGTAAACGGGGGATAGAACTCTTCGTTTTGGGTCTCTAAAGAGACGGTGGATACGATGGTGAGTAAGCCCTAGTCAGCTTAGGGCAAGGAGATGTTCTCATGGCCTATATTCAGGCGGCAAGCCGACCCCAAGCGGGGTTACCGCAGGCGCTGCGGGGTTTTTGGGGCTCCCTGGGGGCGGGGGTGGCGCTGGGGCTATTCATCCTGCTCCCCATCGCTCTCCTCATCGCCAGACCCTCTATTAGCGCTTTGGAGTTCCAGACCTGGGACGGCACCACCAACAGCCCCCTGGTCATCGCCGACCTCTGCGGCGACGGCGACCACAACGCCCCGATTTTCTTCGGCTGGTATGTGTTCGATTACCTGCCCTCCGGCGGCAACCCCACCCAGTCCCGGTGGTGAGGTGGTGAGAGAGCGCCGGAAGAACCGGGACGCTTCTCCCTCGCCCCAGGTGGTGGCGGGGCGGGCGGAGGACTTCCCCGTGGGCTCCATGACCTGCTTCCCCCGGGAGGGCTTTTATCTCTCCCGCCTGCCGGAGGGCTTTCTGGCCCTCCACGAGACCTGCACCCATCTGGGGTGCCGCATCTCCTGGCAGGAGGAGGGGACCTCCGAGGATGCCCTGGCGGAGATGGGGTGTTTTCATTGTCCCTGCCACCTCTACCGCTTCGACCGCTACGGGCGGCCCCACGGGCGACAGGGCTTGGCCCCGCTGAAGCTGCTCCCCGTGGTCATCGCGGAGGGGAAGGTGGTGGTGGAGACGGGCGCCCCCCGGCAGCGCCGGGCCTACCGGCGTTCCCAGGCGGCTCCGGCCCCTCAACCTGGCCTTTCGTCCGGCGGACCAGCGTCGGCGAGGAAATAAACGAGGAGGAGACAGCCATGGCAAAAGACCCGGTGTGCGGCATGGAGGTGAACGAGGCCAAGGCCGCGGCCAAGTCCACCCACCAGGGGAAGACCTACTATTTCTGTGCCCCCGGTTGCAAGAGGACCTTCGACGCCAACCCCGAGAAGTTCCTCAAGGGCGGCCCTTCGGGGATGCACCACTAGACCCAGGGCCTGGCGGCAGGATGAGGGCAGGGGGGACAGCCTCCCTGCCCTTTTTTGTCCCAGACTCGTCCCTGGGGCGTGGTAGAATAGGGGGTAGAAGCGCAGCCCTGCGCTGCCAGGTGCCCCGCACACCCCAGGGAGAAGGGAGCCATGGCCGCAAGCCACCGTGAGATCGCCGTGCGCCTGGTGGGAGTCACCAAGGTGTATCCCATGGGGGCGCTGCAGGTGCAGGCCCTCCAGGGGGTGGACCTGGCCATCCTCCAGGGGGAGTTCGTGGTCATCCTGGGGCCTTCGGGCTCGGGCAAGACCACCATCCTCAACCTCATGGGGGGCCTGGACAGCCCCAGCGGCGGGCGCATCTTCACTGATGGAGCTGAGATTACCGCCCTGACGGTGGGCCAGCTCACTCGCTACCGGCGGGAGAAGGTGGGGTTTATCTTCCAGTTCTTCAACCTCATCCCCACCCTCACGGCCCAGGAGAATGTGGAGCTGGCCGCGGAGCTGGTGTCTCGGCCTCTGGCGGTGGGACCCCTGCTGGCGGAGCTGGGCCTGGGGGAGCGGCTGCGCCATTTCCCCAGCGAGCTTTCCGGCGGGGAGCAGCAGCGGGTGGCCATCGCTAGGGCCCTGGTCACGGACCCACCCCTGGTGCTGTGCGACGAGCCTTCCGGGATCCTGGACTACGAGACGGGCAAGCGCATCTTTGCCCTCATGAAGGGTATTTGCCGGCAGCGGGGCAAGACCTTCGTGGTGGTGACCCACAATGCCGCTCTCGGCCAGATTGCCCACAGGGTCATACAGCTGCGGGATGGGCGGGTGGTGCGTGATGAGGTCAACCCCCATCCTCTGGAGGCGGAAGCCCTGAGGTGGTGAGCCATGGGTAAGCTGCGCCTCCAGCTGCTAAGGGACCTGGCCGTCCACAAGTGGCAGTTCGGGGCGGCCACCCTGGTGGTGGCCCTGGGGGTGGCCCTCTTTGGGGGCGCTTATTCTTCTTACCAGAACCTCAAAGCCTCCTACGCTTACTCTTATCAGCGCCTGGCCATGGCCGACTACTGGCTTCTGGTGGACGAGGCTCCGGAGCGGGCTGTGTCCGAGATTGGGGCGCTGCCCGGGGTGGCTGCCGCTGAGGGGCGCATCGTGCGGGAGGTCCCCCTGCACATCCCCGGGAGCGCGGGGGTGCTGGCCCGGGTCATCTCCGTGCCGCAAGAGCGCCCGGCCTCGGCCATCGACCTGGTGCTGGTGGAGGGTTCCTTCTTCTCTGGCCCTCAGGCTCGGGAGGTGCTGCTGGAGCGGAAGTTCGCCAACTTCCAGGGGTTTCGGCCCGGCGATACCATCCACTTCAAGAAGGGCAATGAGCGCATCCCCTTCAAGGTGGTGGGGGTGGTCATCAGCCCGGAGTATATTTGGGTCACCAAGAGCGCCGCGGAGATGTTCCCCTCGCCCCGAGCCTTCGGGGTGGTGTTTCTGCCCCAGGAGCGGGCCGAGGCCTTTTTCGGCAGCCAGGGCCGCTACAACGAAATCCTGGTGCGCCTGGAGCCGGGCGCTGACAGGGAGGTCCTCCTGGCCCAGATGGGGCAGGTGCTCCGGAGCTACCACATCGCCCGCCTGAGCCAGCGGGACACCGCGGAGGTGGGGGAGAGCCGCCGCGACGCCATCCGAGGCTACCGGGTAGGGGAGGCCGTGGCTCTTAAAGACCAGCCCAGCAACAAGATGCTAGAGATGGACTTGGAGTCTTTCCATCAGCTCTCTTTGATGTTCCCGGTGATGTTCCTGGCCGCGGCGGCCATGGCCATCTACACCGTGCTGTCCCGCCTCATCCAGGGCCAGCGTCCCCAGATTGGGCTCATGGTGGCCATGGGCTATTCTCGGGGGCAGATTTTGGGCCACTACCTGGGCTTCGCCCTGGTGGTGGGGCTCCTGGGGGTGGCGGTGGGGACTGGGGGGGGCATCCTCCTGGGGATTTACATCGGTGACATGTACTCTGGCTTTGTCAACATCCCTTTGCGGGACTTCCAGGTGCGCGGGGATATCCTGGCCGTGGGGGCGGGGGCGGGCCTGGGGGTCTCCCTGCTGGCAGGGCTGGTGCCCGCCTGGGCGGCTGCGGGCCTGCGGCCCGCGGTGGCCATGAGGCCCTCCGCTCCGGCCCTGGGCCGGCGGCCCCCCGTGGAGGCTCTATTCCCCTTTCTGGCTCGCCTCTCCTACACCTGGAAAATTCCTTTGCGCAACATCTTCCGCAATCCTCGGCGCAGCTTCTACACCGCCGCCGGAGTGGCCGTGGGCCTGGCCCTCATCTTGTCGTCCGCCTCCTTTTTCGATGCTTTTCACTCCGCCATCGACCTGGAGTTCAACGGCATCCGGCAGTATGACGCCCAGCTTTCCTTCGCCCAGCTCGATAGCGCTCTGGTGTCCCGCAAGGTGGCCAGCTATCCGGGAGTCAGCTCCAGCCAGCCCCTGCTGCAGCTCCCCTATCGGGTGCTCTCCGAGGGCAAGTCCAAGACCACTCTCATCCTGGGTCTCCCCGAGATGGGGTCGCCCTACCGTCTCTTCACCCCGGAGGGGAAGGCCATCGCCCCCAGCCCGGAGGGGATTCTCCTCACCCGGGTGCTCCAGGAGGAGCTGGGGGTGAAGGTGGGGGACACCGTGTCCCTGCAGCCCGTGGCGGGGGTGGTGGGGGCCACCCGGATGCCGGTGGTGGGGATTGTGGAGCAGCCTGTAGGGGGCATGGCCTTTTTGCCCCTGAGGAGCGTCCAGGACCTGATGCGCCAGCCGGGGGTAGCCACGGGCCTGATGCTGGAGCTGGAGGGCCATGAGGGCGATGCCGGGCTGCGCCAGCGCCTCTACGACCTGCCCCAGACAGCGGCCATCAACTTCATGACGGAGCAGCGCCGCTTTCTTGACGACCTCTTGGCACTCATGTGGGGGTTCATCGGCGTCATGCTGGCCTTCGGAGCGGCCCTGGCCGCAGCCATCGTCTTCAACACCATCATGGTGAACACCACCGAGCGCCGCCGGGAGATAGCCACCCTGCGCACCATCGGCCTGAGCCAGGGACGGATTTTCCTCATGGCCACCATCGAGAACCTGTTGCTGGGCCTGGCGGGGATTGCCCTGGGCCTGCCCCTGGGATATGTGATGGCGGTGAACTTCATGAAGGCCTATCAGGGGGACCTCATGTCCATCTCCGTGGTGCTGCTGCCCCGCACCTTTATCCTGGCGGCGGCGGGCATCCTATTGGTGCTGCTCCTCTCCCAGATTCCGGCCCTGCGGCTCATCCAGCGCTTGGACCTGGCGGCGGAGGTGAAGGATTGGAACTCTTGAGCGGGGCTTGGCCGCGCCTGGGAGGCTGGGCCCTGGACCTGGTCTTCCCGCGGCGCTGCGCGGGCTGCGGCCGAGGTGGGGCCTTCCTCTGCCCTCCCTGCCTGGCCCAACTCCCCCGGGTAGAGCCGCCCCTTTGCCGTCGCTGCGGCCTGCCCTGGGGCGGGGCGGGGGTCTGTCCGGCCTGCTACGGCGACTGGCCCGCCCTGGGCGGGCTGCGGGCACCCCTGCTCCTGGAGGGCCTGGCCCGGGAGGTGGTGCACCAGCTCAAGTACAATAACTCTCGGGCCCTGGCGCAGCCCCTGGGTGGCATCCTGGCGGATTACCTGGTGGTCCAGGCCCTGCCCGGTGCGGCGCTGGTTCCGGTTCCCCTCCACCCCCGGCGGCTGCGGGAGCGGGGCTACAACCAGGCGGAGCTCCTGGCGCGGGAGGTGGGGCGCCGTGCGGGACGGCCCGTGCTCGCCGGGGCCCTCCGGCGGGAGCGCCTGGCGGCCCCCCAGGCCCGGGCGGGGAGCGCGGCCCAGCGCGCGGCCAATGTGAGGGGGGCCTTCCGGGCTGAGGGGAATTTGGTTCAGGGGCAAACCGTCCTCCTCATTGACGATGTGGCCACTACCGGGGCGACTTTGGGGGCCTGCGCCCAGGCCCTGCGGGAGGC
>JACQUO010000012.1 GCA_016210205.1 Chloroflexota bacterium
CGCCATCGCCAGCCGGACGAGAGGGGGAGTCCAGAGGGGTCTTGCCCCTTTGGCGGGGGTTTGGGGGTGTCCCCCAGGCTCTTTCTCTCTCCCCCTCTCCAGCAGGAGAGGGGGTCAAGGGGTGAGGTATGACCCTGGGGCGGACAATGGTAATGTGTCCTCATTTGGGTGACGCGATACTAGGTGGGGAACGTATTCAGGGGCCGCCTACCCCGAGGCCCGCAGGAGGCTCACCCCGGCCCCACTTATGCTGCGGGCAGGGGCCGGCAGGCGGCCACGAAGCGCTGCGCCAGTTGGGGATGGGTGCCGAAGTGCAGGTGCACATAGGAGGCCAGGAGATGGCCCCGGGAGAACCCCTCGCGGCGGCGGACGGGGGAGAGCAGCTGGTAGGCTCGCTCCGGGCCGGGGGACTCCAGGTCAGACCAGTGGAACTCATGGCCCCGCAGCCGCAGGCCCAGCGGCACCAGGAAGTTCTCCTTGATGGCCTCCATCTCCACATAGGCCAGCTTGAGGCGGCGGCTGGCATCGAAGCGGGCCACCCCCGGCGCCAGCCCCACCATGGAGTGGAGCTTCTCGCCGTCGTGGAGGCCCTGGCAGAGATACATAAGCCCGCCGCACTCGCCGTAGAGGGGCAGGCCGTCGCCGTGGGCGCGGCGCAAAGCCCAGCGCATGGCGGTGTTGGCCGAGAGGGCCGGGGCGTAAAGCTCCGGAAAGCCCCCGCCGATATAGACCCCCCCAGTGTCGGCGGGCAAGTCCCGGTCCCGCAGGGGGCTGAAGGGGACAATCCGGGCCCCATGGGCCTCCAGGAGGTCCAGATTGTCCTGGTAGTAGAAGGTGAAGGCCTCGTCCTGGGCCACGGCGATGACGGCCCGCGTGGGGGCCGCCTCCTGGGGGAACAGCCTTGGCTCGTAGGACGGCAGGGGCGGCGCCTCCCGGGCCAGGCCCTGGAGACCCCAGGTGTTCACCGTCTCCGCCACCTGGGCCGTCAGCCGCTCCATGAAGCCCTCCAGCGCCCCCCGCTCGGCGGCGGGTATCAGCCCCAGGTGGCGCTCCGGCAGGGTCAGCTCCGGGTTGCGGTTGAGGAACCCCAGCACCCGCAGCCCCGTCCGGGCTCGGACGGCCTGGGTCACCCAGCGCAGGTGCTGGGGGCTGCCGGTGTTGTTGATTAGCACTCCCGCCAGGGGCAGCTCGGGGTCGTAGGTGTGGAAGCCATGGACCAGGGCACCCGCGCTGGCGGCCATCTTGCCCGCGTTCAGGGCCAGCACCACCGGGGCGCGCAGCAGCTTGGCCAGACCCGCCGTGGAGCCGGCGTCGTCCCCGCCGCCGTGGCCGTCGAAGAGGCCCATGACCCCCTCGATGAGGGCCAGGTCGGCGCCCTCACAGCCCCGGGCGAAGAGCTCCAGCACCGCCTCCGGGGTGAGCATCCAGGTGTCCAGGTTGCGGCAGGGCCGGCCGCTGGCCAGGGTCAGATAAGAGGGGTCGATGTAGTCCGGGCCAGCCTTGAAGGTCTGCACCTTCACCCCGCGCCGAACCAGGGCGGCGGCCAGCCCCGCCACCAGGGTGGTCTTGCCCACCCCGGAGGACGGCCCGGCTATCACCACCCGCGGTATCTTGAGACCCTCTATCTTCATGGAAGCGGCGGTCCTTTGATAGTCATGGGTATGCCCGCCACGGTGAGGATGACCCGATGGGCGCGCTGGGCCAGCCGCTGGTTGGCAGCCCCCAGGGCGTCGCGATAGGCCCGCCCCAGGGGATAGGGAGGCACCAGGCCCAAGCCCACCTCGTTGGAGACCACCAAGAAATGGGCCGAGCTTCTCTCCAGAGTCGTCAGGAGGGAGTCCATCTCCTCCTGCACCCGCGCCAGGGAGCCGGGGTCGCCCTCCCCCAGGGCGTTGGCCACCAGGAAGGAGAGGCAGTCGATGACCACCGCCCGGGCCTCTCCCTGCTCCTGGGCGAGCCTGGCCCCCAGGCCGAGGGGGGACTCCATGGTGCGCCAGCCTGGGGGGCGCGCCTCTCGGTGCTTGGCGATGCGCTCGGCCATCTCGGCGTCGCCGGCCTGGGCCGTGGCCACGAAGAGCGCCGGGCCAGGCAGCCGGGTGGCCAGCTCCACCGCCAGCCGGCTCTTGCCGCTGCGGGCCCCGCCTAGAATCAGAGTAATCTCAGCCACGGGCCGGCCCTCCCTGGGGCAGGCCGCAGACGGCCTTGAGCCGCTCCATGTCCAGATGCTGCCGCAGCAGCGCCGCCAGGCGATCGAAGCCCTCCTCCAGAGAATGGGTGTCACGAGGGGCATCATCCCCTGCTGGCAGCTGGCGCCCCAGCGCGGCCAGAAAGGCCTGGCGGAAGGGGGCGCTGTCGAAGAGGCCGTGGATGTAGGTGCCCAGGATGCGGCCATCCGCGGAGAGGGTGCCGTCGTCGTAGTCCGCCGGGCCCTGGGGGGTCTGAGTGATGCGGAAGGCCGCGGCGGCGCTGGGGCCCTCGGTCTGCCCCATGTGAATCTCGTAGCCGGCCACGGGCAGGCCCCGGCAGCCGGCGAGCATCCCCGCCTCCGCCGCCACCAGACCCTGGACCTGGACGGTGCGCTTCTCGCGCTCGAAGCGGGTGGCCACGGGGAGGAGGCCCAGGCCGGGGGCAGAGGCGGCCTCCGACTCCACCCGCAGGGGGTCTTCGATGCGCTCCCCCAGCATCTGATAGCCGCCGCAGATGCCCAGGACGCGCGCCCCGCCCTGCGCTTGCGCGGCGATGGCCTGGGCCAGCCCGCTTTGCCGCAGGAAATCCAGGTCGGCCATAGTGCTCTTGGTGCCGGGGAGGATAATCAGCTTGGGGTCGCCCAGCTCCCGCAGCGAGGACACATAGCGGAGGTGCACCCCCGGCTCCCGCTGCAGTGGCTCGAAGTCGGTGGAGTTGCTGATGCGGGGGAAGCGAATCACGGCGATGTCGATTAGCCCGGCTCCGTCCCCTCGGCCCGCCTCCAGATAAACCGAGTCCTCCTCAGGCAGCATGAGCGTCCGGTCGTAGGGGACGACCCCCAGGACGGGGAGGCCGGTGCGCTCCTCCAGCATGGCCAGGCCGGGCTGGAGGATGGAGAGGTCGCCCCGGAACTTGTTGATGATGAAACCCTTGACCAACCCCCGTTCTTCGGGCTCTAGGAGGGCCAGGGTGCCGACTAGAGAGGCGAAGACGCCCCCTTTGTCGATGTCCCCCACCAGGAGCACCGGGGCCTGGGCCAGGCGGGCGATGCGCATGTTCACAATCTCGCGCTGGCGCAGGTTAATCTCCGCGGGGCTGCCCGCGCCCTCGATGACCACCAGGTCATAGCGGCCCCGCAGGCGCTCCAGGGCCGCTGCAGCCACCTTCAGAAGCTCCGGCGTGTGCTGGTAATACTCCCGGGCCGCCACGGTGAAGGCGGGCCGGCCCAGCACCACGATTTGGGAACGGGCGTCGGCCTCGGGCTTGATGAGGATGGGGTTCATGTCCACCTGGGGCTCCAGGCCGGCGGCCTGGGCCTGGACCACCTGGGCGCGGCCCATCTCGCCGCCCTCCCGGGTGACGAAGGAGTTCAGGGCCATATTCTGGGACTTGAAGGGGGCTACCCGCCAGCCCTCTTGGGCGAAGAGGCGGCACAGCCCCGCCGCCAGAAGGCTCTTGCCCACCCCGGAGCCGGTGCCCTGGAGCATGAGGGCATGGGCAGTCATAAGGGGCCTCCCAGGTGGTTGGTGTCGTTGAGCACGGTGAGGATGGAGCGCTCCCCGAAGCGGTCCAGGATGGAGAGGGAGCCGTTGTCCATGCGCATCCGGCCCCAGTGCTCCAGCTTGGTCTCCAGGTAGAAAGATATGATGGTAGAGAGCACCACCCGGTGGGCCACGATGAGCACCTTGTCCTCCGGCCCCACCTTCAGCTCCTTGAGGAAGGGCCACACCCGGCGGGAGAGGTCGATGAGAGACTCCCCGCCCGGCGGGGCGGCCTCGGTGGAGCGGAACCAGGCTCGCTGCACCTCGGCGTAGCGCTCCTGGACCTGCTTGAAGGTGAGGCCCTCAATCTCCCCGAAGGAAACCTCCCGGAGCTCCCGCCGCGCCTCCACAGAGAGGCCGTGGGGGGCGGCCAGGATGACGGCGGTCTCATAGGCTCGCATCAGGTCGCTGGAGTAGATGGCGGCCAGCTTCTGGGAGGCCAGCCGGTCCCGGAGCAACTCGGCCTGCTCGCGTCCCTTGTCGCTCAGGGCGATGTCGCTGTGGCCGTGGAAGCGGCCGTTCTGGTTCCACTCCGTCTCGCCGTGGCGCACCAGGAAGAGCCGTGTCATCTCCTTATCTCTTTCAGGGCTGCCAGCAGGCGCCGGCAGTCCTCCAGCGAGCGGGGGGAGAGGCGGATGTGTTGCGGCAGGCCGAAGGAGGAGCAGTCCCGCACCAGCATGCCCCGCTGGAGAAGCTGGCGTCGCCAGGTTGGGGCATCGCCCACCTTCACCAAGAAGAAGGGCGCCGCCGAGGGTTGGCAGACGAGCCCCAAGGCTGTGAGTCCCTCCAAAAGATAGGTTTTGGCCTCGGCCAGACGGCGGCGCACCCCTTCCATATAGCCCGCGTCTGCCAGGGCCGCCAGGCCAGCCGCCTGGGCCGCGGCATTCACGCTCCAGGGCGGCTGAACCTGCCTCAAAGTGGCGATGAGGTCCTCCCGCCCCAGGGCGTAGCCCAGCCGCAGCCCGGCCAGGGCGTAGTCCTTGGTGAGGGAGCGGACCAGGAGCACATTGCCCCGGTCCAGCAGGCCCAGGGAGCAGGGAGGATGCTCCATGAGGGAGGCATAGGCCTCGTCCACCACCACCAGGGCGTCGGGCAGGGCGGCGGCCAGCTGCGCCACCGCCTCCCGCCCCAGGTGTTGCCCCGTGGGGTTGTTGGGGTTGCAGAGGAACAGAGCCTGGGGGCGGAGCCTTTGGGCTGCCTCCAGCGCCCCTGCGATATCGGGGACGAAGCCGTCCTCCTCCCAGGTCCGATGCTCCACGGCCGCGGCCCCGGCGATGGCGGCGACTACCCGGTACTCCCCGAAGGTGGGGCCCAGGATGAGGACGGGGGCGCCGGGCTGGAGATAGGCCAGGGCCGCCAGCCAGAGCAGCTCCGCAGAGCCGTTGCCGCAGAGGATGCGGGTGGGGCTTACCCCAAGCCGCTCCCCCAGGCGACCTCGCAGCTCGCCGACCTCGGAGTCGGGGTAGCGTTCTATGGTTCGCCCCAGGCCGGCCAGGGCTGGGGCCACCCCCGCCGGCGGCCCGAAGGGATGCGTGTTGGCGGAGAAGTCCACCACCTCCTCGGGGCGCAGGCCCAGGGCGGCCAGCTCCGCGTAGTCGGGGCCGCCGTGTACCGCCCGCTTCAGGCGTAATACCTCGGGCCTAGGCCGCAAGGACATAGCGCACCCCCAGGATGACGAAGCAAAGGCCGAACCACGCCAGGGCGGCGGTCTGCACCAGCCGCACTGCCTGGCCGATGGCGCGGGCCTCCAAGGGCAGGCGCTCCTCCCCCAGCCGATAGTGGCCGGCCTTCTCCAGCCGCACCCCCAGGGCCCCCGCGGCGGCGGCCATGGTCCAGCCGCCGTTGGGGCTGGCGGTGCGGCCCTGGTCGCGCCTCATGGTTCGCCAGGCCCCCGGGGCGTCCAGCCGGGTCAGGTAGGCCGCGGCCACCAGCAGCAGGGCCGCCAGGCGCGCCGGCAGGTAGTTGGCGGCATCATCCAGGCGGGCCGCCGCTTTGCCCAGGTATTCATACTGGCCCCGGTAGCCCACCGAGGCGTCCAGGGTGTTGATGGCCCGATAGGCCACGGCCCCGGGCACCCCCAAAATCAGGAAGAAGGCCAGGGGGGCCACGAAGCTGTCCGTGGTGTTCTCCGCCAGGGACTCCACCGCCGCCGAGACCAGCAGGGGCGGCCCCAGGGCCGCGGTGTCCCGCCCCACCAGGGCCCGAAGCTCCTCCCGGGCCCGGCCCAGGTCGCCTCCCCGCAGCGCTCGCTCCACCCGCCGGCCGGCCTGCCGCAGCGCCCGCAGGGAGAAGCTGCCTTTCAGGAGGTAGGCGGCCACGATTACATAGAGGGGGATGGCAGCCCCCCGCAGGTATGTTAGCAGGAAGTGTGCCCCCAGGGCAAAGAGGGCTACCGTAGCCAATGTGCCCCCCAACCCCCACAAGAAAGGGAGCGCGCGCCCCCGCCTGGGCCCGGGCCGCTCCCAGAGGGCGATGGCCCACCCCATCCACACCGTGGGATGGAGGAGGGACGGCGGCTCTCCCAGGAGCCAGTCCCAGGCCAGGGCCAGGGCCAGGATGGCTAGGGCTTCCACGGGACCCTCCATAAAAAAGGCAGGGAGGCTACCGCTAGGGGCAGGAGCGCCAGGGCCAGGGCCTCCACCAGCTCGTTCATGGCCCCGTAGCAGTCGCCGGTGAGGCCCCCCAGCATCCTGTTCAAATAAAGCCCCAGCCCCAGGGTCAGGGCCCCGGCGGCCAGCAGCAGGGCCGCCGCCCCAGACCCCGCCAGCGCCAGGCCGGCGGCCCCCACGAACAGGGTGGCGGGGAGCAGGTGCCAGGCGCGCGCCCCCTCTTTGAAGGGGCGGCCCTGCCCCTGGCTGCGAGCGTAGGGCAGGGCCACTACCGCCAGGGCCATGGCCCAGCGGCCCAGGGCCGGCGCCATCGCCAGGGTGGCGAACCTGAGAACGGGAGGGGTGCTGGCCAGGGCGGCGAACTTGACCAGAATCAGGGCCATCCCCCCGGCGGCCCCCACGGCCCCCACCCGGGGGTCCCGCATGATGGCCAGGCGCTCCTCCGGGCTGTGGCCCCCGGCCAGGGCGTCGCAGGTGTCCATGAAGCCGTCCAGGTGCATGGCCCCGGTGAGGAGCGCCAGGGCGGCTAGCACCAGGGCGCTGGCCAGGAGCGGCGGGAAGGCCAGGGACAGCAGGGCGTCGGCCCCGGCCAGGGCCAGCCCCAGCAGCAGACCCACCAGGGGGAAGTAGGCCAGGGAGTGCCCCAGCTCCCGGGGGCCGGTGGCTGGCCCCGGCAGGGGGATGGCGGTGAGAAAACGCCAGGCGGCCAGAAACGCCACTTCAGGCTCCTCTGCTAGCTACTCCGGGTTGGGGCCAGCCTCGGAGACCCCGGCCTCGGCGAAGGTCGCCATCTCGGAGAGGATGCGGGCCGCCGCCTCCACGAAGGTGAAGGCCAGGGCCGCCCCGGTGCCCTCCCCCAGGCGCAAATCCAGGTTCATTAGGGGTTTGAGCCCCAGATGCTCCAGCATCAGCCGGTGCCCCGGCTCCACCGACACATGGGAGGCAATGAAGTAGTCCTTGGCTTGGGGGCAGAGGCCGGCGGCGATGAGGGCCGCCGCCCCGGAGATGAAGCCGTCGATGACCACGGGGAGGCGATGGGCCGCCCCCGCCAGCATCACCCCCGCCAGGCCGCCGATTTCGAAGCCGCCCACCTTGGACAGGACCCCCAGGGCATCGGCGGGATTGGGCCGGTTGATGGCCAGGGCCTGCTCGATGACGGCAATCTTGTGGGCCAGGCGGGCCTCGTCGATGCCCGTCCCCCGTCCAGCGAGCCGCGCCACGGGTAGGCCGGTGATGGCGGCGGCGATGGCCGCCGAGGGCGTGGTGTTGGCGATGCCCATATCGCCGGTGGCCACGGCGTCCAGACCCTGGGGCAGCTCCCCCTCCACCAGCCGTATCCCCGTTTCAATGGCGGCCAGGGCCTGCTCCCGGCTCATGGCAGGGCCGTGGGCCAAATCGGCGCTCCCCGGGGCCACCGGGTGGCTCCTAAGCTGGGGGTGCTGGGGCAGGGGGGAAGCCACCCCCAGGTCGGCGACGATGACCCTCGCCCCCACCTGCCGGGCCAGGACATTGATGGCCGCGCCCCCCCGCAGGAAGTTCAGCACCATCTGGGCCGTGACCGCCTGGGGATAGGCGCTCACCCCCTCCGCGGCCACGCCGTGGTCGGCGGCCAGGGTGAAGACGGCCTTGTGGCGGATTTGAGGCTTCTCCTTGCCCTGGATGCCCGCCAGCTGCACCGACAGCTCCTCCAGCCGTCCCAGGCTGCCCGGGGGCTTGGTCAGGGTGTCCTGCCGCGCCCGTGCCGCGGCCATGGCCTTCTGGTCCAGGGGCCCGATAGCGTTCAGGGTGTGTTGCAGGCTCATATATTTATCTCCAATGTGGTATTTAGGCGCCTTTGTGCCCAGCGTGAGGCTCAAAGGGGCCGCTGGGCCAGGCTGATGGTGCGGCCGGCGTCGTTGGCCGGGGGTAGGGGCGGGGCGCAGGCGGCCAGGAGGAAGGCCAGGCGAGGAAAACCGGCAGGAGCTTGAGGCTTGGCCTCCCCCAAAACAGCATCCCCTTGCACCGTCGCAAGGGGATGGAGGACTGTTTTTCTTTCACTGTCCTTATCCCTTTTCCGCGAAGGACTTCGGTGGGCCGGGGGCGGCGTCCTGACTTTTCGCCCGAGGGCGAATCACAGTAGCGGGACTGTGCCGGACTTGCACCGGTCTTGCCTTCCATTTGAGCCTGAGCTTGCGCCCAGGCCCCGCGGCCGTTCGCATTATTAAGTTAGAGGAATCTTAGCACGCGGGGATGGGAAAAGCAACCGTGGGGGAAACTACCCCTGAGGCCAGCTAGCCCTCCAGGCTCCCCAGCCGGCCCTGCTGGGGCGGGCTGGCGGCGGGAGCGTTCCCCCGCCGGCCCCCCTTGCGGTCCGCGGCAGGCGGATGGGGCAGGATGCCCGCCCGGGTCAGCTCGGCCTGGACCCGCTCCCAGATGGCGCGGGCCACCTCCTGGCGGGGCTGGGAGGAGTCCACCACCAGCCATCGCTGGGGGTCAGCGGCAGCAAAGTCCAAATACCCCTGGCGCACCCGGCGGTGGAACTCCAACTCCTCTTCCTCGAAGCGGGAAAGGTCGCCGCCCCGCCGTTTGCGCGCCAGGGCCTGGGATGGCTCCAGGTCCAGGAGGACGATGAGGTCTGGCTCCAGCCCCCCGGTGGCGATGTGGTTCAAGTGGCGGAGCATATCCAACTCCAGGCCGCGGGCGTAGCCTTGATACGCCAGGGTGGAGTGGGTGAAGCGGTCGCAGAGGATGGTGGTGCCCTTGGCCAGGGCCGGGCGAATCACCTCCTGCACCAGCTGGGCCCGAGAGGCCAGGAAAAGGAAAAGCTCCGAGGGGACGGAGAGGGGAACCCACAGCTCTTTGGAGGCCAACTGGCTGGCGGGCTGGGGCGGCACCAGGGAGCGGCCCCAGGTGCTCACCAGGGCCTGGCGGGGCAACGAGACAACCGGGCGCAGGTACTCCCCCAGGGCGGTGCCGCCGGGCTCCCGCAGGAACTTGCTGCGGTAGCCATGCTGGGAGAGGAGGCCGTAGAGATGGCGGATGTGGGTGGACTTGCCGGCGCCCTCCCCGCCCTCGAAGACGATGAACAGGCCCAAATTCTACCCCCTGGAGTTGGTCTGACAGCCTGGCCCGCCAGGGCCGGGGATGCTAGTCCGAATGCACCAGGCGCTCTTGCTCCATCCAGGAGCGGAAGAACCACTCCCGGTCGCTCTGCTCGTTCTCCTTGGAGCCCTTGGTGAAGGTGGAGGCGTTCTGCACCGGGGCCTTGGAGGCGTGCACCGTGTCCCGGGCCCGGTCCACCAGCAGGGCCACCCCGCAGAAGCCGCAGATGGACTTGGTCACCAGGGGCGAGTGCTCCGCCAGGCTCCATTCGATGGTGTTCTGACAGTGGGGACACTGGAAGGTGTAGGCAGTTGTTGACATAATTATCCTTTTGCCCTTTCTACTCTGATTTAGCTCTAGTCTGGCCGAAAGATGCGCACCCGGCGGAACGGCTCTTCCCCGGCGCTCCCGGAGTCCAGCTTGTGGCGCTCCGCCATGAGGTGCTGGAGGCGGCGGATGTAGGCCTTCTGGGGGCTCAGCTCCACGCTACCGTTGTGCTCCAGCACCTGAGAGATGGCCTCCTGGGCCTCCACCAGGGCGGGGCCCACTTCGCCCTGGGCGGGCCCGCTGCCGTAGATGGTCAGCAGCCCCTGCTGGATTTGCCCCGGGGTGTTGCCCTTGATGACGAAGACCGGCTTCCCGGTGTCCTCGGCAGTGCGCACCCGCTGAGGCTTGCGCCGATAGTAGTTGCGGGACGTGAGGAGGAGGTCCGCCTGCCCCAGGTCATCCACCACCTCTACGGGGACGCCCAAAGTCCGGGCGGCCTGCTCCAGCCGGGAGCGGTTGATGCCGTAGGAGTAGATACGTTTGGGCTTTCCCTGGGAGAAAGCGGGCTCCTTCCGATGCTGCACCGGCGACAGGAGGGAGGGCGACTGCTCCCGCTGGATTTTACCCTCCTTGTCCACCCAGCGCACCTCCGCGGGCACCGTCTGCCCCCGGAGAGTGGCGTCCACCAGGGCGGCCACATCGGCGTGCACCGCCACCTTCTCCCAGTTCTGTATCTCCACCACTGTGGGGAAGGTGGGGGGGGCCTTGCGCTCCAGGACCGTCTTCTGGGTGCCGCGGCGCCGGGCCTCCTCGTCCCCCAGAATTACCGCCTGGATGCCCCCCACCAGGTCCGAGAGGGTGGGGTTCATGATGAGGTTCTCCAGGGTATTGCCGTGGGCGGTGGCCACCAACTGCACCCCCCGCTCGGCGATGGTGCGGGCGGCGGCGGCCTCCAGCTCCGTGCCGATTTCGTCGATGACAATCACCTCTGGCATATGGTTCTCCACCGCCTCAATCATCACAGCGTGCTGATGCGCGGGCTCGGAGACCTGCATGCGCCGGGCATGGCCGATGGCGGGATGAGGGATGTCCCCGTCCCCGGCAATCTCGTTGGAGGTGTCCACAATCACCACCCGCTTCTTCATGTCATCGGCCAGGACCCGGGCCACCTCCCGCAGCATGGTGGTCTTGCCCACCCCGGGCCGTCCCAGAAGGAGCAGGCTCCGGCCCGACTCTACCAAGTCCTGGATGATGCGGATGGTACCGAAGACCGCCCGCCCCACCCGGCAGGTGAGGCCCACGATGCGCCCCTCCCGATTGCGGATGGCGGAGATGCGGTGCAGCGTGCGCTCGATGCCGGCCCGGTTGTCCCCGCTGAAGGCCGAGAGGCGGGTCACCATATACTCGATGTCCTCGCGGGTGACTTCCCGAGGGCTGAGGACCACCTCCTGGTGGGGGAAGCGGGCCTCGGGCGCCCGCCCCAGGTCCATGACCACCTCCAGGAGCTCGTGGCGGTCGGAACGCTCATAGAGGGGCTCGGCGATGTGGGGCGGCAGTGCCCCCAGCAGGGCCTCCAGGTCGTCGGTGATGACCTGGGTGAAGCTCTCTTCGGGCAAGCTCAAGTTCTCTCCCCCAGACGCGCTAGCTTGGGCGACCAGGCGGGGAGGTGGAGGCGCACGGCCAGGTGCTTCACCATGGTGAGGAGCTCCCTCTGCTCCTCAAACCCCTTCTCCCTGAGCGCCTGGCGCAGCCTGGTGCGGCACATGGGCACCAGGCTCAGGGCCTCGCTCCGGCCTCCCGACAGGCTCAAGGCCCAGTCCACCATCTCGTAGATAGAGCCCTCTTGCTCCGGGTGCACCATAAGCTCAAAGTAATGGGATTCGTGCCCGCTGGCCAGCCTCAGCCAGGCCCGTAGTCCCTCCTCCCCTTCCCAGACCAGCTCCTGGGAGAAGGGGCGCTCGCGGGCCTCCTGCCAGTCCTGGAGGGTCGGCCCCTCCTGGCTGCGGCGGTCGGCGGGGTAGGTGGCGCAGTAGAGGCGGAACAGGCCGTAATCATCGCCCCTCTTGGCCTCCCGGAAGGGGCTGATGAAGGCGGAAGGCGTGGGCGACTCTCCGCGTACCGCCTGGCGGCGATAGAGGAACTCGGTGAGGTAAGGGGAGAAGCCCGCCCGCCCCGCGACCTCCACCAGGGGGCTTCCCGCGGGCAGGCGCAAGAAGAGCCGCTTCACTCGCCGCCGCACCCCCATGGCGCTCAGACGCTCCAGGAGGCTCAGGGGCACTTCTGGGCTCCCGTCAGCCAGGAGGAGGCGCTCCACCTCCCAGGCCCCGCGGCCGCTGCGCCGCCGCGCGGAGATGAACCCCTCGATGTGGCTCCAGTCTCCGGCCACCAGAGAGTAGCGCCGGCCTCGGATGGTGAACCACTCCTCCAGCAGCTCCGAGGGGGGCAGGTTGCGGCTCTCGGGATGCCACAAGCTCTCCCGGGTGACCACCTCGTTGGGCCGGGCCCGGCCGCTGAACTGGGTCAGGGCCAAAAGGTCGGTGGGATAGAGGGATCTAACGGTCATGCCGCCCCCTTGGCTCCGGCTGTCCTTTCCCTTTCGCCCTGGCGGCCCGCTTTTTCCCCTGGCGGAGGAAAAGCTGGTGGAACCGCAGGTCCGGGGTGAGCTCCGGATGAAAGGTTGTGCCCAGCAACTGCCCCTGGCGCACCGCCACCGGCTCGCCGCCGGGCCGGCAGGCCAGCACCTCCACCCCCGCACCCACCGCCTCGATGCGAGGCGACCGGATGAAGACGGCCCGGAAGGGCGGTGGCCCCAGGGCCGGGACCTCCAGGTCCGCCTCGAAGCTGTCCACCTGGCGCCCATAAGCGTTGCGCCGCACCGCCACATCCATTACCCCCAGGTTCGCCTCCCGCAGCCCGATGGCGTTCTTGGCCAGGAGGATGAGGCCGGCGCAGGTGCCCCACATGGGCATCCCGTCCCGGGCCAGGCCCTTCACCTGGTCATACAGCTCCAAGGCCGCCAGCAGCCGGGCCATGGTGGTGCTCTCCCCCCCCGGGATGATGAGCCCCTCCAGCCCGGGCAGGTCGGCGAGCAACCGCACGGGGCGGGCCTCCGCCCCCAGCTTCTCCAGGGCGGCGAGATGCTCGGCGAAGGCCCCCTGGAGGGCCAGGACGCCCACCTTCTTCACCCTTTACCAACCCCTTTGGGCCAGGAGAGCCTCCTTGGGGATGGCGCCGATTTCCAGGCCGGGCATGGCGGCCCCCAGGCCCGCAGAGACTTTGGCGAGGATTTCCGGATTGTTGTAGTTGGTGGTGGCCAGGACGATGGCTCGGGCCCGGGCCGGGGGGTCGCTGGACTTGAAGACGCCCGAGCCCACGAAGATGCCGTCGGCCCCCAGCTGCATCATCAGGGCAGCGTCGGCGGGGGTGGCCACGCCCCCGGCGGCGAAGTTCACCACGGGCAGCCTGCCCGTCTGGTGTATCTCCTGCACCAGCTCGAAGGGAGCGCCCAGGGCCTTGGCCTGGGCCACAAGCTCCTCCTCCGGCATGGCCCGAAGCTGGCGCAGGCCGTCCTGGACCGCCCTCATGTGGCGCACCGCCTCCACGATGTTGCCCGTGCCCGCCTCCCCCTTGGTGCGAATCATGGCTGCCCCCTCGGCGATGCGGCGCAGGGCCTCCCCCAGGTCGCGGCAGCCGCAGACGAAGGGAACCTTGAAGTTGTGCTTCCAAACATGATGAGCCTCATCCGCCGGGGTGAGGACCTCGGACTCATCGATGAAGTCCACCCCCAGGGCCTCCAGCACCTGGGCCTCCACGAAGTGCCCGATGCGGCACTTGGCCATGACGGGGATGGAGACCGTCTCCATGATGGCCTTGATGATGGCGGGGTCGGCCATGCGAGCCACCCCGCCGGCGGCGCGGATGTCCGAGGGCACCCGCTCCAGGGCCATGACGGCGCAAGCCCCGGCCTCCTCGGCGATTTTGGCGTGCTCCGGGGTCACCACATCCATGATGACGCCGCCCTTGAGCATCTGGGCCAGCCCCGTCTTTACCTTCCAGGTTCCTTTATCCATCCCGTTCCTCCCGAAGGCTTCCCTTCCCGGTCGGATTCTCCCCCTATTCTAACGCCCAGGGTAGCAGTATTCAAGCCCAAGGTTTTTTGAGCAGCCTCAGTCTAGCAGGGTGCTGAAAAAAGGGAGTCCAGAGGGGCGAAGCCCCTTATCCCTGGGCAGAGAACCTGGGAGCTCGCCATCTGAGAGGATTATGGGTGCAGGGCTTGCCCTGCCGGGGGTCTGGGGGTCTCCCCCAGATATAAATCTATCCCCGAAGGGGCTCCCTTAGCAGCCTGCTAGGCCCTCTTCGTTATCCTGCAGAGATTCCTTGACTTGAGTCGGCCCCCGCCGTATCCTGGGAGGCGAAAACAAACCCATGCCCAAACCATCGCCTGCGGGAGACGCCCCTTGACCTACCTGGCCTCCCTCTCCACCATGTGGGGCGTGGCCCAGTCCCTGGCGATGGCCGAGTTTGCGGCGGCGGCCCGAAAGCTGGGCTTCAGCCACCTCGAGATGAACTACCAGCTCAACCCGGCGCAAGTCGCGGAGCTGCGGGGCCTCCCTCATCTCCCCGTCTCCAGCCTCCACGACCCCTGCCCCACCATCATCTCCCCCGGGGGCAAGCCCACCAACCATTTCCCCCTCGCCTCCCTCAAGCAGGAGCACCGCGAGCAGGCCGTCCATTACGCCCAGGACACCATCGACCTGGCGGCCGCGGTGGGGGCGCGGTTCGTCATCCTGCATCTGGGGGCCGTGGGGCTGGAGCACCAGGTGGAGTACCTCCTGCGTCGGGCCTTCGACCAGGGCCTGGCGGACCGCCCGGGCTATCGCAACTTGCGCAACTACCTGGTCTTTCAGCGCCGGGCTAAAAGCCCCCCCCACCTGGAGGCCGCCTGCCGCAGCCTGGCGGAGCTCCAGCCCTACGCCGCCGAGCGGGGGGTTGCCCTGGGGCTGGAGAACCGCTACCATTACTTCGAGGTGCCCAGCCTGGAGGAGGCGGAGCAGCTGCTCCGCGACTTCCCCCAGGAGAATATGGGCTACTGGCACGACTTCGGCCATGCCGAGACCCTGGCCCGCCTGGGCTTCGCCCCCCACCGGGATTGGCTCCGACGCCTGGGGTCGCGGACCCTGGGCCTCCACCTCCATGACCTCGTGGGCCTGGGGGACCACCGGGCCCCGGGCCAGGGGGACCTGGACTGGGACGCCCTGGCCCCCCTCATCCCCGCCCAAGCCCTGCGGGTGCTAGAGGTGCACCACGCCGACGCCGCCGGCCTCGCCCAGGGCCTGGCCTTCCTGGAGCAGAAGGGCATTTTATTAAGAGAAGAGCATAATTAGTGCCAACACGACGGACGATAGATTGGACTGATGCGCTGCCGGATGGCTTAAAGTTGGCATCATTGAGGTCATTATGATAGTGTATCTATTCGCCACGCTCGCCGCCATGGGCGACATCGTGGGTGGCGTGTTGCCCTTCCACCCCTGGGGGAAGAAGGTGAGCATGCGCTATGTGTTGGCCTTTGCCGCAGGCACCGTGATGGGGGCGGTCTTCTTCGAATTGCTCCCCGAGGCCAAGGCGGAGCAGAACTATCTGTACCTCGCCCTGGGATTCTTCGTCTTCTACCTGGTGGAAAAAGGACTGGAGCTTCACGCCTACAGGAACGGGGTGCACGAGGACCGGCCCCTGAACTGGGTCACCGTCCTTGGCATGGCCTCCGACAACATCATCGACGGCGTGGGCATCGGGGTGAGCTTTATTGTCAGGCCCGAGTTGGGCGTGATTATTACCCTGGCGGTAATTGCCCACGAGGTGCCCCAGGGCATGACCACCACCCTGATTATGCGGAGGGCGGGCTACGGCTTGAACCGCTTGATTCCCATCCTGGTGTTTGCCGCCGCCATGTATCCCGCCGGCGTGGCCATATCCGGCTACATCCCCGAGCGCCTGGTCAGCCAGGCCATAGCCTTCGTGACCGGGGTCTTCATCTATGTGGGAGCCGCCGCTCTGCTCAACGAAGCCCACAAGACTTTCAACTATCGGGTAGTGGCCACATTCATGCTGGGGAGTGCCCTGGCCTTAGCCCTGCGGTTCCTGGAGTAGCCCCCCATTTATACTGCTGGAAAAGAGGTGCCGGATACTTCCTGACGGGGGTCTGGGGATGTCCCCCAAATTCCGATTGCCCCCAAGACTGGGGGAAGGGGGTTGACATAGCTATTTCAGCAGTCTCCCAAAGGCCCATTCAGTTTATTCTTCTTTGGAAGGGGAACTAACCTTTGCGCCTCTCCCAGCTCTTCGGCAAGACCCTGCGCCAGCCTCCCGCGGAGGCGGAGACCGTCTCCCACCAGCTCCTGGTGCGAGCCGGCATGATTCACCAGGTGGCCGCCGGGGTCTATTCCTACCTGCCCCTGGGCTGGCGCGCCCTGCGCAAGATAGAGCAAATCATCCGGGAGGAGATGGACGCCGCCGGCGGCCAGGAGCTCAATATGCCCGTCCTCCAGCCCCTGGAGCTCTGGCAGGAGACGGGGCGGGACAAGGCCCTGGGCGACACCCTCTTCACCCTCAAGGACCGCCGCCAGCGCCCCCTGGTTCTGGGCCCTACCCACGAGGAGGTCATCACCCTCCTGGCGCGCCAGAATGTGCGCTCCTACCGCGACCTGCCCCTGCTCCTCTACCAGATTCAGACCAAGTTCCGGGACGAGCCTCGTCCCCGGGGCGGCCTCATCCGGGTGCGCGAGTTCCCCATGAAGGACCTCTACAGCTTCGATGTGGACGAAGCGGGGCTGAACCTCTCCTACCGCAAGATGGCGGAGGCCTACCGTCGCATCTTCCAGCGCTGCGGCCTCCCCACCCTCATGGTCGAGGCGGACAGCGGGGCCATCGGGGGCAAAGGCTCCCACGAGTTCATGGTCATCGCTCCCACCGGCGAGAACGAAGTCCTCACCTGCGAGGCCTGCGGCTACGCCGCCAACGCCGAGCGCGCCGCCTTCGCCAAGTCTCCTTTGCCCCCAGAGGAGCCTATGCCCCTGGAGGAGGTTCCCACCCCCGGGGCCGCCACCATCGCCCAGGTGGCCGGCTTCCTGGGAGTGCCCCCCAGCCAGACCTACAAGGCGGTCTTCCACTGGTGCGACGGCGCCCCGGTCCTGGTCACCATCCGGGGCGACCTGGAGGTCAACGAGGTCAAGCTCAAGAATGCCCTCAAGTGCGCCGAGCTCCGCCTGGCCACGGAGCGTGAGGTGCTCGCGGCGGGCCTGGTGGCGGGCTACGCCTCCCCCGTGGGACTTAAGGGCATCAAGACCGTGGCCGACGACTCCATCACCACGGGCGCCAACTTCGTGGCTGGAGCCAACCGGGAGGGCTATCACCTCAAGCAAGTCAACTACCCCCGGGACTTCTCGGTGGACCTCCTCACGGACATCGCCCAGGCCCAGGCGGGCCTGCCCTGCCCTCAGTGCCGGGCCCCCTTGCGCTCCACCCGGGGCATTGAGGTCGGCCATGTCTTCAAGCTGGGCGCCGTCTACAGCCAGAAGCTGGGGGCCAACTTCCTGGACCAGGAGGGGCGCCAGCGCCCCATGGTCATGGGCTGCTACGGCATCGGTGTAGGGCGGCTCCTGGCGGCGGCGGTGGAGCAGAACCACGACGGGGCCGGCATCATCTGGCCCAGCCCTATCGCCCCCTATCAGGTGCACCTGGTGGGCCTGGGCATGGACAAGGGCGAGGTGGCGGCCAGCGCCGCCGAGCTCTACTCTCGCCTCCAGGCCGGGGGGTTCGAGGTGCTCTTCGACGACCGCCTGGAGTCCCCCGGGGTCAAGTTCAACGACGCTGACCTCCTCGGCCTGCCGGTGCGGCTCACCATCAGCGCCCGCACCATCAAGGCCCAGGGCGCGGAGCTCAAACGCCGCCGGGACGCCGGCCCTGGCGCTACTGTGCCCCTGGCCGGCCTCTTGGCAGAAATCAAATCCTTGCTGGCAGGAGAAGGGCAGCAGGCCTGAAAGCGGGCTGAAGGAGGGGCCAACTAGCCCCTCCTTTTTTAAAGAGGCCGTAGAGCCCTTGGGGAGTCCAGAGGGGTTTCTCCCCTGCCGCGGGTCCGGGCGTGCCCCCCGCTGCGGTAATATCCCTCTCGCAGCCATAAAAGGGACTCCAGAAGGGCGGTGCCCCTCTGGCGGGGGACTGGGGGGTGTCCCCCAGCCTTCCATGCCATCCCCCTCTCCCGTAGGGGGAGTCCAGAGGGCGAAGCCCTTTGGCAGGGGGCTTGGGGGGTGTCCCCCAGACCCCATCGTCCTCCCCCTCTCCTTCCAGGAGAGGGGGACCAAGGGGGTGAGGTGCTCCGAAGCCCGGCAGATTCAGGGGGTAAAAACCGATTCTATAACGTTTTTCTTTGCAAAATCCTTGCGCCATGACATAATTGGTGCTATACTGGCGACAGCGTGTGGGGCTTTGGAAAGCGGGTTCAACCCGCTTCTTTAATTAAAATGGGGTCGTGGGGCCACTGGGACCAAGGGGATTGCCCAGCATGAAAAGTGAATTCTTAATCGCCATCACCCAACTCTCGGCAGAGAAGAACCTTCCCCGGGAGGTGGTCTTCGCCGCCGTGGAGGCCGCCCTGGCGTCCGCTTACAAGAAGGACCCGGCGCTGGCCTCCCAGAACCTGGCAGTGAGGATTAACCCTACCCAGGGGGAGGTCCATGTTTTCTCCCAGCGGGTAGTGGTGGAGAGCCCCCAGGACCCCAAGAAAGAGATATCTTTAAGCGATGCCCAAAAGCTCCGGCCCTCCGCGGAGCTGGGCGAAGTGGTGGAGGTGGAGATAACCCCCAAAAACGCCGGCCGCATCGCCGCCCAGACGGCCAAGCAGGTGGTGCTCCAGCGCCTGCGGGAGGCCGAGCGGGATGTCACCTACGAAGAGTACTCCGGACGGGAGGGCGACATCATCTCCGCCGTCATCACCCGCGTGGAGCCGCGGCAGGTGGTGGTGAACTTGGGCAAGACCGAGGGGGTGCTGCCCCCCGCCGAGCAGGTCCGGGGCGAACACTACCGGGTCGGCCAGCGCCTCAAGGTCTATCTGGTGGAGGTGCAGCGTTCCGCCAAAGGCCCGCGGATTATCGTCTCCCGCACCCATCCCCAGATGCTGCGCCGGCTCCTGGAACTGGAGGTGCCCGAGCTGGCCGGCGGGCGCGTGGAGATTAAGGGCATTGCCCGGGAGGCCGGCTCCCGCAGCAAGGTGGCGGTGACCGCCCTCCAAGAGGGCATCGACCCCGTGGGGGCCTGCGTGGGCCTGCGGGGCATTCGCATCCAGAATGTGGTCAACGAGTTGGGTGGCGAGCGTATCGATGTGGTGCAGTGGCATCCCAACATCGGCACCTTCATTGGCCAGGCCTTGAGCCCGGCCCAGGTGACCAGCGTGGAGGTCCGCCCCGAGGATAAGTCCGCCCTGGTGGTGGTGCCGGACCGACAGCTATCCCTGGCCATCGGCAAGGAGGGTCAGAACGCCCGCCTGGCCGCCAAGCTCACCGGATGGCGCATCGACATCAAGGGCCTGGCCGCCGCCGAGACGGAGCGGACCGAGCGCCTGGCCGCGGCCGCAGCGGTGGCTGAAGCTCAAGCTCTCGTCGCGGCCCCTGCCCCCGTAGCCGAGGTCCCCGCGCCGCCCCCAGCGGCCGTGGCCGAGACTCCTGCCCCGGAGCCGGTGAAGGCGAAAGCTGCCGCGGCGCCTGTGGCGGAGGCTGAGGCCAAGACGCCAGAGGCGGTGACAGTGGAAAGAGCCGCCGCCAAGAAGGCCGGGCCCGCCCCCGCGGCGGCCGAGCTTGTAGTCCCAGCGCTGGCGCCCGCCGCCCCCGCTGCCAAGGAGGAGAAAGCCCCGGCGGGAATCCGCTTCGCCGAGGAGGTCCTGGCTCCTCTCAAGACCGAAGATAAGCCCCGGCGCAAAGGCAAGGAGAAGGTGCGCAAAGGGGCGGAGCGGGGCGAGTGGGATGAGGCGGCTAAGGTCAAGAGCACCAAGGGCCGCCGCCAGGCCCCCGTCATCGTCGAAGAGGAGCTTGAGAACTACGACCTAGAGGTCGAGGAGAAGCAGGATTGAAGGCTCTCCCCCTGGGCTCACGTCCCCCACGCCCAGCCTCCCCCAGGGCCAAGCATGTCCCCCTGCGGAGTTGTGTGGCCTGCCGTCAAGTGCGGCCCAAGGGCGAGCTGGTGCGCCTGGTGCTCTCGCCCCAAGGGGAGATAGCTCGCGACCCCACAGGCAAGGCCCAGGGCCGGGGCGCCTATCTCTGCCCCAGCTTCACCTGCTGGGAGGAAGGGCTGCGCCAGCGGCGCTTGGGCTACGCCCTCCGCACCGAGGTTGACGCACAGAGGAAAGCGCATCTCCTGGCTTTAGCCCGCAGCCTCTTCGCCCCGAGCCGGGCCCAGGACGAGCCTTGAGCAGGCTGTGGAAAAATGGGGAGTGCAAAGGGGCAAAGCCCCTTTGACAGGGGCCTGGGGGTGTTCCCCAGGTATGATTTCTTCCCCCTTCCTGGCCAGGAAGGGGGACAGGGGGATGGTCGCAAGGGTTTTTCATCACCCTACTAGTCTCGACAGAGAGATAGCGCTTTTTATAAAAATGCAAACAATCAAAAAACCCGGCGAGGCAAGATGACATCCACCAGCCAGAACCATAGGGCCGCTGCCGAAACCCCGAAGCCTGGCCCCCAGCCCAAGGTAGCGCTGCCCCGCAGCGTGGGCGTGAAGCGCCTGGCGGAGCTCTTGGGCGTGAGCGGCATTGAGGTCATCAAGGTGCTTATGAAGAAGGGCAGCTTGGTCACCATCAACCAGACCGTGGACTATGAGACCGCCTCCGGGGTGGCCAGCGCTTTGGGATTTGAGGCCACGGCGGAGGTGGTCACCCCCATCCAGGCCGCCGGACTCAAAGCCAAGGCCCTGCATGCCGCTGAGGCCGAAGCCTCGGGCCTCAAGCTCCGCCCGCCGGTGGTGACCGTCATGGGCCATGTGGACCACGGCAAAACCAGCCTCCTCGACGCCATCCGCAAGACCAAGGTGGCCGCGGGGGAAGCGGGGAGCATCACCCAGCACATCGGCGCCTATCAGGTGGAGGTCAAGGGTCAGGGGATAACCTTCCTGGACACCCCGGGGCATGAGGCCTTCACTGCCATGCGGGCCCGGGGCGCCCAGGTCACCGACATCGCAGTGCTGGTGGTGGCCGCCGACGACGGCATCATGCCCCAGACGGTAGAGGCCATCGACCACGCCAAGGCCGCGGGGGTGCCCATCATCGTGGCCCTGAACAAAATCGATAAGCCGGAGGCAGACCCCGACAGAGTGAAGCGCCAGCTGGGGGACCAAGGCCTGGTCATCGAGGAGTGGGGCGGCGATGTCATCTGCGTCCCAACCTCCGCCAAGACTGGCCAAGGCATTGATACCCTCTTGGAGAACATCCTGGTGGTGGCGGAGGTGGCGGAGCTCAAGGCCAACCCCAACCGCCGCGGCGAGGGCAGCGTGATTGAGGCCAGGATGGATTCCAACCGGGGGCCGGTGGCCACCCTGCTGGTGCAGACGGGTTCCCTCAAGGTGGGCGATGTGGTAGTGGTGGGGGACAAGTGGGGCAAAATCAAGGCCATGTTCAACGACCGGAGCAAGCCGCTCCGCAAGGCGGAGCCCGCTACCCCCGTGGAGGTGCTGGGCCTGAACTCCATCCCCGCCGCGGGCGACACCTTCGCCGTGATGGTGGATGAGAAGGCAGCCCGCACTTTGGTCAAGCGACGCCTCAGTGAGAAAGGGGCCATCGCCACTGGCCCTTCCCTGGACGAGCTTTTCTCCCAAATCCGTGCCGGCCAGGTGAAGGAGCTCAACATCATCCTCAAGGCCGATGTCCAGGGCAGCCTCGAGCCCATTCGAACCTCCCTGGAAAAGCTGCCGGTGGACAGCGTCAGGGTGCGCGTCATCCACAGCGGCACGGGCAACATCACCGAGACCGATGTCTTCCTGGCGCGGGCCTCCAAAGGCATCATCATTGGCTTCAACAACCAGGTGGAGCCCGGCGCCAAGCGGGTGGCCGATTTGGAGGGCGTGGACATCCATATCTACTCAGTGATTTACAAGCTCCTGGAGGATGTGGAGAAGTCCCTCAAGGGGATGCGCGAGCCGGTCTTCGTGGATGTGGTCGAAGGCCATGCCGAGGTCAGGGCCACCTTCAGCGTCAAGAAGTTGGGCAATGTGGCCGGCTGCTACATCACCGACGGCAGGGTGTCCCGGGGCTCCCTGGCCCGGGTCATCCGCAAGGGCGTGGTGGTTCACCAGGGGGCGGTGTCTAGCCTCCGCCACTTCAAAGATGATGTGAAGGAGATGGCAGCGGGATTCGAGTGCGGTCTGGGCGTCGAGGGCTTCTCCGCCTTCGAGACGGGCGACATCATTGAGACCTACCGTAGGGAGCGGGAGTAGCCCTCCCCCGCTGGCATAAACCCGCTACAGCTATGAGCAGGCGCACCCAGCGCATCAACGACCTCCTGCGCGAGGAGCTCAGCGTCCTCCTTCAGCAGCACACCGGAGACCCCCGGCTCAGCGGCCTTCTGTCCATCACTGCGGTGGAAACCTCAGACGACCTGCGGCATGCCAAAGTGCATGTGAGCCTCATGGCGGGGGAGGAGGAGCGCGCCGAAGCCCTCCGGGCCCTGGCGGCCGCCTCCAATTTCCTGCGCCGGGAGTTGGGCCACCGCCTCACCCTCCGCCGCATCCCGGAACTGAGCTTCCTCAGGGACGACTCCATCGAGCGGGGTGCCCGCCTTCTGGGGCTGCTCCGCCAGGTTGAAAATAAGGATAATCCTTTCCCCCACAAGCTACCATGACCCCCCAGGGCATCCTTAACTTCAACAAGCCGCGAGGCCCCACCGCCTTCGCCTTAGTCCATCTAGTGCGCCGCCTCACCGGGGTGACCAAGGTGGGACACGCCGGCACCCTGGACCCCCAAGCGGAGGGCGTGCTCCCCATATGCCTGGGGCGCGCCACCAAAATCGTCCCCTATCTTCTGGAGGGACGGAAGGTGTACCAGGCCCAAATCACCCTGGGGGTCGCCACGGACACCTACGACGCCCAGGGGCGAGTCACTCACCAGGCCGATGCCTCCGGGCTGACTCGGGCGGCCATCGATGAGGCTTTGCGGGGCTTCTTTGGCCCCCAAGAGCAGGTGCCGCCCATGCACAGTGCCCTCAAGGTCGGGGGGATTCCCCTCTATCGCCTGGCCCGCCGAGGGCTGGAGGTGCCGCGCTCCCCGCGCCGGGTGCACTTCTACCGCCTCGAGTTTCAGGAGTGGCAGCCTCCGGTGGCCACCGTGGAGGTGGAGTGCAGCAAGGGCACCTATATCCGCAGCCTGGCCCATGACCTGGGCCTGAAGCTGGGGTGCGGCGCCCACCTGAGCGGCCTGGTCCGGCTTCAGTACGGCCCTTTCCAGATTAAGGACAGCGTTGACCTCTGCCAGTTTCATGAGGCCATAAAGGACGCCACCTGGGAGTCTCTCATCTACCCGGCCGATTATCCCCTCCAGCATTTCCCCGCAGTAATACTGGGCCCGGAGCAGGAGGCCTCCTTCCGCCATGGCCGCTCCCTGGCCCTGCCACCCCCGCCTACCGGGCAAGGCTGCTGCCGGGCCTATAGCCAGCCAGGGCAGTTCCTGGGCCTTCTCCGCTTCCTTTCCGAGGAAGCCCAGTGGCGCAGGGAGCTTCTGCTAGACCTTTAGTTTATCGCCAATTGGAGCGAAATCTGAAAACAGCTTCCCCAAGCTATTGACAAATACCACCTCCTGTGTATATAGTTCAAAGCTAAAGGAGGTGCCAACTATGGATGCCTATTGCTTCAAGTGTCGGGCCAAGCGGGAAATCAGGGGACCCAAGAGCATTACGCTGAAGAACGGGAAGCCCGCCACTCAGGGCACCTGCAGCAGGTGCGGCACCAAGGTGTTCCGCATCGGCAAGGGCTAGGCCGCAGACCCAGCCAAGCCCCTAATAATAGCCTTCTCGCTGCATAAGCGGGGAGCCGGCTCAGGGCCTCTCCCTCAGTGAGGTAGTCCAAGTCTGGCCAGCAGCGCGGCTGGCGAGGCGGTGAGCGTATCTTTCGTTTGTCTCGCCGTCAAGCCGGCGCCGCGAAGGATGCGTTCAGCCTGTCGTGAGGCCAGAAGGTCCCCAGGGCTGTGGGCATCAGAGCTAAGAAGGAGTTTGGCCCCAGCCTGGAGGGCAGCTTTCACCACATGCCCATTGGTGAGGCTATGGCCCTTGCGGGCGCTGATTTCCAGCAAGATGCCCCGGGAGGCCGCCAGCCTGGCTTCGGCCAGGCTGATGAGGCCGGGATGGGCGAGAATGTCAACGTGGGGAGACTGAAGAGCCGCCAGGTTTGTCCCCGCCGCCACGGGCTCAGCGATGGTTTCCCCATGAACGATTACCAGCCTGGCCCCCAGTTCTTTGGCCTCTCGGGCGGCAGCGTTGATGGCCTGTGGGGGGAAATGGGTCAGCTCCACGCCGGGGATGACCGTAGCGTCCCACTCCCGCTCCGCCAGGGCGCAGTCCTGGGTCAAAGCCTCTATCACCCTCGCCAGAGTGCCGTAGCTTACATGGTCGGTGATGGCCATGAGGCGACAGCCGCGGGCCAGGTAGCGGCGCACCAGCTCCAGGGGGGTCAACTCCCCGTCACTGAGCAGGGAATGGGTGTGAAAGTCGCTGAACACCTGTTGTCCTCCTGCCCCCCAAGTTCGAGATTGCCTCCCCTAAATTTCCCCTAAGCTATTACTTCAGGAGCCGGCGATTCTCAAGCATATCATGTCGCGTCTATGGCCACAATTCAGGTATGGTGATGTTCTCTAAAATCCTCCTGCCCCAGGACGGCTCCCCCTTGGCTGAACTGGCCATCCCCTATGTGGAAGTCCTGGCCAAGGCTTTCCAGTCTCAGGTCACCGTCCTCACAGTGTGCGAGGCCGCTCGCGGGCCAGCGGGGCGGGCCAACACCTCCTACTGCAACCTGGTGGCCCACCGCATCCAGGAGAGGATGGCCGATGAGTTGCCCGCTGAACTCCGAGACAATGTGAAGGCAGCGGTGGTCTTCGGCAACCCGGCCCGGGAAATCCTTCGTCATGCCCAGGTGTACTCCAGCGACCTAATCGCCATGGCTACCCACGGCTGGTCGGGGCTGAGGCGTTGGGTCCTGGGCAGCGTGGCCGATAGGGTGATTCAGGCTGCGGGCGCTCCGGTCTTCCTGGTGCGGGGGCAAAAAGAAGTGGAGCCCATGGCTGCCAACTGGCCCGGGGCGGGCCTCCTGGTTCCTCTGGATGGCTATCCCGAGGCCGAACACGCCCTGCCCCATGCCCAGGAGCTGGCCGGGAAGATGAAACTCCGGGTGCAGCTGCTGAGGGTAGCCCTGCCCGACCCCTCTGACCGCATGAGCGGCATGGACGCCCTCTATACCGAGGAGATAATTGAGTATATCAAGGCCTCGGCCGAGCCTTATGTGTCCCTCATGGCCCGCCGCCTGCGGGATAAGGGCGTTGTCAGCTCATATAAAGTTGCCTTTGGCCGCCCCGCGGAGGAAATCCTAGATGTAGCCAAGGAAAGCGGGGTGGACCTCATCGTCATGGCCACCCACGGCTTTATGGGATTCAAGCGCTTGGTGATGGGCAGCATTGCGGACCGGGTGATTCGGGGCGCCGATATCCCCATCCTGGTGGTGCGCGCGCCGCCAGAGGACTGAGGGCTCATCTTCTAACCTTGTCTACGGGGGTAAAGACTGCTACAATACAACACGAGTTATGTCCCCCAGGGAGCAAGCGATTTCCCTGGAGAAGGAGTGTGTCTTGGGCAAGATTAATGTGGCTGTAATCGGAGTGGGTAACTGCGCCTCCTCCCTGGTCCAGGGTGTCCACTACTATCACAACACCGATGAGAACGCCTTTGTCCCAGGTCTCATGCATGTCAACCTGGGGGGCTACCACATCAGCGATATCCAGTTCGTGGCTGCCTTCGATGTGGACAAGAACAAGGTGGGCAAAGACCTGTCGGAGGCCATCTTCACCCTGCCCAACAATACCATCAAGTTCTGCAATGTGCCACCCCTGGGGGTCAAGGTGCACCGGGGCATGACCCACGACGGGCTGGGGAAGTACCTCTCCCAGGTCATCACCAAGGCCCCGGGCTCCACCGACGACATCGTGAAAATCCTCCAGGATACCGGCGCCGATGTGGTCATCAACTACCTGCCCGTGGGCAGCGAGGAGGCCACCAAGTGGTATGTGGAGCAGGTGCTCTCCGCCGGCTGCGGCTTTATAAACTGCATGCCGGTCTTCATTGCCCGGGAGGACTACTGGCAGGGGCGCTTCAAGGCCCGGGGGCTGCCCATCATCGGCGATGACATCAAGTCCCAGGTGGGAGCCACCATCACCCACCGGGTGCTCACCCGGCTCTTCCGGGAGCGCGGCGTGAAGGTGGAACGGACCTACCAGCTCAACTTCGGCGGCAACACCGATTTCCTCAACATGCTGGAGCGGGAACGCCTCCAATCCAAGAAAATTTCCAAGACCAACGCCGTGACCTCCCAACTGGACTATGACATGGGCGCCCACAACATCCACATCGGCCCTAGCGATTTCGTCCCCTGGCTGGACGACCGCAAGTGGTGCTACATCCGTATGGAAGGCCGCACCTTCGGGGATGTCCCCCTAAATCTGGAGCTGAAACTCGAGGTCTGGGACAGCCCCAACTCCGCCGGCGTGGTCATCGACGCCATCCGCTGTCTGAAGTTGGCCCGAGACCGGGGCCTCTCCGGAACTCTGGAAGGGCCCTCTGCTTACTTCATGAAGTCGCCTCCCATCCAGCACACCGACGCTGAGGCCCATGACATGGTAGAAAGGTTCATTGCTCAGGGCAGCCCTTGATTCGGTACTGGTTATTCCGCCTCGCCTGCGTTTGGTGGGGATGGCTGCCCCCTAAAGTGGGCTATGCCTTGGCGGATATAGTCGGGTGGGGCACCTACCGGCTGTGGCATCGGGGTCGCCGCTTCTCCCGCATCAGCATGGCCCAGGCCCTGGGCCCCGGAGCCGCGGCCAGGGACATCGACCGCCTGGCGGGGCGGGCCATGCGTAACTACTGTAAATACCTCGTGGACTTCATGCGCCTGCCCTCCCAACACCTGGCCCATCTGGAGCGCCAGGTGCGCTTCGATGGTTTGGAGCATCTCTACCAGGCGCGGGAGTCCAAGCGTGGGGTCATCATCGTGGGGCTGCATTTGGGCAACTGGGATATGGCCGGGGCCATGGCTGCCCATATCCACCAGCCCATCACGGTCATCGGCGATACCCTCTCGCCCAGGGAGCTGGGCCAGTGGGTGGGGAGGACCCGGGCGGGGCTGGGCATGCGCATCATCCCCAAGGAGAAAGGGGCTCGCCCGGTCCTGGAGGCTCTCCGCCGGGGCGAGGCCCTCTGCCTGCTCATCGACGGCCCCAACGCTAGGGAGGGGGTGGAGGTCTCCTTCCTGGGGGCGCCGGTGCTGGTGCCCGCCGGGGTGGCCTCCCTGGCCCTGCGAACCCAGGCCCCGGTCTTGACCGCGGCGGTGGCGCGCCGCCCCGACAACACCTTCCACGGCCTCATCCAGCCGCCCGTCCAGTTTCGGACCAGCGGCGACCCCCGCCAGGATGCGCGGGCGCTGACCCAGGCGCTGATGGCTTCCCTGGAGAGCCTGGTGCGGCAGTTCCCCGACCAGTGGTATGTCTTCCATCAGATGTGGTTGGATACGCCATGCTCCAATACCTCGCCATTAAGCTCGCCAGCCTGACCATCGCCTATCTGCCAGCTAAAGTGGGCTACGCCCTGGCCTGCCTGGCGGGGGACCTGGCGCATCTTCTCTCGCCCCGGATGCGGCGTCAGGTGCAGGCCAACCTGCGCCGGGCCATGGGGCCGGATGCCTCGCGGCTTCGCCAGGCGTCCCGTCAGGTGCTGCGCAACCTGACCAAGAGCTACTACGAGCTGGTGCGCATGCCGCGTTTCCGCCGGGGATACCTGGAGCGGGCCATCACCGTCCACGGCTGGGATAATTTCCAGCAGGCCTACTCCCGGGGGCAGGGCGTGGTTGTCGTCACCGCCCATCTGGGCAACTACTTCTTCGCGTCCCAAGTCCTGGCCCTGCGTTCCGTCCCGGCCTCGGTCCTCGTCGAACGGGTGCGCCCACCGGCGCTCTTCCGTCTGGTCTCCGGTTTCAGGGCCAGCCGCGGCCTCACCCTCATCCCTGTGGGCGACAGCGCCGCTGCCCTTCGGGAGCCCTTGCGCCTGCTCAAAGCAGGCCATGTCCTGGGCATCGCCTGCGATCGGGATGTTTTAGGAAGCGGCGTCCCGGCTGACTTCCTGGGGGAGCGCACCACTATCCCCATGGGCGCAGTGGCCCTGGCGGCCCGCACGGGAGCCGCTGTCCTCCCGTGCTTTGCGGTGCGGGAGAAGGGCGACTGCTTTTCTATCTATATTGAGCCGCCCCTGGCCGTCTCTCGCAACGGCGGCTCCCCGGAGGGTGCCAGGGAGCAAATAGGCCAGGTAGTGGCTATAATGGAGCAATACATCCGCAGGTATCCCGAGCAGTGGGTCGTTCTACAACCCGTCTGGCCGGAAAAAGAGGAGCCTGTTGAAGGCAGGGTCGCATGGAACAGCCGCGCCGCCTAGGGAAGGCGGACCTGCACCTCCATACCGACGCCAGCGATGGCGTGTTCGATGTCGCCACGCTCCTGGACTATGTAGAGCGGAAGACGGACCTGGATGTCATCGCCGTCACTGACCACGATGAGCTCGCGGGCGCTCATAAGGCCCTGGAGCTGACCTCCAGGAAACGCTACCGCTTTGAGGTCATCGCGGGGATGGAGATAACTACCGTTGACGGGCATGTGGTGGGGCTCTTCCTGGAGCGCCCCGTGCCCAGCTTCCGGTCTTTGGCCAGGACGGTGGCCGCTATCCATGCCCAGGGGGGGCTGTGCATCGTGCCCCATCCCCTGAGCTGGCTCACCCGCAGCATTGGACAGGGCATGTTGGACGAGATGGCGCGCCGTCCTGCCCCGGAGGTCTATCTGGATGCCCTGGAGCTGGTGACTGTCAACCCGGCAGCCCGGGTCACCTCTGAGAGGGCCAAGCACCTGAATGAAACCAGGTACCACCTGGCGGAAGTGGGGGGAAGCGACGCCCATTTCCTCCTTCAGGTAGGCACAGGCTATACGCTGTTCCCCGGCTTCTCCGCCTGGGACCTGCGGCGGGCCATCCTGGAGCGCGCCACCAGGGCGGTCTCGGGCCGGCCAGTGAGCCTGCCCCAGATAGGCTTGCGCCAAATCCTCTCCCAGCATACCCGAAGCCTGCTCCTGCACCCGCCGCGGGTGGCCCGCCGCACCCTGGCCCGACTCCTCAAGGGGGAGGTGGGATGAAGATAGCTCTCGTCTCCCCATACGACTATGGCTACCCCGGCGGGGTCAACGCCCACGTGCGTCAGCTTCAGTCCAACTTCCTCTGTCTGGGCCACGAGGCCGTGGTCATCGCTTCCTCCTCCGGCAGCAGCCTGCCCCCGGCCAACGGCAAGACCATCCTCCTGGGCCGGCCGGTGCCTATCCCCACCGGCGGCTCCATCGCCCGCATCGCTCTCTCGCCCCGGCTGGCGGGCCCAGTGAAGGAGATGCTGGCCGAGGAGAAGTTCGACATCGTGCACCTGCATGAGCCTCTTCTGCCAGCCTTGCCCATCACCGTGCTGCGCTTCTCCTCCGCCATCAATGTGGGCACCTTCCATGCCTATCACGACAGCCACCGGGGTTACGGCTACGGCAAGCCCATCCTCAAGCGCTGGTTCCGCCGCCTTCACGGCAAAATCGCCGTCTCCCGGCCCGCCATGGAGTTCGTGCAGCACTACTTCCCGGGCTACTACAACATCATCCCCAACGGCATCGACTATGAGCGTTTCTCGCAAGAGACGGCGCCCATGCCCGACTTTCGGGATGGCAAGCTAAACATCCTCTTCGTGGGCCGGCTGGAGAAGCGCAAGGGCCTGAAATATCTGATGCAAGCCTTCGAGTTCATCAAGCGGGAGTTCCCCCAGGCCCGCCTCATCGTCGTGGGCCCCGCGGGCGGCGCCCTCCCCATATACCAGAAGTTCGTGGCAGAGCGGGGTCTGGAGGATGTAGCCTTCGTGGGGCGTGTCTCGGAGGATGACCTGCCGCGGTATTACGCCGCCGCAGATGTCTTCTGCGCTCCCGCCACGGGCAATGAGAGCTTTGGCATCGTCCTCCTGGAGGCCATGGCCTCGGGGAGACCGGTGGTGGCCTCGAACATTGAGGGCTATGCCAGCGTCATACCCTCCCGGGAGGTGGGGATTCTGGTGGAGCCAGAGAGCGTGGAGTCGCTGGTGGGCGCTCTGTCTCACCTCCTGGCCGATGCCAGCCTGCGGCAGCGGATGGGGGAAGCGGGCCGCCGTCATGCCCGCCAGTACAGCTGGGATTTGGTGGCCCAGAAGGTCCTAAGCTATTACCAGCGCATCCTCAGTGAGAAACCCACCCCCTATCCCCCCGAGCCCGATGAGGCCCTGGTTGAGGCTTCCTAGCTTGCTCAAATCCGGGTTTGAGCCGCTTTCCCAAGGAGGGCAGTGTTCCCCCATATGAAGCAGGCCGCTGCCCGCTACTTCAGCCAGCCCCTGGTTGGCCTTCTGGCTCGGACCGGCCTTCACCCCAATGCGGTCACCGTGTTGGGCTTTCTGGCGAGCGGCGGGGCTGCCTGGCTGCTGGCCCAGGGCTCTTTCTTCTGGGGGGGCGTGGTGGTGCTCCTGGGCAGCGCTCTGGACATGGTAGACGGGGCCCTGGCCCGGGCCACGGGCCGGGTCACTCCTTTCGGCGCTCTCCTGGACTCTACCCTGGACCGCCTGGCGGAGGCCCTCATCTTGGGGGGCCTGGCCCTTCACTTCAGCACCCGAGGCGATGCCTTGGGGGTATTTTTAACCCTGGCCGCCCTGATTAGCTCCTTCCTGGTCTCCTATGTGCGCGCCCGCGCCGAAGCCCTGGGCCTCAAGGGGGAGGTGGGCCTCGCCGCCCGTCCGGAGCGGATAATCATCCTGTCTTTAGGCCTCCTCTTGGGGCAGGTGGCCCTGGCCTTGGGGGCCATAGCCGTCCTGGCCTCCTCCACCGCCGCCTGGCGCCTCCTCTACGGCTGGAGGCAGAGCCGGGGCTGAGGCCCGCCCGTCGCCCTGGGCTTCCCCCCGCTTGACCCGGATTTCTTTTCCCTTCCCGTGAAGCTTTCAGCTGGCCTTCGTGCTATAATTTTACCAGGAGGTATGCTATGCCGCTGATTCCCGATAAAGACCGGCAGGTGATAAAGGAGACCCTGGACAAGGATATGAAGGGCCCGGTGAAGCTGGTGTTCTTCACCCAGCATGAGAGCGGGCTCGCCATCCCCGGCCAGGAGTGCCTCTTCTGCCGCGAGACCCACCAGCTCCTGGAGGAGGTGGTGACCATAAACAGCTTGCTCAGCCTGGAGGTCTATGATTTCGTCAAGGATGCCGCTAAGGCCCGGGAATACGGAGTCACCAAAATCCCCGCCCTGATTTTCGACGGAGAGAAGAAGCGCGTCCGGTTCTACGGCATGCCCTCGGGCTACGAGTTCGTGACCCTCATCGAGGGCATCCTGGACGGGTCCAAAGGGGATTCGGGCCTAGCGGTGGAGACCAAAGCCGCCCTCAAAGGGCTGGAGCGAGATGTCCACATCCAGGTCTTCGTGACACCCACCTGCCCGTATTGCCCCATGGCGGCCCAGCTGGCCCACAAGATGGCCCTGGAGTCGCCTCGGATTACCGCCGATGTGGTGGAGAGCACCGGCTTTCCCCAACTGGTGCAGCGCTACCGGGTGCGAGCGGTGCCCAAGGTGGTCATCAACGAGACCGTCTCCTTCGAGGGGGCCCTCCCCGAGAAGGCCTTCCTGGACAAGGTGCTCGAGGCCGCTAAGAAGAAGTAGGCTCTATCCCACGGAAATTAGCGCCCTTTTCGCGGGCACTTGTGGGTGAAAAAGCCTTACACTATCCCCCTACCTCCTTCCTGGCCAGGAAGGGGGTAGGATTTTATCTGGGGGACACCCCTTCGCTTCGCTCAAGGGCAGGCCCCAGGCCCCTGCTAGAAGGGCTTGGCCCCTCTGGACTCCCGGTTTTTCCCTGCCCTGCTAGTGGGGCTCTATGGAGACAAAGCGCAGGATGGGCACGGGTAGCGGCGTGATTCGATAGCCCTTGACATAAGGCTTCACCAGCAGGTACTCCCGCCCGAAGAAGAGGGGCACCGCCGCCGCCTCGTCTACGATGAGCTGCTCGGCGTCCTGATAGAGCTTGAGCCTGCGGGTCACATCGGACTCGGTGCGGGCCCGCTCCAGGAGGGAGTCCAGGCGTGGGTTGCTGTATTCCCCGAAGTTGTCCTCGTTCCCCGTGTGGAAGAGCACATCCAGGAAGTTCTCGGGGTCGGGGTAATCGGCCACCCACCCGGTGTCGAAGAGCTGATCTTTCTCTGTGCGCAGGCGGTAGAAATAGGTCTCCGGCTCCAGCTGGCGGAACTTCACCTGCACCCCCAGGTTGGCGCGCCACATCTCGGCGATGGCCTCCAGGAGGCTGCCCACGCTGCCTCCCTGGCCCGAGGTGGTGAAGGTGATGGGGGGAAGCCCCGCTGCATCTTTATAGGAGGACTGGGCCAAAGCGGCCTTGGCTCCTGCTACATCAAAAGGGAGACCCTTGAGGGTGTCGTTGAATCCCGGCATCCCCGGGGGGAGGATGCCCTTGGCTGGCTGCACCAGGTCTCGCAACACCGTGGCGACCAGACGGTCCCGGTCCAAGGCCAGGGTGAAGGCCTGGCGCACCTTAGCATCGTTGAAGGGCGGCTTGGCGGCATTGAAGCCAAGATACGACAAATGGAAGGTGGGGCCTGCCGCCAACTCTTTGTTCAGGGTGTCCGAGGGGTCCTGGGCCCGCTCCAGGTCGCCGCCGGAGACGGGGGCGATGTCAATCTGCCCCCGCTCGTACATCACCATGGGGATGCCACCCAAGAGGCGGAAGATGACCCGGGTGAGCTTGGGTGGCCCGTCGTAGAAGTCCTCGTTGCGCTCCAGCACCAGGAGCTCGTCCTTCCGCCACTCCTTGAGCTTGAAAGGGCCAGTGCCGTTGGGGTGCTGCGTCCAGTCGGGGCCGGACTCCACGTTCTCCTTGTCCACCACCGAGGCGGCGGTATGGGTGAGCTTGGCGAGAAAATAGGCCTTGGGGGTGTCGATGGTCACTCCCAGGGTGAGTTTATCTATGACCTTGACCCCGGATATCTCCTTGGCCTTGCCCTCCACCTTGGCCCTCACCCCCTCGATGTCCCCCAGGTAGGTGAGGGCCGTCTGGGACTTGAGGGCGGGGTCTGCTGCCCGCTCCCACGAGTACTTCACATCCTGGGCCGTGACCTCACGACCATTGTGGAACTTGGCCCCAGGCCGGATATGGAAGACATAAGTGCGGTTGTCCCCCTGGACCTGCCAGCTAGAGGCTAGGGCGGGCTTAATCTGTAGGTCCGGGTCCAGGGTCACCAGGCCGCTGAAAATCTCCACAATGTAGGTCGAGGAACGGGTCTCCCGAGCCAGGGCAGGGTCCAGGGTGACAGGCCCCTCGTCGAAGAGGGTGAGGGCACCCTCCCGGGAGTAGCCCAGGGCCTTGGGCTCCTCCAGTTTGAAGCTTTGGGCCATGGCATCCAGAAGCCGCTCCTGCTCCTGGAAGACCTCCTGGGTCCCGGAGTAAAGGAGCACGAAGGCCTGCCGGCCCACAGGCAAGGCCACCACCCGTGCCTTAATGGTCACATTGCGGGGCGTGGCGGTGAAGGAAATCTGGTGCCCAGCGATGTCTCCCACCTTGAAGGGCTGGCTGGCTACTTGCTGATAGCCCGCTAGGCTCTGCTTGAATTGGGAGACGAGCTCTTCGGCGTGGGAGACGGCGGTGGCCCCGGCTCTCATGGATTGAATGAAGACCAGCACCTGAGGGGAGCCGCTGGGGGCCGCCAACTGCACCGCGGGCTCCGTGCCAGGCGTCTCGGTCTCCTTCCACCCCCGGGGGTAGCGGATGGAGAACCCGTACTGGCTGTGGGAGAATACCACCTCCAGGCTCGCCGCGGCCGAGGGCGTTGGTGGGGCGCAAGAAGCCAGGACCAGGCCCAGGGTCGTCAACCATATAATTAGGCTTGCCAGTCTCTTCATGGCTCTCCTCTGCGGCCCGGCCTCGGGCGGCCCAAAACCTCCCGGCCCAGGGCGGGCAGGAACATCCCTAATAATAGAGCCAAGCCCAGGGGGCTGTCACCCGCGGCCAGGGGGGCTGCGGCGCAGCCCAGCAGACCGCCCCGAGGGGCGGGCGTGGGGGTGGGGGCCGGGGCCACGGTTGGGGTGGCCAACGTCGGCAACGCGGC
>JACQUO010000013.1 GCA_016210205.1 Chloroflexota bacterium
AACGACGCCGGGGTGGCCCTGGATGGCTCGGGCTCCGACCAGCGCCCCGCTGACCAGGTGGTGGCGGAAATCAAGAAGGCAGGCGGCAAGGCCGCGGCCAACCACGCCAATGTCACCACCATGGCCGGCGGCGAGAGCATCATCAAGACCGCCCTGGACAGCTTCGGGCGGCTGGACATCCTGGTGAACAACGCCGGCATCCTCCGAGACCGCATGATTTTCAACATGGCCGAGGAGGAGTGGGATGCCGTCATCGCAGTGCACCTGAAAGGGCACTTCTCCTGCGGGAAGGCGGCCAGCGTGGTCTTCCGACAGCAGCGCAGCGGCCGCATCATCAACACCGCCTCCATCGCGGCCCTGGGCAACATGGGCCAGGCCAACTACAGCACCGCCAAGAACGGCATTGTGGGCATGACCCAGACCTGGGCCCGGGAGTTAGGCCGCTACGGGGTCACCGCCAACTGCCTCTTCCCCGGCGCCACCACCCGCATGACGGACCGCCCGGAGCTCCGGGAGGCCCAGGCCCGCTCCGTGGCGGCGGGGATACGGGCCGCCCCGGCCCCGGCCCAGGCCGCGCCCGCGGTGCGGGACCCCGCTGGCGTCTCCCCCATCGTGGTCTGGCTCAGCACCGACGAGGCCTCCAATGTCAACGGCTGGGTCTTCGCCGCCTCCTGGGGCGAGGTGGGCGTTTACTCCCCGCCGCGCCTGGGCAAGGCCCTCTACAAGGACGGCTACTGGACCGTGGACGAGGTGGCCGAGGTCTTCCCCCGCACCCTGGGCGAGGGTCTGGTGAACAAGTGGCCCCCTCAGGCCCCCAAGTAAGAGACCGGAAATTAGAGCCTGGAAAAGGGCATCAAGCAGGGGCGGTAGGCCAAGCCTACCGCCCCTTTTTTTAGGTCTCTAAGATGAAGCGGGGCCTGGGAGCCTTGTCTTTCGGAGGCTCCGCCTCCTCCGTTGCCTTGAGGCGGGCCAGGAAATCCCGGCGGGTCTGCTCCATGCGGATGAAGGTGTGGCCGTTGCGCAGGACCCGCTCCCGGGGGGTGAACCCGCACTTGGTGAAGGCCTTCTGGGCGCGGTGGTTCCAATCCAGGGTGTGCAGGTAGAGCCGCTCCATGCCCGCTTCCAGGAAGAGATGGCGGAGCAGGGTGTTTAGGACGTCGGGCCCGTAGCCCTGCCCCCAGTAGGCCCGGTCCCCAATCATAATGCCCAGTTCAGCCTCTTTCCGCGGGAAGTCGATGTCGTAGTAGGAGCAGTTGCCAATGTGCTTGCGCTCCAGGTTTTCGATGGCGAAGCGGCGGCTGAAGGGGTTGGGGTATTCCATCTCCTCAGTGTAGAGGATGAGGAAATCGCTGAAGGATATCCTCAAGGGGGCGGTGGCGTCCAGTTGGGCCAACTCCTGGTCCCGACTCCAGGCGAAGTCGTCTGGGGCGTCCCCCATCCGCTTCTCGCGGAGGAGCACCCTATGGCCGCGCAGGACTAGCCCCTCGGATGACATGGTCATATTCTCTAAGCCTTTCCGGCTTGCAGGGCCGCAACGCGCTCCTGGGCCCGGGCCAGGATTTGCGCCTCGTTCTCATAGGTCGAGGTCTGCGAGGCCTCCTCCAGGGGGAACCACCGCACCTGGTCGAACTCGGCGTCATGGAGCGAGAGGTCGCCCCCCAGGGGCCTCATGAGGAAGAAATGGACTCTCTTATGGTATCGTTGGCCCCCGCGCCAGAAGGTGTACTCGATGGCGTCCAGGGGCGCCACCAGGGCCGCCTCCAATCCGGTCTCCTCCTGCACCTCCCTCAGGGCCGTCTCCTCCAGGGATTCGCCGGGGTTGGGCCCGCCCTTGGGCAGGCCCCAGATGATGGGATGGCCCCGGCCACAGAGCACAACCTCCGCACGGCCATCCCCCTGGCGCCAGACCACCCCGCCTGCGGACACCAGATGGTGGGTTTGCGACAAAGGGCCACCTTTACCTGAAAGACGCTCTCTAGTTTGCTTCCTTGATATAATTTTAGGCCCCCCCTGCCCGCTAGTCAACGCCGGGAGCGAGGTTCCCTTTTCGGGAGGCCTGGCTCTGCCCTACCCCAGCTAGGGCGAAGCTTCAGCGAGGCCATAGGCCCTCACTCGTCTGGCCCCAAAGAGAACAGGTCGTCCCACCCCGAGGCCAGGTCCTCCAGGGCGTTTCGCGCCGCCTCCTGGAGGTGAGGGGAGCCCTGCTCCAGGCACTCCTGGAGCTTCTCCTTGGCCACGGGGCCACCGATGTGTCCCAAAGCAGCCACCACTGCCAACTGCACCTGGGAATCGGGGTCAGAGAGGAGCTGGGCCAGGGGGGGGATGGCCTCCTCCAGACCCAGCTCGCCGCAGGCGTTCACCGCCTCGTAGCGGGTCTCGGTGTCCGCGCTCTTCAGTTCCTGGAGGAGCAGGGGCAGCCAGCCGGGGTCGGAGTTCATGCCCATAGCGTAGAGGGCGCCTAGCTTGAGCTGGTGCTCCGATTGATAGTAGCTCTGTCGGATAAGCTCCTGGACCGGGCCGCGGCTCAGAGGCCCCAGGGCCTCCAGGGCGCGCCGTCGTACCTGGGCCGGCTCGCCAGGGCTCCTGGCGATGGACAGGAGGGCGGCCTCCAGACGGGCCCCCATCTGGGGCCGAAGCTTGCCCAGCTCCGACATGAGGGTGAAGGTGCCGAGAGTGGCGGCGGCGGTGGCACGAACGCTCTCCGTGCGGTCCTGCTCCATGAGGGCGATGAGGGGCTCCACCAGATGGGGGTTCTCGGAGCCGGCCAGGCCTTCCAGGGAGCCCAGTCGCACCTCCTCGTCCCCGTCCTTCAGGGTGAAGGCAAAGATATCCTCAAAGTCCAGGGTGAGGTCATCTTCCGCCAGGAGGGCCATAGTGGCCACAATATGACGTCGCCGCTCCACCGGCAGGCCGGGCCAAAGGCCCCTGAACTGCTCCATCTCCTCTGGAGGCAGGCCCGTGAGGCGGGCCAGGTCCTGAGCGCTGGGGCGTCTTCCGGGGTCGGCGATTTTGGCGAGCCGCGGGGGCGATGCCATAGGCCCCTCAGCCCTTGGAGGAGACGGAGACGCTGTGGCAGAGGATGGGCGGGGTGTGGAGCATCCCCCCCACCCACTCGGGCTGGTCGCCCAGGGCGGCCATTTCCTTCAGCGCCTCATAGACATTGCCTGAAATCATGGTGTCCTTGACCCGTCCCACCACTTGGCCCCCCTCCACCCGGTAGCCCAGGAGGACATTGCCGCCGAAGTCCCCGCCCAGGATGTTGCCCTGGCCCGCGCCGATGAGGCGCTCCACCAGCAGCCCCTCTTTGATGCCCTTGAGCATCTGGGCCGTGGTGACCTTGCCGGGGGCGATGACCAGGGCGCTGGCGTTGGGGGTGGGCAGCAGGCCCCCTCCCATGCGAGAGGCGTTGCCCGTGCTCTTGGCCCGGGCCTGGCCCGCGGTCTGCAGGTCATAGATGAAATTGGCCACCACCCCGTCCTGGATGAGGGGGGTGCGCTGGCTGGGGACACCCTCCTCGTCCCAGGGGCGGCTGCCGGGCCGGTGGGCCACCGTGGCGTCGTCCCAGAGGGAGAGGCGGCGGTCGAAGACCCGCTCCCCCAGGCGGTGACCCAGGGGCGAGGCCCCCTGGAGCACCGTGCGCCCGTTGAAGGCCGACATCAGGGGCATGACCAAAGCCGCAGCCACCCCCCGGGGGGAGAAGAGGACGGGGACTTTCCCCTTCGGGGCCGGGGCCTGCCGCTTGGCCCGCTCCAGCTGCAGGATGGTGGCCTCCACCACCTGGCGGCCATCGGGGATGAGGCGGCAAGCGGACTCCCCATCCCCCACAAAGAGCATGTCCGTCCCCCGGATGAGGGTGCCCTCCAGATAGAGGGAGAAGGTGGTCTTGCGGTAGCGGGCCCGCAGGCCCGCGGTGTTCAGGAGCTCGATGGTGGCCGCGTTTTTAATGATGCCGGCGTCCACCATGACCTCCGGCGAGTGTTGCCGCACCTGGTCCACCATGGACTGCCCCAGCGCCGCCATGGCCTCCACCGTGAACTTCTCCACCTTGGAGTCCCAGGTGGACACCCTGGGGTGCGCCTGGGCGGGCGGGAGCTGGAAGTGGGCCCGGTTGCCGAAGGGCGCCGTCTCCAGGGCGGCCTCCACCAGGCCCTGGCCGCCGGTGCCCGAGGCGTTGGCGAACCCGATGCGGCCGTCCACGATGAGGCGCAGGGAGAAGCCCTGGGTCTGGCGCGTGTTCAGCTGCTTGAGGCGGTTGGCCTCGAAGGAGGCGCTGGTCTCCAGGTTGGAGTAGGCGTAGATTTCCGCGGCCTGGGCGACGCGGCGGGCCTGCTCCAGGAGCGCGGCAGGCGTCATGGGGCTTTACCTCCGATAAGGCATTGCCGGATGCGGATGTGGGGGCTGCCGTTGGATACGGGCAGGGGCATCTGCATGCCCTTGCCGCAGCCGCCCCCCTCGTTCACATCCAGGTCGTTGCCGATGGCATCGATATGCTCCATGGTGGTGAAGACATTCCCCGTGAGCACCACGGGACGCAGGAGCTCGGCGATTTTGCCATTCCTGATGCGGTAGGCCTCCCCGGCGGAGAAGGTGAACATCTCCATGCTGGTCATGCCCCCGTACCAGTTCTTGGCATAGACGCCGTCCTTGACCCCGGCCAGCATGTCCTCCAGCTTGGCCTCCCCGGGCTCGATGATGGTGTTGGTCATGCGCACGATGGGCGGGAAGTGGTAGTTGATGGCCCGGGCGTTGCCCGTAGGCTTCTCCCCCATCTTGGCGGCGGTCTCCCGGGAGTGGAGCCGCCCCACCAGGATGCCCTCCCGGATGAGGTAGGTCTTCTGGGCGGGCGTCCCCTCGTCGTCGTATTTGTAGGAGCCCCGCAGGTTGGGCAGGGCGGCGCCGTCCACGATGTTCAGGTGCTTCCCCCCGAAGCGGCGACCCAGCACCATAATCTCTTTCATCTGCTGGTTCTCATAGACGAAGTCCGACTCCGAGAGGTGGCCGAAGGCCTCGTGGACGAAGACCCCCGCCAGCACCGGGTCGCAGATGAGGGTGTGCTCCCCGCCGGTCAGATGGGGCGCGGCGAGCATGTCCACGGCCCGCTGGGCCAGGCCCTTGACCTCCTGGTGGAGGCCCTGGATGAAGCTGTAGTCGCCATGGGAGCCGATGGAGACCCCCGCCTGCTGCACCTCAGAGCCGTCCCGGGCCACCACGGCGATGCGGGCCGAGAGGTCCAGGCGCCCCTGTTGGATGTAGCTGCCCCCCGAGGAGGCGAAGACGACCTGGCGGCGCCCCTCGCTGTAGGTGATGTTGGAGGTCTGCACCTTGGGGGTGGCCCAGATAATCTCGTTGTACTCGTCCAGGAGGCGTTTCTTCTCCGCCAGGGGCACCCCCGCGGGGTCTTGCACCACCCGGGCGGGGACATCGTCCACCGCCGCCGGGATAGGGGCCAGCCGGCTCTCCTCCCGCCCCACCAGGCTTGCCTGGCGCGCCGCCAGGGCCACCTTGTCGCGCAAGTCACGGAGGTCGTTGAAGGAGATGAAGCCCCAGGCCCCGCGGACTAACGCTCGGGCGCAGCCGCCCTGGGAGGAGGCCTTGCCGATGTCCTCCAGCTCCCGCCCCCGGTAGATGAGGCGGGTGGACTCCCCCGTCTCTAGGCGCAGCTCTGCATAGTCGGCCTGGTGGCCCCGCAGGGCCGCCTCTATTTCCTCCCGGCCGGGGAGGTCATGCGGCGCGGACATAGTTCCTCAGCACTCCGATGCCTTTGATGTCCACCTCCACCACATCGCCGGGCTTCATGGCGGTGGTGGCGCCGGAGGTGCCGGTGAAGATGCAGTCGCCCGGCTCCAGGGTCACCGCCTGGCTGGCGAAGGAGATGATTTTGGGCACGGGGTGGTGCATGTCCCCCGTGACGCAGGTCTGCTTCACCTCGCCGTTGAGGCGGAGCACGATGGGGAATTTGGTCCAATCGGCCCCGGTGACAATCACGGGGCCCAGGGGGGAGAAGGTGTCGGCGCCCTTGGCCCGCCACCACTGCATGTCGCCGCCCTGCTGGGTGAACTGCCAGTTGCGGCAGGAGACATCGTTGCCGCAGGTGTAGCCCAGGACATAGTCCAACGCCTCGGCCTCGGAGACCTTGTGGGCGCGGCGCTTCATCACCACCACCAGCTCGCTCTCGTAGTGGACATTGGTGGCTCCCGGATGGAGGATGATGCTGTCCTCCGGGCCAATCACGGAGGTGGGGGGCTTCCAGAAGAGCTCCGGGTTGGGGGGCATGGGCCGCTCCTCCCGCACATGGGTGCGGTAGTTGAGGGCCATGGCCAGCATTTTGGGGGGCACGATGGGGGCCAGGAGCTTGACCTGGGAAAGGTCGGCCAGGCGGCGTCCCCGCCGGGGCTCGCCGAAGAGGTCGCCGCGGAGGGCATAGACCTGGTTCCCCTCCACCACGCCGTGCTGCACCTTGTCCTTCCAGAGAAACCGCGCGATGTTCATGGTGCCTCCTCCTCTTTTCTCTATCTTGTCATCCTACCAGTTGAAGGTTAGGGCGGTATAGCCGCCCCCGTCCCAGGGCAGGCCCCTGACCCAGTGCACCAGGGCCGCCGTCTCCTCGGGGGTGGCGTTGCTCTGCCGGGCGAAGGCCCGGGCCTGGCGCAGGAGGTCGCGGCGCAGGTAGAAGCCCAGGGCGTTGCCCTCCCCCCAAGCCTGGGCGGTGGTAGCCATTTCATAGCCGAACTCGTAGGCCAGGCCCTCGGGCCGCTCCAGGTATTCGATGGTCACCTTTCCCACATCCAGGCCCATGGGTCTTACTCCCTTCTAGCTCCCCGTCTTTTTTTGGGCAGTTTTGGAGCTTTCTCTGCGCTGACGAACTCCACCAGTTTTTCCCAGTCGATGCTGCCATCAGCGAAACAGAACTCCGCAAAAAAAGCGGCTGTAAACCGGTTAATCGTGGCGTCCCAAGCAGGTGCATATTGGTCTTTGTGTTGAATAGGCTGGTCTTTCATTAACCTGACAAGCTTGAGATAGAAGTCAGAGTCGCCGGTAATCTCTTGCCAGAACGCCTGCCCCGCATTCACTCTGTATTCCAAGTCTTTCTTTCGGGCCTTCTTGCGTCCATAAGCGTGGGCCAGGACAGGGTCAAATTGCTTTTGGAGCTTAAAGAGACGGCTTCTCAGTTCACGGAATTCTTGACCTTGGCGGCTTTTCGCGCTGGAGCTGAACGGATTCGGCCCAGATTTTACAGCATAAGCGCTAATCCTGCTCTCCGTTTCGACCATAATGTCTATCCCTTTAGCACCCGAGACTGTGCCTCCAGAGGCAATCAGGGCAATAGGTTCGAAAAAAGCCTCACCAAAGATTGTTTCATCTGAGGAGCTTATGTAATCGGCTAACAGACGCTCAACTATCTCGGAAGCCTTTTGCGTTCCCAGCGCTCTGAACAAGTACGGATTTTTGCGTCTAAGAAGTTCTCGAAGCTTTAACTCCCGGACTTTTTTTAGGCGTCGCTCATAGAAGTCGTGGAGACATCTGCTTATCAGGGCTTCCAGTTCGCTTATGTCCATCCCCTTCTCTTTCTACCGCTTCACAGGCCAGTTCAGAATAATGCTTCATCGCTTCAATGCCCAGATAATGTCTGTTTAACTTGGAACAAGCTAGAGCTGTCGTTCCAGAGCCGATGAAAGGGTCAAGGACTACATCTCTCTCTCCGGTAAATAGCTTGATAAACCAGCTTGGCAAGGAAACAGGAAAAGACGCGCTGTGGCCACGATTTGCGCACTCTGTGGCCATGTGCAAGACATTGGTGGGATAAGCGTATTGCCTTTCCAGCCAGTTAGAAACATTTTTCCCGAAACCGCTGCCAACCCTGGACTCATCTCTAATCTTGTCGGTATCGCTTAGCTTTGACAATCGCTTGTCTGCCCAATCTCCCATCGGCACCATGACGGCTTCTTGGAACATCTTGAATTTCTTTTGCTTGGTGAAATGCAGGCAACGCTCCCATGAGTCCCTAAACCTGTTGGGCCACTTGCCCGGATAGCAGTTCTTCTTGTGCCAGATATACTCTTCAGTCCAGAGCCAACCCTGCTTTTTCATAGCGAGGATTAACTCTAACACATAGGTCTGGCGCTCGCCGTTTTCTGCACGCTCTTTGATGTTTAGGATAAATGAGCCTTCTGGCCTGAGCACACGCTTGAGCTCGCATGATATGGGGAGAAACCATTCTACATAGCGTCCAGTTGGAATGCCTTTGTAAGTTTTTTTTCGGTTATCGGCATAGGGTGGCGATGTGAAGATTAAGTCGACGCAGTCGTCAGGCAAGGTTCTGAGAACTGTGAGGCAATCTCCCTGAATAATCTTGTCAAGCTCCAGCATAGCTCCCTTTCCCCCACTCCTACCTTTCGTCTCTTCTGGTACCCCCAAGGGAATTCGAATCCCTGTTCCCACCTTGAAAGGGTGGTGTCCTAGGCCTCTAGACGATGGGGGCAGGCCTGGCGTCCTCGGCCTAGTATAGCAAGTCGGTGGCGGGCGGGAAAGTCCCCCGCTACGGGTAGAGCGCCGCCGCCGCCAGGGCCGTCGTCTCCGGCAGGCCCAGCATCAGGTTCATGTTCTGCACCGCCTGGCCCGCCGCCCCCTTCACCAGGTTGTCGAGGCACGAGATTACCATGAGCCGCCCCGTGCGCCTGTCCACCGCGGGATATACGAGGCAGAGGTTGTTGCCCAGGGTGTGCTTCGTCTGCGGCGGGGCCGCCGTCACCCTCACGAAAGGCTCCCCCCGATAGAACTCCCGGTAGAGGCGGCGAATCTCCTCCTGCCCCCGCTCCGAGGCCAGGGCCGGGTCCCGCAGGGTGCCGTAGCAGGAGGCCAGGATGCCCCGGGTCATGGGAATCAGATGGGGCAGAAAGGTGAGGGCCAAAGGCCCCTGGGGATGATAGGGGGCCAGCTCCTGCACTATCTCCGGCAGATGGCGGTGGCCGTCGAGAGAGTAGGCGGAGACGTTCTCGTTGGCCTCGGCGAAGTGCACATTCAGGGCCAGGGTGCGCCCGGCCCCCGAGACGCCGGACTTGGCGTCCACGATGATGTCGCCCCCGATGAGGTTATGCCTCAGGGCCGGGGCCAGGGCCAGGATGGCGGCCGTGGGGTAGCAGCCCGGGTTGGCCACCAGCTTGGCGGCGGCCACCGCCTGGCGGTTCAGCTCGGTCAGGCCATAGACCGCGGACTTCAGATACTGGGGGGCGGGGTGGGCCACGCCATACCACTCCTGGTAGCTGGCGGCGTCCTTGAGGCGGAAGTCGGCGGAAATGTCCACCACGGGCACACCGGCGGCGATGGCGGGCAGGAGGGCCTCGGCGCTGGCCTTGTGGGGCAGGGCCGAGAAGAGGAAGTCCAGGCCCTCCCCCGGCTCGGCCCGGATGGTCAGCTCTATCTCCGCCAGGTGAGGGAAGACCGCCCCCAGCTTCTGGCCCGCGGCGCTGCGACCCGTGACCTCCGCTAGCTCCACCTCGGGATGACGCCACAGCAGGCGGGCCAGCTCCGAGCCGGCGTAGCCGGTGACATTGATGATGCCGACCTTCTTCTTGGCCATGGCAGGCTCCTAAAACGGAATGGGATAAGTATAGCCCTGGGGATGGGGCCTGGCAAGGCAGACCGGTGGGGTCTGTGGTATCCTCTAGCTTGCTGTTGGCAGGGCGAGTGCAGAGGGGCGAAGCCCCCTCGCCGGGGGTCTGGGGGATGGTCGCAAGGCCTTTTCATCACGCTGTGGGAAAAGCAGCATAGAGGGAAGTAGAAGTCCATGAAGGTGCGCGAGCTGGAAAATGCCTATCTCGTCCGCCTGGAGCGGGGGGAGTCCTTCCACGAGGCCCTGGGGCGGTTCCTCAAAGAGCGGGGCCTCGCCTCGGGGCGGCTCTCGGCCATCGGGGCGCTATCTGAGATAAACCTGGGCTTCTACCACCTGAAGGAGAAGCGCTACTCCTACCGCCGGGTGGAGGCGGTGGAGGCGGTGAGCCTCCTGGGGAACATCGCCCTGCTGGAGGGGGAGCCGGTGGTGCATGCCCACGCCGCCGTGAGCCTCCCGGACTTCAGCCTGCTGGGTGGGCACCTGGAGTCGGCCACGGTGGGGGCGACCCTGGAGGTGATGGTGGAGCCGGCGGGCGGGGCGGTGTCCCGCCGCCACGACGCGGGGATTGGCCTCAACCTCTGGGATATCTAAGGCGCGGGGTTGCTGATCGAGCTCCGGTCCTTCATGGAAGTCCATCTCGCCGTCCCCCACCAGGATTTTGGCCCCCAGATAGGGGCTGACGCTCTGCGCCTCCGACGTGGGTATCCTCCCCTGTGGCCCCTACTCCCAAGAGCAGATTACATAGTGGAAAGCGAGCGAAAGGGCTGCTGCGACCGCTTGCATTTGTCCCGGGCCGAGGATATAATTCATGCAATTAGTCGCAATAAGGAGGGGCTATGTCCTGCCAGAAGGACCGGGAGCTGGTTCAGGGGCTGCGCCGTCAGGGCTACCGCCTCACCCCCCAGCGGCGCACGGTGATAGATACTATCGTCCACAGCCAGGGCCATCTCGACGCCGAGGCTATCTTTCTTCAGGCGCTGGCCCAGCGCCCGGGCCTCCACCGCTCCACCGTCTATCGCACCCTGGACTTCATGGTGGGGCTGGGGCTGGTGGCCGGCGCCGATTTGGGGGAGGGGCGAGTGCGTTATCACTTCCGGGACCAGGGCCATCACCACCATCTGGTGTGCCAGGCCTGCGGAGGCATCGTGGAGCTGGAGGAGGCGGCCCTGAATCCCCTGGCGGAGAGCCTGCTCCGGGATAAGGGCTTTGCGGTGGAGCTGAGCCATCTGGCCCTCTTCGGCCGCTGCGTCTCCTGCCGGCAGGAGGCATCATGATGGAGCCTAGCCTCTGGGTCGCGTTGGTGCTGGGCTTGGTTCTGGGGGTGCGGCACGCCTTCGACGCCGACCATATGGTGGCGGTCTCCACCATCGTTAGCGAGTACAAGAACCCCCTGCGGGCCATCTGGGTGGGGGTCTCCTGGGGGCTAGGCCACACCTCCACTCTGCTCCTGGCGGGGCTGGCGGTGGTGTTCCTGGGCGCTCAAATCCCCGACCGACTGGCGCTCTTCTTCGAGCTCTTGGTGGGGGTGATGCTCGTCTTCCTGGGGTTGCAGATATTCTGGCTCCACCGCCTGGTCCTGGCCGACCACCTGCACCCCCATGCCCACCAGGGGGCGGAAGAGGCCCATGCGCACTTCCACGCCCACCAGGGGGAGCCTCCCGAGGAGCACGCCCACCACCAGCGGGTCTCGTGGAGCAACTTCGCCTACTTCATGATTGCGGGCATCGCCCCCAGCGAGGGGGGCCGGCGAGGGCTGGCGGGGCCGGGGCGTCCCTTCTTCCGTCTCAAGTCCTATCTGGTGGGCATCGTCCACGGGATGGCGGGCAGCGCGGCCCTCATGCTCCTGGCGCTGACCAGCATCCAGTCGCCGACGGCGGGCCTGCTCTACATCCTGGTCTTCGGCCTGGGCTCTGTTGGCTCCATGGGGGTCATCACGATTTTCATCAGCCTGCCCTTCACCGTCACGGGGCGACTGCCGGCCATCAACCGCGTGGTGCAGCTGGCGGCGGGGGCCTTCAGCATTGTCTTCGGGGCCTGGTACATCTATGAGGTGGCGCTCGGGGAGGGGCTGTTCCTGGGGGGCTGAGTGAGGGAAGGGAGCCACGGCCCCCGTCTTGGGTGCAGGGCATACCCTGCCAGGGGCCTGGGGCCTGCCCTTGAGCGAAGCGAAGGGGTGTCCCCCAGTCTCTCTTATCTCCCCCCTTCCTGCCCAGGAAGGGGCCAGGGGGATGGTCGCAGGGCTGCTTCGCGTTGGCAGACGGCGGTTTGCTTCGGAACAGCTACAGCGGTTCCAGCTCCAGGCTCAAGTCTAACGCCCGCGTCGAGTGGGTGAGCGCCCCCACGGAGATGAAGTCCACCCCGGCCTCGGCCACGGCCCGCACATTCTCCAGGGTGATGCTGCCGGAGGCCTCCAGCAGGCAGCGCCCCTTAAGCTTCCTCGCCGCCTCACGCATCTGGGGGAGGGGCATGTTGTCCAGCAGCAGGATGTCGGCCCCCGCCGCGGCCGCTTCGATAGCCAGCTCCACCGAGGTCACCTCCACCTCCAGCTTGAGGCCGCGGGGCGCGCGCTCCCGGGCCCGGCGCACCGCCTCCGCCACCCCCACGCCCTGGGTGCGCAGGGCCGCCAGGTGGTTGTCCTTGATGAGGATGCCGTCGGAGAGATTCTGGCGGTGGTTCTGGCCCCCCCCCATGCGCACGGCGTACTTGTCCAGGGCGCGCAGGCCCGGGGCGGTCTTGCGCGTGTCCAGGATGCGAGCCCTGGTGCCGGCCACCGCGGCCACATAGCGGGCCGTCTCCGTGGCGATGCCCGACATCCTCTGAAGGAAGTTGAGGGCGGTGCGCTCGGCCCGCAGGATGGGGGTAGCCGCCCCTGCGATGGTCATCACCGTCTGGCCTGGCGTGAGCGTTGCCCCCTCCGCCGTCACTAGCTCTACGGCCAGCGCAGGGTCCACCCGCAGGAAGACGGCCTGGGCCACGGGGCCCCCCGCCAGCACGCCGGGGGCCTTGGCGGCAATCACGCCCCGGGCGCGCAGCCCCGGCGGGATGAGGGCCGCGGTGGTGACATCATCGGCGGCGGCGTCCTCGGCCAGGGCCGCGTCGATGAGGGGGAGAAGGGCGGGCAATGCTTCCAAGCTACCTTATTTGTCTTCCAAAAGTTGCGCGAACTCTTCTCTGGTAAGCTCGGCGTCTCTTAAGATGCTGGCTAGAACTTTCGGATGTAAAATTCGGCCTTTATGATAAGGCACTGTGGCGCGTTTGCCCAGGGGATTCTTGTAGATTCTATGGCTGCCGCTTTGCCTGGATAGCTTGTAACCGGCCCTTTCCAATACACGGATTACTTCATCAGCGGTAATCCTGGGGGACTTTCCCCTCAAACCTTGACCTCCAGGGTGGACAGGCTCACCACCTCTGAGGTTGGGACGGGCTCGTCATTGGCTAGTCTGTCCTCTAGGTGGAGCTTTATGGCATCCCTAATATTTTCCATAACCTCCTCAAAAGTCTGCCCTTGGGTATAGCAGCCTTGAAGTTGAGGGCAATAAGCAAAGTAGCCGTCTTTGTCTTTCTCTATCACTACGGCAACAGAATAACTCCTCATGTTCTGGCCTCCTCGTTAAGGACTAAGCCCTTCGTGTGAATCTCCGCTCGGCTGGAATCATTATATCAGAAAAGCAACAAAAGCCCGGCGGGATGAGGGCCGCGGCGGTGACTAGGGCGGCGGCGTCCTCGGCCAGGGCCGCCTCGATGAGGGGGGTGAGGGCGGGGAGAAGCTCACGCATGGTTGGCTCCCCGGATGCTGTTGCGAAGGTTTCACTTTAGCCCAGCTCCCCGGGCCGGCGCCGCCGAGCGCGCTGGTGTGGGATAAGATAAGGATTTGCCTCACAGTAGCGCAATTGTCCGTGAGTACAATGCGTCGGCCAAAGCTGCAAATGTGGCATCCGGCTTGAGGAGCGAGTCGGGGCTGAAAGGCCAAACTAACTTATGGCTGGTGTCATATATAGCAAGAGCAAACCCTTCAAATTTGCCGTAGGCATTTAGTGCCCTCGTGCGCGGAATAGCCCTCGCACAAATGCTGTGCATTTGCTTGAGACTTTGAGGTGACGTGGCCCATTCTGGAAATGAGATGATTCCACCAACAGCGCAGAGGGGAAACCGCTCGTGGATATTCGTCGCAAACGCTATCAAGTCATTGAGACCGTTCTGCCAATTCTTCTTGAGACTATCTGATGACTGGAAATGTTTGGGGTCAACAGCAAGGACTAGCCCAGCTTCAGGATTGGTCAACCAAACATCGACCTCTTGGACACGAACTGCACCAAGAAAGTCTTTGCCTCTATAATTGATTTGCCATTGCACTTTTCCTATCTGTCTGTAGAGGTCATTACGTCGCTGTGCTTGCACAATCTCCTCAAGACACGCCCTGATGCAAAGGCTTGACCATTCCTGAAGGGCAACAGCTAGGGCTTGTTGTTGCGCCTTGGTCAAAGTAGCTGCCGGGCCTATGGGCAAGTGCGTCCTAACAATTTGGGTCCAGAGTTCTTCAGCCGTCGCCATTTTCCCTCGTTTTCCTTCTTCTGATCAGTTTTGAGAGTATGTTCCGACAATCATTTTCTTGGGCATGTGTCACACGCGGCGGCATTACCACAGCATCTACCAGTTCTATCGCGCTGTCGAACCTGCGAAGCCTCATTTTCTCGTCAACATTGTCAAACACGGTATCCAAGTTACTGAGGGGAGGGGGCAACGGTATATTGTTAGCTTCGGAAGGCATCAGTTCAAGGACTCCTCCGCCATAACTTCTGCCCATGATCTCACACGCAAGAAGAGTCCAAGTGTTCAGGAAGCCAACTGCATGGCGTTTGGAAAGCACGGGTTGCTTCCATCTAATCCTGTGAATCGTATCGGTAGAGGCGTACTTCTTGTCCAAGTGAACTATCTTGGGTACTTCCCCCGCTTGTCTCAAGAGCAACGCATCCGCAGGCCAGACGCTAGGCACAGCATACCACGGTTCTCTATTGCGGCATTTATACCGCCTGTTAACGCCCTGTTCAACACCTTGCTGTAGACGCTCTTGTAGCTTCGGTGGGAGCTCGTCAACAGGAGTGCTGGTATGGAGCAGATAGGTAGGACGTTCTCGCTTAACAAGAAGCCTGAAGTCGTCATTGGACAATCTAATTCCTTTTAAGTCACGGGCACCACAAATGATAGGAGTGACAAATTCATCGCCGACTTGCTTGGCTTCAGTCTCAGTCAAGATAAAGTAGCCGTTATCACCAGTTACTACTCCAACTTCAACTCGGCCATACTCTCTCAACGGTTTAAAGCCCAACTGTCTGAAGGAATCACTAAACGTCTCACGATCTTTGGGAGATAAGAAGAGGTGTGTCCACTTTGAACACCACTCCCATGGTGGAGCGGGGCTAACTGGATAGGGGGGGCCATCCTCAAGGTGTGCAAAAGGTATCGTAAGCAGACCTTGAGGGCCAGACAACTCATTATCGCAAAGAAGCAGGACAACCGCCTGTTGCACAGAGGGAAACAAATCCGGGGTGGGAAAACAAACAATAACACGGCGAAAGCGACTTAACAGAAAATGGCGTAGTTCCTCAGCATAGCCCACTTGAAGGAGTTCTTCAGGTACGACGAAGGCCAGTCTGCCTTTGCGCGATAGAATCTTGCAAGTTAAGGCTATGAACGGTGCCCAAGTGCTCATTAAGCGGGATGGGTGCAACCCCATTTCCCTCATCTGTTGAAAGGCGATTGTCCGGCTTCCCTCAGGGAAAAGGTGTGAACGGATAAATGGCGGGTTGCCGACTATGGCATCGAACATGGGTGTAAGTTGCACCCACTCGAAAAAATCGCGGCATATTGCACCCGATGCGGAAGCGGCCAGGGGATCGATATCCACACCAAGGCATGTTGGTTGTCTATCACCCAGATCAGCAAGACGCGTGCGCGCTGCTGCCAAGAAAACACCCTCGCCGCAAGCTGGGTCCAAAACCCTATTCGAAACCCCACGGACGGCCCAACGAGCCAAAGCTGAAGCTACTCTCGGGGGGGTATAAACAGCGCCAAGCGTTTTTTGAGGGGAACCGTTTTGGTGGTATCGGCTATCCAGTACAACCGTCATCGCCTTATCCTCTACCTGTGATATTAGCTAATCAATTATGAAAGCGCAAGCGCTTTCCACCGTTAGCCCGTCTCCCCGGCCAGGACTCGAACCGCTTTCTCCCCCAGGTTGCCCCAAGCTCTGCGCCGCTACCCTTTCTTATACTCCACATAGGTGTCCCCGCCGATGATTTGCTTCTGCTCCAGGGCGGCTATGTCCTCCGCCTCCAGGCCCAGCAGCTCCCGGAAGACATAGTCGTTGTGCTCCCCCAGACACGGGGCGGGATAGCGCAGGGTGATGGGCGTGCGGGAGTATTTCCACAGCGCCCCCGGATACAGGTGCGTCCCCGCCTGAGGATGGTGGGCCACATCGAAGAAGCCCCGGGAGACCAGTTGGGGGTCGTGGTTGGCGTCGCCGCCGTCCATGACGGGGCCGGCGGGCACCCCCTCCCGCTGGAGGATGTGCATCACGGCGTAGTGGTCATACTGGAGCGTCCAGGCCTCGATGAGGGCATCCAGCTCGTCGTGGTGCTGGCGGCGGGCCAGGAGCGTGGCGTAGCGGGGGTCGGCCACCAGCTCGGGGCGGCCCAGGGCGCGGCAGAGGCCCGCCCACTCCTCGTCGGAGGTCACGGAGATGACGGCCCAGCGGTCCTCGCCCCGGCAGCGATAGACCCCCTGGGGGGCGGCCACGGGGTCGCGGTTGCCCAGGGTGCGTTGGACACGGCCGTTCATGATGTAGTCCATGATGGGCTGGGCCAGCTGGGGCATGGCGCTCTCCGCCCCCGCCATGTCGATGTGCTGCCCCTTGCCCGTGCGCTCCCGGTAGTGAAGGGCGGCCATGATGGCCAGGGCCCCGCTCCCGCCGCCCGTGGCGTCCATGTGGAAGACGCTGGTGTTGTGGTAGGGGTGGTCGTCGTCGGGGTAGCCGCGCACCCAGTGGTGGCCCACGGCGGCCTCCACCAGGTCGCCGAAGCCGCGGTAGTACTTGTAGGGGCCGGTGAGGCCGAAGGCGGGGTTGTTGACCCCGATGAGGCGGGGATTCCAGGAGGACATGGTCTCGTAGGTGAGTCCCAGGTTCTCCATGGTGGCGGCGGAGTTGTTCTCGATGAAGACATCGCTCACCTGGATGAGACGGCGGAAGACCTCCTTCCCCTTGGGGTGCTCCAGGTCGATGACGCAGGACTTCTTGTTGCGGCCGTGGCCGTTGAACATGGCGCCCCGGTTCCAGTGCTTCTCCCCGGGGTCGTTGTTGGGGAACATGTTGTACAAAGCGGGAGGCGGGAAGAGGGTCTGGCCCCGGGTCAGAGCGGGGAAGTGGCGCAGGGTCTCCACGCGGATGACCTCGGCCCCCAGGTCGCCCAGCATGCGGGTGGCGAAGGGCCCGGCCCACACCACGCAGATGTCGATGACGCGGACGCCCTCCAGTGGCAGCTTAATCATCTCGTCCTCCTCATTCTAGTTCACCCTCACCCCCTGTATCCCCCTCTCCCTGCCAGGGAGAGGGGGAAGACAAATCTTGGTGGGATTCCCCCAAACCCCCTGGCAGGGGTGAAACCCCTGCACCCCTCTGTTACCCTGTCGCCCCCTGTCACCCTGAGCGGAGCGAAGGGTCTCCGTAACCGTGCGCCCGCTCCATGAAGGTTAGATGACCCCCAGGCCGCGCAGCCGCACCAGGTCGTCGGGGCCGTAGCCCAGGGCCCCCAGGACCTCGGCGTTGTGCTGGCCCAGGGTGGGCGCAGGACGCCGCAGGGCCCAGGGCGACTGCTTGAGCTTGTAGGGGGCTCCGGGGAGCTTGGTCTTGCCCATGACCGGGTGCTCCACCTCCACGAAGAAGCCCCGTTCCTGAATTTGCGGGTCCTTGAGCAGGTCCTCCGCCGTGTTCACCGGCAGGCAGGGGATGCCGTGGCTCTGGGCCTCGGTGGCGCACTTGACTTTGCCGCGCTCCATGCACCAGGCCATGACCAGGGCATCCACCTCCCCCTTCATCTCCACATTGTACCTGTTGGCGAAGCGGGGGTCGGACGCCAACTGGGGCTGGCCCAGCATCTCGCACAGTCTGGGCCACCACTGGGGCAGGGTGAGGAAGCGCACGAAGCCGTCGGCGCAGGGATAGGGGCCGCTGGGCATGATGCTCATGCCGCCGGGCACGGCCCGCTTGGTGTACTCCCCCGAGTACTGGTAGCGCAGCAGGGACTGGTAGCGGCGGTCGATGGTGCCGGCCTGGGTCTCCATGAGGGAGACATCCACATACTGGCCCTGGCCGGTGCGGCGGGCGTAGGTGAGCGCCCCCATGGTGGCCACCGCGGCTATCAGCCCCCCCTGGAACTGGAGCACCGTGGCCCCGGGCTTCAGGGGCTCCCGGTCGGGCTGGCCGCAGGAGTACATCTCCCACCCCATGGCGGCAATCACAATCTCCGTGGCCTTATAGTCTCGGTAGGGGCCGGTCTGGCCGAAGTTGGAGATGGAGGCATAGACCAGGCGGGGGTTGTCCCGGCCCAGGGCCTCATAGTCCAGGCCCAGGGAGGCCATGACCCCGGGGCGGAAGCTCTCCACCACGGCGTCCACCTCCTGGGCCAGGGTGCGGGCGAGGCTCTGGCCGCTGGTGGTCTTGAGGTCCAAAGTCACGCCCCGCTTGTTGGTGTTGAGGTGGAGGAAGAGGCCGCTCTTCTCCGGGTGGGGGTCGTCGTGGAGGAAGGGGGCCATGGCCCGGGCCGGGTCGCCGATGCCGGGCCGCTCGATTTTCACCACCTCGGCCCCCAGGTCCGCCAGGAGCTTGGTGCAGTAGGGGCCGGCGATGGCGTGGGTGAAGTCCAGGATTTTGAGGTCGGAGAGGGGCTGCTCCATGGGGGCTCCTTCTAGCTCTAGCGGCCCGCGTCTGAGCATGGCGGAATAGGGCGCCCAGCCGAAGCCGGGGTACTCATCCACCATCGGGCCTCTTTCCAGGCCAGGAGGCGGGGCCGAATCCCGCCCCAGCCCTGGCTGCTCGGGGCGGCTTGCGGGAACGCGGGTAGTATGTTAAGCTATGGCCCGAATTCTACAAAAAACCAGGGGTCAAGTAAAGGGGACTCATGTCCGGTCGCTGTGAGCTTTGCGGCAAGACCGCCACCTTCGGCAATGCGGTGAGCCACGCCAAGCGCCACACCCGCCGCGTCTGGCGGCCCAACCTGCGCTATGCGGTCATCCAGCAGGGCGGGGCGCCCCGCCAGGTGCGCATCTGCACCCGTTGCCTGCGCACCCAGCGCAAGGCCGCCGCCTAGCTTCGTCTCAGGGAAACAAACAAGGGCTGGGGCTTCGGCCCCGGCCTATTTTATTGCCCCTTCCCCCGTCGCCTCCCGCAACCGCCGTATCGCTTCCGCCACGCTCTCGCGCTGGTTGAAGACGGCGGCCCCCGCCACCAGCACCCGCGCCCCCGCGGCCACCACCGCGCCCGCGTTCTCGGCGTTGATGCCCCCGTCCACCTCCAGCTCCGCCGCCAGCCCACGGCCGTCCAGCAGGGCCCGCAGGCGGCGCACCTTGTCCAGGCTGGCGGGGATGAACCTCTGTCCCCCGAAGCCGGGGTTCACGGACATCACCAGCGCCAAATCCGCCAGGGGCAGGGCCTCCTCGATGGCCCCCAGCGCGGTGGCCGGGTTGAGAGAGACCCCCGCTCGGGCCCCCAGCTCCCGGATGGCCTGGAGGGTGCGGTGCAGGTGGGGGCAGGCCTCCACATGGACGGTGATGATGCCCGCCCCCGCCTTGGCGAACTCGGCCAGATAGCGCTCCGGGGCCTCAATCATCAGGTGCACATCCAGGGGCAGGCGGGTGTGGGGTTTTATGGCCGCTACTACCATCGGCCCGATGGTCAGGTTGGGCACGAAGTGCCCGTCCATGACATCCACATGGAGGTAGTCGGCCCCGGCGGCCTCCGCCTCCGCCACCTGCTGGCCCAGGCGGGCGAAGTCAGCGCTGAGGATGGAGGGGGCGAGCTTTATGGGCATGTCTTCACCTCATCCCCCCGTCCCCCTTCTCCTCCAGGAGAAGGGGGAAGAATAGTCTGGGGGACACCCCCAGGCCCCCGGCAGGGCTGCGCCCTGCACCCCTCATAGCCTCAGTCCCTCCTGCTTGCCCTCTTTGACCTTGATGCGCGGCGCTGGGGCGAAGGGCGGCTTGGCCGGCGGGAGGTCCGCCTTCTTCCCCGCCAGTAAGTCCTCAATGGTGAGGATTTGCACCTTGGGATAGTCCTTGTCCCACAGCGGCGAGTGGTAATAGCCCGCCGCCACCGCCTCCGCCGTCATGTCTCGGGTGGGCGGCTCCAGGGTGATGAAGAGGCCCAGGGCCGCCTTCTCCCGCTCCAGCACGCCCTTGAGGTCGCGGATGTCCTTGGCCCCCACGCCGCCGCTCTTCACCGAGACGATGGCCTGGCGGGACTGCTTGCCGCCGTCGTCCAGGAAGCGGATGACCCCGTCTATCCCCTTGTCCGCCCCCTTCTTGCGGGCCTCCCCCACGGGCTGGGCCAACACCAGGGACAGCGCCCACCACTGGAACTGGTAGCGGCCGTCGGGCTTCTGGGCGGCCAGGGCCCTGGCCCCGCCCAGGTCTTTCGGCTCCCCCACCACCTCATACTTGATGCCGGGGAAGGTGGTCTCCAGGCGGCTTCGCATGACGGCGATGGCCAGATGCGTGATGTCGATGCCAATCCACTGGCGTTTGAGCTTGTGGGCGGCCACCACGGCGGTGCCGCAGCCGCAGAAGGGGTCGAGCACCACCTCCCCCTCGTTGGAGGAGGCGGCGATGATGCGCTCCAGCAGCGCCAGGGGCTTCTGGGTTGCCCAACCAAGACGTTCCTTTCCAAGAGCAGGGGGAATATCTGTCCAGGTTGTTTGGGGTGGTTGGCCTGGCATTTCATCAAGGTAGCGCTTGTATTGAGGAAATCCACTCTTACTGTATACAAGCCTACCATCCCTCTCAAACTGTTCCATCTTGGCACGGGAATAGGCCCAGTAGCGGCCTTTATAAGGCTTGATGCCCTTCCATTCATATAGTGTATCGCCACCGGGCTTAGCGGCTGTTAAGTCACCAAGCCTATATCTACGCCCCGTCTCAGGCTCAATGTGTCTGTAAAACCCGTTCAGATAGCCCACATCGTATTCGGTGTGTTGAGCGTTAAAAGTGGCGTCTTGACTCATGCCGTAGAAGAGCATAACATCATGCACCCTACCAAAATGGCGTGCGCCTTGTTTACTATCGCTATGCGCCGAAGTCCGCTTCCATACAATCTCATTCCTGAAGTTAGCAGGCCCGAAAATCTGGTCAAGGACCAGCTTGAGGTAGTGGCTGGCGGTGGGGTCGCAGTGCAGGTAGAGGGAGCCGGTGGGCTTCAGCACCCGGTGCAGCTCCACCAGCCGCACCGCCATCATGGTGAGATAGGCCATGACATCGTTGCGGCCTATGGCCTTTTGTAACGCCTCAATAAGGGCCGCCACCTTCTGGGGCCCCGTCTGGATGAAGTCCAGGTAGGCCCGCTCGGTCTGCGGCGTCCAGTGCCAGGTGTCGGCGAAGGCCTGGAGCTGGGCGTCAGACCAGCGGTCTTGCTCCTTGAAGAGGATGTTGTAGCTGCGGCTGCTGTTGAAGGGCGGGTCGAGATAGACCAGGTCGATGGAGGCGTCGGGGATGTGCCCGCGCAGGATGTCCAGGTTGTCCCCGTAGTAGAGGACATTGGTCTTCAGTTCCATATTACCCTCTCCCCCTGGCCCCCTGAAAATTTTGGGACTTCATCGATGTAGCATCTCTTGAGGGCATTTTCACCCTCACCCCCCGTGCCATCGCCCCTTGACAGTCCTTGTCCACCCCTTCTTCCCTGCCGTCAACAGCCCCGCCCTGCCGGGGGCCTAGGGGTCCGCCCTGAGCCTGTCGAAGGGGTGGCCCTCCGGGCGTTCTCCCCCCCTGCCGGGCAATCGAGTGGGGGTTCTGGGCTGCGCCCTGCCGGGGGCATGGGGGTGTCCCCCAGTTCTCTTTTTCTTTCTGCCCCCTCTCCTTCTAGGAGAGGGGGCCAGGGGGTGAAGTTCCCCAAATCCCCCCCTATGCCATCGCCCCTTGACCGATGGCGAACATCCGTCCTATCATAGCCTCATCACCCCCACGAAGTCCCCGGAGGAACACCCCATGCCCCGTGGCGGCCCCCCGCCCGGCGCCGGCCCCCCCCGAGGCAACCGCCACGCCCGCAAACATGGGCGCTACTCCCCCCTCGCCCGCGCTATCTTCCTCTACCTCCTCCGCCGTCACCCGCCCGCCGCCCTCCGCTTCCTCCTCGGAAAAAAACAAAAAAAGCAAACAATCAAACCAGCAGAGCGGGTTAAACCATAGCCCCCCCGGGGCAGCGAGGCCTCCCCTGGCCCCCGCCTACCCGCTCCCCTCCAGCCGCCTTCGGGCCGCGGCCAGGGCCGCCGCCACCCGCTCCGGGGCCGTGCCCCCCACCGAGCGGCGCGCCGCCAGCGCCGAGGCCACGCTTATCTGACGGGCGTCCTCCCCGAAGTGCGGTGAGAACCTCCGATACTCCTCCAGGCTCAGCTCTCCCAACTCCTTGCCCTGCCCCTGGGCATAGGCCACCAGCCTGGCCACTATCCCGTGGGCCTGGCGGAAGGGCACGCCCTTCCCCACCAGGTAATCTGCTAACTCCGTGGCCAGGAGATAGCCGCCCTGGGTGGCCCGGGCCATGGCCTCCTCCTTGACCTTGAGGGTGGCCACCAGGCCCGCCGAGATTTCCAGGCAGGCCAGCAGGGTGTCGGCGGCGTCGAAGAGGGCCTCTTTGTCCTCCTGGAGATCTTTGTTGTAGGTGAGGGGCAGCCCCTTCAGGGTGGCGAGCAGGCCCACCAGGTGGCCGAAGACCCGGCCCGCCTTGCCCCGCACCAGCTCGGCGGCGTCGGGGTTGCGCTTCTGGGGCATGATGGAGGAGCCGGTGGCATAGTCCGCCCCCAGCTCCACGAAGCCGAACTCCGTGCTCGACCAGAGGATGATGTCCTCCGCCAGGCGGGAGAGGTGGGCCATGGCCATAGCAGATGCGGCCAGGAACTCCACCACGAAGTCGCGGTCGGAGACGGCGTCCATGCTGTTAGTAGAAATCTGGGAAAAGCCCAGCTCCCGGGCCAGGAAGTCGCGGTCGATGGGGTAGGGGACGCCAGCCAAGGCCCCCGAGCCCAGGGGCAGGACATCGGCGCGCTTCAGGCCATCAGCGAAGCGCTCCCGGTCCCGCTCCAGCATCTCGAAGTAGGCCAGCAGATGGTGGGCCAGGAGCACGGGCTGGGCTCGCTGGAGGTGGGTGTAGCCGGGCAGGGCCGTGCTCTGATGGCGCTCCGCCAGGCCCAGGAGTGCCTCCTGGAGGCCCTTGATGGCCCCTTGCGCCTCGCCGATGGTCTCTTTGACATAGAGGCGCAGGTCCAGGGCCACCTGGTCGTTGCGGGAGCGGCCCGTGTGGAGCTTGCCCGCCACCTCGCCGATTTTCTGGGCCAGGCGGGCCTCGATGGCCATGTGGATGTCCTCGCCCGTGAGGTTGAAGGGGCCGTAGTCCAGCTCCTCGCGGATGGCGGCCAGGCCCATGACTATCAGCTCCGCCTCCTTGTCGCTGACGATGCCCTGGCGGGCCAGCATGCGGGCCCAGGCCACGGAGCCGGCGATGTCTTGACGCCAGAGCCGGCGGTCGAAGGGCAGAGAGTCCAGGAAGGAGGCGGGGGTGACCTTGGGCCTGGGTTTAGGGTTTTTTGGGGGAGTCATCGGCGAAGCCACCTCGGCCCCATTGTGGTGGCTAGGGAGGCTTCTGTCAAGAAGGGGTGGTGAGGCCCCATTATTCAATGCCGTCTGGAGCCGCTTTGGCTTCCCCTCGGCCACCAGGGGCGCAAGGCGGAATAAGAGAGGACGGCAATTCAGAGAAGTGCCCTGTTCCGCGGCAACAAATGTAACTAGAGCTTAACGGAGCCGTAACGCGTAAGAAATGTACCCCGATTAATATTAGCTGTGAACCGCTTGCTGATATTAAAGCGGAGCGATATGAAGGAAATTATTGCCATAATCCGCCCGGAGATGCTGGGGGCCACGAGAGAAGCGCTGGCCCCTTGGAGTGTTCTGGAGGTTGCCCAAAGGCGGGTCTTAGGAAGGGGTCGCCAGGGGGGGTTGCGGTACCTGAGACGCCAGGCGGGAGGTGGAGAGGCAGGAATACCCTTTTTGCCCAAACGGATGGTGGTGTGGCTGGTCTCCGGTGAGAAGGTGGAGGATGTGGTTGCCGCCATCATCCGCGTTAATTCCGGCGGCAACTATGGGGATGGTAAAATCTTTGTTCGCCCTACGGAAGGGGCCTGGTGATTTGTGGGATAGGAGGGAGCAACCCCATGGAAATCGAGGCTCACCCCGAAGAGTCTTACAAGGCAGAGAAGGATGGTCTGGATATCCGAGAGGAGGTGGAGGAACTGGCAGCCCAGCATGGGGGCTGGGAGGAAATGAACCCTGGAGACAGGGAGCGGCTCAAGTGGATTGGGGTTTTTTTCCGCAAGCCGACTCCAGGACAGTTCATGATGCGCATCCGCCTCACCAACGGCCAGGCCAGTTCGATGCAGTTGCGCGCCCTGGCCCAGATAGCGCGCCGGTTGGGAAACGGCGTATTGGATTTGACCACCCGGCAGCAGATTGAGCTCAGGGCCATCAAAATCGGGGATGTGCCCCAGATTATGAAGGCCTTGGAACATGTGGACCTTACCTCGCTCCAGACTGGCATGGATAATGTGCGCAATGTGAACTGTTGCCCCCTGGCCGGACTCAGCCCCACGGAGCTTTTCGATGCTTCCCCTGTGGGAGCAGAGTTCACCCGCTTTTTCCTTGGCAATAAGGCTTTCACCAATTTACCCCGGAAGGTCAATGCTACCATCACGGGCTGCACGGAGAACTGTACCCATAGCGAGAGCCAGGACCTGGCCCTGACGCCGGCGGTGAGGGAGAGGGATGGGGGGCCTGGCTTCAATGTCGCCGTGGGGGGGAAGATGGGCTCCGGAGGTATGGTGTTAGCCAGGCCCCTGGATGTGTTCGTCGAGCCCCAGGAGGCGGCACATCTCGCCGCTGAAATCGTGCTCCTCTTTCGGGACGAAGGTCCTCGCCACCAGAGACACAGGGCCAGGCTGGCCTTTCTCCTCGAAGTCTGGGGGGTTGACCGGTTCAGGGAGGTGCTGGAGCGACGCTGGGGCCGACCCCTGGAAAGGGGACAAAGGGATGCCAGGTCTTCCCTCAAGAGGGACCACCTGGGCGTTTGGGAACAGAAGCAACGCGGGCTTTTCTCCGTTGGGCTTTGTGTTCCTACCGGCCGAATGCGTGCGGAAAAGCTGGAAACGCTGGCCCGTCTGGCGGAAGCATACGGGACGAGGGAGGTCCGCCTAACCGTGGATCAGAACGCCATACTGGTAAATGTCCCCGGTTCAAAGATGCGTTGGTTGCTGGCTGAGCCGCTTTTACAGGAGTTCCCTCCAGAACCTCACCCCTTCCTCCGGGGGCTGGTAACCTGTGCGGGCACGGACTATTGCAATTTGGCGCTTATTGAGACAAAAAGTATCGGCAAACAGCTGGCCGAAGCCATGGCCCAGCGATTTCCTCATGCCGAGCCGATTCATATGCACTGGTCGGGATGCCCCGCGGGCTGCGGCAATCACCAGGCGGCCGATATCGGTTTGCAGGGAGCGAGGGCGTGGGTCAATGGAGAGCTGGTGGATGCAGTGAGTGTGTTTGTGGGTGGAAGGACTGGCCTCAACCCCAAAGTCGGTGAGAAAATCCTGGAGCTGGTGCCAGTGGACATGTTGGAGGACACCATTCCCCCCATCCTCCAGAGCCTGGAGGTCCTCAATAGAGTCAGGCGGGACAAGGGTAGCAAAAAGCGGGTTTTGATGGTGCCCCTCTCTTCCGGGGACTGAAAAGGAGGATTTACCCAAAGATGAAGATGATTCAGGCTGTGATAAGGCCCGAAAAGGAGGCGGAGGTTGCCGCGGCCCTGGCAAAGGCCAATTTTCCTGCTTTGACCAAGTGGGATGTGGTGGGAAGGGGCAAGCAGCAGGGCATCCAGGTGGGAAGCCAGGTTTACGATGAGCTGGCTAAATGCATGCTCCTTATTGTAGTTGAAGATAATCAGGTGGAGTCTGTGCTGCAAACTATCCAGAAGGCTGCCTTAACAGGCCATCCAGGGGATGGGAAGGCTTTTATCACTCCCGTGGAAGCCGCCTATACTATCCGCATCGGCAAGGCCGAGCTCTAGGGGTTGGGGAGTCTGTCAGAGGGTAGGAAAGGGAGCGCCCACTGGCCCCCCTTTTTTCGGCTACTGGCAGTCGGCGCAGAGGCCGTAGAACTCCAGGCGGTGGGAGAGGACCCGGAAACCCGTGTCCCGGGCCACGGATCGCTCCAGGCTCTGGGCGGGGGGCCCGGCCACATCGAAGACGCGGCCGCAGCCCTCGCAGGTGAAGTGGTAGTGGTTGGCGGCGTTGCCGTCGAAGCGGCTGAAGGTGGCCCCATAGTCCAACTCCAGGACCTCGCCCCGCTCCCGAAGCCACTTCAGGTTGCGGTAGACGGTGCCCAGGCTGATGCGGGGCATCTCGCCGCGCACCTTCTCATAGAGCTCCAGGGCCGTGGGGTGGGACTTAGTGCCCCGGAGGGTCGCCAGGATGAGGTCCCGTTGGCGGGAGCGCCGCGACTTGGAGTTGTGGTTTTCCTCGTTCTTCATGATAACCATTCCTCTTATTAAAAATAGCATAGGCAGAGAGCCTTGTCAACTTGGGGCTAGCTGAAGTCCTTCTGCGGAATTTTGGGGACACCCCGACACCCCCAGGCCCCCGGCAAAGGGGCTTTGCACCATTTTACCCCCTTGACAAAGGGGGAGACTTTATTATAATAATATCCATAACGATTACTGTTAATGAAGGAGGTTACCATGACCGCGACGGCAGCCAAGGTGGAGCTCATCAACGAGAACAAGCTGGGAGTGGCCAGGGGGACGCCCGTGGAGGAGGCCGTGGAGAAGAACTTCCGGGGCGAGACCATGGAGGTGGGCCTCTATCTGGCCATGGCCCGCCAGGCCCAGCGCGAGGGCTACCCGGAGGTGTCCGCGGCCCTCAAGGACATCGCCTGGGAGGAGGCCGGGCACGCCGCGGGCTACGCCGAGCTCAACGGCCTCATCTCCGCCAGCACCCTGGAGAACCTGAAGAAGATGCTGGCAGGGGAGGCCATGGCCAACCGGATGAAGAAGGAGGCGGCTACCAAGGCCAAGGAGGCCAATTGCGACCCCGCCCATGACCTCTTCGACGAGTCCAGCCGGGACGAGGGGCGCCACGCCCGGGCCATCGAAGGCCTCATCCGGCGCTACTTCGGGGGATAACTGCGGCTACTTGATAAATAGGGGTCTGGGGAAAGGGCATCCCCCAGGCCCCCTTGCTTTTGGGTAAGGGGCGGGCGTATCATAGTCTCATAGGGTTTGCCGCGGGGAGGACTGATTTTAGGAGGTGTCCCATGGTGCTGCAGCGGCTGGTCTTCCAGGCCAAGTATGGCAAGGCCAATGATCTGGTAGCACATCTGAAGAAGGGTGGAGAGCTTTACACCAAACATGGCCTGGACAAGGGCCGGGTGCTCACGGACCTCACGGGCTCCATGTTCACCGTGGTCTGGGAGACCAGCCTGGAGAGCATAGGGGCCTTTGAGAAGGCCAGACCCAAGATGTTCGCCGACCCTGCTTTCGGCCCGTGGTTTGCCCAGATGCAGTCCCTGGTGGAGAAGGGCACCCGCGAGTTCTACACTATTGAGTAGCCCTCTTCTGATTGCGGAAAGAGAGGCCGCCCTCTGAGGCCCCTCTGCCCCCGTTGCCGTCGTGCTCATTCGGGGCCCTGCGGCATCCCTGCCAGGGGCGTAAGGACCGATGGGGCGGAGGGCACAGCTTCCCCCCGGGCGGCCTCTGGGCTGCGGGTGCGGCCCACCCGGCCCCCGGAGGAGGCTCTCTTGGCCCAGGCCCGGGGGCGGCAGCGGGAGTTGGAGGAGTTGCTGCGGCTCGTGCCCCCGCACCTGCCGGAGTACGACCGTCTGCTGGAACGGCTGGATGCGGCCCTGGCGACGGGAGAGCGGCTGCGGCGGCAGTTGGCCCGGGGGTAAACCATATTCCCCAGGGGTGAAGAACGAAATACAGAGGGGGCTGGGCCTTTGGCCCAGCCCCCTGGTTTTGTGGGGCGCGGCCCTAGCGGCCCTTCCGGGTGGAGGTTTTAGCCTTGGCCGGCGCCAGCCCCTGGGCCTTCAGGCCTTTGAGCACCTTCTCCGCGGTGGCGCCGATGTCGGCGGGGGTGGGGGCGATGGTGGCTCCGACGGCTTTCAGGGCCTGGATTTTGGCCTGGGCGGTGCCCGCGGCCCCGGTGATGATGGCCCCGGCGTGGCCCATGCGCCGCCCCGGCGGGGCCGTGGCCCCCCCGATGAAGGCCACCACGGGCTTGCTCATGGTCGCCATCACCTCCGCCGCCTCCTGCTCCGCGGTGCCTCCAATCTCTCCGATGAGGACCACCAGCTCCGTCTGGGCATCCGCCTCCAGGAGCCGCAGGGCCTGGGCGAAGGTGGTGCCGATGATGGGGTCGCCCCCCAGGCCCAGGCAGGTGGACTGGCCGATTTTGCGCTCGGTGAGCTGGGCCGCGGCCTCGTAGGTGAGGGTGCCGCTGCGGGAGAGGACGGCCACGGGGCCCTCCAGCTGGAAGATATCGTTAGGCATGATGCCCACCTTGGCCTGGCCGGGGGAGACCAGGCCGGGGCAGTTGGGGCCGATGAGGTAGGTCTTGGTGCGCTCCAGGTAGCGGCGGACGGCAATCATGTCCCAGGTGGGGATGCCCTCGGTGATGCAGGCGATAACCCCGATGCCGGAGTCCGCGGCCTCCAGGATGGCGTCGGCGGCGAAGGGAGCGGGGACGAAGATGATGCTGGTGTTGGCCCCGGTGGCCCGGACTGCCTGCTCCACGGTGTTGAAGACGGGGATGCCCTCGAAGTCGCTGCCCCCCTTGCCGGGGGTCATGCCAGCCACTACCTTGGTGCCGAAGGCCCGGCACTGCTGGGCGTGGAAGCCTCCCTCCCGCCCGGTGATGCCCTGGACCAGGAGCCTGGTGTTCTTATCTACCAGGACGCTCATGCTCGCCCTCCTTTAGCCGCGGCGATGGCCTTCTGGGCCGCATCGGCCAGGTCTTTGCCCCGGATGAGCTTGACGCCGGACTCCTTGAGGATGCGCTCGCCTTCCTCCAGGTTGGTGCCCGCCAGGCGCACCACGATGGGGGCCTTGACCTCCATGGTCTTCATGGAGTCCACGATGCCCTGGGCGATGATGTCCACCCGGGCGATGCCCCCGTAGATGTTGACCAGGATGGCCTTGACCTGGGGGTCGGCCACGAAGAGCTTGAAGGCATTCACCACCCGCTCCACCCGGGCCACCCCGCCGATGTCCAGGAAGTTGGCGGGGTCGCCCCCGAAGTGCTTGATGGTGTCCATGGTGGCCATGGCCAGGCCAGCGCCGTTCACCAGGCAGCCGATGTTGCCCCCCAGCTTGATGTAGTTGGTGATGCCGTAGGAGATGGCCTGGAGCTCCAGGGCGTCCTCCTGGGAGGGGTCGCGGAGGGCGGAGACATCCTGGTGGCGGCCCAGGGCGTTGTCGTCGAAGTTGAGCTTGGCGTCCACGGCCCAGAGCTTGCCCTCTTTGTCCATCGCCAGGGGGTTAATCTCTGCCAGGGAGCAGTCTTTGTCCCTGAAGAGGCGGTAGAGGCCGCCCATGATGTCCGAGGCGGGGCGGATTTGGTCGGCGGCCAGGTTCATGCCGAAGGACAGGCGGCGACCCATGTAGGCCTGGAAGCCGGCCACCGGGTCGATGGGGGCGTGGAGGATTTTCTCCGGGGTCTTGGCGGCCACCTCCTCGATGTCCATGCCGCCGGCCTCGCTGGCCATGAGCACGGGGCCTCGGGCCGCGGGGTCGATGACGATGCTCAAATAGAGCTCCCGGGCGATGTCCACGGAGCGGGTCACCAGGACGCAGGGCACGGGCACGCCCCTGGGTCCTGTCTGGTGGGTCACTAAAGGTTGGCCCATAATCTGGGCGGCGGCGGCCTCGGCGGCGGCGGGGGAGGAGACGATTTTGATGCCGCCCCCCTTGCCCCGGCCCCCGGCGTGGACCTGGGCCTTGACGACGATTTCACCCCCCAGGCGGGCGGCAATCTCCCGGGCCTGGGCCGGAGTCTGGGCCACCTCCCCCGGGGGCACGGGGATGCCGTATTCCTTGAGGAGGGCCTTGGACTGGTATTCGTGGACTTTCACCCGTTTGCCTCCTTGTTTAGTGTGCGCACCCGATGGCGGTGTCTGTTTGAAAATATCCGAACGGAACTGGCCGGACTCGGCGGGCGGAATTCCCCCCACGCCCCCCTTTCGCCCGCCTCGCCTTGCCTGCCCGACAAGTAGGCGGGAACAGGAGCGGAAAGGACGATTTCAAATTTTTCTTTGGCGGCAAATGCTCTATCTAGGCTAAACCCTCGTCGCTTTTAAGCGGGGCTGTATTTAAGCAGAACAATTCCATTTTTAAATGCTCTTGCTTCGAGAAGCTTCAGATTCATCTTTTTGGCATCTTTGAATAAGGGTTTGCCGGATCCTAAAATGATGGGGACGACCACAAGGCTGTATTCGTCGATAAAGCGGAGGTTTGCAAGCTGTTGCACGATGGTACCACTACCCATTATCGTGATGTCTTCCTTTTCTTTCAGCTCAAGAATTTCTTGTGACTTTATTTCATGAAAGAGCCTGATGTTCTTCCAATTGGGACCTTCTTCCACGCTCTCTAGTGTTCTTGAAAAAACTATCTTCGGATTGCTACCCATAACTTCAGCCATGATTGGGTCGATATTGATTGCTTCTGGAGTTGACCAGAAGTTCCTCATCATTTCATAGGTTGTATGACCAAACATCAGCGTGCTGCCTGCTGATTTTGCCTGTCTACGGGTATACTTATCCCATTCATCATCTTGTTTAATTACTTTGAACCAATCTATCTCACCATTCGGCCCGGCAAAGAAGCCGTCGATTGTCACATGATTAAATACAGCTATTTTTGTCATTATTCGAGTCATCCTTTGACAATTCCCAGATGCCTATGGCGGAGGGGGTGGGATTCGAACCCACGGCCCGCCCAAGGCGGACAGCGGTTTTCAAGACCGCCTCCTTAAGCCGCTCGGACACCCCTCCAGAGTTTCCTTAGGCCCTCTCCCCCTGGCCCCTTCTCCCTCAGGGGAGAGGGGGAAGGGAAATCCGGGGGGCGCCCTCAGCCCCCCGCCAAAGGGCTTGGCCCTCTGGACTCCCCCGTCAGTTAATCACCTGCTGCTTGATGAGGGTTTCCATCTCCTCCCGGGTCATCCCCAAGAGGTCGCAGAAGACATACTCGTTGTGCTCCCCCATGAGCGGCGGCGGGGTGTACTGGCCCTGGGGCTTGGCCCCCGTCTTCCAGGGGATGCGGGCCAGGCGCCCCTTGCCCATAGCGGCGTGCTCCATGGGCACGAAGAAGTTGCGGGCGTCCAGCTGGGGGTCTGTGTCCAAGTCGGCCACATTGTTGGAGGGCCCGGCGGGCACCCCGGCCTTCTGGAGGAGGGCCGTGGCCTCCTGGGGGGTGCGCCCCTTGGTCCAGGTGGTGATGAGGGCGTCCAGCTCCGCCCGGTGCTGCCAGCGGGAGAACTCGTCGGCGAACTTGGGGTCTTTGGCCCAGGCGGGGTGGCCCAAGGCGCGGCGGAGGGCCTTCCACTGGGCCTCGTTCTCCACCCCGATGGCCAGCCACTTGTCCTCCCCCAGGCAGCGGTAAAGCCCATAGGGGGCGAAGCACTCGTGGCCGTTGCCCAGGGTGCCCCGGACGCGCCCGTTCATGGTGTAGTCCAGAATGGCCTCGGGGATGAGGGCGGTGGTGGCCTCGGTCATGGAGACATCCAGGTGCTGGCCCTGGCCGGTCTGGTCCCGGTGGTAGAGGGCGGCCAGGACGGCATAGGCGGCGGTGAGGGGGGCCAGGGAGTCAGACCACATGACCCCCAGGGCGTAGGGGTTGCGGCCAGGGTGGCCGGAGATATGGGCCAGGCCCGAGTAAGCATGGATGGTGAAGGCATAGGCCACATAGTCCTTCTCGGGCCCGGTGCGGCCGGGGCCGGAGGTAGAAATCATGATGATGTTCGGCTTGATTTTCCGCAGGCTCTCGTAGTCCAGGCCCAGGCGGTCCATGACCCCGGTGGCGTAGTTCTCCGTCACGATGTCGCACTTCTTGATGATTTCTTTGGCCAGCTCCACGGCCCGAGGGTGGCGCAGGTTGAGGTTGCAGGACTTCTTGGAGTAGTTCAGGGACATCCAGGTGGCGGACTTGTTATATTCCACGCCGCTGCTGGCAGAGCGCTGGGTCTGGCTCACTCGCAGGGTGTCGTGGGCGGCCCGGCTCTCGATGCGGATGACCTCCGCCCCCATGGCGCCCAGCCAGGCGGTGGCCAGGGGCCCGGCCTGGATGCGGCAGAAGTCGGCGACCCGGATGCCCTCCAGGGGGAGACGCTTCTTGGCGGCCATTTATCTTCTCTCCTGTCTGCGTGTCTCTAGATTACGCCGGTCTCGGCCAGCTTCACCAGTTCCTCTTTGGAGCGGCCCAGGTGCTGGCAGAAAATCTCCACGTTGTGCTGGCCCAGGGTGGGGGCGGGGTAGCGCGCCTTCCAGGGGG
>JACQUO010000015.1 GCA_016210205.1 Chloroflexota bacterium
ACCCCCAGACCCCCAGCGGGGGCTTCGCCCCCTGCACCCCCGTTGCTAAACGCTCTCAACCGGCCTTGCCCCTAGCTGCCTCAGGAATTACAATAGGGCAGTGATGGACATGAAAGAGAAGGCTCTGGAGCTCCTGGAGTTCCCCAAGGTGCGGGAGCGCCTGGCCGCCTTCACCTCCTTCCCCGCCAGCCGCGAGCAGGCCCTATCCCTAACTTACTCCTCGGAGCCGGCCCAGGTGGCCTGCCTGCTGGGGGCCACGGCGGAAGCCCTGTCGCTCATCGCAGCCCAGCCCGCCCTCTCCGCTGCCGAGGCCAGAGACATCCGGCCGTCCCTCCAGCGCGCCGCCCGGGGGGGCGTCCTCGAGCCCCCGGAGCTGCTGGACATCCTGGTGACACTCACGGCCTTCCGCCAGTTCCGCCAGGCCTGGGGGAAGGCTGGCCTGGAGCTTCCACTATTGGGGGAAGTGGCCCAAGGGCTGGTGATGCTCCCCGCCTTGGAGCGGGAGATGGACCGCTGCCTGGATAGACGAGGCCAGGTGGCGGACGGGGCCTCGCCGGCCCTGGCCGCTCTGCGGCGAGAGGCCCGCGTCACCCAGGAGCGCCTGGAGCGGCGGCTGGAGGCCATCCTCAACTCCCCCCTGGGCCAGGCCATCGCCCAGGACAGCCTCATCACCGAGCGGGAGGGCCGCTATGTCATCCCCATCAAGGCGGAGCGCCGCGGGGAGATGCGCGGCATCGTCCACGATGTCTCCAACACCGGCGCCACCCTCTTCGTGGAGCCTTTGGCCACGGTGCAGCTGGGCAATGCCCTGCGGGAGCTTCGGGCCCAGGAGCAGCGGGAGGTGCAGCGCATCCTGGCCGACCTGAGCCGCCGGGTAGCGGAGCACCAGGAGACGCTCTGGGAAAACCTCCTGCGCCTGGCGGAGCTGGACCTGGCCCTGGCCAAGGCCCGCTATGGCCGCAGCCTCCAGGCCTGCGTCCCCAAGCTGGTGGCCTCCTTGCCGTCCCCGGGCCCGGCCACGCCCGGGCTTCGCCTCAGGGAGGCGCGGCATCCTCTGCTCAAGGGAGAGGTGGTGCCCATCGATGTGGACCTGGGGGGAGAGCACCCCATCCTGGTCATCAGCGGGCCCAACGCTGGCGGGAAAACCGTGGCCCTCAAGACCATCGGCCTGCTGGCCCTCATGGCCCAGGCGGGGCTGCCCATCCCTGTCCACCCCGACAGCGCGCTCCCCGTCTGCGACGCCATCTTCGCCGACATCGGCGACGAGCAGAGCATCGAGGAGTCCCTCTCCACTTTCACCTGGCACATGGGGAACATCGCCGCCATTCTGCGAGAGGCCACGGGGCGGAGCCTGGTGCTCCTGGACGAGCTGGGCACGGGCACCGATGTCAAAGAGGGCTCGGCCCTGGCCCGGGCCATCCTCCTGTCGCTGCTGGCGAGGGGCAGCCTGGCGGTGGCCACCACCCACCAGGGGGAGCTCAAGGCCTTCGCCTCGGCCACCCCGGGGGTGCGCAACGCCGCCGTGGAGCTGGACTCCAACACGCTCCGTCCCAATTACCGTCTGGTCCTGGGTATCCCGGGCCGAAGCCATGCCCTGGCCATCGCCCAGGGGCTGGGCCTGCCCGCGGAGGTGGTGGAGCAGGCCCGCGGCTTCCTCTCGCCCCTGGAACGGGAGCTGGAGGCCCTGGTGGAGGAGGCCATGCGGGAGCGCGACCAGGCTGCCGCCGCGCGCCAGGCGGCCCAGGCCGAGGCCACGGCAGCCGCCCAGGTCAGAGAGGCTCTGCAGGCCCGCCTGCGCCAGCTGGAGGAGGATAAAGAGGCCCTGGCCGCCGAGTCCCGCCGCCAGGTCATGGCCGAGGTCGAGGAGCTGCGGGGCCGACTGCGCCGCATCGAGACCTCGCTCCAGGCCGAGGCCGGAGGGCAGCTACCCGCCCTGCGCCGGGAGCTCCTGGGGGTGCGCCGGGAGATTCGCCGCAGTCAGGAGGGAGCCAGGGACAAGGCCCAGAAGCGGCGCCCCCAGCCATCCCTGGTGGTAGGGCAGGAGGTCTGGGTCGCCAGCCTGAATCAGAAGGGCGTGGTGCTGGCCCTGCCCGAGGGCCACCAGGAGGCGGAGGTGCAGGTGGGACGGCTCACGGTGCGGGTGCCCCGGGAGGACCTGGCCCCGGCCCCCATCCCCACGCTGACGCCCGCGGGTGTGGCGCTGCACCTACGGGGGGCGGAGCCACCACCCCTGGAGCTAGACCTGCGGGGTATCAGGGTGCCGGAGGGCCTGGAGCGGGTGGAGCGCTACCTCAACGACGTCTTCCTGGCCCGGCGAGGGCGGGCGCGCCTTATCCACGGCAAGGGCACCGGGGCCATGCGCCGCGCGGTCCTGGAGCTATTGGCGTCCCACCCCCTGGTCAGGGGATTCCAGGAGGCGGCTCCGCCGCAGGGCGGCGCTGGGGCCACGGAGGTAGAGCTGGCCCTTTAGGGCCAGGCCTCAGCTCACGAAGAGGATGCGCTCGCAGGAGGAGCACTGCACCGGCTCTTGCCCCAGCCGGGCCTGCTGGAGGTCCTTCATGGGCAGGCTGATGCGGCAGCCGCTGCAGGTCCCCCCCTCCACCCGGGCCACCGCCCGGCCGGCCTTGCGGGGGCGCAAGAACTCATACAGAGCGAGGCTTGAGGGGGAGATGCGGGAGGCAGAAGTCTGCCGCTGCGCCTCCAGCGACTGAAGCCGCGCCTGGCGCTGGCTCTGCTCGGCGCGCAGGGCCCCCTGCTCTCGCCGCCACTCCGCTTCCAGGGCCTGGGCCTGGGCCGAGAGGGCGGACATGGTGGCCTTCAGGGCGTCGGCCTCCTCCATGAGGTGTAGGGCCAGGTCATCGGCGGCGGCGCGCTGCTGTTGGAACTGCTGGGTCTCCGCCTGGAGGCCGGCGAGCTCCTTGGGGTTGCGCACCGTGCCCCCGTAGAGCTTCTGCTCCAGGGCCTTGATTTTGACCTCTAGGTCCTCGATTTGCCACTCCGAATCTCGGAGCTGCTTCTCCGTGGCGGCCAGGCGCGCCTGGGCCTGGGCAAGCTCCCCCTGGAGAGCGGCCACCGCCTCCGAGGGGCCCAGGCGCGCCTCGATGCCTGCCATGGCCTCGCGCTCGGCGTCGCAGTCCAAATCCAGGGCCTGAAGTGCGAAGAGGTCACGGGTGGACAACTGACATCATCCCTCGAAGTGCAACGTGGTGGGGCTCTATGGACAGCACTCGAACTTTCAGCGGCCTGACCTGGTGCCCAAACTGAGGCGACTACTCCCACAATCCACCAGTAGCTCACACTCAGTTACAAAGACGCGGACGCTTTCGGATAGGCCCATCGCTGCTTAGGCGCCACAGAGTGGTTAGGCTGATTACCAGAACCTCCACCACCGGCGCAACGGGCTCAAGCGTCGCCCCAGGAACTTCTCCGAACTAGCTCGGTGCAGCACTGTCCTGCCACCGCCACTGGCTTCCGCGTCTATTAACGTAGATGGTACATCGTCCCAATCAAAGCCACTTCTGCCGAAGGCGTCCCGTGGCTCCCATACTATAATCTTGTTGCCCTCAATCATCCAGCCGCTGGGAATGTCCCCCTCGCTCTTGGAATGGGTCGACTCCCTCAGCAAACTATCGAGTCGGGCTTTCACCCGGTCATACCGCTTCTCTGCGTAGTCGAGCCAGGTTACGGCCTGGCACCAGTGTGGGGATGAGCCACCTGTGGCGTCCGAGATGATGCTGCTCAACACGCCTGATGACAGCGCCAGCCAATCTTTCGGCAGCCGCTCGTCGTAGAGGCGATCCATGATCGCTGTCAAGTAACGGCGATAGAGATGTCCCGTCAGCCCACGGCGCATCTCCTGTATCCTGCCTTGCAGTCGCTGGCGTAGCTCTTCGTTATGCGGTGGCAATGCCGTCGTTGTATATATCATCATGCTGCGCTTCACCACCTCGTCGGGGAACGACTGGGGCTCCGCATTCATGGAGAGCATGAAGCCTGGGTACTCTGTTACAGGAGGCATCATCTCGTCCTTGATCATGTCTCTACCATGGCTTCTAAAGGCATTGCGCCCGATGTCGTCAAACACTACCGGAAACCTTTTGTACCCCTGTTGTAGCCCACGAAGTTGAGACGTGGTAAAGCTCCGTTTATCTACCGTGTGACTAAAGCCAAACATAGAGGTCATCAGCGTATCCACCAGGCTGGTTTTACCACAGTTGGACTTGCCGAAAATTATGGCAAAGGAGGGATATCGGATAACATCGCTATCCTGCACCAGCGCCAGAGAACGCATGTCGCAGATGAACGGCGAAAAGTATAGCCAAGCCATCAGGGTGAAATAGTCTTGCTGGAGGCGCGCCACATTTCCCTCGAATGCGCCCTCATAGTTCTTGAAGTAATCCAATAGCAGTGTCGCATCCATCCTCACCGATTCGTCCCGCCATTCCAGTGGGAACCGCTCGCCCGACAGCAGGGCCGTACGGTTCGTCCTGTCAAGGGAGAAATAGCGGCTGTCCACCTCCTCAGCGGACTTGACGAGCCGGATGCGGCCTATCTCCCTCTTGATCTCTGGCGTGATCCTTTGCTTACCCCTGAGGATTGGTGGAATAGCTGCGGACAGGCGTGGTCCCAATGTTGTCAGAACCTTTTCTATACGCATCACTTGGACCGGCGCTGATAGTTCCACTTCCCCAGGTGAGGGGGCATCAATAACTAGTATTGACGAAGGGTCGGCCATCACCGGCGTTTCCGAGATCTCAATCTCGGCTTTGAATATCCTGTCTTTTGGCAGCGGAATTTCATCAGATGCGGCGTCTCTTATATCATCGAACATGCGGTTGTAGTGGAGCCACGCCACCTCATCGTTATCAAATTTGACCAGCGTCTCGGGCTGATTTCCTGAAAAAGCACGCTCGGACAAGTTGGCCGAGCCGATGATGACCCGTGTGCGTCCGTCCGTGCTGGATAGCAAATACAGCTTTGCATGGGCAATGTACTTTTTGACGACGTAGAAGCGTGCCTTGCCCGCGTTCACTTTTCCTAGAACGTATATGTGCCGCTCGTCTTTCAGTTCCATAATCGCGGCGCGCGTGTCCCCAACAACCACCTTTTGGAACACCAGGATGTCCTTTATATCGCGCAGTATGCCTTCATATCCAAATACGCACTCAAATTTTGTGAACGAATACTTGTCCAGCATCCTAACGATAGCTCTGATGCTCGCAGAATATGTCAACACACGAAGGCTGTCGTAGCCATCGAATAAGTCCCAGTTGAATTTCTGCTCGTTCAGGAACTTGGCGCTCACCACACGAAGCCCAGACCCATCATCAAGGCCGAGCCCGGTTTGGGCCTCATGCATTTCGTCAGATTTCCCAAACAGGCCGTCAACTGCCATAGCGCGGTTCACACTATCATTTTCAGTGGTGGGCCCGGCAGGGTTCGAACCTGCGACCAACCGGTTATGAGCCGGTCGCTCTAACCACTGAGCTACGGGCCCCAGCGTCTCAGTATATCAGGTCTCCAGCTCGAAGATGGTGGCCACCCCCTGCCCCATGCCCACGCAGAGCGTGGCTAGGCCGAAGCGGGCCCGCCGCCGCAGCATCTCGTGGATGAGGGTGGTGGCAATCCTGGCCCCCGTGGCCCCCATGGGGTGGCCCAAGGCTAGCGCCCCACCGTTGACATTCACCCGCTCCAAGTCCAGGCCCAGCTGCTCCGCCACCACCAGGGCCACCACCGCGAAGGCCTCGTTTATCTCCGCCAGGTCTATGGCCTCAATGGGCAGGCCGGCCCGAGCCAGGGCCTTGTGGGTGGCCGGCACTGGCCCCAGCCCCATGTACCTGGGGTCAACCCCCGCCACCGCCAGGCTCACCACCCGGGCGAGGGGCCGCAGGCCCAGCTCCTGGGCCTTGGCCCGGGACAGGAGGAGCAGGGCCGCGGCGCCATCGGCGGCGCGGCAGGCGGTGGCCGCGGTGACGGTCCCATCCTCGGCCCCGGAGATGACCGGGAGAGCCGCCATCACCTCCAGGGAGGTGTCGGGGCGGGGGAGCTGGTCCCGGTCGATGAGGCTGGTGCCGCCGGCGCCGTCGGGCACGGGGATGGGGAAGAGCTCCGCCTGGAAGCGCCTGGCTTCCTGGGCGGCCACCGCGCGGCGATGGCTCAGGAGGGCATACTCCTCCTGCCGCTCCCTGGAGACGCCGTAAAGCCGCGCCAGGTTCTCGGCGGTGAGGCCCATGGACGCCGCGGTGGGGTGCATCATCTCCAGCCGCCTGGGGTTGAGGTCCGCGCCCATGCCCTCGGGCAGGTGGGTCATGCTCTCCATCCCCCCGGCCACATAGATGTCCCCCTGACCCGTCATGATGGCGGCGGCGGCGCTCTGGATGGCGGTGAGGCTGGAGGCGCACTGGCGGTTGATGGTCTGCCCAGCCACGGAGGGGGGCAGCCCCGCCATGAGGGCCACATAGCGGGCCACGTTCATGGACTGCTCTCCGGTCTGGTTGGCGCAGCCCAGGATGACATCCTCAATCTCCAGGGGGTTCACGGGATGGCGCCTCAGGAGTTCACGCAGTAGCATGACCATGAGGTCGTCGGAGCGGAGGTCTCGAAAGACGCCCTTAGTCGGGCTGGCCTGCCCGATGGGGGTGCGCAGGGCGCCCACCACCACCGCCTCTCTTGGGTTTCTGCTCATGGCCTCTGCCATTCCGACCTCCGTCTCGGGCCCTGCTACGGCCCGCCCTTGCGGCCCGATTGTAGCACGGGCTCGCTGCGAGGCGCAAGCTACGGAGCCGGGGCGCGCTAGGGGGCCCGTCCTCCAGGATGGGGTATAATAGGCCCATGCCCATCCGCATTCTGGCCCCTCTCGAGGCCGCCCGCATCGCCGCGGGCGAGGTGGTGGAGCGCCCCGCCTCGGTGGTCAAGGAGCTCCTGGAGAACGCCCTGGACGCTGGCGCCCGCCACATCGGCGTGGAGTCCCAGGGGGGCGGCAGTGCCCTCATCCTGGTGGCCGACGATGGCGGCGGCATCGCCCCCGATGAGGTGGAGCTGGCCTTCGCCCGCCATGCCACCAGCAAGATAGCCAGCCTGTCCGACCTGGAGAGCGCCACCACCCTGGGCTTCCGGGGCGAGGCCCTCCCCAGCATCGCCGCCGTAGCCGAGGTGGAGCTTCTGACTCGAACTCCGGGCCAGGAGGCCGGGGCCTTTGTCCGTGTCCACTACGGCCAGGTGGTGGAGCGAGGCCGGCGCGCCTGCCCGCCAGGGACCCGGGTGACGGTGGGCCGCCTCTTCGCCCGGCTGCCCGCTCGGCGCAAGTTCCTCAAGACCCCAGGCACGGAGAACAGCCACATCAGCCAGGTGGTGAGCCGCTACAGCCTGGCCTTCCCCGATGTCAAGTTCAGCCTGTCACTAGAAGGCCGCCGGGCCTTCGAGTCGCCCGGGAGCGGCAGCCTCCGCGAGGCCGCCCTCAAGGTCTATGGCTACGAGACCGCCCAGGCCCTCCTGGAGGTGAAAGCAGAGGCGGCTGAAGGGCAGCCGCTGAAAATCTGGGGCCTGGTCAGCCCTCCATCCCGCGCGCGGCCCCGGCGGGAGGCCCACTTCTTCGTCAACCGGCGCTGGGTGCAGAGCCGCCTCCTGGCCCGGGCTGTGGAGGAAGCCTATCTGGGACTGCTGGTCTCGGGCCAGTATCCCCTGTCCATCCTCCACCTGGAGCTGCCGCCCGCGGAGGTGGATGTGAACATCCATCCCGCCAAGCGGGAGGTGCGCTTCCTCCAGGAGCAGGCCGTCTTCGCGGCGGCGCAGCGAGCGGTGCGGGCTGTCCTGATGCAGATGTCGCCCCTGCCGCAGGTGCGTCCCCTCCCCCGCCTGGAGCAGGCCCCGACCCTGGCCCTGCCCCTGGAGCCGGCCCGCCCCGGGTCGCTGGCGGCTTCGCCCCCGCCGGCACGGCGCCTCCCCATCCTGCGGGTGCTGGGTCAGCTCGCCAGCGCCTACATCATCGCCGAAGGGCCTGACGGCATGTATCTGATTGACCAGCACGCCGCCCACGAGCGGGTGCGCTACGAGGACATTAAGGCGCAGCGGCGGGACGGGAAACCGGAGGTCCAGGGGCTTCTGGCGCCGGTGACCATGGAGCTCACGCCGTCGGAGGCCGCCCTCTTGGGCGAGCATGAGACTACCCTGGCGGAGCACGGCTTCGAGCTGGAGCCTTTCGGGCCGGGGAGCCATCTCCTGCGCGCCCTCCCCGCGCTGCTGGCGGGCCAGGACCCGGCCCAGGCCCTGCGCGCGGTGCTGGCGGACCTGGCTGAGGGCAAAGGGAAAGACATCGGCGAGACCCTGGCGGTGTCGTTGGCCTGCCACGGGGCCGTGGCCGCGGGCCAGGCGCTGACGCTGGAGGAGATGCGGGAGCTGGTGCGCAGGCTGGAGGAGGCGGAGGAGCCGCGCCACTGCCCCCACGGGCGGCCCACCATGGTGCACCTCTCCGCCGCGCAACTGGAGCGGGAGTTCGGGAGAAGGTAGTGGGGAACGAGTGGGTCCGGCCACCGCTGTGAGGCAATATTCTACCTGAAGGATTTGTGATGTTTAGGAGACCTATACTCATTAACGATGCCGCCAAGATGGAAGCTGTCCGGAAAGCGTCGCAGGAGTACCTAGAAGGACAACAGGATTTACAAACAAGGATTGCGAGCCATCTCTGGGCTTACAATGAGATAGGAGAATTGGTGCCTCAAACACTGGTTAACGTAATGTCTGGGCACTATTTTCCATATTCAGAGTCATACTACGAACTCGAAAACTCCTATCAACTGTGCCTTGAAGGGTTTTACACCTACGCTTTCGCCGCCCTCAGGTCAGTTCTTGAGCTTGGGATTCTCGGAGTCTACTTCGCCGTGAATGATAAAGAGCATGAAGACGTCTTGCCGTGGATTACTTCAAAGGAGCGCACGCCACGTTTCAAAAAAATACTGCACAAGCTGAATACGCTAGATAAGGTTAGGAAATTCGACGAGCGTTTTGGTTTGGCCAAACGAATCGCGAAAACCTATGACAATCTTAGTGGTTACGTCCATACTCGTGGTTATAGATACAGTTCAACTGCTCAAGCTCGCTCCAATTCCAATCAGTTTTCTGAACCAGCTCTTAAACGGTATTGCGAGGCAATGTTCCCAGTTGTTAGAGACGTAATCATCACAATGCTACTTAAGTATCCGATTGGCATGCAGCCGTTACCGCTGAGTAAAAAGTTTGGATTAAACGGTCCTGCTGGAGGATTCCTGGAAGACGATCAAGTTAAGAATGTCACTTACGTTCTAGAGTCAAAGGAAAAGGCTTTCCTCAAGACGTTGAGTGATGAAGACCCCAATGTAAGGCAGACAGTTGAGTACTTTGAGTCTTTGCCTGACTTGCCGGATGAGCAGTGGCAACAGCAAATCCAAGAATTAGACAAGCAATTCCCTAATTTAGAGGAACAATAACAAAGTTCGGGTTTTCCTTCGGCTCTGAGTCCAATAGCACAGGGCGGGGCTATAGCCCCGCCCTGTGCTAGGCTCTTAGTCTTGGTCGTGTGAGTTCGCCCAGCGACCCAGATTCTTCGTCCGCCGCGAGCGGACTCAGAATGACAGGAGGTGCTGAGAGCCCCTGCGACCATCCCCCTAACCCCCTTCCTGGCAGGAAGGGGGGAGGAAAAGGGGCCTGGGGGACGCCCCCAGACCTCCGGCAGGGCAGGCCCTGCACCCCTGCTTCGCTCAGGGCAGGCTCAAAGACCCCCGCCAGAGGGGCCAGGCCCCTCTGGGCTCCCCGCTCTATGTCACCCTGAGCGCAGCGAAGGGTCTCGCCTTGCCCTCAGGAGAACGCGGGCTTTGATGACCCAGGCACTACAGCTTCAGGTAGGAGTGGGCGTATATCCACTTGTTCTGGAGCACATCGATGGTCTTGGCGATGTCCGCCAGCTCCGGGATGCCCTTATCCACCCCGGAGGTGTCGAACTGCTCGCCGGCGGCATAGCAGTCCGCCAGGGCCAGGTAGAGCCGGCCCACGGCGTCCTTGGCCTGCCGGCCCTCCACGATGCGCTTGGCCGCCATAATCTCGTCGTCCAGGGGGTCGATGATGGCCGAATCTATCCCCGCGCCCATCATCATCACCAGGAAGATGCGGTTGAGGAGGGGACGCCCCTCCTTGGGGCAGGAGTTGGAGACATTGGAGAGGCCGCAGGTGGTCAGGGGGGGCGGGTCCGCCATCTGCTTGAAGAAGCGGGCGGCGTTCACGGTCTCCTGGGCCTGGTCCTGGTTGCCGTTGACCGTGAGCACCAGGGGGTCCAGGAAGATGTCCTGGGGGGGGACGCCGTATTCGGCGGCGGCGGGCAGAATCACCTCCGCCGCCAGCTGGATGCGAGCGTCGGCGGTGGTGGGGAGGCCAGTGGCCGCCAGGGTGAGGGCGATGATGCTGGCCTTATATTTGCCCGCCAGGGGCATGAGGGCCTCCAGCCGGGCGGGGGTGGCATCGGTGCTGTTGATGATGGGCTTGCGCTTGACCACCTTGAGGCCAGCCTCGATGGCGGCGGCGTTGGTGGTGTCCAGGGAGAGACGGGCATCGGTCACCTCCTGGATGGCCTCCACCATCCAGGTCATGACCTCCACCCCAGCCTTCTTCTGGGGCCCGATGTTCAGGTCGATGATGTCCGCGCCCTTCTCCACCTGGCGCAGGGCCAGCTCCTGGAGGTATTTCTTATTCTTGTCCCCGATGGCCGCCTTCACCCCGGCGGAGATGACATGGATGCACTCTCCAATGACCAGCATAACTCCTCCTCGGTTTATATTGGAAAACCCGGAGACCGGCTGCTAAAGCAGGCCCAGGCCCTGGGCCACCTTCTGCACGCCGCAGCGCGCCGGAGAATCGGGAGGCAGGTCGGCCACCTTGGCCTGATGGGTCTCCAGCTCCGCCAGGGCCGGGTCCAGGGGCAGGCAGGCCAATAGCTCCAGCCCGCCCTCGCGGATGGCCCTCTCCAGCTCCGGCGAGAGGCCGCCGTTGACCCGGTTCACCACCAGGGCGATGCGCCCCACCCGGGTGCGAATTTCCCCGATGAGGTCTTTCATGCGGACGGCGGTGGTGATGCCCCTGATGGTGGGGTCGGAAATCACCAGCAGGATGTCCACATCCTGGGTGGTCTGGCGGGAGATGTGCTCCATCCCCGCCTCGTTGTCGATGACCACATAATCGTAGCCCCGGGCCAGCTTGTCGATGGCCACCCGCAGCATGTTGTTGGCGGCGCAGTAGCAGCCCGGGCCCTCGGGGCGGCCCATGGCCAGGAGGTCGATGCGGTCGCCTTCCACCAGGGCCTCGTTGACCTTCATCTCCAGATAGAGGGGCTTGGGCATCGCCACATCGTAGCGCCCCGACTTGACCTCGACGGTCATCTCCTCCCGCACCTGGCCCACGGTGGCGGAAAGGGGCAGGCCCAGGGCCAGGTTCAGGTTGGTGGCCGGGTCGCCGTCGATGGCCAGGACGCTCCCCCGCTCTGCGAGCAGCTTGATGATAAGGGCAGCCACGGTGGTCTTACCCGTGCCCCCCTTGCCGGCAATGGCTATAGTCTTACCCATGGCGTCACCTCGCCGCTAATTTCGGGGGCCTACTGGCTCCCCTGTTCTAATAATACCTTCACCGAGGGGAACTTGTCTATTTCCGTATGAGGCAGGAACAAGGCGGCGGTGAACTCGTTCATGAAGGAGTTGTCGGCGATGAGCTCCAGATAGGTCATCTTGCCCGCCACCTCCTCCGCCTTGGCCCGGGCCTCCCGGGAGAGGAGCACATTATAGGCCCCGGACAAGGAGGTGTTGCCCAAGTACTTAAACCGCTCCCAGGGCAGGTCCGGCAACAGCCCAATCTGGATAGCATCCTCGATATTGATGTGCTGGCCGAAGGCGCCGCCGATGAGCACCTGCTCTATCATGTCGTGGGTGATGCCCGCGGACTTCAGCATGACCTCGATGCCAGCGTAGATAGCCCCCTTGGCCCGGATAAGGTTATCGATGTCCACCTCGGAGAAGGAGATGTCCTTGCCCGTGCCCGAGTCCTGGGCCCAGACGAAGACATACTCCGGGCCGTGGTCCCCCCGGCGCACCCGGGAACGTTCCCCCATGCGCTGGCCCATGGAGTCCACATTGAGGCGCCCGGAGCGGCTAATCACCCCGGTAATGAGCATCTCCGAGAGGGCCGAAATCATGCCGGAGCCGCAGATGCCCTGGGGCGGCTCGTCGCCGATAGTGCGGATGGTGGGCTCCAGGGTCTTGGAGGAGATGGTGATGTCCTCGATGGCCCCGGGGATGGCCCGCATGCCGCAGCGAATGCCCGCCCCCTCGAAGGCGGGGCCGGCGGAGCAGGCGTCGGTCATGAGCCAGTCGGCGTTGCCCAGGACAATCTCACCGTTGGTGCCCACATCCATGAAGAGGGTGAGGGCCGGGGTTTTGTAGATGCCTGAGGTCAAGGCCCCGGAGGTGATGTCGCCCCCCACATAGGCGGCGATGCTGGGGATGGTGTAGATGGCCGCATTGGGATTGAGGGGCAGCCCCAGCTCCCCGGCCCGCACCACGGGGTAGCGGTTGGTGACCGGCACATAAGGCTCCTCCCGGATGTGGCGCGGGGTGATGCCCAGGAAGAGGTGGGACATGGTGGTGTTGGCCGCCACCACCACGGAGTGGATATGGGCGCTGTCGGCCGGGCGAGGGGCGGTGAGCTCCGCTATCAGGGACGTTATGGTCTCCATCACCAGGCGCTGGAGCACCGCCAAGCCGTCGCCCTTGAGGCTGTAGATGATGCGGGAGATAACATCCTCGCCTCGGGCCACCTGGCGGTTGAGGGAGGAGGCCTGGCCCAGGATTTTGCCGCTCTCCAAATCCACCAGGAAGGCCACCACATTGGTGGTGCCGATGTCCACGGCCAGGCCCCAGAGGGGGCAGGGCTCGTGGCCCGGGTGCAGAGCTAAAAGGCGCGCCCGCTCCGGGGTGGGCCCCTGTTCCACCACGGCGTTCACCCTCCAGTCTCCGCGGCGCAGGGTCACGGGTAGCTGCTGCACGATGGGAAGGGGGACTTCCAAACTGGAGAAGCCGCCCCTGCGGGTCAGGGCGACGGTGAGGCGCTCCAGGTCCGTGGTGGGATCCTCTAGGCTGGGGGGCGAAAGCTCCACGGAGAAGCGGTGGATGCCCGGGGAGACGGGCCAGTCCAGGGGAGGGGCCGCGGCCTTGCGGCTGGCGGTAGTGACCGCCCGCTCCCGCTCCCGCTTGGGGGGGACGGTTACCTTGAGGTCGCTGGCCACCCGGCAGACGCAGGAAAGGACCCAGCCCTCCGCCATCTGCTGGCGGGAGAGGTAGGGGCTCTCCCCGTGGGTGGTCAGACCCTCCTCCACCTTGACCTGGCAGCGGCCGCAGCGGCCCTGGCCGCCGCAGGGGATGTCGATGAAGAGGCCCGCTTGGGCGGCCGCGTCCACCAGAAGGGTATCATGAGGGACCCGGACCGTGCGGCCCTCCGGGGCGAAGACGACCTGATGCAGCGGCTTCTGGGAGGACAAAACCTGTTCCTTAACTATGGTGGCCAGCCGTAGAGAAGAGCCAGGGGATGTCCCCCGGGCAGGTGCGCCTAACCAAAGAACATCCCCCTTTGCAACCGTTCAGCCGATGGAAAGTAGCCTTAAGACCAGCTCCTCTTCAGGAAGCCGCCGATGTCCACGGCCTCCCGGGGGCCGACCATGATTTTCCAATCCGGCAGCGCTTCCTCCAGTTCGCCGCGCAGCACGGCCACATGGCCGGGGAGCACCAGGCTGCGGTGGGCCAACTTGCTGGCCATATCGAACTGCTTCACCGACTTGGCGATTTTATCGGCGTCGAACTTGCCCGCGGCCCAAGCGGTGAGCACCGACTGCCCCTCGGTGTCCACGATGAGGAGCCAGGCCGGATAGCCACTGGACTCGGTCTCGCCGGCGATGGCGAAGTAAGTGAGGGAGAAGTTGGTGGAAATCAAGAGCGGGCTGCTGTTCTTGGGCGTGCCCACCTGGTACACCCCCGGCTGAACCTGGATGGGCTTCTGGGGGTCGGTGTAGATGTTGAGCCGCATGGTGAGCAGGGGATAGACCAGGCTGGGGTCGAACTGGTTCAGGACCACGATGCCCCCGTATTTGGCCACATGCTGGCTGGCCAGAAGGGTCTCCTCCTCCGGCGAGGAGGCGCTGTCCCCGGGGAAGGTGATGACGGGATAGCCCAGGGGGCGAAAGTTCTTCTTCAGGGCTAGACGCCGCAGCTGGGTGAGGGAACGGAGGGTGCCGCCGAAGTCCCGGGCGCCGGGGTCCAGGACGATGTCCTCTACCCCAGCCTTGTTCACGGCCTCGGTGAGGTCAGAAAGCTGGTCCAGGCCATCTCTGCTCACCACGGCCACGGGGCACTTATGCTTGGCGGCCAGGGCCGCCACGGCGGCCACGTTGTCCTTGTTGGCGGCGTAGATGAGGGGCTTGCGGTCCGCATACTTGGCCAGGGCCCCCTCCAATGCCGCGGGGTCGCTGGACATGAGCACCAGGGGCAGGGTGGTCTTGGCGGCCACCGCATCCACACACTTGAGGAAGGCGGCCCCGTTGCCGCTGGCGTTCTCGATGGCGAAGCCGTCCAAGCCCATATGGATGCCCACCCGCTCCACGGTATAGCCCGCCGCGGCAGCCACCAGCTTCTCCACCTCCGCGAGGCTCTGGGTGTCTTTTACCCGGACCACCAGGCCGGGGGGATGGTAGAAGGTCTTCTCGTGGCGAAAGAGGACCACCTCGTTGCCCACAGCGATTTTCTTCTCACCGCCGCCCAAGGTCACCAGGCGGATAGGAGGACGGGAGGCGGCCTCCAGGGCGGTCTTGCCCGCTTCAGAGACATGGGGGCAGGCGGAGAGCTCCACCGACTTCTGGGACAGCTTCATGGCGAAGGCCAGACAGGTGGGGAAGCCACAATCCTTGCAGTTGGTCTTGGGGAGATGCTTATAAATCTCAATGCCGGATAATGCCATGGGAGCCTTCTCCTTTCCCGGTTGCCCCTCAGCCTGCGAGTTTGCGGATGGCGGCCTTGACCGCATCCACAGTCTTAGGGTGGCGCAGGACGACGATGTCGGCGCCAGCGTTAATCAGGGCTAGGGCGGTTATCTGCTCCCAGACCAGGGAGCGGCGGTCATGCTGACCCCAGGTCGGGGGGACGCCTTCAGCGAACTTGGACTCCTTCTGCCGCCAGGACTCCTCGCCCACGGTGCAGAACATTGGCATGGCCGTCATCTTGTCTCCCACCAGGGCCGCCAGGCGCAGCCGCTCCATGACGGAGTAGGTGTACTCCAGGCCGTAGCCCAGAGCGCCGGTGGTGGGGTCCATGATGATGGAGTCAGCGGAAAGGCCCACATCGGAGATGAGGATGTTGAGCTGCTTGGCCAGGTTGAGGTCGATGGGGGTCTTGGCCAGGGCCACATGGTTGTTGGCGATGCAGGAGGCGGCGATGGTGCGGTAGTTCTTCTCCATGCAGTAGCCCAGGCCGATGCGCTGACCCGCTGCCAGGTCGCTCACCGCCATGAGCACCTCGTTGTCCTTCTCGGGCACCTCGGGCCCCAGCACGACGACGGGCAGGTTCACCGCGGCGAGCACCTTCTCAGCCGCGGCCTTAGCCTGCTCGGGGCCGGTGTTGCCCTGCTCGGGATGGGCCGAGTTCAGTCTGAGGACGATGAGGTCCGCCCCAAGCTCCGCCGCCTTCTTGGCCCAGGCGCCGGGGTCTTCGAGGGCATCCCCCCAGGCCTGGCGGAGAGGCGCGGCCCACTCGCTGGCGGGGGTATCAGAGACCTCAATGGCCACCGACGGGGGGTGCGGCATGGCCCCCTCGAAGGAAAGGAAAGGGAGGGTAGCTTCGCCACCCACGGTCAGGCCCTTCCGGCCCCCGCTGCCGCCCAGGGTAACCTCCCTGACCTTGCCCGACCATTTCTCTAGGGGAACCTCGACTTTAGGCATTATGACTCCTCAAAGCGTAGTTGCCCAACCTCTAAGCGTGGTGATAATGGCCCTGGTCCAGAGCCATCAGCAGCAACCTTCTTAGAGCAGGGGCGGCATAGTCAGGGCAGGATGTCCTTTGGTCTCCAGGAAAGGCATAAGCTCTTCTACAGTGGTGGCCACCTTCTCATCGGCGATTTTGTCCAGAAGGTCGGGCTCGCCCAGTCGCTCGCAGACGGCCTTAAGGTCCTCCGTCAGCTCCTCTTTGAGGTTGGAGGACATCCAGACCACGCGGCGCAGCCCGCCCTCAGCGGGGATGAACTTCTTGCTGGTGATATAGTACTTCCCGTGTCCCATCATGCCCGGGGTCTGCTGGCCGCCGCCCACCATCCCCATGAGGGAGGTGAAGGTCATGCCGCAGGGGGTCATGCTGTAGTCATCGCGAGAGACAATCATGACGCCGTTGGCCTCGGGGATGAGGACCATGACGCATTCGCAGCAGCCGCAGGTGGTCATGGGGGCATCCATGAGGGAGTAGAGGGTCATCCGCTTGTGGGTCATCTGGGTGTTGTCAAAGACGAACTTGTTGACGTTATCCCACTCCCCTTTGTTGGTGTCAACCTGGGCGCCTTTAGGCACCGGCTGGTTGGGGCCCCGAGGATTGATTTCAAAGGAGGCTCGGCAGTCCAGCCAGTTGTAGGCGCCGCAGAGGCCCACCCGCTCCGGGTTAATAACACAGACATGGGTGGGGGCGAAGGACTGGCACAGGGTGCAGGAGTAGTAGGTGTCCACGGACTCATCGGTGAGGCCCGCAGCCCGAACATTGCGCTCGGAGTATATCTCCCGAGCTTTGGCCAGGAGCTCGGCCACCTTGCCCTTCTCGGTGTAGAGTGTCACCTGGACCTTGTCCACGATGGCCCCGAAGTCATCCTGGAGCTTGGCGTGGAGGATATCCCCCAGGTTCTTGATGCGGAAGCCCTTGGCCACCGAGTCCTTGTTGAAGCGAATCCAGGTGATGTCCCGCTGGCCCATGTGCTGGATGCCCTCGGCGCCGTTGACGAAGTGGTGAATTTGCCGCTCCAGCACCGGCTCGAAGTCTTTCTGCATCTTGCGGCCGGCCACGCTCACGGTGATAGCCAGGGGATGGTTGCCCAAGGGCAAGGTGTCCACATCGGGGCCTACCACCTCAATCTTGCCATCCTGCACCTCATCCATGTCCTTCATCTGGAGAAGCTCAAAGCACATGCCGCCCTTGCCGCCGAACTCGTGGGAGAGGTTGGCCTTGCGCACCACTTCGCCCTCGAAGGCCGGGCCGTAAGCTACCGGGATGTTGATTTTCTTGACCTTGACCTTGACGCCGCGGATTTCGATGCAGCGTTGGACCAGGCGCTCGGCCCGCTCCAGGTCGTCCTTGCCGGCGATGTCGTCGAAGGGCAGGCTCACCACATGCTCGTAGCGGGTGATGCCCACCGGCAGCACATTGGGGATGAGGGTGTCGGCGATGACGGGGAAGCCGTAGGTGATGGCTCCGGCGGCGGTGGCGTACTTGAGGTCGTCCACCTGGCCCAGGGCCAGGGCGAAGGCGAAGCAGCGGAACTTATTGTAGAGGAGCACATCCCGGGCGTTACCTGGGGTGAAGCCGCCGAAGGAGAAGGCGGCGCGGGTGGCGTAGCCCAGGGCGTAGATGGCGGAGATAGTGTCCGTCCCGAAGGGCACCGTGAAGGTGGCATAGCCCAGCTCAATGCCGGACTCCAAGAGCTGGTCGATGATGGAGCGGCCCTTCACATTGCCGGAGAGGAAGACCAGGAGACCCTTGGACTGGAGCTCCCGAACGATTTTCACCGCCACTTCGTTGCTCTTGGCGGCGCCGACGATGGCGGCGAACCCGGGCATGCGCCCGTCCACCATCTGGATGCCCCAGGAGCGCATCTGCACGTCGTCGATGGGGCCGTTGCAGACGAAGCCGTTGCGCTTCTCCGGCTGCTCGCTCCGGATGAAGCGCAAGCCCTCGATGGCCTCCTCGGCGAAGAGGGTGGCGGTGCCACTATCCAGGGTCTCGCCCAGGTAGGGCAACCACAGCTTCTCCTTGGGGACAGGGGGAAGCAGGCTGCGGGCGTACTCCAAGGGCCACTTCAGGTCCTTGAGGGTCTCCACCTTGTGGCCGGTGAGTCCGTAAATCACCGGCAGCCAGTAGGCGGTGTTGGGGAAGCCTATCTTGGTATTCTCGCCCTTCTCAGCGATGGTCTGGGCCAGCAGCTCCTCCGCATCCTTGACGACACCGTGGGCGCCCCGGATGGCGGAGGTGGCGATGAATTTGGACATATCTAACTCCCCCTGTTTTTGACTCGGGTGGCTAGAGAATAAAATAGCCCTTCTTAGCTAAGCTAGTATTTGCGCCAGTCGCCGGACATCTCGGCGTCCCGGGGGTCGGTCTTGAGCATGCGCTTGGCCTGTTTGAAGCCCGGGGAATTGCTCCAGGGAACGGTGCGCTGGACGGCAGCCTGGTCGCCCTGGCGCAACACCTCCTGGGCCTGGGCCAGGCGGGGCTCCTCGGTGTGGACGCTGACCACCGTGCCCCCCATGGAGAGACCCAGTTCATAGTAGGTGATGGAGTCCGGGGAGACCCCCCAGGCCTTGGCCAGGGCCGCCAAAAGCGCCTCTTTGGATGGCTTGGCTCCTGCTTCCTTGATGGCGGCTGCCGCCACGCCCGTGGCCACAATATCTCCCATCTCCGGGACTTTCACGTGGACCGCCCCCTTTTCGTGACTACCACGGCCCACGGAGGCAATCTCCTGAGCCTTGTAGCCTCGGGCGCCCAAATCCTGCATCACCTTCTTGGCTATATCAGGATCCCGAAAGAGCTTTATTGCAACTGCTGGCATAAAGTCTCCTTTCCCACTTACTCAAAGGCCCCTGGGCAGCAAAACAAAGCCCCCGCCCCCTTTTTCCCTGTCAGGGTGGCTGAGGCCTATGGTCTGCTGGGTTCTCACCTTATATAATAGCACCAAACCCAATTCGTCTTGGCAAAAGTAGAGTTTAGCATAGCTATCCCTAGGGCGTCAAGCGCAGCAATTCACGTGGGTTCCAGCTTGCCAAGGCTGCTATGGGCGCGGGGGGAGTCCTCAGCTTGCGCTTGGCCGCGACGCCCGCCGCTTGAGCTCATAGAGCTTGGTAATAGCCTGAAGAGGTGTCATGGAGTCTACCTCCAGAGCGGCCAGCTCTGCGGCCATCTCTAAGAGCAGGGCATCCTGCTCTACCGCCAGGGGCAGCTGCAGCGGGGCCGACCTTCCGCCGCGGCCGGTAGCCCGTGGGGAGCCTGGCCCTTGGGCCTTGGCCTCCAGCTCCGCCAGCACCTCCCGGGCGCGGCCCAGCACCGCCTGGGGCAGCCCTGCCAGCTGGGCCACATGGATGCCGTAGGATTTATCGGCGCCACCGGGGATAACCCGGCGTAAGAAGACCACTCGCCCCGCCTCCTCGGCCACCGCCACCTGGAAGTTCCGAGCCCGGGGCAGGTAGTTGGAGAGAGCCGTGAGCTCGTGGTAGTGGGTGGCAAAGAGGGTCTTGGCCCCCAGCCGCGCATGGTTGTGGATATGCTCCGCCACCGCGCGGGCAATGGAGATGCCGTCGTAGGTGCTGGTGCCCCGGCCAATCTCGTCCAGGATGATAAGGGAGCGGGGCGTGGCGTTATGTAAAATGGCCGCCGTCTCCACCATCTCCACCATGAAGGTAGACTGCCCCGCGGCCAGGTCCTCCTGGGCCCCCACCCGGGTGAAGATGCGGTCCACCAGCCCCAGCTCGGCGCTCTCGGCGGGGACGAAAGAGCCAATCTGGGCCATGAGCGCGATGAGGGCCACCTGCCTAAGGTAGGTGGACTTGCCGGACATGTTGGGCCCGGTTAGGATGGCCAGTTGGCAGTCGCTGTTGGCGAGATAGGTGTCATTGGGGACAAAGGCCTCCCCTGCCAGAAAGCGCTCCACCACCGGGTGACGCCCGTTCTTGATGACCATGGCCTCCCCGCCGTTCAGCCTGGGGCGGCAGTAGCCATAGCGGGCTGCCGCCTCCGCCAGGGCAGCCAGGACATCCACCTGGGCCAAAAGCGACGCCGTGCGGAGAAGCCGGTCCCCCTGGGCCCCCACCTGGGCGCATAGCTGGCGGAAGATGGCCCGCTCCAGCTCCAGGAGCTGCTCCTGGGCCCCCAGCACCAGGGCCTCGTGCTCCTTGAGCTCGGGGGTGTAGAAACGCTCTGCCCCCACCAGGGTCTGCTTGCGAATGTAGTCCGCGGGCACCTGGGACCGATGGGGATGGCTCACCTCGATGTAGTAGCCGAAGACCTTGTTATAGCCAACTTTGAGGGACTTGATGCCGGTGCGGGCCCGCTCGGCGCTCTCCAGGCCGGCCAGATACTGCCGGGCCTCGCGGGCCATAGCCCGCAGCCGGTCCAACTCCGGGGAGAACCCCTCACGGATGGCACCCCCCGCCTCCAGGCTGGGGGGCGGAGTTTCAGGCAAGGCCCGGCCCAGGAGCTCCACCAGGTCGGGGCAAGGCTCCAGGCCCTGGGCCAGCCCCGCCAGGGCGGGGACATCCAGCAACCCGTGAACTAGGGGCACCAGCTCCAGGGTGCGACCCAAGGCCGCCAGCTCCCGGGGGCTGGCCCAGGCCGACCGGGCCCGGTTGGCCAGCCGCTCCAGGTCCGAGGCCTGGCCCAGGAGGCCGACGAGCCTGGTCCGCCGCGCCAGGTCCCCGTGGAGGGCCGCCACAGCCTCCAGCCGACGTTCCAGCCCCTCCAGGTCCAGCAGGGGCTGGCCCAGCCACCGCCGCAGCAACCGACCCCCCATGGGGGTCTGGGAGAGGTCCAGGACGGCCAGGAGGGAGGTGGAGGATTCCCCGTGGCGCCCCCCCTGAAAAAGCTCCAGGTTGCGGCGTGTCTGTGGATCCAGACTCATATAGGAGACAGGAGAGTAAGTCGCCAGGCCCGTCACCTGTGACAGGGCGCCCTTCTGGCTCTCCTGGAGGTAGGCCATGATGGCCCCGGCGGCCCGCACTGCCAGGGGCAGATGAGCGCACCCGAAGCCTTCGAGGGTGGCAACCCGGAAGTGGCCCAGGAGGGCCCGACGGGCCTCATCGAGGCGGAAATCCTCAGGGCTGCGGCGGGTGAGGGTGCCGAAGGAGGCCAGGCCCTCCGGCTCCCATCCGGCGGGGGCCAGGAGCTCGGCGGGGCCCAGGCGGGCCAGCTCCCCCCCCAGCGCCGAGGCTTCCAGTTGGGCCGTGGCGAACTCGCCGGTGGAGACATCCACATGGGCCAGGCCCGCCTCCTGGCCCTCCACCACCAGCGCCCCCAGATAGTTGTTGGCCTTGGGCGTGAGCAGGTGTGGTTCCAGCACCGTCCCCGGGGTAATGACCCGGACCACCTCCCGCTCCACCAGGCCCCGGCCCGGGGGGGAAAGCTGCTCGCACAGGGCTACCCTGTAGCCACGGGAGATGAGGCGGGGCAGGTAGCTGTCCAGGGCATGATGGGGGATGCCCGCCATGGGCACCCGTTGGCCTTTGCCCATCTCACGGCTGGTGAGGGTTATCTCCAGCTCCCGGGCCAGGACCCGGGCGTCGTCATCGAAGGTCTCATAGAAGTCCCCTAGGCGGAAGAGCACCAGGGCCTGGGGATACTGTTTCTTGATGCGCAGGTACTGGCGGCGGATGGGGGTCAAAGGGCTGGGCCTTTCTGATTTTGGGGACATTCTACCCCAAGGGAGCGGGAAAAGTAAGGGGCCGCCTTGGGGGGAGGCCCCTTTTGCCTTATTCAGTTGTCCCGGACGCGGAAGCTTACCCCTGCATGCGGATGCCGAACTCCCTGGCCTTGAGGCGAGCCTCCTGCATGGCCTTGGGCTGGGTCCCGATGAGCTGGAGGCCAAAGCCAGCGATGAGGCAGCTGATGCCCAGGATGGTGAAGGAGGTAACATAGCTGCCGCCGCTGGAGTCAGCTATCAGGCCCACCGCCATGGTCCCGGCGAAGACGACGGGGGTGTCAATAAGGGTGCGGATGCCCGGGATGGTCATGAGCCACTTGCGCCCGAACCAGGTGGCGTTGAGGTGGTTGCCCACCGAGGGGGACATCCCCATGGGGATGCCGTAGACGGGCGCATAGGCCCAGAGCATCCACGACCGCTCCTTGGTGGCGTAGGCCACCATGAGCACCCCCAGCCCTATCCCAATATAGGCGAAGGCAGAGAACCACTTGGGGTTATAGCGGTCCGCAAAGCCTGCCACGATGAGCCGACCCAACACCGTCATGGGGAAATACAGGGCGAAGTAGGTGGCCGACTCCTGCAGGCTGAAGCCCAGACCCCGGATGTGGTCCGTGAGGAACAGGGGGAAGGTGAAGGCGTAGAACCCGCCGAAGGCCCCCGCCCACACCAGGGACCAGAAGGCCCGGGTCTTGATGGCATCCAAGATGCCCAGGTCCGGTAGGAAGTCGTCCGCGGTCATGACCTTGGTGGCGCCTTTGGCCTTGGCCGCCTCCAGTTCTTCTTTTGTCCGCTCATGGGGCAGCTTGGCGTTGTCCGGCAGCAGCCCGTAGGCCTGCGGCGGCTTGTTGCTGTAGATGAAGGCCGCCAGAGCGCCGCCCACGAAGCACATGACGCCGGTGATGATGGCCGCGGTGTTCCAGCTGCTCCTGGTGATGACGGCCGCCACCGCGGGGGACATTATCATCCCGCCGAAGGCCGCCCCCAGGGTCTGCAGGGCCATCCACATGCCCCGCCGCTTGATGAAGTACCAGCCGATGATTTTGTTGCTGCTGGTGTAAAGGGCCCAGTTCATAGCCAAGGTCACCAGGAAGCCGTAGGTGAGCCACATCCACCAGGCCGCCTTCACCAGCCACAGGCCCAGGAGGATATAGCCGACGCCGGCAGTGAAGAACCCGAGGACGGACATCCACTTGGGGCCCCAGGTGTCAATCATATACCCCGCCGGGGCCGCCTCCAGACCCCCCTCCAGCCGGCCCAAGGCCGTGCCGAAGGCCAGGTCCGCCCGGCTCAGCTTCTCCGCGCGGATGATCTCCGAGGAGATGACGCCCCAGGAGTACATGTAGGCTCCATAGCCGATAAAGGCGTTGATGGACCCCATGATGACTTGCCAATAGCCCGGAAAGAACCGGGGCCGCTTTAAGGCCCATTTGACTTCCGCTTGCGTTGCCATTTAAGCCTCCGTTTTGGATTTGGATGATAAAGAATCCACACCCGTTCATGGTCCGCTTCATCCACCCCACCCTGCCTAGCGGATGGAGTCTCACAGCTTGGGGGGTGCCGTGACCTTGCCGCGGCGCCACACCCTTCCTTCAGGCTCCGGAAGCGTCACCTCCTTTCTCAAGATTCAAGTCCAGCCGGCCGAAAAAAAGAAAGACCTTCAGCGGCTGCTTCTCGTGTGCGCGCTGAAGGTTTTTATCCCCCTGTCCCCCGCGCCGCCTCTATCCAATCTAATTTTCCGCCCTAAAAAGCCCAAAAAGCGCCCGGTCTCATAATACAATTCCTCATCCCCACCACCCCTGAGACCGGGCAGCAAGCCCGCTGTTTATGACTTCACGCTAACATAACACTTTTGGCTAATCAAGGGCTTTTACTTTAGGAATTTAATCACAAAGATACCCAAGGATATATATCATCTTGCCTAAGCTGCCCCTCAAGTCGCCCGCCGCCATACTGTCCCCTGAGGGGTATCCTCCAGGGATACCCCCAGCTCCCCCAGGCCAGCGCGGATGCGGTCCGCCAGGGCCCACTGCCGGGCGGCCCGGAGCCGTTTTCGCAGCTCAATCAGCTCTAAAATACATTCATCTGGGCTCGAGTTTTTCGCCATCAGCGCCACCTCGGCTGCCTCCCCGACAAAGGGCTCGCTGACAGCAAGCGCTTTCAGAGTCTCGTCCAGCAACTCGCGGAATGGGGCCACCTGCAAAGCCCCCTTCACCTTCTCAAAGGTCAGCCCCAGGACGCCGCCCAACTCCCGCAAGTCTCCCAGGGCCGCCGTCAGCCCCAGGCCCTCCTCCCGGCCGCGGTTTATCTCCCGGGCCAGCTCAAAGAGGACAGCCACCGCCTGGGGGGTGTTGAAGTCATCGTCCATGGCCTCGATGAAGCGCTGGCGGTGCTCCCCCACCTCTATGGCGGCCCCTCCCGCCGGACTGGGCCGCAGGGCTAGGCGCAAACGCTCTGCCCCCCGCTCCATGGACTGCAGCCCTTCCTCGCTGTAGGTGAGGGGACGGCGGTAGTGGGAGGAGAGCACAAAAAGACGGATGGCATCGGAGGAATAGCGGGCCCGGGCCTCCCGGACCGTCACCAGGTTGCCCAGGGATTTGCTCATCTTCGCCTCGCCCAGCTGCACCAGGCCGTTGTGCATCCAATAGCGGACTAGGGGGGCCTGGCCCGTGAAGGCCTCGGACTGGGCAATCTCGTTCTCATGATGGGGGAAGATGAGGTCCTGGCCCCCGCCGTGGATGTCCAGGGCGTCTCCCAGATACCGGAGGGACATGGCGCTGCACTCGATATGCCAGCCGGGCCGCCCCAGGCCCCAGGGCGACTCCCAGGAAGGCTCTCCGGGCTTGGCCGCCTTCCACAGAGCGAAGTCCATGGGGTGCTCTTTGGCCAAATCCACCTCCAGGCGCGCCCCCGCCGACATCTCCTCAAGCTTGCGGCGGCTCAGCTTCCCGTAGTCGGGGCGGCTCCGCACCCGGAAGTAGATGTCGCCGCCCAACTGATAGGCATAGCCTTTGTCCACCAGGCCCCGCACCATGTCGATAATCTGGGGCATCTCCTCGGTGACCCGGGGGTAGACATGGGCCCTCAGGATGTTGAGGGAGTCCATGTCCTTGAAGTAGTCTGCAATCAGCCCGTCCACCAACTCCTTCACGGGCACGCCCCGCACCTTGGCCCGCCCGATGATTTTGTCGTCGATATCAGTGAAGTTCTGCACATGCCGCACTCGGTAATCCCGGAACTCTAGATAGCGGCGGACGGCGTCGAAGACGATGTAGGACAAGGCATGTCCGAAGTGGGAATCGTCGTAAGGGGTCACCCCGCAGACATACATCCGCACCGGGTCGTGGGGGCTGAACTCCTCTTTGCGTCCGCTCAGGGTGCTATAAATTTTCACTCTTGGGGACTCCTTTTTGCAGGAGGACCACAGCCCAGGCGGCCATGCCCTCGCCCCGGCCCAGGACACCCACGCCCTCGGCGGTGGTGGCCTTAACCCCCACCTCCTCCGGGGCCAGCCCCAGGGCCTGGGCGATGACTTGCTTCATGGCGGGGATGTAGGAGGCGAGATGGGGCCTCTCGGCGATAATGGTAGCATCAATGTTGCCGATATGCCAACCGCCCGCGGACACCAGGTCTTTCACCCGGCCCAGCAACGCCAGACTGGAGACGTCCAGATAGCGCACATCGCTATTGGGAAATTGCACCCCGATGTCCGGCAGGCCCGCCGCCCCCAGGAGGGCATCCATGACGGCATGGAGGAGCACATCGGCGTCGCTATGCCCCCCGAGGCCGTCCTCGTGGGGGACCACCATGCCCCCTAGCACCAGAGGACGGCCCTCCTGGAAGCGGTGGAAATCTATGCCGATGCCCACCCGGAGCTTCATCCATCCCTCCGGGAGAGGAGGAACTCCGCTAGGGCCAGGTCCCCCGGGGTGGTTATCTTGATGTTGTCGGGCGCTCCGAGGAAGACACGCACCCGGTGACCCCATCGCTCCAGGAGCATGGCCTCGTCGGTGACATCAGCAGAGGCGCCGTCAGCGGCCCGCTCAAAGGCCTGCTGGAGGAGAGCATAGCGGAAAACTTGCGGTGTCTGGGCCGCCCAGAGGCCCTGGCGCGGGGGGGTGCGCCGCACCAGCCCTCGCGCGTCCACCACCTTGATGGTGTCCGTCACGGGCAGGGCGGCGGCCGCGGCTCCGGTCCCCTTGGCCGCCTTCAGGCCCGCCCCAATGAGCGCCTCCCCCACCAGAGGACGGGCGCCATCATGGACGATGACCCAGCGGGAAGGCCCCAGGGCCAAAAGCCCGGCCCGAACGGAGTCCTGGCGGCGCTCACCTCCGGGGCAGACGGCCCTCACCTTCCACCAGCCCCGCTCGCGGGCTAGGGCGCGACCCCGAGCCACCGCAGCCTCTTGCAGGACCAGGACCATGACATCCACCAGAGTGGAGCGCTGGAAGACGGTGGCGGAGTAGGCCAAGAGAGGCTCGCCCTTCAGGGGCAGGAAGGCCTTGTCCGCTCCCCCCAGGCGCGTGCCCTGCCCTGCCGCCACGATGATGGCCCCGACTTCCACCCCCGGGCGCGCTTCAGGCGAAGGCATCGCTGCGGTTAGGCCCCTCCCTTGGGATAGGCGAAAATCATGCGGCCGGCGGCGGTCTGAAGCACCCGGGTCACCACCACCTCCAGCCGGGCGTTGAGGAAGCGGCGGCCGCCCTCCACCACCACCATGGTGCCGTCATCCAGGAAGCCCACACCCTGGCCCGCCTCCTTGCCCTCCTGGATGACCCGAACCGCCATCTCCTCGCCGGGCATGACCACGGACTTCACGGCGTTCGCCAACTCATTGATGTTGAGCACCCGCACCCCCTGAATCTCGGCCACTCGGTTGAGGTTAAAGTCATTGGTCACGATGGGACAGTGGAGCTCCTTGGCCAACCGGACCAGACGGGCGTCGGTCTCCAGGTCCTCGTCCATCTCCATGTCCATGATTTGGACGGGGATGTCCGCCTCCTTTTGCAGCTTGGCCAGCACCTCCAGGCCGCGGCGGCCGCGGTTGCGCCGCACCATATCGGAGGAGTCGGCGATGTGGCGGAGCTCGTCCAGGACGAAGGCGGGCACCAGCAAGGCGCCGGGGATGAAGCCCGTCTGGCTTATCTCGGCGATGCGGCCATCGATGATGACGCTGGTGTCCAAGATGACGACGCCGTTTTGCTGGGACTGCCCCGCCCCCTCCCGGGGGGTGATGCCGAACAGGGAGGGCAGAAGGTTGAAAAGCTCCCGGTCTCGGGAGATGACAATGGCGGTGCCCATGACGCCGAAGAAAACCGCCACCACCGAGGGCAGCACCTGCCCCCAGGGAGCGGGGAGCATGGACAGCGGAAGGGACAATAGAGCGGCGATAACCAGGCCCACCACCAGCCCAATGGTGGCGGAGAACAGGGCCCGGGCTGGGGCCCTCCGGGCCTGGGCGAGGAGCGTCTGGACGAACCTCATGACCAGTAGGGGAGTCAGGATGAAGCCCAGAAAGGCGATGACCACCGCCAGGGCCAGGGCCCACCAGGTGTTATAGGCCAGCAGCAACTGCCCCAGGCTCCAGCCGCCATACCCGAAGGCCACCGCCCCCAGGAGCCGCAGGAGCAGGATTCCTTGGGCCAACTCTTATCTCCCTCTAAGGACAAAAAAGGCGCACATCCGTACGCTCATACTGCTGCTATTAAGCTAATCATATCCACGGGCACGGACTTCCTCTACTGCTGACCGCCCGTTCCATGCTGGTGGAAATCCTAGCACAAGCCTTGGGAGTTGTAAAGACGCCTGGCTTCGAGCAGACATAATCGGCCCCAAAGCAGAAGTTTAGGGCCTAAGCGACCCCAGGGATGCTCACCAGGTCGAGCCAGGGGAAGATGCGGAAGATTTGAATGAGCAAGTCCAGGCTGTAGTAGCCCAGGAGGGCGAAACCCAGGGACTTGATGGTCTTGCCGGCCCAGCACACCAGCAGAAACTTCCATACCGGGAAGCGAAGCGCGCCAGCAGCGAACCCAACGATGTCGAAGAGGAAGTTGGGGATGACCGACACGATGAAAATAGTGAGGGAGCCCCGGCGCTGCATCCACCCTTCCAGGCGGATATACATCTCATTGCGCTCCATAAAGGTGCGGCCGCCGTAGCCCGCAGCGTACCCCGTGAGCTCCCCCAGAGGCTCGGCCACCCCCGCCACCAGGGCCACGATGAAGGGGTTGAGGAAGCTGCCGCCCAAATAGACGGCGAAGGCCCCCGGAAGGGGGATGACGATGCTGGCAGAGCTCAGAAGGTCTATAAGGAAGATGCCGAAATAGCCCAGGTCCTTATAGGTCTCCAGCCGGCCCAGGCTCTCCCGATTGATAAAAATGAAGACACTGAGGGCGATGACCCCCAGGAGCACCAGCAGATGCCAGTAGGTCTCCCTGGACCAAAGGGACTTCCGCTGCCTTTCCTCTTGGACTGTCAACAAACTAACCGCTTGACCTCAAACTAGAGCCTTGCTCATTATGTCAATTACCGCGAAGAAACTCGGATGCTGTCTAAAGTTAAGCAGCACCCGCTTTAGACCAGGCCTAAGTTACCCGCTCTACGAACTCGCCGGTGCGCGTATCCACCCGGACCATCTCGCCCTGGCTTATATACAGGGGCACCTTGATAATAAGCCCTGTGTCCAGGGTGGCGGGCTTGGTCCCAGACTGAGCCGTATCCCCTTTGAAGGCCGGGCCAGTGTCCTTTATCTTCAGCTCCACAGTGATGGGGAGCTCCACCGTCAGAGGCTGTCCCTCGAAGAACATGAGCTGCATGGTAAGGCCCTCGGCGAGGTAGCCCGAGGCTTCCCCCAAGACCTCAGCGCCCAAGGGGAACTGCTCGAAGTTAGCAGTGTCCATGAAGTACCAGAGGTCATCTTCCCGATAGAGGAACTGCACCGCCTTCATTTCCATCTCGGCGCGGTAGAGCTTGTCCCCCGGCTGCAGGGTGCGCTCCTGAGTGCGGCCGGTGCGCATATTCTTGAGCTTGACCCTGACCATAGCGGCCCTCTGGGCATGGCGGAAGGGCTGGTATTCCACCACCTGGTAGAGCTGCCCTTCCAGCTTGACCATCAAGCCACGCCGCAGTTCGCTGGTGTCAATCATGCCTGCCCTTTCGTCTGCTTAAGTTGGCCCCATAGTATCACACCCCTGTCCTCTACGCCAGACGGCCTCCAGAGGCTCATTCCACGCAGCATGACATCTGGTTAATATCCCGCTTGAAGGATTGGGCCACCAGCTTGATGGCCTCGCTCAAGGTGGGGAAGACATGCACCGTGTCGATGATGTCGCTCAAGGTGAGCTTGAAGCCTAGCAGCACCCAGGACCCCGGAGCAGGCGGTGGGCCTCTTTCAGGCTCAGCATAATGGTCAGCGCTCCGCCGGTAACCGCCGCCCACTCGCGGTAATGTCTAGGGGAGGGGAACAGATTAATATAGGGACAAGCCTCCCGCTGGGCTTGTCCCGTCCCCTCCAGGGCCACCCCCAGGGACAATACGGCCTTGGGACGAGAGGGGCGAAACCCGCTGCGCGTGCCTTTCACGGCAACCACATCACCACAATGGGGACATTCAGACCTGAGGGTTATGTCTCTTCCCGTCAGAAAAGGCAACATCAGGGCGTCTAAAGCGCAGTGGGTATGTTTAACCTCTCCCTGGAAATCCACCTCATGGCGGGTGGGGCTTCCGGCGAAGAGATTGGCCACTTCTATATCACCCACCGCCACTTTATCCGAAATGGCAAAGGTCAGGTCATCCAGGGTCAGGGGCGCCGCTTCCAGGCCGAAGACCTGCTGAATCCGTTTTGAGAACCTGGGGTCAAGGGCCCCTACCAAGCTCAAGATATTGCCGCCTTCCTTGTTTTACTCCACGCAGCAGGACATGGCGCTGATGTCCCGCTTGAAGGACTGGGCCACCAGCTTGATGGCCTCGCTCAAGGTGGGGAAGACATGCACCGTGTCGATGATGTCGCTCAAGGTGAGCCTGAAGCGCACCGCCAGGGCCGCCTCGTGAATGAGGTCCGCCGCCATAGGAGCCACCATATGCACCCCCAGGACGACCTCACTCTGGGGATGCACCACCATCTTCACCAGCCCCCGGGTCTCCTTCATCGCCTTGGCCTTGGGCACCTGGGAGATGTTCAGGGTGCGGCAGGAGCAGACCTGGTAGCGCCGCATGGTCTCCGCCTCGGTGAGGCCCACGGAGGCCACCTGGGGGTCGGTGAAGACCGCCCGAGGGACGGAGTCGTAGTCTATCGTCTTGTCCGCGCCCTCCAGGGCGTTGCCCGCGGCCAGGTAGCCTTCTTTAGCTGCCACCGTCTCCAGGAAGGCCCGGCCCACCACATCGCCGGCGGCCCAGATGTGGGGCGCGCTGGTCTGCATCTGAGGGCTGGCCGGGATGAAGCCGCGCTCGTCCACCGCCACCCCCGCCCGCTCCAGGCCCAGGCCGTCGGAGTTGGGCACGACGCTGGTGGCGAGGAGAAGCTCCTCCGCCCGGAAGACGGCCTCCCGCGCCCCCTGCCGGGCCACCACGACTTTGAGATTGCCCTCCCGCCGCATCTCCTGGATATCCACCATGGTGTGGATTCCAATCCCCTCGTCCTCCAGGCAGCGCCGGAGCTCAGCCGCCACCTCGGGCTCGGCCCGAGACAGAATCTGCCAGCCCCGCTGGAGGACGGTAACTCGAGTGCCGAAGCGGGCGTACACCTGGGCGAACTCCAGGCCCAGCGGCCCTGCGCCCACTACTATCATGGACTCGGGGAGCCGGGCCAGGCTCAGGGCCTCGCGGCTGGTGAGATACCCCGCCTGCTCCAGTCCGGGAAAGGAGGGAATCTGGGGGCGGGAGCCGGTGGCGATGAGGAAACGCTCGCCCGTGATGGGCTGGCCGTTCACCTCCACCTCGTGCGGCGAGGTGAAGCGGGCGCGGCCCTCCACCACCTTGACCCCCAGCCCCGCCGCCACCTGGTGGTAGTTGCGCTCCCGCAGGGCAGCCACGATTTCGTCCTTCTCGCCCATGGCCGCAGCGAAGTCGAAGGGCGGTATGCTGCCGCCAATCAGGGCCTTAAAGCGAGGATGTTGGGGAAGATAACGCTCGGCGCCAATCTCCAGGAGAAGCTTAGAGGGGACACAGCCCACATTGACGCAGGTGCCCCCCAGGGGCAGGCCAGCGTTGATGAGGACGGCGCTGGCCCCCAGCTCCCAGGCCCGGGTGGCGGCCCCGAAGGCCGCCGCCCCCCCGCCGATGATGACCAGGTCATATCTGTCCACGGCGGAGTTCACGGGAGAGCTTTCAGCTCACCAGCCTTCACCTTGTCGACGAGGATGTTCCACTCGGCCCTGGTGAGGACCACCAGGTTGCCTTCCTCGCCGATGCGGACCGAGTCCTCGCCCACCTCCACTGCCGGGCAGTGCTGGCAGTCGTTGCAGAGGACAACCTTCTCTGTCATCGCAAACCTCCTTTTTCTATTCTAATGGTCAGCTTGGGTTAGGGATACGTCAGCCAGGCCCGGACACAGGGCCACCTGCTCTGGGGAAACCTCGCCCGGGGCGACCTGGGTGCAGGCCCAGATGGCTGCGGCGTTGCGGGCAATCATGCCCTGGGCCGTCTCCAGGAGCCGCCGCACCTGGGCATCGGCTATGCGGTAGTAGACGAACTTGCCCTCCCGCCGCGTCGCCACCAGGCCGCACTGCTTGAGGCAGGCCAGGTGGGCGGAGATGCGCCCCTGGGGCGAGCCGACTCGCGCCACCAGCTCGCCCACGCTGCGCTCACCGTCCATGAGGAGGTCAAGCAGCTTGAGGCGAGTGGGGTCGCCCAGGGCGCGGAAGAAGCGAGTGGTGAGCTCCTGGCGGGCCCCAGGGGTGGCCCCTACGAAAGTCTTCACAGCCACCATAGTTAATCTCCATTGTATCCGTTTATGAGTATATGATAACAGAAATCAGGGAAGTGTCAAGGGAGCGGGGGAACGGAGAGGGGCGTGCCGGGGGTGGGAATTGAACCCACACGGCCCTGCGGCCAGCGGATTTTGACTTCTGCGCCAGTCTAATCGGTGATTGGCAACGAAGAGGCCTGTATAGCTGCCCCCAACTCAGGACAATCTAGCGGCCCTTCCCGCCTCCTCGGGACGAGTGGTAGGCCTGGTTGTTGGGATTGAGCTGGTTGCTGCGATTGTCCATTGCCGCATCATATGCAGGGTTATTGGGGTTCATGGAGTCCGAGCGGTCATCGTTGGGGGAGCGGCCTCCTTCGGAGTAATCGTCGGCTTCATCTGAAGCATATCCCTCGCCGAGTTTGGTTTGCCCAGACTCCCTGTTGCCAGGTTGCTCAGGCCTCGGCACAGCGGGAAAATACCACCCCTGGTATGGGTCTTGCGGACCCAAAGGCCGAAGGCTGATACGCATAACAAGAGCGTATTCCCCTTGCTTGCTCCGCACCTTGCTTTCCAGCCCCAATATTCCTCCCTCTTCAGTCCATCTACCATTAGCGAACTCGACGAGGGTCTTCATCTCTTCAGCAAATGCGGCCTGAAGGGCCAAAGTTGTCTCCTCAATCCAGGCATCAAGCGCTGCCCGACGCTTTACCGGGTCTGGTTCATTGAATGACGTGTAGAGGCTATCTTCTAACATACCGAGCACTGCAGGCACACTTCCCCTCCTCATATTGCTATTCGCTTGAACTCCCCCAGAAATTATACCCCATCATGTAGCAAGATGTTAGTAAAACCACTAGTGCCGGGGGCGGGAATTGAACCCACACGGCCTTGCGGCCAGCGGATTTTAAGTCCGCCGCGTCTGCCCTTCCGCCACCCCGGCCCAAAACGAAGGCCTGGCCTCACTATAAAGCAAAAGGGCAGGCCTTTCCAGGCCCGCCCTCAAGACTGGTTCGCTGGAGGCGACGGGCGGATTCGAACCGCCGATAGGGGTTTTGCAGACCCCCGCCTTAACCACTTGGCCACGTCGCCTGGAGCGGAAGATGGGATTCGAACCCACGACCTTCTCCTTGGCAAGGAGACATTCTACCGCTGAACTACTTCCGCATGCTGGTGCCGAGGAGGAGATTTGAACTCCTACGAGCTTGCGCTCACCGCCCCCTCAAGACGGCGTGTCTACCAAATTCCACCACCTCGGCACGGACGCAACCGAGCTATTTGTCCTTGTCTTCAGGCCCTTCTCGCCACGGCCCTCTGAACCAATGGCTCCGGCGGTTCCTCCGGGTAAGGAAGGACAGCCCTATGATGATGAGGAGACTGGGCCACACATAGCCCCAGAGGGAGCCAGTAAGGGTGAGAACCCCCATATTGACCAGCAGGGCAATCACCCCGACGACTACGAGCACACTCCCGACGAACATTACTGCTCCTCTGGCTAGGGTGGCAGGAGTGGAGGGATTTGAACCCCCGACCGGCGGTTTTGGAGACCGCTGCTCTCCCGGGCTGAGCTACACTCCTATCCAAGCCAAGACATGATAGCAAATGAGGCCCAAGCGGTCAATGTGTTTTCCCCTAGGCCCAGTCCAAGCGGAAATGCGCCTCCTCCCCCGGCCCCAGGGCCAGGGGCCAGGCCAGAAGCAAGCAGGTGCCCTGATAGACCTCCTCCACTCCCTCCTCAGAGGATGAGAGGGCGTTCACGGGGAAGCGCCAGGCCCGGCCGGGCGGCGAGAGGCGGAGCCGCAGCTCCACCCCCAGGCCGCGGTTGCCCAGAGCCAATTCCGCCACCTCCCGCTGCTCCTCCCAGGCATCCAGGCGTGGGTCTTTCACCTGGCCCCCCGGGATTACGAAATAGGCGAAGGGGTTGCGGCCACCCCCCAGGAGGTTCAAGTTCCACTCGCTGCCGAAGACGGTCTCGATGGGCGCGGGGCCGTCGTTGCGAAGGAGGTAGGCCACCTCTAGACTCTCCGACCCTGGCTGTAGTCTCAAACTCTTCTCCAAGAGCAGGCCTTTCCCCGCCACCTTCCCCTCCCGTCGCAGCCGGATGACCTGGGCGGCGCCCTCCTGCTCGCTCTCCGCCTGGAAGCCGCCCCCGGCGAAGTCGCCCAGGTCTTCGTGCTGGCCCCGCCCAAACTGCTCCAGGGTCGTCCCCGGCGACAGGAAGCGCTCCAGGAGGCAGAGGCGGCGCTGGCGGTCGTAGACGGGGACGGGCGGGGGCGCACCATCCTTCATGGCCAGCCCGTCATGGATGCTCTTGACCCTAGCCCGGACCACGCCCTCACCGTCGCCCTGGGGACGGGCCAGGAGGGCGTGGTAGGCCTCGGGGCGGCGGGCTACTGTGGAGGCCAGATTGTGAGCGGCCTGGCGCAGGTCCCACTCCACCAGCCCGCCCCCCAGGTGGGGCGCCAGGTACAGGTTCTGGGAATGGCCCTCCACCAGAACCTCCCTGTCCCCATCGCCGTCGTAGTCCTCATGGGACACGCTGAGCCAGCCCGCCTGGGGGTGCAAGTGGGCATCGGCCCAGCTCTCTGCTCGGAGAAGGTGGCGGTAGTTGGCGGTGCGCACATCGGAGAGATACAGCCCCCCGAAGACGCCGTGCCAGTAGGGGCAGTTGCACTGGCCCCGCCAGAGGTCGCGCAAGCCCTCCTGGTCGCGGCCTGGGCCCCGCTCCAGGGCGGCATAGACCTTATGGTGCACCCGGAGCATCTTCTTGTGCATGGCGTTGGACTCGGGGTACTTGACCAGGAAGTGCCGCCAGAACCCGCCCCGCAGGTGGGGCAGCAAATCCTGGCGTCCCTCCTGGGCCAGCCTCTCCTTGAGCTGGTGGAGCCGCTGGCCCTGCGAGGCCGGCAAGGCCCACTCCAGCATCTCGTCGTAAGAGGCATTGGGGAGATAGACCCGCCCCCGCGCTGGGAAACGGGCGGCGTACTCCCCCAGGGGGATGGTGGTGAGCCAGGCGGCGTTGGCCTCCAGGGCCTGGAAGAAGGACTCCACCCAGCCCTCCTCCCAGCAGTGGCGGAAGGTGCGGGGCCAGGAGCCGAACTTCTCGTCGTCGTCGCCCATGACCGCGATGGCCCCTACCTCCTCGGAGGCCAGGCTCTGGAGATACGCCATGACCGCCGGCACCTCGTGCCAGGGGAGGTGATAGCGCAGGGCCTTGCTGGAGGGGAAGACTTTGACGGTATAGCCCTCCTCCTCGGTGAGGAAGTACCCACAGAGCTCCTGCTCCTCCAGGCCCGCCAGCTTGAAGTGGGTGTCGTCCACCACCGTCCAGGGGACCCCCGCCTGCGCCAGGGCCTTGGGGAGGTGAGGCTCCCAGACGCGTTCGGCCAGCCAGAGGCCCTGGGCCGGCACCCCGAAGTCCCGGGCCACCACCTCCTGCATCTCACGAATTTGGCCCTCCTTGTCCCGGTCGGGGATGATGGGCAGGATGGGCTCGTAGTAAGCGCCCCCCATGAGCTCCACCTGGCCCCGGGCCGCCAGGGCCGCCACGCGTTTGATGAAGTCCGGGCGATGTTCCCGAAGCCAGTCCAGCAGGGAGCCGCTGTAGTGAAGGGACAGGCGTATGGTGGGATGCCGCTCCAGGGCCGCCACCAGGGGGAGATAGGCCTTCTCATAGGCCTCCGCGAAGACCGAGGGGAAGTTGCCCACGGGCTGGTGACTGTGGAGGGCCAGCCCCAAAAAGAGGCGCTTCATCGACGCCCCCGCAGGCCTTCCCGCACCACGGCCGCCGCCCCCAGCAGCCCCACGTCATCCCCCAGGGTCGAGGCCACTATGGCCACCTCCTTCCCCAGGCCCGCGAAGGCCCGCTCCCGAGCCAGGGCCGCCGCCGGCTCCAGATATAGCTCCCGCTCCTGGGAGAGGCCGCCCCCCAGGATGAGGGCCTGGGGATTGAGCAGAGAGATGAGGTTGGCCAGGCCCAGGCCCAAGTAGCGAGCGCCCCCCTGAACAATATCCAGAGCAAGCGCATCGCCCGCGCGGGCGGCGGCGAAGACCTCCCGGGCGGAGAGCTCGTCAGATGCGGCCTGCGCCAGCGACGAGGCCTCACCCCGGGCCAGGCGGCGGCGGGCCTGCCGCGCCAGGGCCATCCCCGAGGCCAGGGCCTCGAGACACCCCCTCTGGCTGCAGCCGCAGGGCGGCCCCTGGGGGTCGATGACCATATGGCCCACCTCTCCCGCGGCACCCCAGCCCCCCCGATACAGCCGGCCCCCCAGCACCAGCCCCCCGCCGATGCCGGTGCTGAT
>JACQUO010000014.1 GCA_016210205.1 Chloroflexota bacterium
ACCCATAGGGGGTGCAGGGGCCCCGCCCCTGCCGGGGGTACGGGGGGGTCCCCGGGGGGTTGCGGCCCCTCCCCCCAAGGGAAAACGCTCTTCCCAAGGGCGCGAGCCACCTTGCGGTGTCCCCCATAAACCAAATGCCCCCTTCCTGGCCAGGCGGTGTCCTGAGCCTGCCGAAGGAAAGGGGGCAAGGGGGATGGTCGAGAGGGCGAAAAAACCCTAGAACGGCTCCAGCAGCCCCTTTATCTGGGCGAAGTCGAAGACGGGGCCGTCCAGGCACACATGCCGGTCCCCCACATTGCAGCGAGCGCACTTGCCCATCCCGCACTTCATCTTGGCCTCCAGGGTGGTCACAATCTGCCCATCGGCGAAGCCCGCCTCCTTGAGCTTGATGAGGGTGAAGTGAATCATGATGGGCGGCCCGCAGATAATCGTCACCGCGTTGGCCGGCGCGGGCTTGAGCTCCACCACCACATCGGGGATGAGGGCCACCCGCCCCTGCCACTTGCCGTCGCCGCGGTCCACCGTCAGCTCCAGGCGCGTATTGGGCGCCGCCGCCCAGGCCTCAAACTCCTCCTTGAAGACCAGGTCCGCGGGCGAGCGCGCCCCGTTGAGGATGGTGACCCGCCCGAAACCGGCCCGGTGGGCGGGGTCGAGGACAGTGTTTATCACCGGCCGCAGGGGGGCGAAGCCAATCCCCCCGCCGATGATGAGGAGGTCTTTCCCCTTATAGTCCTCCAGGGGGAAGGAGTTGCCGTAAGGCCCTCGCAGGCCCAGGGTGGCCCCCGCCTCCAGGTCGTGGAGGGCGGCGCTCACCGTCCCCACGCGGCGAATGGCGAACTCCATCCCGTCGCGGCGCGCCGCCACCGAGGTCAGGCCGAAGGGGGCCTCCCCCACCCCGAAGGCGGAGACGAAGGCGAACTGCCCCGGCTTATAGGTGAAGGACTCCTTGACCTGGGGGTCCAGCGGCTCCAGGCTGAAGAGCTTCACATCGGGGGTGAGGTCTTGCACCGCTTTCAGGGTGGCCAGGTGCGGCACGAAGGGGCTAGGCACGACCGTCCCCTCCCTTCTCCGCCGCGGAGGCCGTGGCCGCCCGCTCCGGCAGGGCATTCACATCCTCGATGACCTCGCGAATGTCGATGTTCACGGGGCAGGCGGTGACGCAGCGGCCGCAGCCCACGCAGTGCAAGACTCCCTCCCACTGGCCGGGGAAGTAGAGGAGCTTGTGGGCGAAGCGCTGGCGCATCCGCTCCCCCTTGCTGGGCCGCCGCTCGTAGCCCCCGGCGATGCGGGTGAAGGCCGGCGACTGGCAGGAGTCCCACGAGCGCACCCGCTCGATGCGCTCCCCCACGGGGAAGTCCCGGATGTCGAAGCAGTAGCAGGTGGGGCAGACGAAGGCGCAGAGGTTGCAGTGAATGCAGCGGTCCGCCACCTTGCCCCAGTAGTCGGAGTCGAACTGGCGGCGCATGGCCTCCACGATGCCCCGGCTCTTCACCGGGCGCAGCCCGGCCAGCACAGGCTCCTCGGTCTCCCCCTCCTGGACCTGGGCCGAGGTGAGCAGCTTGGCCCCCTTGGTGGTGACGGCCTTGACGATATAGCCCTCCTTGACCTCGGTGAGCAGCACATCCACATGGGAGGCGTCGCCGGGGCCACCCCCCATGCTGTCGCAGAAGCAGGTGGGCCCCGCCTCCCGGCAGGCCAGGCCGACTAAAGTCGCCCGCTCCCGCCGCTGGGCGTAGAGGCCGTCCGCGGGCGCCTGGAGGAAGGGCTTGTCCAGCACCGCCAGCCCGCGGGCGTCGCAGGGACGGATGCCGAAGAGCACCACCTCCTGGGGGGCCTCTTTAGGCTCCAGGATGACCTTATTATCCTCCCGCCGATAGCTGAAAATGGCCTCGGAGAGGGGGAAGAACCACTCTTTCGGGGACATGGTGGTGTTACGGTAGTCCAGGGCCACCTCCTCCGGGCCTTTCACCGGACGGAAGAGGACCAGGCCCTCCACCCGCACCGGGGCCACCACCTGGTGGTCGGCCATGAGGGTCTGGAGCCACTTCTGCAAGGCCGGACGGCTCATGAAGCGATTCAGCATCCGTGGCCTCCATCCACCCCCAGGTTTTCGCCCGGGTTGAAGGTGGCCAGGGGCGGCGGCGTCTGGGCGTCCTGGCCGGGACGGAACTTGAAGGCGTCATCCACCTTCTGCTCCAGCTTGCGGTTGAGGAGGCTCAAGGGGATGCCCATGATGCAGACCCGCTGGCACTCGTCACAGCCGATGCAGCGGCCCGCCAGGTGGAAGGCCCGAATGGTGTGCCACATGCCGTTGGCGGGGGCGTCCACCCGTATCCCCAGCCACTGGGGGTCAAGCCGGTCGGCGAAGCACTCGGTGCAGTAGCAGCCGGGGCAGGTCTGGCGGCAGGCGTAGCAGCGGATGCAGCGCTCCTGCTGGGCCTGCCAGAAGGCCAGGCGCTCTTCGGGCGACTTCTCCGCCAGGGCCGCCACGGGGGCATAGCGCTGGTCGGGGCTGGGCTCCTCGGCTATCGGCTGCCCCACCAGGAAGTCGTAGATAGGGGGGTTGTGCATGGCGCACACCTGGCACTTGCCCAGCAGCGCCTCCCCCTTCTGGCCCCAGGCGCGCTCCTTTATCCCCGGGCAGACCAGGCCGATGACCACCACCTGCTCCCGCTGAAGCTGATGCTCCAGCAACAGGAGATTCACCGCCCGGGCGTCGCAGGGCTTGACCACCACCGCGGTGGCCTTGCCCTTGCGGTTGCGCAGATAGGTCACCAGGTCATGGGTGCAGGTGTCGTCGAAGGTGAGGCGGCCCACATCCTCGGCCCGATAGACGAAGGCGGGGCGGGCGTTGACCCCGTCGCTGCCCGTCTCGTAGCCGATGACGCAGTCCACCTTGCCCGCAGCCAGAAGCTCCCGGGCATGGGCCTGGATTTTCTCGGCGTAGTCTTTCACCGGCGCACCCCCTGGCGCGGGCCGAGCTTGGCCACCGCCTGGGTGAACTCGGTGACCACCTGGGAGAACTTCTTCCCCTCGGAGGCGGAGACCCAGTCCAGACGGAAGCGCTCCGGCTCAATCCCCATGAAGGCCAGCAGCTCCCGCATCAGGGCGTAGCGGCGCTGGGCGTAGTAGTTGCCCTCGTTGTAGTGGCAGTCCCCGGGGTGGCAGCCCGCCATGAGCACCCCGTCGGCCCCCTGCTCGAAGGCCTTGGCCATGAAGAGCGGGTCCACCCGCCCCGAGCAGGGCACCCGGATGATGCGGATGTGCGAGGGATAGACCATGCGGCTGGTGCCCGCCATGTCGGCCCCCGCGTAGGAGCACCAGTTGCAGAGGAATCCCACGATTTTCGGCTGGTATCCGTTGTCCGTCATTTTCCTTGTGCCTACCCCTTAGCTATTCCCCTCAAGCCTTCCTTGTTCCGCCGTCCTACGGTGTCGCTGCGCCCGCTTGAAGGTGGCGGGCGGCGCCATGCGAGGGTATTGGGCTTCCTTCCCCTCCAACAGTTCCCTAACGGTGAGTATCTGCAACCGGGGATACTTGTAGCCTGGGAAGCGCTCTGGCTCGTAGAAATCTGCGGTGACTGCCTCCTCCAGCATAGGTCTTGTTGGCTCTTCCAGGGTGATTAGTATGGCAATGGGAGCCTTCTCCCGCTCCATGTCACCTTTGAGTGTAGCAATGTCGCCCCTTTTCACACCGCCGCTCTTGACCTGCACAATAATGCTCTTGGCCTTGCCGCTGTTATCGTCAAAGAAGTTGATGTAGCCGTCCACGCCTCGGTCGGCGCCCTTGCGCTTATCCTGGGCGGGGCGGGCGTCCACCAGCCCCAAAGCCCACCACTCAAACTGGTATCTTCCTTCGTGCTCGCTCTCTTTGGCCAGCGCCCTGGCGCTTTCCAGGTCTTTGGGGTCGCCGATGATTTCGTATGGTAATAGCTCATTACCAAAGGCATTGTTTAAGCGATGCCGCATAAGGGTGATAGCCAGGTGAGTAATATCTATGCCAATCCAGCGGCGCTTCAGCCGTTCCGCCACGGCAACCGTAGTCCCGCAGCCACAGAAGGGATCAAGCACGAGGTCGCCTTCGTTGCTGCTGGCTGCGATGATGCGCTCCAAGAGGGCTTCGGGCTTCTGGGTGGGATAGCCAAGGCGCTCAGCAGATTGCGCAGAGATGGGCGGAATGTCTGTCCATACATCTTGAAGTTCTGTCCCTTTCATATCGTCTTGATATTGTTTGAACGAGGGAATCCCGCCAGGTTTGGCAGGCCACAGGATTCTTCCAATCTTATCCAGTTCATCTAGCGCAGACTGAACATCGGGAAATTCCCTGTGTCAAGCAAGGGACGCACGTACCCTGGGATTGCCCAATGCCGTCCCGATTTCGTAGGGTCAATGCCGTGCCAAGGTTTCCCTGATGATCCTGTTCGAGTTCCCGAACCAGTAAGGATAGTCGCTCGATATTGCCGACCGTTGGGGTCTTGGAACTTAAAGAAGGTCCCTACGTATTTCTCAGAGTATTTAACTCTTTGAGTTTTCCAAACATACTCGTCCGACTTGCTGTATAAGAGTATGACATCATGCACCGCCCCCAATTTCTTACCGCCGCTATGCGCGTGCGTGCGCTTCCACACAATCTCGTTCCTGAAATTCTTATTACCAAACACCGCATCCATGAGCAGCTTCAAATAGTGGCTGGCCGTGGGGTCGCAGTGAAGATAGATACTTCCCGTGGGCTTCAGCGCCCGGTGCAGCTCCACCATTCGCTGCGCCATCATCACCAGGTAAGCCATCATATCGTTGCCTGTTCCACTCGACTTGGCTAAGAAGACCCGCATGGCCTGGAGCAGGTCGCCCGGCTTCTTGGGGCCTTCCTTCACCATCTCTTGATATGCATACTCCGATTCCAGGCCCCAGTGCCAGGTGTCCCCAAAGGCGGTGATTTGCGCCGCTGACTTCTCTCCGCTTTTCTCCTGAAAGAGCACATTGTAGGTGGCATTGGAGTTGAAGGGCGGGTCTAGATATATCAGGTCAACGCTCTCCGAAGAGACATGCTCCCGGAGGATGTCCAGGTTGTCCCCGTAATAGAGCTTATTCTTCCAGCCCGTTTGCTGACTCATACCACCCCCAGGGGCTTGGCTCCCATACCCCAGGCTTAAGCCTGGGGTATAAGCCCCCTCATAGCTTCAGGGCCATCAGCTCGGCCATGAGCTGCTGGTTGGTGGAACCCTTGAGGTTGATGGCCCCGGGCCGGCAGCAGGAGACGCACAGCCCGCAGCCCTTGCACAAACTCTCGTTTATCCGGGCCACCACCCGCTTATCGCGCAGGGTCTCCCGCTCCACGGCATTGAAGGGGCAGACCTCCTCGCAGAGGAAGCAGGAGACGCACTTGGCGGCGTCCACTAGCGCTGTCCCGGGGTCCGTGGTGAGCTTCTCCTGGCTCAAGATGCCCACGGCCTTGACCGCCGCGGCGCTCCCGTGAGCCACCGCCGCGGGCACATCCTTGGGCCCCACGGCCATCCCCGCCACGAAGATGCCATCGGTCTGGGTCTCCACGGGCCGCAGCTTGGGATGGGCCTCCATGAGGAAGCCATAGGTGTCATAGCCGATGTTCAGCTTCTGGGCCAGCTCCGTGGCCCCGGCGGCGGGCTCCACCCCCGTGGCCAGCACCACCAGGTCCGCGGCAATCTCCACGGGACGCCCCATGAGGGAGTCCTCGCCCATGACCACGAGCTTCTTGCCCTCCTGGTATATCTTGGAGACCCGCCCCCGCAGATACACCGTCCCCGCCTCCTCCTGGGCGCGGCGGGAGAACTCCTCGTAGCCCTTGCCCGTGGCCCGGGTATCGATGTAGAAGACATACGATTGCACCTGGGGGTCGTGCTCCTTGAGGAGGATGGACTGCTTGGCCATGTACATACAGCAGACATTGCTGCAGTAGGGCCGGCCCACCTTGTCGTCCCGAGAGCCCACGCAGGACAGGAAGACCACGGTCTTGGGGTGGGCCCCGTCCGAGGGCCGCTGCACCACACCCCCGGTGGGGCCGGAGGCCGAGAGCATCCGCTCCAGCTGCAGCCCGGTTATCACATCGGGGAGCTTGCCCCCACCATACTCGCCATAGACCGAATAGTCGAAGGTCTGGAACCCCGTGGCCACGATGATGGCCCCGAACTTCTCCTTAAGGACCTGGTCCTGCTGCCCCCAGTCCACCGCCTGGGGCGGACACAGCCGCTCACAGATGCGGCACTCCATGGGCTTCTTGCCCCGCGTGGCCTCGGGGGCCGCCTGCCACTCCTGGAACTTGATGTAGCGGCAGTGGGTCAAATCAATCACGGGCTTGCTGGGCACCGCCTGGGCGAAGGGGATGTAGATGGCGGAACGCTTGCCCATGCCCGAGTCGAACTCCGAAGAGACCTTCTCGGGACACTTCTGCCAGCAGATGCCGCAGGAGGTGCACTTGTCCATGTCCACCTTGCGCGCCCGCTGCAGAATCTCCACCTCGAAGTTGCCCACGAAGCCCGAGACGCTCTTCACCTCGGAATAGGTGAGGAGCCGTATCTTGGGGTGCTGGGAGACCTCCACCATGCGGGGCGTGAGGATGCAGGAGGAGCAGTCCAGGGTGGGGAAGGTCTTGTCCAGCTGGGCCATGCGGCCCCCAATGGTTGGCTCCCGCTCCACCAGCACCACCTCGATGTTGGCGTTGCCCAGGTCCAGGGCCGCCTGGATGCCGGCGATGCCCCCGCCGATGACCAGGGCGCGTTTGGTCACCCCCACGGACTTGGGGGTGAGTGGCTCGTGGCGGGCCACCTTGGCCACCGCCATGGCAATGAGCTGGATGGCCTTCTCGGTGGCCGCCGCCTTGTCGTCGCCGTGGACCCAGGCGCACTGCTCCCGGATGTTGGCCATCTCCAGCAGGTAGGGGTTCAGTCCCGCCTGGGCCAAAGCTTTCCGGAAAGTGACCTCGTGCATCCGCGGCGAGCAGGCAGACACCACCACCCGGGTCAGCCCGTGCTTGACGATAGCCTCCCGCACCGCGGCCTGACCCGTCTCGCTGCAGGTGTACATGGGGTCGTCCACATAGGTGACCAGGGGCAGCTCCTTGGCCGCCGCCATGACCTTGGGGATGTCCACTACCCCGGCGATGTTGCTGCCGCAGTGGCAGATGAAGACGCCAATCCTTGCCATGGTGTCCCTCCCTAGCGTCCTGTCAGGTTATTGTGGTGCCAGGCGGGGGTGCAGGGGGCAAAGCCCCCGCCGGGGGTCTGGGGCCTGCCCTTGAGCGCAGCGAAGGGGTGTCCCCCAGCTCCCCTATCCACCCCAAGGGGAGTCCAGAGGGGCTGGGCCCCTCTGGCAGGGGTCTGGGGGTGTCCCCCAGTTCTTCTCATATTTCCCCCTCTCCTGCAGGAGAGGGGGCCAGGGGGTGAGGTATTACCCCTGGGACAGGACGAGAGTAATGTATCCTCATTCCGTGCCCTCCCTAGGCCAGGCCCTTGCCCCGCAGCAGGGCCAGGGCATCGGTGAAGTGCGTGTCGAGCAAAAGCTCCTTGGCGGAGAAGCCCAGGGCCAGCCCCATGAGCTGGGTGAAGTAGAGCACCGGCATCTTAGGATTGGGCTTCATATCCCCCTGGTGCATATCTAAATTGCTGTGGCACAGGGGACAGGCCACCGCCACCGCCTCGGCCCCAGCGCTTCGGGCCGCGGCCAGGATGCGCCCGGAGAGCTTGTGCACCATGTCCTTGCGTGCCATGGGCATGCCGGCCCCGCAGCACTCGGTCTTGAAGCCCCAGGGCACGACTTCCGCCCCCACGGCGGAAAGCAGCCGGTCCAGGCTCTGGGGGTTCTCCTCATGGTCGAAACCCAGCACCTTCTGGGGCCGGACAATGAGACAGCCATAGTAAGGGGCCACCTTCAGCCCCCCCAGGGGCCGCTTCACGGGCAAGGCCCTATCCCCCTTGGAGAGCACCTGGAGCAGGTGCTCCACCCCCACGGTGTTGCCGAAATCCTTACCCAGAATGTCATTCACCTCCGCCAGGGCCGCCGGGTCCCGCAGCTCGTGGCGGGCCCCCGCCAGGCGGGAGGTGCAGGCGGGACAGGGGGAGGTCAGGGTAAGGCCCATCTCCTCCGCCAGACGCAGGTTGCGGGCCGCCAGGGACAGCCCCAGAAGATGGCTGGTAGGGTGGGCCGAGGAGGCCCCACAGCAGGTCCAGTCCTTTATCTCCTGAAGCTCGATGCCCAAAGCCTGGCACACCAGCTGGGCGGAGACGGCGTAGTCCCGGGCTGAGGCGTGGACAGCGCAGCCCGGATAGTAGGCATATTTAGGCATGGGAGCCTCGGGAGGCCTTCTGGGCGGCCTGCACCCTCCGGAAAATCCGGCGCACCTCCCCCGCGCCCTTGCTCCAGGGCCAGGGCGGCAACACGGGGAGCCGCCGGGAGAAGAGCATCTTGGGCAGATGGGATACATTGAGGAAAGGCTGGCGGCTGCGCACGTTGAACATCCCCCCCAGGCCAAACTCGTGGAGCCGACCCGTCCGCGCGATGCCCCACAGGAAGAGGCGGTGGAAGAGGGCGATGTTCTTCTGGGCCGCGGGGTGTTTATCTTCTATTGCCACCAGGCGCAGGGCCTCCATGACCCCGGCGATGTCGAGCTCCATCGGGCAGCGCACGGAGCAGGTCTGGCAGAAGAGACAGACCCAGATGGTGGAGGCGCCCAAGAGCTCGTCTGAGGGGAGCCCCAACTGGAGAGCCCGCATCACCTGTCGGGGGGTAAAGTCCATGGCGAAGGCAGCGGGGCAGCCGGCGCTGCACTTGCCGCACTGGATGCACTTCAGGACCTTTTGCCCGCTCAGGCCCTCTACTCTTTTAACAAAGGGAGTGCCCGGAGCGGGCACTACTGCGTTTACGGACATCTGATTGGGCTATAGCCTCAGCTTCAATAAGGATACCATATCTATGTTATCAAGAAACGGGCCAGATGGCAAACCAGAGAGCCCGAGGCCGTTGCGCAGCGCCTCCGAGCATTCCCCCCGACCCCGCTCCTGACGCCGGAAGGGGGGCCTGGAGCTGGGGGATACCCCTATCCCGCCCCTTCCCCCTCACGGGCGGAGACAGAGCAGACCCAAGGGGGCAGGCCCCAGGCCCCCGGCAGGGGGCGTAGGGCCTGCCCTTGAGCGAAGCGAAGGGGTGTCCCCCAGCCTCTTTACCCTCCCCCGCTCCTTCCAGGCATGGCAAGCTGCGAGACCGCTTGGCATCTGGGGGTGTCCCCCAGCCCTCCCTACCTTCCCCCTCTCCTTCCAGGAGAGGGGGACACAGGGGGTGAGGTCTCCCCAAAACTGGGGGATTTAGAGGGGGACGCGTCTCTAAACGCTCTTGTGCCGTATGCTTGCAGGAAAAAGGGGCTACTGCTATAATAAATAGAAATGCAACGCATTAGCGTTAAAAGAGAGGGCCTCACGACCCGAAATGGCAGTTCCGGCCATAGGCCAGGGAAAGGAGCCAGAAATGGCTGACGTAAAAGGGCTTCACGAAAAAGCGGTGCGGGGCCTGGAGAGGCAGTATCGGCTGGTGATGAACAGTTCCTCCGATGGAGTGTTCATCTACCTGGATGATGAGCACAAGGCCTGCAATGAGAAGCTGGCCCGACTCTTTGGCTACTCCAAGGAGGCATGGGAAAAGCAATCCCCCTTCCTGGACAACTTCGTTGCCCCCGAGAGCCAGGATGAAGTGGCTAATGGCTACTGGGGACACATCAAGAAGGCCCGGGCCCCCTTCAACGGGGAGTTTGTGTGGGTGCGGAAGGACGGGTCCCGGTTCCAGGCCCATGTGACCGAGTTCCCCGTAGCCTACAAGGGACGACTCTTCGCCATCGGCTTTGTCCACGAGAGCGGCGGGCGGGCTGTCCGCCGCGCCGGCAAGGAAAAGTGACGCCAGAGAGAAAGGAGAGTATCATGACCCGAAACGAAGTCCTCCAGGATGTCCAGGAGACCTTGGGCTCCGTGCCCGGCTTTATCGCCGCCCTTCCCGATGAGGCGTTGCCCCATATGTGGGGCCTCTTGAAGGGGGTGGAGATGAGCGACACCCTAATCCCAGGCAAGTACAAGGAGCTCATCGGCCTGGCGGTAGCCGCCGCCCTGCACTGCCCGTACTGCACCTTCTTCCACACCGAGGCGGGCAAACTCAACGGCGCTGACACTGGCGAGATAAAGGAAGCCCTGGCCATGGCTTCCCTCACGGCCCTCTTCAGCACCTTCCTGAACGGCGCCCAGTATGACCAGGAGCGCTTCCGCCGCGAGGTGATGGAGGTGGTCGAGGCCATACGCCGCAAGATGTGGGTCGAGTCCCCCGCCTGAACGGACACCAGCTAACGAGGGGGCCGAGTCTTTTCGGCCCCCCGTTTTTTGACCATGTTTTCACGAAGCTATTGCTTAGCGATATCAGCCGCTTTTGCTGCGTCGAGTATATTCAACAGCTCTTTTGCCACATACATTCGCGGCCATGTGCCTGCCACTACCTCAACAATCCCAACTTCCACCAATCGGGATAATATTATTCTAGCCCCTTCAGGCGTCACACCAAGGGCTTTGGCTGCAGTCGGGGCAGTTACATAGGGCAAAGCGAATAACTCATCCGACAATCGCAATGTGCTTGCTGATGCTCGGTTCTCTTGCAGCAGACGCCTGTAACGCTCCTGCAAATCCCTGAGCTGTCTAGTGCGTCGCCATGCGTCTTGCGATTGCTCTATCACCCCAGCTAAGAAATAAGACAACCATGCTTCCCAGTTGCCCGTGACGCTGAGGTCAAACAGCTGGTCGTAGTAAACCTTTCGGTTGTGTTCGAAATACGCGCTGAGATAGAGAAGCGGCTTGGGTAGAATACCTTTCCAGTAAAGGAAGTGGGCGATGAGCAAACGGCCAAGACGGCCATTCCCATCAAAGTAGGGGTAAATCGCCTCGATTTGATAATGCAATAAGGCGCACTGAATCAGAGGAGGCAGGGCTGGCCCCTCATTGGCAAACCGTTCCCAATCTTCCATAAGGTCGCGAACATAAGAAGGCGGGGCTGGGACAAATCGTGCCTCCCCAAGGGCGGTCCCTTCAGACCCAATCCAAACAATCTCGTTCCGGAGTTCACCAGGTCGCTTTTCATATCCCCGCGCTCCCTCCAAAAGAACCTTATGCACTTCATTGACTAACCGCAGGGAAATCGGTATCGTCTCAAGCAGGGCTAATCCCCGTTCAAGCGCTTTCACATAGTTGAAGACCTCAATAACATCACCTGTTGGGCGACGTCTCCCCGAAGCTTCGTGCCTGAAAAGGTCTGATAGTGATGTCAGGGTGCCCTCGATTCGCGAAGAGAGCACTGCTTCCCGCCGCATGAACGGACGAATGAGAAGGTAAGGATTGGCAATCGTCTCACCAACACCAGCCAGCATGCCCACCGTCCTCGACGCCTCGTCCAAAAGGCAAATGAGCGCGGGGCCCAGGTCCAAGCGCCGAGGCAGAGGGTCAGGCACGAAGGCCCTCTGATTGTCCTCGATGGGGACGAGATGGCCGATAGGGCTTTTCTCAAGGGGATTAGCCGCCATTTGCAACTCCGCTTCTTTTTTATCAGACAATCAAAAGTATAAGCCAAAAAAGTTGCAATTACAATCCGAAAGACAACCAGTGTTGCTCATTACAACTCCTTGTAGGCGCTGAGACATAGACTACCAGATGTTGCACTATAAATTGCAACCACTACCCCTACTCCCGCTCCACCGCCCCCGCCCGCACCCGCCAGCGGGCCGCCCCCTCCAGGAAGCCCGGCGCCAGGGCCTCCCGGTCCACCGCCGTTATGAGCACCTGCTCATAGGGGGCGATGAACTCCTGCAGCAGCCGGCGCCTCCCCCCGTCCAGCTCCGAGAGCACATCGTCCAGCAGCAGCACCGGCGCCTCGCCCAAAGCCCGCCGCAGGAGAGCCGCCTCCGCCAGCCGCAGGGCCAGGGCCGCAGTGCGGAGCTCCCCCCGGGAGCCATACTGGGCCAGGCCCCGGCCCCCCAGCAGCAGGCGCAGGTCATCCCGGTGCGGCCCCACTAGGGTGAAGCCCGCCGCCAGCTCCCGCCCCTGGACGGAGAGCAGGGCGCGGCGAAAGGACAGAGCGTCCTGGCCCTCGGCGAGGGACAGGGTGGCCTGGTACTCCAGCGCCAGCTGGGCCGAGGAGCCCGTGAGGGCGCGGTGGACCGCGGTGGCCTCCTGGCCCAGGGCGGCGAGCAATGAACGCCGCTGCCCCAGGAGGTAGGAGCCATGTTGGGCCAGCTCCTCATCCCAGAACTCCAGCTCCGCCACCCGCCCCCGGCCCGCCCCGATGAGCTTGAGAAGGCTGTTGCGCTGGGACAGCACCCGGCCGTAGCGCTGGAGGGCCCGCAGATACGCCCGGTCCCCCTGCCCGCAGGCCACATCCAGGAACCGACGCCGCAGCCCGGGGGCCCCGGCCAGCATCTCCAGGTCCGCGGCGGAGAAGAGCACCGCCACCAGCTCCCCCAGGTAGTCCCAGGCCCGCCGGGGGACCCCATTGACCCGCAGCCGCTTCTGCGCTAGCCCCTGGCCCCCGCGCTCCGCGGGCGCCGGCCCCACCAGGAGCACCTCCAGGGCCACCGGGCCGCGGGGACGGCGCACCTGGGCCTCCAGGCGGGCCAGGGGCAGGGCCTCCCCCAAGGCCTCCCAGCGCAGGAGCTCGGCGTCGGCCCCGGCCCGGGGCGAGCGGGTGGTGGCCAGGACATAGAGGGCCTCCAGGAGGTTGCTCTTGCCATGGGCGTTGTCCCCCAGAAAAACCGTCGGCCCCGGCCCCAGGAGGAGGTCAAGGCGGTGGAAGTTGCGGAAGTCCTGCAGCTTGAGGTGTGAGACCCACATGGCTACGGGTCGGGACTAGCTATCTGACTTGTGGCGCGTGTGAAATTAGCCTGGAGGTAAGTCTCCGTTCTTAAGCGCATTAGGTAACCTTTTGGCCCTAGCACTGAATTCACTATATTTTCCGCGAGTTGCCGAATGCTAACATTAAACTGATGAGTGACTGCAACAGCCCCAGACCCCAAGTCCACCGTAAACGGTCTGTTATAGGGAATTACACTCAGATGAATACTGCCAATATTTTCATGGGTGTAAAGCCAAATTAATGTTCGGTTCAGGATTATATACTTGACACAAGGACTGGATTGCTGTTAGGGTTATTCCATGACGCTTTTGGAAAAGGTCTGGGATTTCCTGACGAATATCGTTCCCGTAGAGCGATGGGTTTTAGCCATTGCAAATGTGCTCCGCTTTCTGAGCATAGCCTTCATTTTGCTGTTCCTAGTAGTGATTGCCTTGCTCCTGAGAGAATGGGGTTTCACGGCAGAGCAACGCCTCATTCTGATTTTGGTTGTGCTCGGTCTGCTTGCATTGGTCTTAGTATTTGGGGTCATCTTAGCTATGCTCCCTGGTGGAGCGCTCTACTCCCCTTACGAGAGGTCTCTTGGCCGTGGCGAGCACTACGGAAACGACTCTCGCCCTCGAAGACGCAAAGAAGCCCAAATCCTTCCGGGGCAAACGCAACTTCCGGGATTACCGGAGCCTCCGGAGCTACAAGAGAGGCAGCGGGGGCTGAAATGACGATGTATCTCGTGTCTTATTCACTTACTCCCAAGCGTGATATTGATGCCTTACTAAATGAATTCCAGAGTTCGCTTGGATGGGCGCATTACGTGGACGAAAGCTGGCTGATTGCTACGCATGAGACTGTCCAGCAGCTTTACGAGCGTTTGGCAAAACATTTCCAACGCTCTGATAGATTACTGATAATGCAGGTGCAACCGACCAGTCAGTATCAGGGTTGGTTGCCGAAAGAGTTCTGGGATTGGATTGAACGGTATAAATACAGTTGAGCATATTTCAGGACTCAACAAGATTTTGGTAGGGTAATGTCTCGCTCAGAAGAAGTTTCCTGAGCGTATCCCGAAAGAGAAACGGATTATCCCGATTGTTGAACCGCCATTCTAATTCGTCAAGGTAGGCATCCAAGTGCTTAGTGCTGACCTTGTGATAAGAGCCAATGACAGAGCGTTTGAAGAGGCTCCACACGCCTTCAATGGTGTTGGTGTGGACATCGCCGCATACCCACTCTTTGGCGCTGTGATTGACTGTCTCATGTCGGGTATCGTGGTCAGCGATGCCCTTATAGGGCGGCCAATCATCAGTATAGATAGCCTCGGCATTAGGGGCAACAACGCCGTGGATGAAGTCATGAAGCGTCTTTCGGCCTCGGTCCCCCACAACCTTGAGGCGGATAGGGCCGCCCCGCTCCACAGCGCCGACAGCGCCGACAACGGCGGTCTTGTTCCCAGTGTAGCCATGTCCCATATTCTGATGCTTGCCACCTATCCAGGTCTCGTCCACTTCAACAATTCCCTTGAGCGGTTCGGGGTTGACCTCGGTCATGGCCGCCCGGATGCGGTGGCAAAGATACCAAGCTGTTTTGTAGGACACGCCAATAGTGCGCTTGACTTGATTGGCGGATACGCCCTTCTTGGCCTCGGCCATCATGTAGGCTGTGAGAAACCACTTCCACAAGGGAAGGTGGCTATCGTGGAAGATAGTCCCCGATGTAATGGAGAACTGGTAGCGGCATGAATTACAGTCAAATTGACCCCGCTTCTGTATCCTTGATATGCTGGTGGAGCCGCAGCGAGGGCAAGCAACGCCGCTCGGCCAGCGAAGTTGCTCAAGGTATGCAAGACACTTCTCTTCGCTATGGAAGCGGTCAATTAGCTTCACGAGGTTCATGTCTGATTTTGCGCCGTTCTTGTTTGTCATTGGAGGCCCCCTATGCCTGTGCCTGAGAAAAAGAAACCCATCACCGACTTAACTACCGAGGAAGTGGTCAAGAAGCTCTTTCCTAAGAAAGTTCACGAGACCGCTAAGAAAGTTGCCTGTGAGAAAGATGCTCCTCGCAAATCCACAAAAGAATCATAGCACAGATTTAACCCTGTGTCAAGTATATAATCCTGGTTCGGTTTTTATGCTTCAGCACCGGTCGCGGCTGGGCAAGATGCACAAGCTTATGACGGAACAACTCTTGGAGCAAGAGCACCTGCTCGTCGTTATACCCCATGAAACCTTTCATATACGCCTTCGCTTGCTGCGTGGTAGGCGCCTTAGATGTCGCATCGCCAGCGGTCAGGGCTCCCAACAAATCTATCGTAGCAAAGCAAAACAAGAGTGCGGGAAAAGGAGCATGCCGCTCTTCATCATTACGAGAATGCAGACGAAGTGGTGTCAAGCAGTGTTCTACATCGTCCGCAAGGGCGTTTAACCTCGACATAAGCCAGTGCTCAGCTTCGGTAAACGAAAACGAGTAAGAATTCATGTCTCGCCTCACGCCCAACAGCCCTTGTGCAACTTCGATTATAGGCCCCCCGGGCCTCACGAGCAAGAGAGGGGCCGCCGGGAGGCCCGGCCCCATCTTCCGGGTGCAGGGCGTGCCCTGCCGGGGGCCTGGGGGTGTCCCCCAGATTCTCTCCTCTTCCCCCTTCCTGGCAGGAAGGGGGCCAGGGGGATGGTCGCAGGCCCCCAAAGACCACCCCTACCCAGGGGAAAATGATTACACATCCCCATTTCATCCCATAATTTAATGTCCGCCCCAGGGGCTATTGCCACCCCCTGGGGGGCCGCCAGCGCCGCCGTTTAAAATAGAGCCTCCGACCCTCTGGGGGTGGGGGGGAAGGAAATTCACATCGTTTCCACTTCCCAAGGCTAAGAAAATGTGTTAAAATAATTTAAATGCCTGCCCAAACCAACAACCACACCAACAATCACGACTACACCGCTGCCGATATCCAGGTGCTGGGCGGCCTGGAGGCGGTCCGCCGCCGCCCCGGCATGTATATCGGCGCCACCGACCAGTCCGGCCTCCACCACCTCATCCACGAGATTGTGGACAACAGCGTGGACGAGGCCATGGCGGGCTTCTGCACCCACATCGACATCACCATCAGCCCCCAGGGCCGCGTCACCGTGGCGGACGACGGCCGGGGCATCCCCGTTGACCTCCACCCCCAGACCGGCGTCTCCGCCCTGGAGACGGTGATGACCACCCTCCACAAGGGAGCCAAGTTCGGGGGCGGCGTCTATAAGGTGGCCGGGGGCCTCCACGGCGTGGGCGCCGCGGTGGTCAACGCCCTCTCCTCCTGGATGCGGGCCGAAGTGCGGCGGGACGGCCACCTCTACGCCCAGGAGTACCGCCAGGGCGTCCCCACCGGCCCGCTGGCGGTGGTGGGCGAGGCCACCGGCACCGGCACCCAGGTTAGCTTCGAGCCCGACCCCGCCATCTTTCCCAGCCTCGACTACGACTTCAACGCCCTGGTGGAGCACTTCCAGGAGGTAGCTTACCTCAACCGCAACCTCTGGGTCACCTTCCGGGACCAGCGCCGCTCCGGGGCCGAGGAGGACCATGAGCTCACCTTCTACTTCGAAGGGGGCATCGTCAGCCTGGTGCGCAAGCTCAACGAGGGCAAGACCACCCTGCACCAGCCCGTCTACCTGACCCGGGAGATGGACAGCACCCAGATGGAGATGGCCCTGCAATACCACAGCGGCTACTCCGAGTCCGTCCTCTCCTTCTGCAACTGCATCAAAACCCTGGACGGCGGCACCCACCTCACGGGGTTCCGGGCCGGCCTCACTCGGGCCATGAACGACTATGTGCGCAAATACAAGCTCATCAAGGACGAAGACCCCAACTTCCAGGGCGAGGATGCACGCGAGGGCCTCACCGCCGTCATCTCCGTCAAGCACCCCAACCCCCTCTTTGAGGGCCAGACCAAGCACAAGCTCTCCAACCCCGAGCTCAAGACCCTGGCCGAGGCGGCCGTCTTCGAGGGCCTCTATGTCTACCTGGAGGAGCACCCCACCGAGGCCAAGGAGATTGTGGCCCGCTGCCTCACCTCCGCCCGGGCCCGGGAGGCGGCCAAGAAGGCCCGAGAGCTGGTCCTGCGCAAGCACGCCCTGGACGGCTCCAGCCTCCCCGGCAAGCTGGCTGACTGCTCCGACAAGGATGCCACCGTCTGCGAGCTCTATCTCGTGGAGGGCGACTCCGCCGGCGGCTCCGCCAAGCAGGGCCGGGACCGCCGCTTCCAGGCCATCCTCCCCCTGCGGGGCAAAATCCTCAATGTGGAGAAGGCCCACGACCTCAAAATCTTCGCCCACGAGGAAATCAGGGCCATCCACGCCGCCCTCGGCGTCACCCCACACAACACCGAGGAGGCCGACCTCACCAAGCTCCGCTACCACAAGGTCGTCATCATGACCGACGCCGATGTGGACGGCTCCCACATCCGCACCCTGCTCCTCACCCTCTTCTACCGCCACTGGCGCGCCCTCATCGAGCAGGGCCACCTCTACATCGCCCAGCCCCCCCTATACCGCGCCGCTAAGGGCAAGGAGGCCCAATGGCTCTACTCCCCCGAGCAGATGGAGCGCTGGCAGGACACCACCATCTACGGCGGGCTTTCCGCCGTCTCCCAGGACGGCTCCGTCCGCATCTCCAGCCGGGAGATACGACCCCTGGTGGAGGCCCTTCGGCCCCTGGAGGCCCCCCTGGCGGAGGCCGCTCGCCTGGGGCTGCCCCCCTATATCAGCGGTATCCTCCTCCTGGGGGAGGCCGTGGGGAGGGTGCGCCTGGCCGAGCACAGCCCCGAGGAGTGGGAGCGCCGGCGCGCCTGGTTCGCGGAGTTCGGCAAGGCCCAGGGGATCTCCGTCAAGCTGGCCAGCGACCCCGCGGGCGGGGCCCCCTGGCTGGAGATAGCCCTCTCCCCAGAGGAGAGCTTCAAGCTGGCCCAGGAGCAGGTGGAGCTCCTGGAGTCCCCCTTGCTTCAGAAGAGCTTCAAGTCCTACCCCAAGCTGGAACAAGTCATCATGGGACGTTCCTACCTGGTGAAGAAGCGGGACCGGGAGTTAGCTGACAGCGTCCCCTGGCACGAGCTGGCCGGCCGCCTGGAGAAGGGCGCCGATAGGGCGGGCATCTCCATCCAGCGCTACAAGGGATTGGGGGAGATGAACCCCCAGCAGCTCTGGGATACCACCATGAACCCCGACTCCCGCACCTTCCTCCAGGTGAAGGTGGAGGACGCCACCAAAGCGGAGGCCATCCTGGAAAAGCTCATGGGGGACGACGTGGACCTCCGCCGCGACTTCATCCGCACCCACGCCCAATCCGTCCGCAACCTGGACGTCTAGCTCCCCCCTAAGTCAGCCCCCTCTAAGCCCCTAGCCCTCCCTTCCCCTCCCCCGCCAGGGATGGGGTGCAGGGGTCACCCCGCTGGCCTTACACCGCCACTCAGTAACACCTTGGGGGAGTCCAGAGGGGCAAAACCCGCCGCCGGGGCCTGGGAGCCTCTGCCAGGCTCGCCGAAGGGGTGCAGGGTTCCCCCCTGCCGGGGGTCTGGGGGTGTCCCCCGGACTTCCTTTTTCTTCCCCCTCTCCCTCGGCGAGGGAGAGGGGGACACAGGGGGTGAGAGTCAGCAACCCCAGAGGCCCTACCCCTTCTCCTCCCACGGGGCATCCTTATACAGCCCCTGCTCCCGAATGTAGGCCTCCACCGCCGGGGGCACCAGGTAGCGGATGGACAGCCCCCGCCGCACCCGCAACTGTATCTCCGTGGAGGAGATGCCGATGTGCGGCCCATCCAGGAAGATGAGATGTTCCAGCACCCCCGGCAGGGCCGCCTCCACCGCCTGCATATCCAAATACCCGAAGCCGGGTCGGGGCACCGCCACCAGGGTACACAACTGGAGGATGCGCTCCGGCTCCCGCCAGGTGGGCAGCTCCTCCAGGGCGTCCTGCCCAATGATGAAGAACAGCTTGGCCTCTGGCCCCAGCTCCTGTTGAAGCTGCGGCAGGGTCTCCACCGTGTAGGTAGGGCCGCTCCCCTCTAGCTCCAGGGTGGAGACGGCGAAGCGGGGGTTCCCGGCCAGCGCCAGCTGCAGCATCTCCAGACGCTGGCGCCCAGGCGTCACCCGGCGGTAGCCCTTGAGATAGGGGTCGCCCGCGGGGAGAAAGACCATCCGCTCCAGCCCCACCTTCTCGCGCACCTCCTCGGCCACGATGAGATGGCCGGTGTGGACCGGGTCGAAGGTCCCCCCCATGATGCCCACATTCATCGCTTGCTCCTCCTCCGAGCCAGGGGCACGCGCCACTCCAGCTCCGCTGCCCCGATGCGCACCCGAGCCCCATCCTGGGCCCCGGCCTGGCGCAGAGCCCGGACCACCCCCATCCGGGTCAGCTCGCGCCAAAGCTGCCGCACCGCCTCCAGTTGGCTCAGGTCTGCCATGGCCACGACCCGCTCCGCCGTGGGGTGCGTCACCCGGAAGGCCTCCCCCTGGCGGCTCACCTGCGCTGTCTCTTTAGGGCGAAGTTGGATTACAGGCAACTCCGGCGCGGCCTCCGGGGCCGTCGCTTGGAACTCCTCCAGCATCTGGAAGGTGCGGGCCACCAGGGGCGCCAGCCCCTCCCGGGCCGCCGCCGATATGAAGAACAGGGGCAGGCCCAGAGGCTTGAGCGCCTTCTCAATTTCCTGCCGGCGCTCCCGCACCTCTGGCAAATCGAGCTTGTTCACTGCCAGTACTTGGGGCTTCTCTCCCAACTGAGGATTATACAGCACTAGCTCCCGGTTCAGCCGCTCCCAGTCACCCCTGGGGTCGGGGCGGCTGCCGTCCAGCACATGCACCAGCACCCGGGCCCGCTCGATGTGGCGCAGGAACTGGTCCCCCAGGCCCGCCCCCCGGTGGGCGCCCTCAATGAGCCCGGGGATATCCCCCCAGACCGCAGCCTGAGGGCCCAAACTCACTACCCCCAATACCGGCTCCAGGGTGGTGAAGGGATAGTCCGCTATCTTGGGTCGCGCTGCCGAGACCGCCGCCAGCAGGGAGGACTTGCCCACATTGGGGTAGCCCACAATCCCCACATCCGCCAGAAGCTTGAGTTCCAGGATTACCTCCCGCTCCACCCCCTTCTCCCCCCTCTGAGCGAAGCGAGGGGCGCGCTGGGTGGGAGAGGTGTACCGAGCGTTACCCTTCCCCCCCCGCCCGCCCTCAGCCACTACCACCCGCCGTCCAGCTTGAGTAAGGTCTGCCAGCACCTCGCCTCCCTCGTCCTTAACCAGCGTGCCCACGGGCACCAGTGCCACCAGGTCTGTCCCGCTGCGCCCGTGCTGATTCTTGCCTCGGCCTGGCTCGCCGCTCTCCGTCTCCAGGAGCCTCCGCCCCCGAAACGACCACAGCGTGTTCAAACTCGGGTCGGCCACCAGGATTACGCTTCCCCCATCGCCCCCATCGCCCCCATCAGGCCCTCCCTTGGGTACGAACTTCTCGCGGCGGAAGCTCACGGCCCCGTTGCCGCCGTTACCCCCCCGAATTCTCAAACTCACCTGATCAATCATGGCGCTCTATGCAGTAGGACGTAAATATCGATTTTGTTACAAAGATAAGAGAGTCTGTGTTGGATTAGTCTCTTTTGGTAATGATTATATCCTGCACGCCTTGCTAAGGAAAGCTAAAGGGAAGCCATTACTCCTCTGCAGTGCTAGTGTAGAAAGCCTGCGCTCAGTTGCAGCGGCGACAGTAAGACACTGCGGTGTTATGCAAAGAGGTTGCAACATAGGGCTGATAGCACGCACTAATTGGTGGTCACGCAAGGTCTTTGCAGCGAGTTTGCCGGAGGGCCGACCAAAGGGTAGTAGGGTCAGTGGGACCTTGGGTCGGGGGGAAGTAGCTCTGCGCCCAGGCGCTCCCGGAGCTGGGAGACCAGCAGGCGGAGCTCGGCGTCCGCCTTGAGGGCCGCGGAAACCCGGGCGTAGCCCCGGAGGACGGAGGAGTCCCTCCGGCCCCCCAACTCCCGCCCTATCTCCGCCCAGGGGCGCCGCAGCTCCTCCCTCAGGAGGAAGATGGCCACCTGGCGGGCCTGGGAGGTGCGGCGGTCCCGGCTGGGGCCAGAGAGGGCCTCGGGCGCCAGCCGGAAGTGCTCCGCCACAGCCCCGAGGATGGCGGCGGGGTTGGTGGCGGGACGGGAGGACGGCCGGGGCGACCGGGCCAGCGCCTGAGCCACCAGCGCGGGGTTGAGCTGGCTCTGGCTCAGGCGGGCCTGTAGCAGCACCCGGTTCAGCAGCTCCTCCAGTCCTCGGATGCTCCCCGGAGCGGCGGCGGCCAGCAGGGCCAGGCACTCGTCCTCGCAAGGGCAACCCTCTTCCTCCAGCCGGAGTCGGAGGATGGCCTGGCGGGTCTCCAGCTCGGGAGATTGGAGGTCCGCCAGAAGCCCGCCCTGGAAGCGGGAGACCAGCCGGTCCGCCAGGCCGGGGATGGCCTGGGGGGGACGGTCGCTGGCCAGGATAATTTGCCGGCTGTGGCTGTGGAGCTCGTTGAAGATGTGAAAGAACGATTCCTGGGTCTGCTCCCGCCCCGCCAGGAACTGAACATCGTCCACCAGGAGGATTTCGGCGCTGCGGTACTTCAACTGGAACTCATCCGTGGTCTGGTTGCGGATGGCCCCCACGAACTCCCGCGTGAACTGGTCGCCGGAGACATGGAGCACCTTGGGAGACTGGCCCAGGGCCCGGTGGCCCACGGCCTGGAGGAGGTGGGTCTTCCCCAGGCCCACGCCGCCGTAGAGGAAAAGGGGGTTGTAGGCCGCCCCCGGCCGCTCCGCCACGCGGGCGGCGGCGGCATGGGAGAACTGGTTGCAGCCCCCCACCACGAAGCGCTCGAAGGTGAACTTGGCGTTGAGGCTGGGCTGCGGGTAGGGCCAGTCCCAGGCTATCAGCGGCGCCAATCCGGCCTCGGGGGGCCGGAGGGTGGTGTTCTCCGTGAAGGCCGACTCCTCCCGGGCCTGGGGCGCGGCAGGGCGGGACGCCGTCGCCGTCAGGAGGGCCGCCACCTGGAACTCCACCGCCAGATTGGGCTGGCCGGTAAGGGCCATGAGCGTCTTGCGGATGAGAGTGTATAGCCGCCGCTCCAGCCCTTCCCTGATGAAGGGGTTGGGCGTCCCCACGATAAAACGGTCCTCCCCAAGGGCCAACCCTTGGGTGTTTTTGAGCCAGGTATCGTAGGAGGAGCGGCTGAGTTGGACTTGCAACTGGCCCAGAGCGGTCTCCCACACCTGGGCCGCGGTAGCTTGGTGCAACCTCAGCTCCGTGGTCTTCGGTTTTGCCGGGACATGCTGCGGAAAAAGAAAAGAGTTTAGAGGTGGCTAGCGGGATTTATCGCTATACAAGGGCAACTAGCTCGCCAGCGCTTGTCCTTTGTTGTGTTTCCGCCGCCCCACCCCACAAAAGGGGCTTGTCAACGCCCTTAAGTATAGCAGGGCCTCAGGCGAGGTTGACAAGGGGGCATAGCGGCATTTTTCATGGGGGGACGCTGTGAGTTTTTATTATGTTTAAGAGCCGGGCCTAACCCAGGATGGGGGCCGTGACCTCGATGAGGCTGGGCCCCGGCCGGGCCAGGGCCCGCAGCACCGCCGCCCGCACCCCGGCGACCTCGGCCACCCGCTCGGCCCGCACCCCGAAGGCCCGGGCCAGCTGGACGAAGTCCGGGTTCACCAGCTCCGTCCCAAAGTGGCGCCCCGCGAAGTCGTGGTCCTGGTAGCCCCGCAGCACCCCGTAGCCCCGGTCGTTGACGACTAAGGCCACCACCTTGATGTGGTGCTGGGCCGCCGTGGCCAGCTCCGCCAGGTTGAACATGAAGCCGCCGTCGCCGCACAGCGCCACCACCTGGCGCCGCGGCTGCGCCACCTTGGCCCCCAAGGCGGCCGGGAACCCGAAGCCCAGGGTCCCGAAGGAGTAGGGGTAGAGGAAGCAGCGGGGCCCATAGACGGGGAAATGGCGCGAGGAGGTGTAGGCGGCGATGGTCATGTCGTTCACCAGAATGGCATCCCGCTTGAGGGCCAGGCGCAGCTCGTCCACAATCTCCAGCTGGTGGCTCCTGGTGGCGGAGACGATGGCGTAGAATATCTCCCGCAGCTCCTCCATCTCCTTGAGCCGGGAGGGGCGTGGGGGCAGGCCCTCTCGCTCCAGCTCCCCCACGATTTGCCCCAGGACCGCCTTGGCGTCCCCCACCACCCCCAGGGCGGCCGGGTAGTTCTTGCCTATCTCCCCGGGGTCGATGTCGATATGGATGAGGTTGGCGGGCAGGGGCAGGCTCCACTCCCCCGTGGTCAGGGCCGAGAAGCGCGTGCCCACCGCCAGCAGCAGGTCCGCGCCCCGAAGGAGCTCCTCCGTCACCTCCCGCACCTCGCCCCAGGACCAGGCGTAGCCCAGGGACAGGGGGTGGTCCTCCGGCAGGGCCCCCTTGCCCATGTAGGTGGTCATGACCGGGGCCTGGAGAACTTCCGCCAGGCGGGCCAGCTCCGGCCCGGCCCTGGAGCTCGCCGCCCCGCCCCCCGCCCAGATGAGGGGTCGTTTGGCCCCGGCCAGCAGTTTAGCCGCCTTCGCCACGGCCCCCGGCTCCCCGGGGCGGCGCCGGTGCCGGGCCCGCGGCAGAAACTCCACCACCCCCTGCTGGTAGAGGATGTCCGTGGGAATCTCCAGCACCGCCGGCCGCGGCCGGCCCCCTCGCAGCCAGACCATGGCCTCGTGGATGGCGGTGGCAATCTCCTGAAAGGTCTCCGCCCGCTTCACCCAGCCCGCCACCGTCCAGAACATCCCCAGCTGATCCTTGGTCTCATGGAGGAAGCCCTTGCCCTTGCCCAGGAGAGGCAGGGGTATCTGGGTGGTGAGTTGCAGCACCGGGGAGGAGGCGGTATAGGCCTCCCCCAGCGCCGCCAGGGTGTTGGCCGCCCCCGGCCCCGTCGTGGTGACGCACACCCCCACCCGGCCCGAGGCCCGGGCGTAGCCGTCGGCCATGTAGGCCGCCGCCTGCTCATGGCGCACGCCGACATAGCGGATGGTCTCCTGCTGCCCCAGAGCGTCCACGATGGGCAGGTTATGCACCCCGGGCAGCCCGAAGACCACCCTCACCCCCTCCCGTTCCAGGGCTTTTACCACCACCTGTCCCCCGCTCAGCTTGGCCATGGCGCACCCCCTAGGCTAGATATAAGATGCAAACGGGCTCCCCGGGAAGTCGGGGAGCCCGTCGCTTCGAGCGCGAGGAGCCTTAGGACTTCTTGCTCCACTTGGCGGTGTAGGCCCCTGCCACCTGGGGGTTGGCCCACCCCAGGGGCCACAGCCCCTGGAGGATGCGCACCGCCTCCTCCGCGGCATGGACCCCCAGGTCTATCTGGGACTCCTCCGAGTAGAAGGCCTGGTGGGAGGTCAGGATGACATTGTCCAGGGTCATCAGAGGGTTGCTCACCACGGGCGGCTCGGGGTCCGTGACATCCAGCCCCGCCCCGGCCAGGTGCCCCTCCTTGAGGATTTTGTAGAGGGCCTCCTCGTCCAAGAGCGTCCCCCGGGCCGTGTTGACGATGCAGGCCCCCTTCTTCATCTTCCGCAGGAAGGCCTCATTCACCATCTTGCGGTTGGCGGGCACGAAGGCCGCGTGGACGGAGACCACATCCGACTGCGCCAGGAGATTGTCCAGGTCCAGCCACTCCACATTCATGTGGAGACCCACATCCCGGCTGAGGTGCGGGTCATGGGTCACTACCCTCATCCCGAAGGCTTGCATCTTCTGGGCCACCAGCCGCGGAATGCGGCCAAAGCCAATCAGCCCCAGGGTCTGCCCCCGCAGCTTGTGCACCCCCCGCATCAGGGGCTGGGTCTGAACCATGCCGCCCTTGCCCGCCTTGGTGGCGGTGTTCACGGGGAAGAGCCGCCGCGACAAGGCCAGGATATGGGCGCAAGCATGGTCTGACACTTCATCCAGGCAGTAGTCGGCGTTGTAGGAGACGATGATGCCGTGCCGGGTAGCCGCCCCCACATCGATGCGGTCATAGCCCACCGTCATGTTGCACATAGCCCGCAGCTTGGGCAGGGAGGCGGCGATTTTCTCCGTGAGCACCCCCCCGATAATCACATCGGCCTCGGCGCAGTTCTTGATGATGGCGTCCTCGTCCGGGGAGACCCGCCGCTCGAACTGGAACCCCGCCCCTTCCACGATTTGCTTCCACTTGTTGGGGATGTCCGGCCTATCCGGCATGGTGGTAATGACCTTCTGCGCCATGGTTCCTCCTAGAGATATTTTCCGGCTTTGGGCGGGGATGTCGGGGCTCCGCCGGGCCGCTCCCTCTCGGGATAACAAAGGGGGCTGCTCCCAGCAGCCCCCTTTTTGAGGCCTATTACCGGGCGGCGGCCGTCTTCTTGGCCAGGCTGCGGCGCACCACGCCCTTGCCGTCATGGTAAAGCTCAAGGCCCTTGCGGAAAGCCATGAGGTTCATGGAGAGGATTTTGTCCCTCCCCGCCATCCGAGCCTTGACATCCTTCTCGAAGAGCTCCGGGGACAGGCAGTTGGTGGCCGCCAGATAGAGCCCCGTCATCAGGAAGTTGGATATCTGGGGGTCGCCCAACTCAATGGCGACTTGCAGGGCCGGGATGTAGAAGATGTTGATGTCGTCCCGCTTCAGGTCCTCCTTGATCCCCGCCGTCTCCGTCACGATGACCCCGCCGGGCTTGATGCGGCTCTCGAAGATCTTGGACTGGGAAGCGTCGAAGCAGATTACCCCGTTGACCTGGTTCAGCACCGGGGAGAGGATTTCCTCGTCGTCCAGGATGACGCTGCACTCCACGGCGCCGCCCCGCATGGTGATGGCGTAGGTGGGCAGCCAGAGGACATTCTTATAGACCTCCATGGCGGCGGTGGCCAGGATGCGTCCCACCAGAAGCACTCCCCGGCCTCCCGTCCCGGTCATAATCGCTTCATGTCGTGCCATGCCTTATTCCTCCTTTTGTGTGGGGCTCTTGTGGTGTAGTGTGGCTGGCGTCCTGTCCCTACTCTATTTTGTCCACATTCTTGAACTCCCCCAGGGGGAACTCCTTCATGACCTCTTTCTCCAGCCGCTCCAGGGCCTGGAGGGGCTCCAGGTGCCAGTTGGGCGGGCAGGTGGCCAGGATTTCCACCATGCTCATGCCCA
>JACQUO010000016.1 GCA_016210205.1 Chloroflexota bacterium
TGAGTTTGCCCTCGGCCACCTGGAAGCCCAGGGCCACCAGGCGCGGGGGCCCGTCGAAGCGGCTGGGGTGGGCGTCGGCCAGGCCCACGGGCATCAGGGGGCCGTGGTGGGAGCCGCGCATCCAGCCCTCCACAATCCTGGGGCGGGCGAAGGGTTCCATGACCTCGCCCACGGCGGGGAAGGCCCCCTGGCAGCGGACGATGCAGACGGGGTCGTCCTTGCCCACATAGCGGCCGGCCATGAGGGAGAGGCGCTGGGTGGAGGAGACCGCGGCAATCTCTTTGGTGGAGCGGGCATAGACGGCCTTGACGCAGTAGCGGCCCGGCGCCCCCATGAACACCAGCATGTCGTAGATTTCCTCGGGGGCGTTGAGGGTGATTTTCTTGCCGTCCTTGACATCGTGGATTTCAAAGGCGAAGCCGGCGTGCATGCCCTCGGCGATGACTAGGCCGGCGGTGTTGAAGGGGTCGGCGAACATGGAGTAGAGGGGCAGGTTCCAGGAGCCGGCGGAGGTCTTGTCGGCCATGAAGACGAGGATGGGCTCGGAGGGGCGCTCCTCCAGCACCATCTCGGCGACGCCGGGGCCCATGCCCTTGACATTGCCGGAGAAGGCGTCTGCCAGGAGGTCCTGGCCGGCTCCGTAGAGCTTGAGCTTGCGGGCCAGTTCGGTGCCCGCCACGAAGGTGTCCCAGGCCATCTTATGGATGGCCTCGTTCTCTTCCCCCCGCTCGTGGGTCATGATGAGCTGCAGGTCATCGCCGCAGGCGGTGACATGGAAGTCGATGAGGAGGCCCCGTCGCTTGGCCTGTTCCAGGTGCTCCCGGGCCAAGCTCAAGATATCTGGATGGGAAGCGGAATGCCCCACATAGCCGCCGATGTCCGCCTTTATCACGCTCAGGGTTACCAACTTCTCCTCCTTCTGATTTTTCGGCCTGTCGGGCCGCTAGAAGCTATTAGGAAAACCCTCACCCCCTGTTTTCCCCTCTCCCTGGCCCAGGGAGAGGGGAACGAATTGAATTTGGGGGACACCCCCAGGCCCCTGGCAGAGGGGGTTCAACCCCCTCTGCACTCCCCCGGGCTTCAATTTCCGAGATGTTTCTAGAAGTCGATGCCGCGCCGGGCTTTGATGCCGCGCTTATAGGGGTGCTTGACCTCCCGCATCTCCGTCACCAGGTCCGCCAGCTCCACTAGGCTTTGAGGAGCGCCCCGGCCGGTGAGGATGAGCTCCACCGGCTCCGGCTTGCGCGCTATCAGGTCTGCTATGTCCTTTTCTTTCACCAGCCCCAGGGACAGGGCCACCAGCACCTCGTCCAGCACCACCACATCGTATTCCCCCCCCAGCGCCGCTTCCCGGGCCAGGCGCAGCGTCTCCTGGGCTTCCCTCAAGTCCGCTTCGCTGGGCGCTCGGCCTCGGAGGAACCCCTGGCGTCCCGGACGGCTCACTGTCACCTGGGGCAGGAGCTTGAGGGCCTGCCCCTCGCTGTAGGCCGAGCGGCCCTTGAGGAAGTGGATGAGGTGCACCCTCAGGCCGGAGCCGGCTGCTCTCAGGGCCAGCCCCAGGGCGGCGGTGGTCTTGCCCTTGCCCTCCCCGGTGTATATGTGCACCAAGCCGCGGCGCAGCCGCCGGGGATGTTCCTTCGGGCTCTTGGTGGTGTTTTGAGCGGGCAAAGACCTCGACTCCCGTGGGCGAACCGTAGCCACTATAACAATGGCCCCTATACCTGTCAAGGTAGCTGGGGTGCTTAATCATCCGCTATCCAGGTTTGACACCGCCTTTCAGGGCTTGCTAGAATGCCCAGGAAAAGAGGGGCCTTTTCCTGGCAAGCCCCGCTTCAGGCCCCCGTGAGAGGGGGGCCGGGCATGATGAAGGAGGCTCGAGTTTGGCCTGGGCCGCAGCGGTGCTGGCGGCAGGTCGCAGCCGCAGGATGCAGTCCAGGCTGGCTAAAGTGTGGCATCCCGTGGCGGGCCGCCCCATGGCCTGGCATGTCATCCAGGCGCTTCGGGGTGTGGGGCCGTCATCAATCATAGTGGTGGTGCGGCCGGAGGACTTGGACCTCTGCCAGGCCTTGGGAACTGGCCTGGTTTTTGTGCCCCAGGAGCAGCCTTTAGGGACGGGCCACGCCCTGTCCCTGGCCCTGAACGCTTTCTCCCCTGACATCACTCAAGTCCTGGTCGTCAACGGCGACCTGCCCCTCATCACCAGCGCCACCCTGGGGCGGCTCCAGCGCATCCATGAGTCGCGCAAGGCGGCCTTTTCCTTTCTCACCGCCACGGTGGCCCAGCCGGGGGGGCTGGGGAGGGTGCGCCGGGACCGCCGCGGCCGCCCCGTGGCCATCATCGAGGAGCGGGAGGCCAATGACGATGAGAAGGGCATCAAAGAGGTGAACGCCGGGGCCTACTGTGCCCGCTTGGACTGGCTCCGGGAGGCCCTGCCAGCCCTGCAGCGGCGGAGCCACGGCGAGATTTACATAACAGACCTGGCGGCCCTGGCCTCAGAGCAGGGTCAGCCCCTGTCCACCGTCTCCCCCGAGGATGCCGTGGAGGCGCTGGGGGTGAACCGCCGCCAGGACCTGGCCCGGGCCGAGGCGGCCATGCGGGGCCGGGTGGTCCGTCAGCTCTTGGAAGATGGGGTGACCATTGTGGATACAGGCTCTGCTTTCATCGATGTGGGGGTTGACATTGGCGGTGACACCGTGCTGCACCCCCGCGTTTCCCTGGGCCGCGGCACCAGCATTGGCGCTGCCTGCTCCCTGGGCCCCGACGCCATCATCCGGGATAGCCAGCTTGGCGATGGCTGCCAGGTTCAGGGGGCGGTGGTGGAGGGCTACGAGGTGGGGCCAGGGGTGAGCATTGGCCCTTTCAGCCAGCTTCGCGCCGGCGTCCCCGGGGTGAGTAGGCAGGAAGAGCGCCCCCTGACTTAGCAGCCTTCTGGTATGGCTCTCCCTCCTCTTCCTGCGATGGCCTTTCTGGAGATAGAAAAGCGCCCCGAGCACTGCTCGGGGCGCTGCCCTTTTTCCTATTTGGTGGGGCCGCTACTTTTTGGACGTCTCCAGGGCGGCTGAGGCGTTGGAGCCGGAGAGGCCCTTGGCGTTGAGGGTGTATTTCCCGGCGGCCACGGGCTCCAGGATGGCTGCGCCTACCTGTAGGGTGAAGGAGCCGTCGGCGCCAGCGGTGGCGGAGCCCAGGGCCAGGTCCTTGCCACCCACCGCACCCGCCAGGGTGAGGTCGACCCGCTCGCTGGCCTTGAAGCCGGTGCCCTTGACTTCCAGGATGGTGGCTGGCTTCAGGGGGCTGGGCGCAGCGGTGAGCTTAGCCGGAATCGGGACAGAGGTTGCGGTGGGCGGCACCGCCGTCGGTGGGATAGCGGTCGGCGGGACTGCAGTGGCTGGTGGTTTAGTGGGAACTGCTGTTGGGGGCACCGCGGTGGGGGTGGGTGCGGGGCACGCCACGGCTGCCGTCAGGGCCAGCCCGATGATGCCCGCCAGCGCCAGGGCCCGTACCGTCTTGGTATTTATCATATATTACGGCCTCCTTATCGTTGCAGGGTATTATAAAGAGTCCCTTTGTCCGTGTCAATATATTTTGTGCCAGTCTGAGATGACTTTCTATATTTTGTTTTCGTCTTCATTTTAACTTTTAGCTGGAGCGGGCCAGGTTTCCCCCAAAGCTATGGGGATGATGTTGGCCCTTGGGCAGCTTCCTGCTCTGAAGGAGCGCTCTTGCAGGGCCTGGGGCTTTTTGCTAGACTAAGGCGACCTCCGAGGGGAGACCCTCTTTGGCTCGCGTGGGGCTGTAGCTCAATAGGGAGAGCGTTTGACTGGCAGTCAAAAGGTCGGGGGTTCGAATCCCCCCAGCTCCACCATTGTGGGCTTTAGTTCGAGACGGCCTCCCTAGACGGGAGCCCGCCAGGGCGTGTGCTCCGGAGGCTCGCCGGACAGGGCCCACTGGACCAGGCCGAGCTCATCGTCCAGATCCACGAAGACCACCTTCACCCGCTGGCCGATGGCGACCCGCTCCTCGTCCTCCCGCTCCAGGGGATTGTCTGCCTTGACCAGGTTCCCCGCCATGCGGAGGGAGACGGTATGCCCCTCCAGCCCTCCCTGCCAGGGGACCTGCCGCTGCTCGTCCAGCTCCACCAGCACCACGGGGTAGGGGACCCAGTCCCGGAAGGCGGGACGGGTGGCCTGGGTGACGATTTCGTAGCTGTAGATAGTGCCTTTGCCGCTCACCTCCTGCCAGTCCCAGTTGAGGGAGGTGCAGAAGGGGCAGGCGCGGCCGGGGTGCCCGCGGAGCCTGCCGCAGTCGGCGCACTTCTGGACCACCAGCTTGTGCTGCCGGGCCGCCTTGAAGAGGCCCAGGTGCTCGTGGTCGTTGGGGGCGACGAAGATGTTCATCCCTTTGTATTCGGCCACCCCTCACCTCCTCAGGACCAGGGCGCTGGTGGTGGCGGGCATAGCCCAGCCCAGGTTAGCCGCCAGCTCCACATCCTTCACCTGGCGGCAGCCCCCCTCGGAGTAGTCATAGGTGTGCTCCCCTTTCTCCCAGTTGGGGCAGGAGTCGTCGGCCTGGTGGCGCAGCTGGCGCACATTCTCGATGACCAGGTTCATCCCGTGGGTGTAGCCCTCGCACAGCTGGCCGCCGGAGGTGTTGTTGGGCCGCTTGCCCCCCAGCTCAATGATGCCGCTGCTCACATAGGCCCCACCCTCGCCCGGCTGGCAGAAACCGAACCCCTCCAGCATGAGGATGGGGGTGAAGGTGAAGGCATCGTAGGCGCCGGTCAGCTGGATATCTTCGGGCTCCACCCCAGCATTGCGCCAGAGGATGCGGCTGGCGTAGTACCCCGCGTGGCGGGTGATGGGGTCCATCTGATAGTGGTGCGAGGTGAAGGGGTTGCTGACCCGCCCGGCGACGCTCATGATGTAGATGGGGCGTTTTCGCAGGTGGCGGGCCCGCTCCGCCGTGGTGACGATGATGCAGGTGGCGTTATCCGTCTCCACACAGCAGTCCAGGAGGTGGCAGCCGGGCTTCACAATCCACCGGGAGTTGAGGACATCCGCCACGGTGACCCGCTGCTTGTAGAGGGCCTTGGGGTTGTTGGAGGCGTGCCTGCTGTGGACTACCTTGACCTGGGCCAGCTGCTCGTTGGTGGTGCCATACTCATACATGTGGCGGGTGAAGCTGAAATGGAAGCTCTGGGCCGCGCTGGTCAGCCCGTAGGATACGCTCTCCAGGGCCGGCCCGGAGACGTCGGTGACCGGCGCTCGCCCGCCAGCCGTAGGAGTGCCGCCGATGCGGGCGAAGGTGTAGCCGTTCATGGCGCGGTAGATGGCGACGGTATGGCACATCCCCGCCTCGATGACCCCCATGGCAATGCCTATGAGGGCTTCAATGCTGGAGCCCCCGCCGGAGCAGTCCATGTAGAAGTCCAGGCGGAGCCCCAGGTCGTGGGCCAGGACGGGGCTGGGCACCGAGTCGTTGCTGTGGTAAGAGAGCATCCCGTTGACATCCTGGGGCCCCAGGCCGGCATCCCCCATGGCCGCCCGCAGCGCCTCCACCCCCAGGGCCCGCTGGGTCCGGCCCGAGTTCCGGGAGTACTCCGTCTCCCCCACGCCGACGATGCAGTACTTATCTCTCAGGTTTCCCAAGCTACCCTCCCTTCAGCTGAGACCTTCCCCCACAGCCGGATTTACCCTGCCTCAAACTGTCTGACCCCAAGAGGGCACCAGCCTTGATGGGGAAGCCCTGCCTCCTGGCGCTAAGGGCGACCTAAAGAGGTAAGGTCGGTAAGGAAGTTATCCTGGTGAGTACCTGGTTGGTGAGTCTGTAATTGCTGAACGGCCGCAGGGCCTCAGCCTTTGGAGGGCAGAATCACGGTGCAGTTGCCAGGAGTGGTTATACCCTGCTTGTCGCTCTCAATCCAGATATCAGCGTCCACATAGTGGTCGCCGCCCTGGACATACTTCTTGGTTACCTTACCCTTCATGGTCACGGTATCATAAAGCCTGTTCATCTTTCGCATTTCCATGCTGAACTTGCGGACAGAACCCTCGTCCCCTATCCAGTCGGTGATAAGGCGACCAAAAAGCGCGTGATAGGACGCCAGCATAACGAAGGGCTGCTCGTAGCCCATCTTGTGGCAAAAATCCGGGTCATGGTGCTGCGGGTTGAAATCCTGGGTGCCGCTGACGGTGTGTGTGATTTTGGTCCAGGTTAGCGGTATAGAGTAGCTGCTGGGCAGCTCCTGCCCCTCCTTCACATCCTCCCAATATATCCGTTTTCTTGCGTTCATTTCCTTTTCCCTATCCCTCTTAGGCATCCCCGGCCGCTTTTATTTCTTCGGGAGACCGGCGAAGGGCGTGAAGCGTCGAGCTCACGGCCACTTTCTCCCCCTTCTGGTTGTAGTAGATTCTCTCGGTGCGTATCCACCTGGCCTTGGGATCAAACCGCACGGCCTTGAGGTAGAACTCGGCCAGCCTGTTTTTCGCCGACAGGTGGTCGCCTACCTTCACCGGCTTGAAAAATTCCCACTCAGAGCCGAGGAAGAGGGCGCTGGAGCCTGGAGTGGTGGGTATCCCGGCCGTGACTGAAGCCGCGGGAGGCGGCGGAGGGAAGTAGCCTGGGTTTGAGCCGCTAAAGACAGTTAACGCAAACGGGGGACAGACCACTTTTCTGTGCTTGGTTTTCTTGGCATACTCCGGGCTGAGGAAGAGGGGATTGTCATCCTCAGCCATCTGGCACCAGCGTCTTATCGGCTCGTACTCCACCGGATAGGGGGCCGGCAGCAGCTCCGTTTCCTGCCCGATTAATTTCTTGGCTATTGCCAGCATTTCCTCGGGGGTTGCCACCTTTGCCACCATGGTTATCACATCCTTTCTTAGTGAGCCGCCCCTCGTCTCTTTTCAGCAAGGGACGACATACTATACCCACCACATACCATTGTCAAGCCTGTTCGGAAGCTGGTAAGGGGTCAATTTGAAAGTGCCGGGCGCTGGACAATGTCGCCAGAGGGTTCTCTGGTGAGGGGGCTGCTGTTTGGGCCGTACCTCCTCGTTAGCCAAAAGGGTCAGGAGAGTTCAGCTCGGTGGTCGTGGCAAGTTCGAGAGGTGTTCGTTTGACAAAGAGAGCTAATTCAGTAAGATATGCTTGTAATTGCGTGTATCCACCCAGAGTCAAGGGGGGATGGTTAAGTTCGAAGAGGGGGAGGGTGTATCATGCCTAGCGCTCTGGTTACCGCCATCGCGGACCTGCAAGAGGATGAGGCTTTGCGACTGGCCAAAGACAGGGTTGCTGCGGGGGAAGACCCCCTGAAGATACTGCAAGATGCCCGGAGCGGCATGGAAATAGTCGGCCAGCGGTTCGCTGATGCTACCTATTTTCTTCCGGACCTGGTGTATGCGGGCGAGATTCTCAAGGGTGTCTCTGAATTGGCCAAGATTCCCTTGGCCAAGGCGGCCCAGGACAAACGGCTGGGGAAGTGCATCATCGGCACCGTAGCCGGGGACATCCACGACATCGGCAAGAATATCGTGGTATTCATGCTGGATGTCAGCGGCTTTGAGGTCTATGACCTCGGGGTGGATGTGCCGGCGGAGAAGTTCGTGGAGAAAATTCGGGAGACCAACGCCCCGGTGGTGGGGCTAAGCGGATTCCTGACCCTGGCCTTCGAGTCCATGAGAGAAACGGTTCAGGCCATAAGCGATGCGGGCCTGCGGAGCAAGGTGAAGATAATGGTGGGCGGTGGGCAGGTCGATGAAACCGTAAGGCAGTATGCCAAAGCCGACGCTTATGGGACGGACGCTATGGCTGCGGTAAAGCTGTCGAAGGGTTGGGTGGGGGCGAAATAGCGGGAAGCGGCCTCGCCCCAGGGGTAAAGAGGAGGAGGGGAAATGACAACCCGAGACGCTGTCCTGAAAAGAGAGGCGAAGTCTCCCCAAGAGCTTTACGAGGAGAGAGAGAAGCGTGTCAGGGATGCTATCCAGCTAAAAGAGCCAGACCGGGTGCCGGTGCTGCTGGGCCTGGGCTACTTCCCTGCCCGCTACACGGGGGTGCCCACTTCTGCGGCCTATTATGATGTGGCTGCCTGGAAAGAGGCCAACAGGAAGACTATCCTGGATTTTGAGCCTGATTTGTATCGGGCCTCCACCGGAGCTAACTCGGGGCTGGTCCTGGAGACTCTCGGCTCGACTCAGATGGAATGGCCCGGCGGCAAGCTTGCCGCCAATGTCTCGCACCAGATGAACGAAGTCGAGTATATGAAAGAGGACGAGTATGACCTCTTTCTCTCTGACCCTACGGATTACATGCTGCGGGTCTTCCTTCCTCGGCAGTTCAGGGCGCTGGAGCCCCTTGCCAAGCTGCCCTCCCTTAACCTGATGTGGGGCCAGGCGTTCGCTACCGTCACCCCCTTGTTCACAACGCCGGAATTCCGGCAGGTTGCCGAGGCTTTGTATAAGGCGGGGCGGGAAGAAGCGAAATGGCGCCAGGCCATGGACACCTTCGAGGAGGAGATGGCCCAGTTGGGCTTCCCCCCCCACGCCCATGCTGGTGGTGTTGGGGGGGCGCCTTTCGACATGGTCACCGACAACATCAGGGGCATGCAGGGCTCCATGATTGACATGTACCGGCGCCCCGAAAAGCTGCTCGCCTTGTGCGACAAAATCCTCGAGTGGCGAACTGCCAGAGCCGCGCCCGCGAACCCCAAAAAGAGAGGGAACCCCAAGAGGCTTTTCCTGGCCCTACACAGAGGTGCCGCAGGGTTCATGTCCAAGAAACAATTCGAGCGGTTCTACTGGCCGGGTTTGAAAAAGGCCATCTTGACCTCTATTGATTTGGGGTTTGTCCCTATGCCCTTCTTCGAGGGGAGATACCAGGATCGCCTCGAGTACCTGCTGGAGCTGCCCCGGGGAAAGGCAGTCTGCCACTTTGAGCATATGGATATGGCCCGGGCCAAAGAGGTCCTGGGCGGCCACCTGTGTATCATGGGCAATGTCCCCTCTTCTCTCTTGCAGGCTGGCTCGGCTCAAGAGGTAGAGGAGTATTGCCAGAAGCTCATCAAGGTCTGTGGGAAAGACGGGGGCTTCATCCTGACCAACGCCAGCGCCATCGACGAGGCCAAGCCCTCCAATGTCAGGGCCATGGTGGACTCGGTCAAAAAGCACCGCTAGCGCTAGGGGCCAGGCGGGTGCGTCATGTCGAGGCCCAGGGTCAAACGGGATGGAAGGGGAGGGTGTGAGATGAAAACGCGGACGGCCTACGACCTCAAGCAACTGGACCAGGGCAAGTCTCCCGAGCAGCTTTACGAGGAAAGGGAAAGGCGGGTCAGGGATGCCATCCATCTGAAAGAGCCAGACCGGGTGCCCGTCCTGCTGGCCACCAACTATTTCCCCGTCACCCATGTGGGAGGGATAACCAATGCGACTTCTTACTATGACTGGGCTGCCTGGCGAGAGGCCAACAAGAAGACAGTTTTGGACTATGCGCCAGACCTTTTCGCCCCGTCAGGGGGCACTCCGGGCCCAGCCCTGGGGGTTTTGGCCCCAGCGCTCTACAAGTGGCCCGGCGATGGCCTGGGGCCCAATGCCATGCACCAGTATATCGAAGGGGAACCCCTGAAGGCGGAGGAATATGACGCCTTCCTCAATGACCCGGGGGATTGGACCCTGAGATGCTATCTGCCCCGGGTGTGGGGAGCCTTAAAACCCCTGGCCCAGCTCCCTCCCCTCCAGTCACTATGGGGGGCCAATGCCCTGGCCAATCAGGCCGCCCCTTTTGCTGCGCCCGATGTGGTCCAGGCCTTTGAGGCCCTCTTTGCGGCGGGGCGGGAAACCGAGAAGTGCCGCTTGGCCAATGCCGGGTTTGACGCAGAGATGGCTAGCCTCGGCTTTCCGCCCCTTTCCCACAGCAATGCGGCGGCCCCCTTCGATGTGGTCTCTGACCATCTAAGGGGCATGGCCGGGACTATGCTGGACATGTACCGGCGGCCGGACAGGCTGCTGCAAGCTTGCGAGTTGATTCTGTCCCGGTCCGTTGCCACCGGAGTCGTCGCCCTGAAGAGCCCGCTGGGCAATCCCAAAAGGGTGGGCAGCGCCCTCCATCGAGGGTCTGATGGCTTCATGTCCTTGAAGCAGTTTGAGACATTCTACTGGCCCACTCTGAAAGAGCTCATCTTGGCTATGACAGACAGGGGCATGGTTCACATACCATTCTATGAGGGAGACTGGGCCCAGCGATTGGGGCATCTCCTGGAGCTGCCCCGCGGGAAGACCATCGCCCGTTTTGCCCTGACGGACCTGGCCCGGGCCAAGGCAGTCCTGGGGGGCCATACCTGCATTATGGGTGGCGTCCCTCATGCCTTGCTGCAGACCGCCTCGCCTCCCGAGGTGGAGGAATTCTGCCTGAACCTGATGAAGACGGTGGGAAAGGGCGGGGGCTTCATCCTTTCCACCCACACCGGAATAACCGAGGAAGCTAAACCTGCCAATGTCAAGGCCATGGTGGACTCCGTCAAGAAGTATGGTTGGTACTAGTGTCCTGTTGGGTTATGGGAACGCCTTGTGGGGTTGCCGGGGGCGAAGCCGCCGCCGGGGGTCTCGGGGTGAGGTATGACCCTGGAAGAGGACAAGGGTATTGTATCCTCATTTGGGTGACGCAACACTAGCCGCAGCAAGGGATACGGCACAGCCCATAAAAAAGAGTGCTATGCACGCTACCTCTTTTTATAGATAGCCCAGCTCAGGTGTATGCGATGCCTGTAATCCGTGATATACGCCTGACCCTGGATAGGGAGCAGGCCCTCTTGGGCCGGGGGATGGGCAGCGGGTTGAGACGCCTGCCTAAAGCCAGCGCCTTGTTGGCCGAACTGTTGGAGATGGTCCCTGAGCTCTTGGAGCCGTCCTTTGCCTACGCGGTCTTGCCCCTAGATGGGCAAAGTGGCCCCCAGCCGTCTCCACCCCACGGGGCCAAAGTCGTCGGCATAACCATTCCGGTGGAGTTGCTGTCGGCCACGGAGATAGCCTTCGTGGTGGGCACCATCGGCCCCCGCCTGGAGGAGAGGGCGGTGGAATACTTCGCGCAAAAGGAGCCTCTGCGAGGGGTGGTGCTGGATGGCCTCGGCAGCGCCGCCGTTGGCCTTCTGCAGCAGGAGGCTCGCAAATATCTCCAGCGCGAGGTAGGGTCCCCGGGCCTTGAAATCAGCAGCCCCATCAAGCCGGGAGGCCAGTGCTGGCCTCTCTCCGACCAGTGGCCTATCTTCCGGCTGCTGTCACCGGAACAAATCGGTGTTTCTCTCACCTCGGGCGGAGTCATGTCCCCGCGCAAGTCGGTCTCCATGGCGGTCGGCATCGGCGCCAAAATGCCCACTTGGACTCCCAATGAAGTGTGCGCGCGCTGTAACATGGGCCGAGGCTGTCCTTATAGGGCCAGGGCGGCCTGAGGCAGAGTTGGAGGCCGCGACCACGCCATGGCTGACTATAGCGTTAGCTTCGAGCCGGTAGGCCGACAAGGGAGCTGCTCTGCGGGCCAGAGCCTGCTCCATTGCGCCCGACTGCTGGGGGTGGGCTTAGTCAGCATTTGTCGGGATCGGGGAACCTGCTACGAGTGCAGGGTCCGGGTCATCCAGGGCACCGTATCGGAACCGAAGGCAGCCGAGCGCAGGGCTTTTTCACCCCTGGAGTTGGAGCAGGGCTGGCGTCTGGCCTGTCAGGCTTACCCCCAAAGCGACTGCACTGTCAGTGTGCCGGCAGCCTCCCTGGTGGCCAGCCAGCGTACCCAGGTGGAAGGCCAAGAGGTAGAGGTCAGCCCGGAGCCTCTGGTTCTACCCTTCAAGCTCACCCTGGAGTCTCCTACTCTGGCAGACCCTCTGGCTGATGCCGACCGGGTTCTGGCTGCTCTGGACGCTCAGCACGGGTTGCCCGACTGCCGGGTGGACTCTCGTGTGCTGCGAGAGCTCTCGCCCAGGCTGAGGCGACTGGGCTGGCAAGGTCAAGCTGCTCTGCGCCAGGGGGAAGTCATTGCCATGAGCCCCTGGCCCAGCAGGCACCTGGGGCTGGCCGTGGATTTGGGAACCACCAAGATTGCTGGCTACCTGGTCGATTTGGGCACGGGGCAGACTTTGGCGGCTCGAGGCATGGCCAACCCCCAGGCGAGCTACGGCGGCGACGTGGTCAGCCGCATCAACGCTGCCATGGAATCGCCCAGCACGGTGGCGCAGCTACAGTCCATGGTCACGGCTGCCATCAACGAGTTGGTCCAAAGGATGTGCGCTGAGGCCAAGGTCGAGGCTGAGGAGATTGTAGATGCGGTGGTGGTGGGCAACACCGCCATGCACCACCTGTGGCTGCGCCTGCCCGTGCGACAGCTAGCCTACTCGCCCTTCACCCCAGCCATAGCCAGAGCGCTGGACATCAAAGCTCATGAGCTTGGCCTGGAGGTGACCTCAGGAGCCTATGTGCACCTTTTGCCCAACATCGCGGGTTTTGTCGGGGGCGACCATGTGGCCATGCTGCTGGCGACCAACGTGTGGCAGGACGAGGGGCCAAGCATAGCCCTGGACATCGGCACCAACACGGAGATTTCCCTGCTTGACCGGGGTAGCATATCTTCGGTCTCCTGTGCCTCCGGCCCTGCTTTCGAGGGCGGCCACGTCAAGGACGGTATGCGTGCCACTACCGGGGCCATCGAGCGAATGCGCCTAGAAAACGGCGACATCCTTTACCAGACCGTGGACGACGCCCCGCCGGTGGGCCTTTGCGGGTCGGGTATCCTTGACGCCATGGCCCAGATGTACCTGGCGGGCGTGCTGGACAGAAGCGGCCGGATGAAACAGGAACATCCTCTGGTCCGTCGTCGGGGGCAGCAATGCGAGTTTGTCGTGGTGAGTGAAGCGGCCAGTCCCCAAGGGTTGGCTATCACCATCACGCAGTCAGACATCCGAGAGTTGCAGATGGCCAAAGCATCCATCCGTGCTGGCATTCAGGTGCTCTTGGAAGCCGCCGGCCACCAGGAAGAAGACCTCAGGCAAGTGATAATTGCAGGAGCTTTCGGCAGCTATATCGATGTGGAGAGCGCCTGCACCATTGGTATGTTGCCCTCTCTACCCCTGGAGCGTTTTCGCCAGGTGGGAAACGCCGCCGGGATAGGGGCCAAGCTGGCCCTGGTCAGCGCGAGCAAGCGAGCCATGGCAGAGACCATCGCCACGCGGGCCCACTACATCGAACTCGCACGGGCCGCGAACTTCATGAGCATCTTCGCGGGGGCCTGCTACCTGGGGCCGGGCAAAATCGAGCTGGCCAAGAGAGGTGGCCGGGCGGCCAGAGCGGAGCGATGATAACCCGGGTTTCGAGCCTGACCAGGGAAACGCTCATCGGTGAGGGGCAGCCGACGGTGCTCATCGGCGAACGGCTTAATCCCGCCGGCAAGAAAGGACTCACCCACGCCCTGCGGAGTGGCAACTTAGAGGCGGTGAGGAAGGAAGCCGAGGCCCAGGCGCGGGCTGGAGCCGACATCTTGGACATCTCCGTCAGCACTTTTGGGGTGGAGGAGGAAAGCCTGCTGCCGCAAGTCGTGAAAACGGTGATGGCTGCCGTGGATACACCTTTGTGCCTTGATAGCCATAATCCGGCCGCTCTGGAGGCGGCTCTCCAGGTCTATAAAGGCAAGGCGCTCATTAACTCTGTGACGGGAGCAGAGCAATCCCTCGCCAGAATTTTGCCCCTTGTTAAAGCTTTTGGCGCTGGTGTGGTGGGCCTGACGCAGGACGACCACGGCATCTCGGCGGACGCCGACCGGAGGCTGGCCGTGGCCCACCATATCGTGGAGCGGGCGGCCGCTCTGGGCATTCCGCGTGAAGATATAGTGATTGACTGCTTGGTTTTGGCAGTGGGGGCCGATGCCAAAGCCGGTCTAGCTACCCTGGAGGCTATTCGTAAAGTCAGGGCTGAACTGGGAGTCAATGTGACTCTGGGAGCCAGCAATATCTCCTTTGGCCTGCCTGGACGTGATGTCCTTAATGGGGCGTTCGTGGCCATGGCCATTGCCGCCGGCGCCACCAGCTTGATTGTAGATGTCGCCAAGGTGCTCCCCGCGGTTCTGGCAGCGGACCTCCTGCTGGGCCGCGACCAGCGCGCGAGGCGCTATATCGACGCTTTTCGGCAGCACCCGCGTCTGTAGCTTCTGTGCTCTTTTCTGCTCTGGCGGGCGGGCTAGCGGCTCGCCTGTTTACTTTCGTAGCGCTCAAGGCTAAAATGCCCCTTAGCATTGGCCAGCGCCGGAGAGAAAGAAGGTCGCAGATGAAAATCATCGACTATATGGAGCGCTACGGCTACGAGCAGCTCACCTTCTGCTCCGACCCGGCCTCGGGCCTGCGGGCCATGGTCGCCATCCACGACACCACCCTGGGCCCGGCCCTGGGCGGCGCTCGCATGTTCCCCTACCCAGACGAGGAGGCCGCCATCACCGATGTCCTCCGCTTGGCCCGGGCCATGACCTACAAGGCCGCCGCCGCCGGCCTCAACCTGGGCGGGGGCAAGGCGGTCATCTGGGGCGACCCGGCTAAGGACAAGTCCGAGGCCCTCTTCCGCGCCTTCGGACGGTATCTCGAGGCCCTGGGGGGCCGCTACATCACCACCGAGGATGTGGGCACCACGACGCGCGACATGGAGTGGATTAGCGCCGAGACTGCCCATGTCACCGGCCTGCCTGTGCCCCTGGGGGGCAGCGGCGACCCCTCGCCGGCCACGGCCATGGGAGTCTGGCGGGGGATGAAGGCCTGCGCCGCCGCTGTCTGGGGCGCTGACAGCCTCAAGGGCCGGCATGTGGCCCTCATGGGGTTGGGCAAGGTGGGCGCGGCCCTGGCCCGCCACCTCCACGGCGACGGCGCTCGTCTCACCGTGGCCGATGTCAACCCTGCGGCGCTGAAGGCCGCCGCCTCCCTGGGGGCCTCGGTGGTCTCGCCCCAGGACATCACCTCCGTGGAGTGCGACATCTTCGCCCCCTGCGCCCTGGGGGCGGTGCTCAACGACGACACCATCCCGCGTCTCAAGTGTCGCGTGGTGGCGGGGGCCGCCAACAACCAGCTGGCGGAGGAGCGCCACGGCGACGCTCTGGCCCAGCGGGGCATCCTCTACGCCCCGGACTATGTGCTCAACGGCGGCGGCCTCATTAACCTGTCCTTCGAGCCGGAGGCTCTGAAGTCCACGGGTGTGGTCACGGGCTACAATGCCGAGGCGGCCCGGGCCAAGGTGGAGGGGATATACGGGACCATCGAGCGCATCATTGCCCTGGCCCGGGAGGGGGGCATCCCCACGGCCCAGGCCGCGGACAAGCTCGTCGAGGCGCGTCTGGCCTCTGCCCGCCGCGTGCGCCGGCTGTATCTGGAGTAGAGTGCCTCTCTCTGGCCTGAGCGTCCTGGAGCTGGCCCAGGGGGTGGCGGGGCCCTACTGCGGGCGCCTCCTGGCGGAGCAGGGGGCCATGGTCGTCAAGGTGGAGCCGCCCGCCGGGGACTACGCCCGCCGCCTGGGGCCGTTCCCCCCCTCCGGCCCGCATCCGGAGCGGAGCGCCCTCTATCTGTGGCTCAACGCCGGCAAGCAGGGCGTCACCCTGGACGCGGGGTCGGCCACGGGGCGCGCCCTCCTGCGCCGGCTGGCGGCTCAGGCCCAGGTCGTTGTCGCCAGGCCCGACGCGGCATCCCTGGCGGCCCTGGCTGCCCTGGATGAGGCACCGCTGGTGCGCACCACTATCACCTGGTTCGGCGCTGACGGCCCCTACCGGGACTACCGGGGTGGCGAGCTGGCGGCCCTGGCCTCGGGGGGGCTGCTCGGCCTCACGGGGGAGCCGGGGCGGGAGCCCCTGGCCGCCCCCGGCCCTCAGGCCCAGTACCAGGCGGGGCTCGCCGCCGCCGTGGCGACGGTGGCCGCCGTCCTGCGGGCGGAGGCCACGGGGCAGCCCCAGCGGGTGGAGGTCTCGGTGCAGGCGGCGGTGGCCTCGCTGCTCGAGGGGGCCATTCTCGGCTACGGCTACACCGGCCGGGCGCGGGGACGGATGGGCAGCCGGCACCCCGCGGTCTATCCCTCGGGCATCTATCCTTGTCAAGATGGCTACATCCATGTCCACGCCCCCGGCGACTGGGGGGCCTTCGCCCGCTGGGCCGGCCTGCCGGAGCGAGCCGACTGGGCTGCCGACCCCCAGGCCCACGCCGAGGAAATCGAGCCGCTGCTCTCCGCCCGGCTGCGGGGCCACACCCGCGACGAGCTCTTCCGCCAGGGCCAGGAATGGCGCTTTCCCCTGTCCCCGGTGCTGAGCCTGGAGGAAGTCTTGGCCGACCCGCAGCATCAGGCCCGCGGCTACTTCCAGGAGGTGGAGCATCCGGCGGCGGGGCGTTTCCCCATGCCCGGCCCGCCCTTCCGCCTGGAGGATGCCCCTCCACCCGCGCCGCGCCCTGCCCCCATGCTGGGCCAGCACAACGCCGAGGTGTATGGGGCGCTGGGGTGTAGCTCCGCCGACCTGGTGCGACTGCGGGAAGCGGGGGTCATCTGATGGCCGCCAGGCCCCTGGACGGGGTGAGGGCGCTGGATTTGGGCCAGGTGTACGCTGGCCCCTTCGCCGCCCGCGCCCTGGCCGACCTGGGCGCCGAGGTAATTCGCGTGGAGTGGGCGCGCCGCCCGGGGCGGGCCACCGGCCCCGGGGCCGTCTATCCCCAGGACGAGCCGGGGGCGCGGCCCTACAATCGCTCCGCCTACTACAACGAGCTCAACCGGGGCAAGCGGGCCATCTCCCTGGACCTATCGTTGGAGCGGGGGCGGGCGCTGTTTTTGCGCCTGGTGGCCCTGAGCGATGTGGTCGTCGAGAACTTCAGCCCCCGGGTCATGGGCAACCTGGGCCTGGACTACCCCGTGCTGCGGGAGGCCAACCCCGGCCTGATTATGGTCTCCATCTCCGCCTACGGGGCCAGCGGCCCCTGGCGGGACTACGGGGCCTACGGGCCGGGCCTCGAGGCCGCCTCGGGCCTCGCCTCCCTCATGGGCTATGTCGGTGGGCCGCCGCTGCGCCTGGGGGTGGCCTACGCCGACCCCACCGCGGGGCTTCACGCCGCCTTCGCGGTGCTGGCGGCCCTGAGGCGGCGGCGCCGCACCGGTCAGGGGGCGCACATCGAGCTGGCCATGCGGGAGTCCCTGACCCATATGCTCGGGGAGCTTTTGGTGGGCAGGGGCCTGGGGGCGGGGGAGTCACCCCGGCAGGGGAATGCCCATCCCTTCGCCGCGCCCCATGGGGTGTATCCCTGTAAGGGTGAAGATACCTGGGTGTCCATCTCCGTATCCACCGAAGAGGGGTGGCAGGGCCTCGGCCGCGCCCTGGGGCAACCATCGTGGGCACAAGAGGAGCGTTTTCGGGATGCCCTCGGCCGCTGGCAGCATCGGGAGGAGCTGGACCGCCACCTGGCGGCCTGGACGCGGGGGCTGCCACCCCAGGAGGCTGCGGGCAGGCTCCAGGCCGAGGGCGTGTCGGCGGCGGCGGTGCAAAACCCCGCAGAGGTGCTGGCTGACCCCCAGCTTGCGGCCCAGGGCTTCTTCCTCGCCATCGCCCACCCCGAGGCGGGCACGCACCTGCATCCCGGCGTCCCCTGGCGGCTGGGGGAGGGGCCCGAGCCTCGCCCGGCGCCTCTCTTCGCCCAGGACAACGGCTATGTGTTACAAAGGCTGCTGGGTCTGACGGGTGAGGAACTGCGGGCGCTGGAGGATGAGGGTGTCATTGCGGAGGCTCCCCAGGGTTAGGGCGGGGCATCCTTGCCTTGCCCCTGCGTAAAATTCCTCTCCGATTCCATTGACGTGGATTCTCTGGTGTGCTAGTGTGGCCTCGTAAATGAACTGAATAGCTGTGGCAATGCGGAGGTGGGCGGTGTAGGCAGGAAGCGTCCCTTTGTTATTCCGTAGCATGGAATGGCAAGGGGATGTTTTGGTTTTATGGGTTTCTCGGGCGAGGGCAGATGGAAGGAGGTGGAAGCGCGGAATAGGCATTGGGTAGCGTGGTGATGTAGAAGTAAGGAGGAGGAGTTGGCAACTCAAGCGGAAGTCAAATGGGCGCTGAAGCGGCCCCGGTTCTTTCCGGGCTACTTGCAAGTCCTCATCGGTGGCCTCAATGCCTTCATCGGCTATGGGGCCTACATGTATTCCTGGGGCGTCGTCTCCTCGGCCCTCATGCGGGCGGAAAATATAAGCCGGGCGGACATGGCCTTCGCCACCGCCCTGGGGCGGCTGGAGGGGGGCATAGAGATGGCCCCGGCGGGCTACATGATTGACACCTGGGGCCCCCGGTGGATGTCCACCCTGGGGTTCATCATCGCCGGCGTCGGCTATGTCCTCTTGGGCATGTGGTTGGTGAAGGCGGCCTGGTGGATGTGGCTGACCTATGCGGGAATGGTCACTCTGTCCATGAACTGGTGCCTTTACACCAGCAGCAACAAAATCCTGGCCTGGTACTTCATCAAGCGGCGCGGCTTCTGGATGGCTCTGCATACCCTGGGGGCGGCCTTCGGGGGGATGATAATGACCCCCGTCATGGCAGCCGTCATCACCGGGAGCAACTGGAACACCGCGGCCTTCCTCAACGGAGGCATGAGCTTCGTGGGGGCGGCCCTGGCCATACTCTTCTATCGCAACCGGCCGCCCCAGGCCTACGGGCTGCTGCCGGACAACGACAAGCTGCCCCATGAGCGGACAAAAGAAGAGCTGGAGGCGGCCAAGGCCAAAGGCGCCACCAAGGTTATGACTGCGGACGACTTCCTGCCGAACTTGGGGATTATGGACGGCATCAAGACCCGGGCCTTCTGGGCCCTGGTGTGGGTTGGGGGAGTTGGTGGGTTCTTCACCTTGACCTTCCCCCTGTTCCTCACGGACCACATTCGGACCCTGGGCTTCACCCTCCAGGAGTCGGCCATGTATATGGCCCTCTACTTCCCTATGACGGTGATTGGGCGGCTGATTGTGGCCGGCCTCTCGGACCGCTTTAATCCCCAGATATTCTCCGCCTTCTCCTATGTGGGGAGTGGCGTGGGAATCCTCATGGTAGCCTACGCCACCAAGGCGAACGGGTGGATGCTCTACGCCTACGCGCCGTTGTATGGCATCCCCATGGGGATGTTGCCGTCGGTGGGCACGCACCTGAACGCCACCTGGTTCGGGCGAAAATGGCTCAATACCATCCCGGGGGTCCGTTCTCTGATTGATACCCCCTTCACTTTCTTCGGGACCATGACGGTAGGCATACTGGCGGACAACTATAACTATGTCGTCGCCTTCACCTATCTGGCCATAACGGCCATGGCGGGAGGCCTGGGCCTGTGGTTTATCGGCACCCAGCCCAAGCCCATGAAGGAGGCTCGCCGCAAGGCAGCGGAGTTCGGCATCCGGATGCAAGGGTGAGCTGCCGCGTCTGGGACAACTGAATACGGAAAAGGGGGCCGCCGCCCAAGGCGGCCCCTTTTATTTTTAGGCCGGCGCCTTTAGGTTAACCTGACCTTCCCATGAGAATGAATGTATTGACTTGGCAAGGGTTCAATGTTAGAATTTCTACAATAGTTCCGTAAGCAAAGAAACGGGCCGACGAAGGGGAAACAACCGAA
>JACQUO010000017.1 GCA_016210205.1 Chloroflexota bacterium
CTCTACATCCTGGACGAGCCGACTACCGGTCTGTCCTTCGAGGATGCGGCGGCGCTGTTGCGGGTGCTCCACCGGCTGGTGGACGGGGGCAACACGGTGGTGCTCATCGAGCATCATCTGGACTTAATCAAGAACGCGGATTGGGTCATCGACCTGGGGCCGGGGGCGGGGGAGGCGGGGGGCTATGTCATCGCCACGGGGACGCCGGAGGAGGTGGCCTCTATCGAGAACTCCGCCACGGGCCGGTATCTAAGGCGGGTGCTGGGGAAGCGATAAAGAGGGGGAGAACAAGACATGGAAGTGCCAGCAAGGGATGGAAAAGGGACGCGCATTAAGGCTTTTAAAGAGTTCGTGCTTCATGACGGCACAACAATAGGTGTGTTTCAGGGTTCAAGAGGGAAAAATCCAGACTTAGATATAATTGTGAGATACCAACAAAAGGGGAAACGCGTAAGAACACCGCGGCATCTGCATTGGGCAATTGACTTACTAATCAAAAAAGAACACGAAAAAGAACGCACCAAGAAGTTCGCAAAGTATCTACTAGATATGTGGGATAGAGTAGAGCCATTTAGGAACAAAGGTGATCAGCAACGATGTGAGTTGAAGCTTACAACTGCTGAGAAATTGAGGGAATTCCAAGGGCTAGATATCTATGGGGAATATTCCGTTGAGTTTATCGGGCATGTTATTGAATTGCTCATGATTCAAGAGAAGAATTCAGATAGGGCGTTCATGTTCCAGGGTGTTCTCGAATCGATTTACAATGAGGCGGATATTTTTTCGATAGTATCGAGTGCCGGATATACAGGTAGATAACTACCATTTGAGATGGCGGCTCGTTTCACAGGGTTTATATTAACTTTGCACTTAGTCTTGGATGTTCAATGCGCCTTTGGGCTATTTCAACATAGGTGGGGTCTTTCTCTACCATCACCCAGCGCCGCCCCAGGCGCTCCGCCACAACACCGGTGGTCCCCGTCCCTGCAAAGCAGTCCAGGATTAGGTCGTTTTCATTCGTTCCGATGAGGATGAGCCGTTCCAGTAAAGCCTCGGGCTTCTGGGCGGGGTGCTTCCCGTATTTCTTTTCTGACTTTGGGGTGTAGGGGAGCTCCCACATATTCCGTAGTTGGCGGCCGTTGCCGAGCTCCTTTGCCACCCAATAGTTGAAGACCCATTTCTTGGCTTTGTCTCTAGTGTTGTTGCAGGCCCAGATGATTTGCTCCGTGGACTCGGTGAGGGTGCGCCCGGTGATGTTGGGCTGGGCGTTGGGCTTGAACCAGATGATGGAGTTGATGATGCGCAAGTCCAGTTGATGAAGGATGTGCCCTATTTGGTAGATATTGTGGTAGGAGCCAAAGATGAAGGTGTTTCCGTTTGGCTTGACCAGACGACTGACCTCTCTTATCCAGGCGGCTGTGAACTCAAGATAACCCGCGTCCGTGAAGATGTCCCACTGTTCCTGCATGGTTACATGGCTGGAAAAGGCCCACCCCAGGCCTTTCTTCTTGGACATGTTGAAAGGGGGGTCAGTGATGCAATGGTCGAAGGAATGGTCGGGCCAGCCGCGCATGAGCTCCAGGCAGTCGCCCTGATAAAGCTCGTTGACTTTGGGTTCGTTCATGGTTAGCCTGCCTGGTATCATTGGAACAAGTTTTCTAAATGCTACACGATTGCGTGTAGGATGTCAAGGGGGTTAATCTCACCTTTTACCCGCACTTGGTGTAGCCGCAGGCGCGGCAGTGGAGGCAGCCCTCGCCGTAGACCAGGAGGGAGGAGCAGTCCGGGCACTGGCCCGCCAGGTTCACCACCGCCTCCAGAGGGTTGCCTGCCAGGTCGCCGCCCGCCAGGGCCGGGGGGGCGGCCTCCGCCGCGAGGGCCGGGCCGGCCGGGGCGGTGGCCCCGTCCAGGTGGCGGGCCAGGACGGCGCTGATGGCGTCGGGGCAGGAGAGGACGGCCTTGCCGTCGTCCCAGGCGATGGAGGGGCAGCGGATGCCCCGCAGCTGCTCCACCACTGCGGCCGGGTCCACCCCGGAGCGCAGGGCCAACGATATGAGGCGGCTGGTGGCCTCGGAGGTGGCCTGGGCGCAGCCGCCGGCCTTGCCCAGGTGGGAGAAGACCTCGCAGATGCCCTGGCCGTCGGAGTTCACGGTGATGTAGAGGTTGCCGCAGCCCGTGGCTACCTTCTGGGTGGCCCCCAGGGTGGCGGCGGGCCGCCGGCGCGGGGTTATCTTCTGCCCGCCTTTTGGCGCCCCGGCAGCGGGTGGTGCCGCGGTCGCCGCGGGCCCGAGGGCCTCGACGGCGGGGAGAGCCGGGGCCTGGTCGTGCTCCGTGTTCAGCACCTGCTGCGTGCGGCTGCGGTCGCGGAAGATGGTGATGCCCTTGCAGCCCTCCTGGTAGGCCAGCATATAGGCCCGAGCTACCTCTGCCACCGTGGCCTGGTGGGGGAAGTTGATGGTCTTGGAGACGGCGTTGTCGGTGTGGCGCTGGAAGGCGGCCTGCATGCGCACATGCCAGGTGGGGTCGATGTCGTGGGCGGTGGGGAAGAGACGCTGCATCGCCTCGGGGATGCCCGCCAGGCCCCGCACGGAGCCGCGCCGGGCCAGGGACTTCATCAGGGCCTCGCTGTAGAAGCCCTGCTCTTGGGCCATCTCCTCGAAGATGGGGTGCACCTCTGCCAGCTTGTCGTCGTCCAGGATGTGGCGGGTGTAGGCCAGGGCGAAGAGAGGCTCGATGCCCGAGGAGACGCCGGCGATGATGGAGAGCGTCCCCGTGGGGGCGATGGTGGTGCGGGTGGAGTTGCGCAGGGGCGCGGCCCCGGGCTGGTCGTAGGCGCTGCCCTTGAAGGCGGGGAAGGCGCCCCGCATCCGGGCCAGCTCCGCCGAGGCCGCGTCGGCCTGGTCCTGGATGAAGGCCATGACTTTCTCGCCCACGGCCAGGGCCTCCTCGCTGTCGTAGGGGAGGCCCAGGAGGATGAGCATATCGGCGAAGCCCATGACCCCCAGGCCCACCTTGCGGGTGGCCCTGGTCATCTCCTCGATTTTGGGCAGGGGGTATTTGTTGGCGTCGATGACATTGTCCAGGAAGTGGACGGCGGTCTTAATCACGCCCTCCAGCTTGCGCCAGTCGATTTCGTAGGCGCTGTCCTGGCGGCGGAGCATCCGGGCCAGGTTGAGGGAGCCCAGGTTGCAGGATTCGTAGGGCAGGAGGGGCTGCTCGCCGCAGGGGTTGGTGCTCTCGATGTGCCCCAGATGGGGCGTGGGGTTGTCGCGGTTGATGCGGTCGATGAAGACGATGCCGGGGTCGCCCCCCTTCCAGGCCATCTCCACCATGAGGTCGAAGACCTCTTTGGCCTTGAGGCGGCCCTGGGGCTTTTTGGTGCGTGGGTTAATCAGGTCGTAATCCTCGCCCCGCTCCACCGCTTGCATGAAGCGCTCCGTCACCGCCACGGAGATGTTGAAGTTGGAGAGGTGGCCCTCTATCTCCTTGGCCTTGATGAATTTGAGGATGTCCGGGTGGTCCACATTGAGGATGGCCATGTTGGCCCCGCGGCGGGTGCCCCCCTGCTTGGTGACATCGGTGGCGGTGTCGAAGGCGCGCATGAAGGAGACGGGGCCGCTGGCCACCCCGGAGCTCGAGCCCACGATGTCGCCCCCGGGCCGCAGGCGGCTGAAGGAGAAGCCCGTGCCGCCGCCGCTCTTATGAATCAGGGCGGTGTATTTCACTGCATCGAAGATGGACTCCATGGAGTCCTCAATGGGCAGCACGAAGCAGGCGGAGAGCTGCTGGAGCTCGCGGCCGGCGTTCATCAGGGTGGGGGAGTTGGGCAGGAAGTCCAGGCTGGCCATGGCCCGGTAGAACTCCTCCGTGGTGGCCTTGAGGTCTGCCCTGGGGTTATAGCGGGTGTCCACCGCGGCCACATTCTGGGCCACGCGGCGGAGCATGTCCTGGGGCGTCTCCAGCACCTTGCCCGTCTCGTCCCGCTTGAGGTAGCGGCGCTCCAGCACCGTGAGGGCGTTGGGGGTGAGGGGCGACTCGAAGGGGGCGGCAGGCGGCGGGGCCGGGACTGGCGCCGGGGCCGGCTCCTTGGCGGCTAATATCTCCTCCAGCACCTCCTCCAGGCTCTCGTGCCGGGGGCGGGGGAGGCCGGGGGCCACCAGGCCCTCCATGCCGGGCAGGGGGCGCGCTCCCTCCAGGCGGGCCAGCACCTCCCGGACCAGGCCTTCCCCTAGCTCCCGGTCGGCGATGCCCCGAGTCTCCAGGGCGGCGAAGATGGCCTGGGCGATGCGGTCGGCGCTGGGCGCCTGCTTGCGGCGAATGCGGCGTGGGACGGCCATGGTGTTCTCCTCAGCTAAGCTTGGCTCGGCTTAATGACAGGGGGGCGAGGCGGGCTTTCCGCTTCTGGCGCCGGCCCCTTTCCCTTTTTCTAGGCGATGTTTCCAGGGGCAGTAGGGCAAGCTGGGCCGCTGGCTTCTGCCCCGAGGCCGCCCCTCGCGTGGGCTGGAGGCGCTCCTGGGCCAGGTCGTCCACCGCCCTGGTGAAGCTGCCCAGGTCGGCGAACTCCCGATAGACGCTGGCGAAGCGGATGTAGGCCACCGGGTCGATGCCCTTGAGGCGCTCCATGACCATCTCCCCGATGAGGGAGGTGGGCACCTCTGCCCGTCCCAGCTGCTGCAGGCGGGCCTCAATCTCGCTCACCGCCCGTTCGATGACCTCCATGGACACGGGGCGCTTGGCGCAGGCCTTGCGGATGCCCCCGGCCAGCTTCTCCCGACTGAACTCCTCCCGGCGCTGGTCCTTCTTCACCACCTGGAGGGCGCTGGCCTGGTGCTCGTAGGTGGTGAAGCGGAAGCCGCAGGCCAGGCACTCCCGGCGGCGGCGGATGCCCCGCTCGCTCTCCCGGGAGTCGGTGACTTTGGATTCGGGGTGCTGGCACCGGGGGCATTTCATGGTTCAGAGCAGCTTTGCCTCAAGAGCCTTAATCTAACCCGTCTCTAAAGCGTAGCATAATATAGCGGGAAAACAAACATGACGACACAATATCATGTGGCGTGGGCTAAGGCTACTACTAGATGTTGTTGTTGTCAATGCGCTAAGGCGGGGAATTTTCGTGCGCCAGGTTGCGGCGCAGGGAAAAGAGAAGGGGCCCCAGGAGGAGGGCTGGGGCCCCTGACATCGGTCCCGAGCTTTTGGCCCGGGAGCTTACGGGATGCGGGTGATGGGAGTGGTGGTCCTGGTGTTGGCGATGGCAGCCCGGTCCAATCGCGCCTGGCGCTGCGTGGCCAGGGGGCGGCGCAGGAAGGAGGGCACCTCCAGCTCGTTCTCGTCGGAGAGGTTCTGCACCATCTGGCGCATCTCCTCTTGCTTGAGGGCCCGGGAGTGATTGCGCACGCTGAAGCCAGTGGCGATGAGGGTGACCCGCAGCTTGCTCTCCAGGGCGGGGTCCTGGATGAAGCCGAAGATGATGTTGGCATCGGGGTCCACGGCTTTGGCCACCATCTCGGCAGCTTCGTTGACCTCCAGGAGGGTGACATCGGCGCCGCCGGTGAACTCCAGGAGGACGCCCTTGGAGCCATCCACGGCGACATCCAGGAGGGGGCTGGTGATGGCCGCATGGGCGGCCTCCACGGCCCGGTTCTGGCCTGTGGCCTCGCCGATGGACATCCAGGCCATGCCGGATTCCTTCATGATGGCTCTTACGTCGGCGAAGTCCAGGTTGACGATGCCGGGGACGGTGATGACCTCGGTGATGGCCTGAACGCCCATGCGCAGCACTTCATCGGCCATGCGGAAGGCGGCCTCCACGGGGGTCTTGTGGTCGCAGAGGTCCAACAGGCGGTCGTTGGGGATGGCGATGACGGTGTCCGCCCGCTCCTTGAGGCGGGTGATGCCCTCATCGGCCACGCCGCGGCGGCGGCTGCCCTCAAAGCTAAAGGGGCGGGTTACTACGGCGATGGTCAGGGCTCCGGCGGATTTGGCAATCTCGGCCACGACGGGGGCGGCTCCGGTGCCGGTGCCCCCGCCCATGCCGGCGGTGACAAAGACCATGTCGGTATCGGCGCAGAAGGCCTTGATATCGGCCTCGTTCTCATCGGCGGCCTTGGCTCCCATGGCTGGGTCGCCGCCGGCTCCCAGGCCCCGGGTCACTTTCTCGCCGATGCGCAGTTTCTTATCGCACTCCATGCGACCCAGGGCTTGGGCATCAGTGTTGAGGCAGATGAACTCTGCCCCTTTTAGGTGGTGGCCATACATGCGGCTGACTGCATTGCCGCCGCCGCCGCCCACCCCGATGACTTTTATCCTGGCTTCTCCTATCTGGCCCATTAGGCTCTCCTTTCAGCGTTGGAGTTGTCTTTGGTGTCGGGCCGGAGGGTGTTCTTCTCGGACCAAACACTCTTCAGGTTGAACATGGTGTTCTTATAGGAATCTTTGAGGCGTCCTCCGAAGCCCTTGCTCTCCAGCCCTTCCTCGGCGGCGTAGCGGATGCCCCAGAAGGCCAGGCCCACCGCGGTGCCGTAGGCTGGGTTCTGCAGGATGTCTGAGATGCCGTAGACACCGCGAGCGGTGCCCACCCGGGCCGGCACCTGCACCAGGTCGCGGACAAAAGCATCCAGCTGCGGCAGGTTGGCGGTGCCGCCGGCCAGGACCATGCCCGCGGGGATGACGGTGCGGTATTCGGAGCGCGGCAGCTCCGCGAGCACCATGGCGGTTATCTCTTCAATCCGGGAGCTCACAATCTCGTTGAGGTCTTTCTGAAGCACGCTGTGGCCGTCGGAAATCCAGATGGCGGCGGGCTTCTCCTGCTCCTTGGCGCGGGTGTTGCGCTCCTCGGGGGCCAGGGTGGCGTAGCGGCGCTTGATTTCCTCGGCCACCGGCATGGGCACTCCCAGCCCCAGGGCGATGTCCTTGGTGATTTGATAGCCGCCCACGGGCAGGACCGCGGTGTGCCACACATTGGATTCTTTGAAGACGGCGACGTTGGTGGTGCCATGACCGATGTCGGCCATGAGGACCCCCATTTCCTTCTCGTCCGGGGTGAGCACCGCCTCGCTGGTGGCCAGGGAGTTGCAGATGAGGTCCTCCACCTCCACTCCCGCGGCCCGGATGCACTTGACCAGGTTCTGCACGGAGCTGGTCTCGGCGGTGACGATGTGGGTCTCCACATCCAGGCGGAAGCCGTGCATGCCCACGGGGCTCTTGATGCCCTCATAGCCGTCCAGGCTGTAGCGGCGGGGGATGACATGCAGGAGCTGGCGTTCTGGGGTGACCGCCACATTTCGGGCTGAAGCCAGGACTCGCCCCAGGTCATTGGGGGACACTAGGCGGTCGTTGCGGGAGATGGCCACTACTCCCTGGCTGTTAGTGGAGGTGAGATGCCGTCCCGAGACACCCACATAGGCGGAGCTCACCTTCAGGCCGCTGCCTCTTTCCGCTTGGTGCACTGATTCCTTGATGGCTTCCCTGGTCTGGTCGTAGTTGGTGACGATGCCTTTGGCCAGCCCCCGAGATGGCGCAACTCCAACGCCCAGCACCTGCATCTCATCATTGCGCATGTTGGCAATGACGGTGCATATCTTGGAGTTGCCCACATCGATGGAGGCCACTACCTTGTTTTTGCCCATCCTCGGTTTACCCCTTTCTTAAGCTTGACGGCCGTGGCTCCGGCCGAAAATCCGGGTTTCTTATCCCTGGTGTCCTCCGCTGCATATTCCTCCTTGTATCTTGAAGTGGCTGGTTCCTTTATAGACGCTGGGCCACACGCAGTCGCGCGCTCCGGCTTCGGGGGTTGGACAGGGCTTCTGCCAGTGACGGCTTGATGACCTTTTTGGAGATGAGGGCCAGGGTGGCCTTATGCCCGCAGCGGCAAGGGATGACGCCCGGCGGGCAAATACAGTCCCGGGACTCTTGGCGCAGGAACTCTTTGATGATGCGGTCCTCTAAAGAATGGTAGGCGATGGTCACCAAGCGTCCCCCAGGGGCCAGGAGGGCCACGGCTTGGGGCAGGGCCTCCTTCAGGCTGTCAAGCTCGCCGTTCACGGCGATGCGGAGGGCCTGGAAGGTGCGGGTGGCGGGGTGGAGGTGCCCCTGGGGGGCCACCTGGGCCACGGCCGCCGCCAGTTCCAGGGTGGTCTGGAAGGGGCGCTGGCGCACCAGGTGCCTGGCGATGGCCCGGGCCCGAGGCTCCTCGCCGTACTCGCGTAGCAGGCGGGCCAGCTCCTCTTCCGGGTGGGTGTTCACGATTTGGGCTGCGGTGGTGGTTTGGCTCGGGCCAAACCGCATATCCAGGGGGGCGTCCTTCTGGAAGGAGAAGCCCCGCCCGGCGGATTCCAGCTGCAGGGAGGAGAGGCCCAGGTCAAAGAGGATGCCCTGGGCCTCTCCCAGTCCCAGGGAGGCGGCCACTGCCCCCAGGCGGGAGAAGTTCCCGTTTCGGAGGATGAAGCGGCTTTGATAAGGGGTCAGGTTCAAGCTGGCGGTGGCGATGGCCTCGGGGTCGGCGTCCAGCCCCAGGAGGCGTCCGTCGGGGGAGGAGGACTGGAGGATGGCGGCGGCGTGGCCTCCCGGGCCTACCGTGGCGTCGATATAGAGGCCCCCGGACGCTGCCTTCAGGGCCTCCAGCGCTTCGGAGAGCAGGACAGGCTGGTGGGTGGGGGGCTTCATTAGTAGAGGCACGGCAGTGTCCACATCCACAGGATAAGGCGGTAGGCCGCTCCGGTGACCCTCGACCTCGCTTTGCCGAGATGGAACATAAACGGACTATCGCTCATGTCAGACTGCCAGGCCTTTTGCAATATAAAAAACGGATTTGTTACAGTCCCCGTTGGATAAGTCCGCTGTGAAGTATAGAACAACAAATTTTGGGCTGTCAATAAGTTCTGGTGGCAATTTTTATGAAACTTAAAAACTGGGGCGTGCCCTTTAGCACAAAGTGGTAAGGTGATAACAGTCCGTATTGATTTTTGTCCCATATCTAAATACCAAGTCTTGGGGGCTCTCACCCCCTTGGTCCCCCTCTCCTGGAAGGAGAGGGGGAGAGGGAAAGAGACTGGGGGACACCCCCAGGCCCCCGGCAGGGGCCAAGCCCCTGCACCCCTACGAAAGGGCAGGCTCCCTCAAGTGACTGCGCCCTCCCCAATGGCTGAACGGCCTCGCCCGAGGGCCTTTTCCCTCCGGGGTCTATGTGCTATCATGAGCATTCGCTAGAGCCAAGGAGGGCTTGTGGCTGCTCCCCTTAAAGCGGGCATCCTCACGGTGAGCGATAAGGGCTACCAGGGCCAGCGCGCCGATGCCAGCGGGCCCGCGGCGCGGGATTTTCTGGTCTCTCTGGGGATGGCAGTGGAGAAATACGCGGTTGTGCCTGACGAAAAGGATGCTATAATAGAGCGACTCAGTGCTTGGGCGGGGGAGCTGGACCTGATTGTGACCAGCGGGGGCACCGGCCTGGGGCCTCGGGATGTCACCCCAGAGGCCACCCTGGCGGTGGTGGAGCGTGTGGCCCCCGGTCTGGCCGAGGCCATGCGGGCAGGGGGGAGTCGAACCAACCCTCTGGCGGTCCTGAGCCGGGGCGTGGCCGGGGTGCGGGGGCGGTGTCTCATCATCAACCTGCCGGGCAGCCCCAAGGCGGTGCGGGAGTCTCTGGAAGTCCTACGGCCCATCCTGCCTCATGCCCTGGGGGTGCTCCGGGGCGAGGTGGGGGAGCACCCGGGAGGTTAGGGGTGGAGCTCCACATCGTCACCCTGTTCCCGGGGATGTTTCCCGGGCCCTTCGGGGGGAGCATCCTCAAGCGGGCCCAGGAGAAGGGCCTGATTGACATAAGCATACATGGCCTGAGGCAGTTCGGCCTGGGGCGCCACCAGGTGGTGGACGATTACCCCTTCGGCGGCGGGCCCGGCATGGTGATGCGGCCGGAGCCCTGGTTCGCCGCCGTGGAGGCGGTGCGCCAGGCGGTGGCCCAGGAGGGTCGAGACCCCTCCACCCTGCCGGTGGTGCTCCTGACCCCGCAGGGGCGGCTCCTCCGCCACCAGGTGGCCCGGGAGCTGGCGGCCAAGCCGGGGCTCATCCTTCTCTGCGGGCACTATGAGGGGGTGGACGAGCGGGTTCGCCTCCATCTGGCGGAGGACGAGATAAGCATCGGCGACTATGTCCTCACCGGGGGCGAGCTTCCTGCCATGGTGCTGGTGGAGGCGGTGGTGCGGCTGCTGCCCGGGGTGCTGGGCGCCGCCGAGGGGGCCTGGGAAGACTCATTGAGCTCGGGCCTGTTGGAAGGCCCTCAATATACCCGGCCGCGGGAGTTCCGAGGCTGGGACACGCCGGAAATCCTGCTCTCCGGGGACCATGCCTTGGTGGCCCAATGGCGGCGTCAGCAGGCCTTGAGGCGCACCCGGGAGCGGCGGCCCGACCTCCTGGAGGGAGTAGAGCTTTCTCGGCAGGACAAAAAGCTGCTGGAGACCAATCTGTAATCGAGGTAGGATATCGCCATGGACGTGAGAACGCTGGTTGAAGTTGCTCCCAACCCCCAGGTGGCGGAGTTCCAGCCTGGGGATACGGTGAAGGTATCTCTCCGGGTCGTCGAGGGGGAGCGCGAGCGGGTCCAAACCATCCAGGGCCTGGTTATCAGGCTCAAGCAGGGCAGCATCAACGCCAACTTCACCCTACGCCGCACCTCCAATGGCGTCGGGGTGGAGCAGACCTTCTTCCTGCGCTCGCCCCACCTGCAGCGGGTGGAGATGGTGCGCCGGGGCAAGGTGCGCCGGGCGCGCCTGTACTACATGCGGGGCCGCGCCGGCAAGATGTCCCGGGTGAAGGAACGGCGCTAGCTAAAGACTAGCCGGTCAGAGCGACGGTGAGCCAGTATGCCGAGGTGGCGGTCAACGCCGCCGTAGCTCGTCCCCGAACCTTTACCTATGCTATCCCTCCTGGGCTCACCCTGGAGGTGGGCCAGGCCCTGTGGGTCCCCTTCGGCTCCCGCTGGCTCCAGGGCCTCGTCTTCGGTCTCTCCGACACAACGGATTTATCCGAGGTTCGGGAGGTGGCCGAGGTCATCGACCCCCGCCCGCTGCTGTCCCCGGCGCAGGTTCAGCTGGCCCGCTGGCTGGCGGAGCATTACCACTGCGCCCTGTTTCAGGCCGCCGCCCTGATGCTGCCTCCGGGGTTTGAGCGCCGCACCCTCGCCTTCTACTCGGCCCTGCCAGGTAGGGATGCGGAATCCCTCTCTCAGCTTGCCTCTGAGGAGAGGGAGTTTTTTGACTTCATTTGTCGGCATGGCCGGGTGGAGCAGCGACAGCTGGAGCGGCGTTTCAGCCAGAAACGGGTTCAGGCCCTGGGAGAGCGGCTGCGCCGCTACGGCCTGCTGGCCCGGGCCACGGAGCTGGCAGGCCCACGCATTCGGCCCAAGACCGCTCGCGCTCTGGCTCTGGCCTGTCCTCGCGGGGAGGCGGAGGCCGCAGGGCAGCGCCTGGCGGCCCGCGCCCCGCGCCAGGCGCGGCTGCTGGCAGCCTTAGCTGCTGCCGCTAAACCCCTCCCCTGGGGCGAGGCGGCCCAGGGGGACTGGGGGGCGGCGGCGCGGGCCCTGGTGGCCAAGGGCTTGGCGGCTATCGTGGAGACGCCCGTGGTGCGCGACCCCCTGGCGGGCCGCTGGCCGGGTGCACCGGAGCCGGTGACGCTCACCGCGGCCCAGGAGGCGGCCTGGCAGCAAATACGCCAGGCCCTGGAAGGTGGTGAGCCGTCTCGCTTCCTGCTCCACGGGGTCACCGGCAGCGGCAAGACGGAGCTATATCTGCGGGCCTTGGCCCACTGCCTGGCCCTGGGGCGACGGGGCATCGTCCTGGTGCCGGAGATAGCCCTGACCTCCCAGACCATCGACCGCTTTCTGGCTCGCTTCCCCGGCCAGGTGGCGGTCCTCCACAGCGGCCTCTCCCCCGGGGAGCAGTTCGACGAGTGGCATCGCATCCGGGCCGGGGAGTTCGCGGTGGTCATTGGCCCCCGGAGCGCCCTCTTCGCCCCTCAGCCCGACCTGGGGCTTGTGGTGGTGGACGAGGAGCACGCCGAGGCCTATAAGCAGGAGGAGCCTGACCCCCGCTATCACGCCCGGGAGGCGGCGGAGCGCTTGGCGGAGCGGGCCGGGGCCGTGCTCATCCTGGGGAGCGCCACCCCGGACATCGTCACCTTCCACCGGGCCCGCCGCGGGGAGCTGCGGCTCCTGGAGCTTCCGGAGCGGCCCGCGCCGGAGTCCGCCGGCCTGCCGCCGGTGGAGATAGTGGATATGCGCCAGGAGCTTAAGGAGGGCAATGCGGGCAGCTTCAGCCGGGCCCTGGCTCGGGGGATGCGGGAGGCCCTGGCCGCCGGGGAGCAGGCCATCCTCTTCTTGAATCGGCGGGGCACCGCCACCTTCATCCAGTGCCGTGACTGCGGCCAGGCGCTGCGCTGCCGCCGCTGCGATGTCCCTCTGGTCTATCACGGGGCCGAAGGGGGGCTGATGTGCCATCTCTGCCGCTATCGGGCCCCCGTGCCTCTGGCCTGCCCCGCCTGCGGCGGGAGGCGCATCAAGTATTTGGGCCTGGGGACGCAACGGGTGGAGGAGGAGGTGGGCCGGCTCTTCCCCGGCGTCGGCGTGCTGCGCTGGGATTGGGATGTCACCCGCGGCAAGGGCGCCCACGAGGACATCCTGCGCCGCTTCCTGGCCCGCGAGGCCCAGGTGCTGGTGGGCACCCAGATGGTGGCCAAGGGCCTGGACCTGCCGGAGGTGACCCTGGTGGGGGTGGTCAACGCTGATGTGGGCCTCTACCTTCCCGATTTCCGGGCGGCAGAGCGCACCTTCCAGCTGGTGACGCAGGTGGCGGGCCGGGCGGGCCGGGGCCGCCGGCCGGGGAGGGCGGTGCTTCAGACCTACAACCCCGGCCACTATGCCCTGGTAGCTGCCGCCGCCCACGACTACGGCGCCTTCTTCGCCGCGGAGCTGGCCCAGCGGCGGCGGCTACGCTACCCGCCTTATACTCGGCTGGCCCGGCTCCTGTTCCAGCATCCCAATGCGGCCCGCTGCCGCCAGGAGGCGGAAAGCCTGGCCCGCCGGCTCCGGCAGGAGATGGCCGCCCAGGGGCTGCCGGGCCTGGAGGCCCTGGGGCCGGCTCCGGCCTTCCACTCCCGCGTGCGGGGGCGGCACCGCTGGCAAATTATCCTGCGGGGGCCGGACCCGGCGGCTTTCCTGAAGGAAGTGGACCTGCCCCGGGACTGGGCCGTGGATATCGACCCCGTAAGCTTTTTCTGAGAGAAGGCGCCTATGATGAAGAAGATAACCTATGTCCTCTCCTTCCTGGTGGTGGTCTCCTTGGTGATTTTCCTCATCCTTCCTTTATTCCAGGCGGGGAGCGGGGCGGGTAGGCCCCGCATCGGCGAAGACTGGCACGCGTCATATCTCATCGTTATTTACGGCAAGGCCGTGCCCTCCTTCCCCACTACCCCAGGGGGCGTCCACACCCACGGCGACGGCCTTATCCACAGCCACCCCGAGACCCCCAGCGAGGAGGGGCGCGGCGCTAATCTGGCCCGCTTCATGTCCACGGCAGGCGGCCTGCTCACCGAGGATACCCTGGCGCTGCCCACAGGCGAGCGCTACACCAACGGCGACCGCGGCCCCGACGGCCGGCCGGGCCGCTTGAGCCTCAAGGTCAATGGCCAGGAGGTGAAGCCCATCGCCACCTATGTCCCTCAGGATGGCGACGACCTCGTCATCAGCTTCGGGGCGGAGTAGCCTCTCGGCGCCGTGGCTCCTCGAGTTCGTTCCTGGAAGTGAGAGGCGGGGTATTTCGCGGTTGTTCCGCCACGCCTGGCGACCATCCCCCTTGCCCCCTTCCTGGCCAGGAAGGGGGAATTTAATGAAGTTGGGGGACACCCCCACACCCCCGACCAGGGGGTTCTGCCCCCTTGTAATCCCCGTGGCTGAACACTCTAGTATTTTCTGCCTTTACAAGCCTGAACCCCTGGCATATAATCTGGTCAGATTAAGGGCCGTTGGCCCGCCTGAGGCGGGCCGGCAGGGCCTTTTGTGCATAAAGGTCTGTCTTTATGGCGGTGCGTCCTGTCCTGAAAGCGCCTGACCCCAAGCTGACCCAGAGGGCCAAAAAGGTCACCAGTTTCGATGCCTCTCTCCAGGCCCTCATTGAGGATATGGTGGAGACCATGCACCATGTCAATGGCGTGGGGCTGGCGGCGCCGCAGATTGGCGTGCCCCTCCGCCTCTGCGTCATCCAGCTTCCGGATACGGAGGAGCTGCTGGTGCTGGCCAACCCCGAGATTGTGAAGACGAAAGGGGAGCGGGAGGTGAGCGAGGGCTGCCTCAGCGTCCCCGGCTACCGTGGCAACATCAAGCGGGCCCTGGAGGTGACGGTGAAGGGCCGAGACCGCTATGGCAAGGCCATCCGCCTCAAGGCCACCGAGCTTCTGGCCCAGGCCCTGGAGCACGAGCTCGACCACCTCAACGGCATTCTATATATAGACCATCTGGAGAGCCCGGAGCACCTCTACAAAATCGAGGCGCAAAAAGAGCCTGAGGAGTTGGCTTAGTGCTCCTGTGCGCCTCCGTCGGCCCGGCGTCTCCAGGGGGCAGCTTCGCTCTCGGGGGCGAGGCGCGACAGCTCCTGTCGCGCCTGCGGGCCTTCTGCCAGGGGGAGGGGGTCTCCCCCTACCTGGTGGGGGGCCTGGTGCGCGATGGTCTTCTGGGCCGCCCCAGCCGCGACCTGGACCTGGCCCTGGCAGGCGATGCCCTGGCCTTCGCCCGGCGCTTGGCCCAGGCCTGGGGAGGCCGGTTCGTCCTCCTGGACCAGGAGCGCGCCGTGGCCCGGGTGGCGCTGCCGCCCACGGAAGCCGGGGGGAGACCTTGGCGCCTGGACTGGGCGGCCGTGGCCCCAGGCGGCATCGCTGAGGACCTGGCGCGCCGGGACTTCACCATCGACGCCATGGCCGTGGCCATGGGGGACTGGGAGGCCCCCGAGCCTCCCCTCATCGACCCCTGCGGCGGCCGGCGCGACCTGGCGGCCCGCCTGGTACGGGTCGTCTCCCCCGAGTCCCTCTCCGCCGACCCTGTCCGCCTCCTGCGGGCCTACCGCCTGGCCGCGGAGCTTCAGTTCGCCATTGAGCCGGGGACGGCCAGACTTATCGCTAGATACGCCTCCCTGGCGGCCCGGGTGGCCGGCGAGAGGGTGCGGGAGGAGTTCCTGGGCCTCCTGGACCAGCCCGGGGCCAGTGTGGAGCTCCAGGCCATGGCTGGCTCTGGGCTCTTAGACCAGGTCTTCCCGGAGCTGGCCCAGGGCCGAGGGGTGGCCCAGCCCCCGGAGCACCACTGGGATGTCTATCGGCACTCTCTGGAGACGGTGGCCGCGCTGGAGGGCCTGCTGCGCCAATTGCCTGCCGCTGACGCTATCCTCCAGCCCGTGCCCTGGGATGAGGGCCTGGCCGCCTATTTCCGGGAACCTGTCAGCGGGGAGCACCCCCGCTCCACTTACACCAAGCTGGCGGCACTCCTCCACGACATCGGCAAGCCCGGCGCCAAGACCGCGGAGGAGGGCGGACGCATCCGCTTCTTCGGCCACGCCGCTGCGGGGGCGGACATGGCGAGGCAGCGCCTGGAGCGGCTGCGCTTCAGCTCCCAGGAGGCGGATTTGGTGGAGGCCATGGTGCGTCACCACCTCCGTCCTGGCCCTTGGGGCACGGAGGAGCCGCCCAGCCCTCGGGCCGTGTTCCGCTTCTTTCGGGACACGGGCCCGGCAGGCCTGGCCACCTGCTTTCTGGCCCTGGCGGACCACCTGGCCAGCCGCGGCCCCGACCTGGAGCTGGCCCCCTGGCAGGAGCATGCCCAGGGGGTAGCCCTAGCCCTGGCCCGGCATCGGGAGGTGAAGGCGGCCCCGGCGCGCCGTGCGATAACCGGGCACGACCTGCTGGGGGTTCTGGGCCTGGCCCCGGGCCCAATCGTTGGCCGGCTCCTGGCCGTCCTGGAAGAGGCCCAAGCTGCGGGCGAGTGGGCCACCCGGGAAGAGGCCCTGGACTGGGCTCGGCGCTACCTGGAGTCAGGAGCAGGGGAGCAGCGACCTTAGCGACATGATATACTCCAAGCGATTCTCCCGGCCCGCCGCGGGCGAGCCAGGCGGCGCTGGTGGGCTAGAGGTGTGCTATGGAGATAATGTTTTCCCTTCTCCTGGTTCTGGGTATGTTCTATGTGGTCCTCATCCTGCCTCTGCAGTCGCAGAAGCGCCGGGTGCGCCGCTTGCAGGCGGAGCTCAAGGTGGGGGATGAGGTGGTGACGGCGGCGGGGCTCATCGGCCAGATTCGGGAGGTGGCCGGGGAGGAGGTCTCTCTGGCGCTGACCGAGGGTGTGGTAGTGCGTGTGGTCCGCAGCGCCATCTTAGAGCGTCGCCCTGCGGCGACAGCCATGCAGACTACTAATGAAGAGCCTCCGGCATCAGGGGGCTTGGGAGGATAGCTTGTCCAAGCGAAGGATTTGGCTTCTGGCCCTGATTGTAGTCTTGTGGGGCCTCTCTGCCCTGGCCATCGCCAACGAGAACATCTCCCTGGCGCTCCCCGGCGGCAGCGTGGTGGATCGCCCCGGGCTGCGCTTGGGCCTGGACCTCAAGGGTGGCAGCCACCTGGTCTATGAGGCAGACCTGAGCGGCGTCTCCGCCACCGAGCGGGAGAGCCTCATGGAGGCGGCGGCGCAGACCATTGAGCGGCGCATCAACGCCTTCGGGGTGGCGGAGCCCATCATCCAGCGCCAGGGGGCCAACCGCATCTCGGTGCAGCTGCCGGGGGTGCGGGACATCAGCCGGGCCATCATCCTCATCGGGCAGACGGCCCAGTTGGAGTTTTGGGAGCCCTTATTGGATACTGACGGCAGTGTGAAGTTCACTAACGAGGGCCTGCCCATGTTCTTCCGGGTGGCGGAGGGGTTGGGCAAAGACGGCCAGTCCAAGAAGCTGACCGGGGCCCTGCTCAAGCACAACACCGCTGTGGTCTTCGACCCCACCACTAACCAGCCCCAGGTCTCCTTCGAGTTCGATGAGGATGGGGCCTTGATTTTCCGCCAGGTCACCTCCCGGCTCATCAACAAGCCACTGGGCATTTTCCTGGATGGACAGCTCATCTCCGCTCCCACGGTCCGGGCCGTCATCAGCAACCGGGGCGTCATCGAGGGTCTCACCTTAGAGGAGGCCAGGAGTCTCTCCATCCAGCTCAACTCGGGCCGGTTGCCGGTACCCCTGACCATCGTGGAGCGGGAGGATGTGGACCCCACCCTGGGGGAGGACTCCATCCACAAGAGCCTGGTGGCCGGCGGCATCGGCCTGGGCATCGTTCTCCTCTTCATGATTATCTACTACCGCCTTCCGGGGCTGATGGCCAGTCTGGCCCTGGTGATGTACGCCATGGTGCTGCTGGCTATCTTCAAGATGCTGCCGGTGACCCTGACCCTGGCGGGCATCGCCGCCTTCATCCTGTCCATCGGTATGGCGGTGGATGCCAATATCCTCATCTTCGAGCGGATGAAGGAGGAGCTGTGGGGCGGGCGCACCCTGGGCGCCGCCATCGAGACCGGCTTCAACCGGGCCTGGTCCTCTATCCGTGACAGCAACCTCTCCACCATCATCACCTGTGTCATCCTGTACTGGTTCGGGAACAACTTTGGGGAGGCCCGGCTCATGGGTTTCGCCTTGACCCTCTTTATTGGCGTGGTGGTGAGCATGTTCACCGCCATCACGGTCACCAGGACCTTCCTGCGCCTCTTTGTGGGCACGGGGATGGCCCAGAGGCTGGGCCTCTTCACCGCCCAGGGGGCGCGAAGTGGCTCGGCCACCTCCCAAGGGGGTGCCTAGATGACGGACTTTGTAGGCAAACGCAGCTTTTTCTTCATCTTCTCCGGAGTCTTGCTCCTGGCGGGGCTGGTCTCCCTGCTCCTGCCTGGGGGGCTAACCCGGGGCATCGAGTTCTCCAGCGGCACTATCATGACCCTGTCCTTCCGCCGGCCGGTGGCGGTGGGCGACCTGCGGGCCAAGCTTTCTGCCCAGGGTCTGGATGTCATAGTCCAGCACGCTCCCAAGGCGGGCTACCTGCTGGTGCCCCTGCCGGCCAAAGAGGGCGTGCCGACGCCCGCCCCTAAAGAGCAACTGCAGGTGGTCCTGGGCGAGCGGTTCGGCGGGGTGAGGCTCCTGGACTTCGATGCTGGGGGGCTGGTGGCCGTCTTCGCCGGCGAGGTGAAGGCTGAGCTCCTATCTCAGGCCATGGCGGCCCTGGGCTACAAGGAGCAGGCTCTTAAGGTGGATGAGTTCCTGGTGCACACCGAGTCTTTGAGCGAGGCGCGCCTGGGCCAGTTGAGCACTGCTCTGGCCAAGGACTTGGGCCCGGTGGACATCTACAATGTGTATTCGGTGTCGCCCATCATGGCGGTGGAGAAGGTGCAGTACTCCTTCTATGCGGTGCTGGCGGCGGCGGTGGGGATTCTGCTTTACATCGCCTTTGCCTTTCGGCAGGTACCCAACCCCTTCCGCTACGGCGTCTGCGCCCTGGTGGCCCTGGTGCACGATGTGCTCATCGCCGTGGGCGTTTACTCCATCCTGGGGCGGTTCTTTAACCTGGAGGTGAACATCATGTTCATCGCCGCCGTACTCACGGTGCTGGGGTACAGCGTCCACGATACCATCGTGGTCTTCGACCGCCTGCGGGAGAACCAGGCTCGCTATCCTAACCAGCCCTTCGTTCAACTGGTGAACAGAAGCATTGTGGAGACCCTGGGACGTTCCATCAACACCTCCCTCACCCTGGTCTTCACCCTGGTGGCTCTCCTGCTCTTCGGGGGTGTCACCATCGCCGGCTTTGTCCTGGTGCTTCTGGTGGGCGTGGTGATAGGGACTTACAGCTCCATTTGCATCGCCGCTCAGCTTCTGGTAGTATGGCGAGGGAGAGGTCGGCAGAAACCATCAATAGCTACGCGTCAGGCGGCAACCAGATAGGTCGGTGACCTGAGCCGCCGGGCCTGCCTGGGGCGGGCAGCGGAGCCGAGGGCCGCGGGACCCAGCCCACCGTGGGTGCGAAGGTGGGGATGAGTCCCGTTTTTCTTTGGGGAGGAGCCATGGTCAAGCCCAGGACTAAGGCCGCTGCGGTCTCTTTGGCGTCTGTTTCCTTGCTTATTGCCCTCAAGATAAGCGCAAGCTTTTACATGGGGAGCATAAGCGTCCTCTCGGAAGCCCTGCACAGCGTGGCCGATTTCGCTGCTTCTCTTACCACCTTCTTAAGCCTTCGTATTGCCGACCAGCCCCCTGACGCCGAGCATCCCTTCGGCCATGGCAAGGCAGAGAATGTGAGCGGTGTGGTAGAGGCGGGTCTTATTGTCATCACCGCTGCATTTATCTTCTGGGAGGCGGGCCAGAAAATTCTGGAGGGTGCGGAGCTCCGGGCATTGGACCTGGGCATGGCACTCATGACCTTCTCAGCCCTGGTATCGGTGGTCGTCTCCCGCTACTTGTATCGTGTGGCCAGAGAGACTGGATCGTTGGCCCTGGAAGCCGATGCCCGCAATTACAGCATCGACATCTGGACGGCGCTGGGGGTATTTGCCGGGCTGCTGGTGGTCCGTCTTACAGGGATAGCCATTATCGACCCTTTGGTAGCCATCGGCGTGGGCTTCTTCATCCTCCGAGCCGCCTATGGCATTGGCGTCCGCTCCTTCTGGGGGCTGGTGGACACCCGTCTCCCGGAGTCCGAGGAGGCGGTCATTCGCGCCTGCATCGACGAGCATCTGCGGCGGGAGGTGGTGGGCTTCCACGGGCTGCGCACCCGCAGGGCGGGGCGGGAGCGACACATTGACCTCCACCTGGTGGTAGCCCCCGATGCCAGCGTCGAGGAGGCCCATCGTCTCTGCGACCACCTGGAGGCGGACATCAGGGTCAAGCTGCCCTACAGCAACGTGACCATCCATGTGGAGCCGTGCCAGGGCAATCCTCCTGACTGCCTCTATGGCTGTCCCGTGGGCAAGACCAAGCCCTGTTTCTGGGACGAGGAGACGGTGGGGCGGCGGAAAGGTGAGGACCTCTGGAAGGACTGAGGCCTTAAGGGGAAGCGGTCTCCCGGGCCACCAGTGCCCGGTAGCCCCGGCGCAGTCTTTGGGTGAGGGGGCCTTCTTGGCCTGGCCCCAGGGCCTTTCCATTCACCGCCGTCAGGGCCATGACCTCCAGCACCGAGTTGCAGAGGAAGGCTTCTTCGGCTTGGGCCAGCTCCTGGGGATAAATCTCCCGCTCCTCTGCCTTCAGCCCCAGCGATGTCGCCAGCTCCAAGATGGCCTCCCGGGTGACGCCGGGGAGGGGGCCTGAGCCTAAGGCCGGGGTGGATAGGACCGCGCCGGCCACCAGGAAGAGGTTGGTGGTGCCCCCTTCCGCCAGAGCGCCCTTCTCATTGCAGAAGAGGGCTTCGTTGGCCCCCGCGGCCAGGGCCTCCCGCCGTCCCAAGATATAAGGAAGGTAGTGGGAGGTCTTGTGCCCGGCCTCCGGGGAGCGGCTGAAGATGGGCACGGCCGAGATGTGCCCGCGGTAGCCCAGGGCGTAGTCCGCTTCAGCGGGTGGGGTATAGGGCTGCGCCTGAACCAGCAGGGTGGGGGTTCCGTAGGCCCTGGGGTTGGGGACGGCCTCGGCCTCCCCCGGGGAGAGGGTGAGGCGGAGGCGGGCCTCTTTCAGGCCGTTGGCTTCTAATGTGTCAGAGACCGCCGCCCTGAGGGTGTTCGCGTCGGGGCAGGCCATCCCCAGGGCCCGGGCCGAGGCGGCCAGGCGCGCCAGGTGTCGCTCCTGACGGAAGAAGCGGCCCCCGTAGGCCCGCATGGTCTCGAAGAGGCTGTAGCCGTAGAGGAAGCCGTGGTCCAGGGGCGAGAGGCGCGCTTCGGCCAGGGGCAGCAGTTTCCCATTGAGATAGACTATGGTCGCGTCACGCAAATGAGGATACATTACCCTTGTCCTTTCCTAAGGGTCATACCTCACCCCCTGGCCCCCTCTCTTGTGGGAGAGGGAGTAGCTCTGGGAGCTGGGGGACACCCCCAGACCCCCGCCAAAGGGGCAAGGCCCCTCTGGACTCCCCCTCTCGTCCGGCTGGCAACGGCGGCGCAACCCAGTCACCCCCAGACCCCCGGCGGGGGCTTTGCCCCCAGCACCCCATAGGGCGGCCAATAACCTGACAGGACACTAGCTCCGTCAAGGCCGTCTCCAGGTGGCGTCGCGGCAGGACAAGAAGCGGCGCAGGATGTCGTGTCCCGCGGGGGTCATGATGGACTCCGGGTGGAACTGGACTCCCTCCACCACGAAGCTCCGGTGCCTCAGCCCCATGACCACGCCGTCCTCGGTCCGGGCGGAGACCTCCAGGCAGGGGGGGATGAAGTCTGCCGCCACCACCAAGGAATGGTAGCGCCCCGCCGGGAACGGGTTGGGCAGGCCCTGAAAGATGGTCTGGCCGTCGTGGTGGATGGGGGAGGGCTTGCCGTGCCGGGGCACAGGGGCCCGCACCACCCGGCCCCCATAGACATGCCCGATGGCCTGGTGCCCCAGGCATACCCCCAGGATGGGGACCTCCCCGCCGAAGCGGGCGATGGCCTCGTTGGTGATGCCCGCCTCCAGCGGAGTGCAGGGGCCGGGGGAGAGGATGAGGTGGCTGGGGGCAAGCCGCGCGATGTCCGCCAGGCCAATCTGGTCGTTGCGGAAGACCGCCGGCTCCCCGCCCAGCTCCCCCACATACTGGGCCAGGTTATAGACGAAGGAATCGTAGTTGTCGATGATGAGTATCACGGCGACTCCGAATTCAGGCCCAGGGATTGGACTAGGGCGCGGCCCTTGGCCAGGGTCTCCTGGTACTCCTCCTCGGGGTCGGAGTCATAGACCACGGCGCCTCCCACCTGGAAGTAGGCCCGGTTGCCCTTCACCAGGAAGGTGCGGATGGCGATGTTCAGGTCCAGGTCGCCGCCGAACCCCAGATAGCCGATGGCGCCGGTATAGACGCTACGTCGGGTGGGCTCCAGCTCCTCGATAATCTCCATGGCCCGCACCTTGGGGGCGCCGGTGATGGAGCCTCCGGGGAAGGTGGCCCGCAGGAGGTCGAAGGCGGCCTGGCCCTCACGGAGCTGGCCTTCTACGGTGGAGGTGAGGTGGAAGACGGTGGGGAAGGTCTCCAGGAGGCAGAGCTCCGTCACCTTCACCGTGCCGTAGCGGCAGACCCGCCCCAGGTCGTTGCGCTCCAGGTCCACAATCATGACATTCTCGGCCCGGTCCTTCTCCGAGGCCAGCAGCGCTTTGGCCCGGGCTTCGTCCTCGGCGGGGGTCTGGCCCCGCGGGCGGGTCCCCTTGATGGGCCGGGTCTGGGCCCGGTCGCCCCGCAGGCGCAGGAAGCGCTCCGGCGAGGCGCTCACCACCGTGAGGTCGCCGTAGTTCAGATAGGCGGCGAAGGGGGCGGGGTTGAGGGCCCGCAGGCGCCGGTAGAGGGCCCAAGGGGGGAGGGGCAAATCCGCCTCGAAGCGCTGGGAGAGGTTCACCTCGAAGATGTCCCCGGCGATGATGTAGTCCCGGGCCCGGGCCACCGCCGCCAGATAGCCCTCATGGGTGAAGTTGGAGCGCAGATAGGAGGAGCGAGCCTGGGGGATGGGCTCCCCGGCCTGGCCGCGGGGTCGGCCCGCCAGCTTCCTCTGGATTTCCTTGAGCCGGCGGTGGGCCCGGTCAACCCGTGAGCTGCCTGGAGGCTCGGGCAGCCCGGTGGAGGCGAGGTAGGCCTTCCCGGTGAGGTGGTCGTAGGCCAGGACGGTGTCGTAGAAACCGAGGTAGCTCTCGGGCAGGGCCAGGTCGTCCTGGGCGCGACTGGGCAGCCGCTCGATAAAGCGACCCAGGTCGTAGCTCAGATAGCCCACGGCCCCGCCCCAGAAGGGGATGGGGGAATCGGGGGCCTCCAGGCGGCAGGAGGCCATAAGCTCCTTGAGGACGGCGAAGGGATGGCCCTGCCGGCGCTCTTTCTTCCCGGCACGGCGGAGGGTGATGTCCGGTCCCCGGCTGTGGAGCACCAGGAAAGGCTCCACTCCCATGAAGGAGAAGCGGCCTAGCTTGCCGGGGTCCATGCCGCTGTCCAGGAAGAAGCTATGGGGCTCCGCATGGAGCAGGTTAAAGGCCTGCAAGGCGTCGCCGGGCGGGGTGAACTCCTGGATTAGGGGCAACTGGGCCATTTCGCCGTTATGCTCCCAGCCGAGATTGGGACATCCCAGAAAAGGGTGTCTAAAGGAGAATTATAGGCCATTTCCCCCCATTCCTCAACGATGTTATGATGAGGCCATGTGGCAACGCCTGGCGACCATCCCCCTGACCCCCTTCCCGCCCAGGAAGGGGGAATTGGATGAAGCTGGGGGGCACCCCTTCGCTTCGCTCAAGGGCAGGCCCCAGACCCCCGACCAGGGGGCGTCGCCCCCTGGTAACCCCCGTTGCTAGACGGTCTCTTATGATGAGTGATGCCCCCCTGGCCCTCTACATCCACATCCCCTTTTGCCGCACCCGCTGCCGCTATTGCGACTTCAACACTTATGCTGGCAGCCAGGGCCTTGTCCCCGCCTACTGCGGCGCTCTGGCGCAGGAGGCCAGGTTCTGGGCCGCCGCCCTGGGAACCCCAGAGGTGGCTACCATCTATTTCGGCGGGGGCACCCCCAGCCTGCTCCCAGTCCCGGAGGTCCAGGGCCTGCTTGGCGCCGTCCGGGACGCTTTCCCCGTGGCCCCCGCCACGGAGATTTCCCTGGAGGCCAACCCCGGCACTGTCGATGAGGGGTATCTGGCGGGCCTGCGGGCCGTGGGGGTCAATCGCTTAAGCTTGGGTGTTCAATCCTTCCAGGGGCGTTTTCTGCGCCTTTTGGGGCGCGGCCACAGCGCTGCCCAGGCCCGCGAGGCCGTGGCCGCTGCCCGCCGGGCGGGCGGCGACAACCTGGGCCTGGACCTTATCTATGGCCTCCCGGGGCAGTCGCTGGGGGACTGGCGGGCGGACCTGGGGGCCGTCCTGGCCCTGGGTCCGGAGCATCTCTCCCTCTACGCCCTGGAGGTGGCCGAGGGGACGCCCCTGGCCGCGGACCTGGCCCAGGGCCGCCTCCCTGCCCCCGACCCGGACTTGGCGGCGGACATGTATCTCCTGGCTGAGGAGTCCCTGGCCCAGGCGGGCTACCTTCACTATGAGCTTTCCAACTGGGCCCGCCCCGGGCGGGAGTGCCGCCACAACCTGGCCTACTGGCGCAACGGCCCTTATTTGGGCCTGGGGGCTGGGGCCCACTCCTGGCTGGGAGGGATGCGCTTCGCCAACGTCTCCCGGCCGGAGGACTATATCAGGCTGGCCCACGCCTTGGCCGAGGCCAGGCCGGCCCGCCCGGGAGCGATGGCGGCGCTCCTGGCTGTGGCCCCCTGGGTGGCCGAGCGCGAGACCATCTCCGCTCGGCTGGAGCTGGTGGAGACGGTCATGATGGGGCTGCGCCTGGTGGCGGGCCTGGGGCTGGAGGCTTTTCGGGAGCGTTTCGGCGTGGGGGTGGCGGCTGCCTTTCCCGGCGCCGTGGAGGAGCTGGGCGCCCAGGGCCTGCTAGAGACAGCCCAAGGCCACCTGCGCCTGACGCCGCGGGGACGGCTTTTGGGGAACCAGGTCTTCTCTCGCCTGCTGTCCTCGGGTCTATGAGCCATCATTTCCTCCGGCTGTTTGTGCTCACTTGTTCCCACAAAAGGCGGCCCGATTCTTACCGGTGAAATTATTCAAGTTGCATCCCAAAAGGTCTAGCCATCTCCTCTTTTGTGATGTAGAATGCATTTGCGTTCAGGTGTAGTTCAAGAGAGGTTTGTAGAGACAGGTGTTCCCATGACCGATATGGCCCTGGGGGGAAGTGCGGAAAAGATAGGGGCCCGCCGCCGGCCCTGGTTCAGCCTGCATCTCGTGGTGGTGGTTGGCCAGATAGCGCTGGGCTTCTTCGTCTACGGCGCCCACGAGCTCCTCCCGAGTCAATTGGCGTCCATTGCTTTCTTTACCGACGCCTACCACCCTGTCCACTGGGTGCTGAGCCTGCTGCCTCCCATCTATGCCGCTCGTTTCCTGGGCTCCCGCTATGCCCTGGGGGCCGCGGCGGCGGTGGGGGCGGCCTATGCCCTTTATGGCGTCCTCTTTCATATGGACATGGTTGGTTTCTCTGCTATTGTCACCGTCTTGGGGCTGGGCCTCCTGCTCAGCGGCCTGTCCCGGCTCGAGGAGCAGGAGCGGCGTTCCCTGGTCCTGGCCCTTGAGGCCGTGCGGGAGCACACCGCCGCGGTGGAGCGCCAGGCGGAGCACCTGGCCGCCCTGGGCAGCCTGGCGACGGCGGTGAGCCAGTCTCTGGACATCACCACCATCAGCGGCCGCGCCCTGGAGGTGGCCCTGCCTGCCCTGAAAGTGCAATTCGGCCTGGTGCATCTCTACCACGCGGAGAGGGAGGTTTTGCTCCTGAGCGCCTACCGGGGCTGGACGCCCGAGCAAGCTCGACAGGTCAGCATGCTGCCTGCCCGCGAAGGGATGTTGGGCCAGGTGGTGGCTCGCGGGGAGCTGGCGCAGGCTAGTGAATTCGCTGCTGACCCCAGCCCCATGGGGCGGCTCCTGCAGGAGGCGAGGGTCTCTTGCTTTGCCGCTGTGCCCATTATGGAGGAGGGCAAGGTATTGGGGGTGTTCAGCATCGCTGTAACTCCACCGGGCAGCTGTTCCGATGAGACCATGGCCCTGTTGCGCACCATGGGCCATCAGCTGGGCGCGGCCATCGCCAACGCCCGCCGCTACGAGGAGGCGGAGCGGGAGCACACCCAGGCCATGGCCCTGGCCCGGGTGCTCCGGGAGGACAAAGCCACCATGGAGCGGCTCCAGAAGGAGACGGGCGAGGGGGTGCTCCGGGCCCTGGGATTTGTCCAGCCGCACCTCATGCAGCACAGCCGCCGGGTGCAGCGGCTCGCCCTGGGGATGGCCCAGGTGCTGGCTCTGCCGGAGGGCGAGCGGGACCTGCTCTCCCTGGCTGCCCTGTTCCACGATGCCGGGTTCCTGGCCCTCCCCCACTCCGTGGTGGTGGGGGAAGACCCCTTGAGGGCGGTTGTGGGCCAGCCCATGGCCCTGCATCCGGAGCGGGGCGCGGAAATTCTTGGACCGCTCTCGGCCCTGGCCAATCTCCTGCCCCTGGTGCGCGGCCACCACGAGCGGTGGGACGGGACCGGCTATCCCGATGGTCTGGCGGGGGAGCAGATTCCCCCCCTGGCCCGCCTCCTGGCCGCAGCCGATGGCCACGACTGGCTGGTGCAGGGCGGCCCCGGCCGGCCTCCCATCTCTCCGGCGGAGGCCCGAGCCCGGCTGGAGGCGGGCTCCGGCACCCATTGGGAGCCCCGGGCGGTGGAAGCTCTCCTCCGCGCCCTGGACAAAGACCCCTCATTGGATATACTCTCTGGAGGGGAAAGCCCGGGGACACCCCGGCCCGCCTGAGGTGGGCAGCCCCCACGGCGGGGGCGCGGGCGCTGTTTTTCGAAGCTCCTACCCCAGGGTCTTCTCCAGGGAGTTGACTTGCCCATCGACTGGAATCAGCTGGTCCCTCAAGTCGAGGCGGCGGCGGAGCTGGCCCGGGGCGGCCAAGGCGAGGGAGCCGCGCGCCTGCGCCTGGCTTTGCAGACCTTGGGTCGGGCCGAGGCCGCGTCTCTGGCGGCCAAAACCCAGGCCAGCCGTGTCACCTGGCTGGTGGCGGGCCTGACCCCGGAGTCCCAGGCGGAGGGCCTGGGCCGGGCCCTGGCGCCGGCCCCTCTCCCCTCCGAGTGGGCCGTCCTCGGCGTGGACGGCTCCCACCTTGAGCTCGACCGCCACCGTCCCCTCGCCTGCTATCTCATCAACATCGGCGCCGCCCGTCTCCGCTACGGCCCGCAGCCCCAGGCCGAGCTGTCCTCTCGCCCTAGTCTCTTCTTCCGGGAGGAGGAGCTGGCCCTGGCCGACCCGGAGGGCCTGGGGGAGGAGGCGGTGGCCGGGGCCATTTTGGGATGGCGGCGCGCCGTCATGGAGATGGAGGCGGCGGCGGGGCTGGCGGCCTCCCTGCCCCCCGCTCTGCCCACCCTCGTCATGCTGGACGGCACCCTGGTCCTCTGGGGCCTGGCGGGCCGGGAGTATCAGGAGGGCAAGGCCTATGTGCGGCAGGCCCTGCTGGACGGGGGTTTTTTGCCCGCCTTAGAGAGACTCCGCCGCCTAAGCGAGGTGCGTCCCCTGGCTCTGGCTTCGTATATCAGCCTGCCCCGCGCCACGGAGGTGGTGAACCTGCTGCGCCTGGCCCTCTGCCCCCACGAGCCCGCCGACTGCGACCGCTACTGCTCCGCTCCCGGCCAGGGGCGGGAGTGCCAGGCCGTGGCGGGCGTCCTTGACCGGGAGGTCTTCGGCGCCATTTTGGCTCCGGGCCAGCGCTCCGCCTCCTTCGCCAGCCGCTCCTCGGTGATGGAGCGGCACTATGGCCCCCACGGGATTCGCTTCTGCTATCTTCGGGGGGACGACGAGGTGGCCCGCCTAGAGTATCCCGCCTGGGTGGAGGAGCTAGGTCTCCTGGGGCTGGCCGCCACCCTGGCCCTGGATCAGGCGCGGCGCGGTCTGGGCTATCCCGTGGCCCTGGCCGAGGCCCACCAGCAGGCGGTGGTGAGCGGCGCCGACCGGGAGGTCTTCTGGCGATATGTGGACGCGGCCCTGAGGGAGCGGCGGCTGGCCGCTTCTACCTCGGCCAAGAGCCGGAGCAAGCGGCAGCCGTGGCTCTAGGGACGGCCCGCCCCAGCCCCATCGGCGAGGTGGTGGCCGCCGAGACGGCCCGCTTCACCGCCGAGTGCTATGAGGTGCACTGCCCCCCGCCCCTGGGCTCCCTGGTGCGAGCCGGGGAGGCCCTGGGCGTGGTCTTCCGGGCGGAGACCGCGGGCCTGGAGCCGGGCCGCGTCCCCATCGCTCGGGGCCGGGGCTACGCTCGCGAGGAGGATGTCTATCGGGAGAATCCCCAGCTGGCCAAGCTCCTGCGCACCACCTTCGAGTCCCTGGCCGTGGGGAGCTGGGATGGCCAGGGCCTGGCCATCCCCCGCCTGCCGCCCGCCCCGCCACGGCTCCACGGTTTCGTCTATCTCTGCCCCCCGGAGGCAGTGCGGGCCTTCACGGCCTCCTGGGACTTCCTGGACCGGCTGCTGGCCGGCCCCCTGGGCGAGGCCAGCGACCAGGCTCTGGCGGCCTGCCTCCGGGCGGCCAGCGCCACGCACCCCGACTCCCGGGCCTTCCTGGTGGCGGCGGGCAAGGAGCTGGCCCCGCGCCTGCGGGGTGACCTGCCCCGGCTGACCGCGCTCCTGCGGGGGATGCGGCCATGACACAGGAGCGCCTGGGCCTGGTGGTGGGCGGCTCCCTGACCCGGGGCCTGGAAATCAAGCTTGACCCCGGCGTCTCCATCGAGAACATGGCCGTGGGCCGCTACATCGTCCTCCAGGGCGAGCGCCGCCGCTTCCTAGCCATGGTCACGGATGTCTCCCTGGGGGCCATGGACCCCGCCCTGGCCCTGGCCCCGCCGGAGGTCTCCGACCCCTTCTTCGCCGAGGTGATGCGGGGGACGGCCACCTACGGCAAGCTCCAGGTCATGCCCATGCTGGCGATTGGGGGGGATGTCGCCGCCCTGCCGGCCGGCCCCCAGCCGGTGAAGACCGTGCCCGCCCACTTCGCTGAGGCCTACGCTGCTTCTCAGGCGGACATGGAGCTGGTCTTCGGTCCGGAGGACGAGCGGCGCATGGTCATCGGCAGCCCCCTGGATATGGAGGTCAAGGTCTGCCTGGATTTGGAGCGGCTGGCGGAGCGCTCCACGGGGGTCTTCGGCAAGACGGGCACGGGCAAGACCTATCTCACCCTGCTGCTCCTGGCGGGCCTCATCCAGAAGGGCAAGGCGGTGAACCTGGTCTTCGATATGCACAACGACTACGGCTGGCAGGTCTCGGCGGAGCACGGCCGCCGCGCCAAGGGCCTGAAGCAGCTTTTCTCGTCCCAGGTGGCGGTCTTCACCCTGGACGAGGAGTCCTCCCGCCGCCGGGGCATCTCGCCCGACTTCGTGGTGGAGCTGGGCTACGATGAGATTGAGCCGGAGGACATGGCCCTGTTGGCCGAGGCTCTGAACCTGACGCCCCTGGCGGTGGACGCCGTCTATGCCCTGGCGCGCCGCTTCGGGCGGAGCCGCTGGCTCAAGTGGCTCCTGGAGGAGGGCGAGGGGCAAACCCCCGAGACTCTGGCGTCCTTGAACATCGCTGAGGGCACCTTTCAGGCCCTGACCCGCCGCCTGGAGCGCCTGCGCCGCCTACCCTTCCTGGTGGAGAAGGCCGCGCGGCCGGCCCTCCCGGAGCTGCTGCAGTACCTGGAGTCGGGCCGGCATGTGGTGCTGGAGTTCGGGCGCTACGACCGCGACGATGTGGCCCACATCCTGGTGGCCAATGTCCTGGCCCGGCGCATCCACGACCGCTGGCGGGCCCGCTGCGAGGCCGCCCGGGGCGGCGGCGGCTCCGAGCCCCCCATCCTGGTGCTCACTCTGGAGGAGGCCCACAAGCTCCTCAGCCCCCAGGTGGCCCGCCAGACGATTTTCGGCACCATCGCTCGGGAGATGCGCAAGTTCCGCGTGACCCTGCTGGTGGTGGACCAGCGCCCCAGCGGGATAGACGGCGAGATTATGAGCCAGCTCGCCACCCGCCTGCTGTGCCTGCTGGACAGCGAGGAGGATATAGAGGCGGCCCTGGCGGGGGTGCCGGGGAAGGGGGAGCTGCGCACGGTGCTCTCGAGGCTGGAGTCGCGGCAGCAGGCGCTGCTGCTGGGCCACGCCCTGCCGGTGCCCGTGGTGGTGCGCACCCGGGACTACGACGAGGAGTTCTACCGGTCGCTGGGCCCGGCCCGCCGTGCCGGGGGCGGCCCGCCGGAGCCCGAAGTCACCATCGAGGAGCTGTTCCCGGAGTAGGGGGGCTGGTGCGGTTGTCGGGCCAGCGGCGGCGGGGGTTCGGGTTCTGCGTGGGGAGCTAGCCATGTTTTTACCTAACGGAGAACAACATGCAAAACCAGAAGGCGTTTGACGACTATCTGTGGCTCTGGGGCGAACTATTGGAAACCTCCACAGTCTAGAACTTCTGCTCAGGGTGTTTTTACACCACATGGACAAATCACGATACGGCACCCCACCACCGGAAGTGCACCTAGACAAGATAAAGGTGGGTGACGTCGTTCATGAGATATACTTCACCAATTACGATAGCTTGGGAGACCTGGTTAACAAGTACAATACGGTTATCTCCCAGAAGGCGCAGGCATTGTGCGTTGATGGTGTCGTTGTCAAGCTTCGGGACGCCCTCGCTCATGGAAGGGTGCTTAGTCGGCAGCCTGGGCCACCATTCCAACTATACAAATTTCAGAAACCTTCAAATGGCCAAGTTGTGGTGGAGGATGTTGCTGATCTCAACGAGAACGAGCTAAACAGGTACATCCATCTCACGTTTAAAGAGGCCAAGAAAGTGGAAGCGGCTTGCAGGCGGTTTTGCCCAAATGCTTTTGGTTAGGCTCCCTCTGCAATTGCGAACACGGGTTTCCGACCATAGGGGCGGGCAGTTTTCCTGTGGTGCTTGAGTGTATGAGTGAACGCAATTTGAGCCTATCCCACCGCAGCGCCTTCTGCGTCGCTGGCCCGGACTGAACGCCAACCTCAAAGCCCTTGAAACCTCCCCGTTGATTTGATACAGTAAGACTGTCGGAAAGTTAGACGGGAGGAGTTTCGCTATGGCGGAGCTAATCCAGGTGCGCCGGAAGGCGCAGGTCACCTTGCCCCAGTCCGTCCGCCGGGCCCTGAAGATAGAGGAGGGCGACTTCCTGGAGGTCAGGGTGAAGGACGGGGAGATTGTGCTGCGGGTGAAGAAGCTGGTGGACAAGGAGCAGGCCTGGTTCTGGACGGAAGAGTGGCAAAAGGGGGAGCGTAAGGCAGACGAGGATATTAAAGCTGGCCGGGTGAAGAGGTTCAAGTCAGCCGCTGCCGCAGTGAAGTATCTTGAGGACAAAGCATAGCAGTGGAGATCCTCTTCACCGAGCAGTTTGAACAGGCTTATGAGAAGCTCACCAAGACCGAGAAACGGAGCGTTCGCAAGGCACTTGCTCTGTTGGGTGTTAACCCCAAGCACCCTGGCCTTCGTGTCAAGAAAATGGAAGGCAGGGGGAACATCTGGGAAGCCTGCTCTTCAAAGAGATTGCGCATGACTTTTGAGATGGCCGGAGAAACCATCTTCGTGCGCAATGTGGGGGAGCATGATAAGGTGTTGAAAAGGCCGTGACTTAGTGTCAAGCCCGTTAGCCCGGGGGGCCAGGCTAACGGCAAGCAGCATCGGCGCCAGTGGGGCGGGCCAGCGGCCCGCCTGTTTACATTCGTAGCGCTCAAGGCTAAAATGTGGTTGGTGTCATCTGTCTCCTGGCACAAAATCTGAGAGGACGTGACAACCGCAAAAAAATGAAAATCATCGCCTACATGGAGAGCTACGGCTACGAGCAGCTCACCTTCTGCTCCGACCCCGCCTCGGGCCTGCGGGCCATGGTCGCCATTCACGACACTACCCTGGGCCCGGCCCCGAGGGGTGTCAGCATACTAACCACCTTTGGGAGATGCCACCGTGACCACTGACCACTTTCGAGAACTTTCGGAGCGCCGGCGCGCCGCCGAGGCCCTGGGCGGCCCGGAGCAGGTGAAGCGCCAGCAGGAGCGCGGCAAGCTCACCGCCCGCCAGCGCCTGGCCCTCCTCTGCGACCCCGGCTCCTTCCAGGAGCTGGATAGACTCGTGCGCCACCGGGCCACCGCCTTCGGCCTGGACCGGGCGGAGATACCCGGCGACGGCGTGGTCACGGGCCACGGCCTGGTGGCGGGCCGGCCCATCTGCGCCTTCGCCCAGGACTTCACCTCCCTGGGGGGCACCCTGGGGGAGGCTCACGCCCAGAAGATTCACAAGGTCATGGATTTGGCCCTCAAGCTCGGCTGCCCCCTGGTGGGCCTCCACGACTCCGGGGGCGCCCGCATCCAGGAGGGGGTGGACGCCCTGGCGGGCTACGGGGGCATCTTTGCCCGCAACTCCGCCCTCTCCGGGGCCGTGCCCCAGATTGCCGCTATGATGGGGCCGACGGCCGGGGGCGCGGTCTATTCCCCCGCCATGATGGACTTCGTCTTCATGGTCAAAGACACCTCATACATGTTCATCACCGGCCCCGATGTCATCAAGCAGGTCACGGGCGAGGACATCTCCTCCGAGGAGCTGGGCGGGGCCATGACCCACAATGCCCGCAGCGGGGTGGCCCATTTCCTCTGCGCCGACGACGCCCAGGCCATCGCCCAAATCAGAGAGATGCTGTCCTACCTGCCCGCCAACAACCTGGAGGAGCCACCCGTCCTCGAGCCCCAAGACGACCCGCGGCGGGCCGATGCCCTCCTGGATGCGGTCATACCCCAAGACCCCCGCAAGGGCTACGACATGCGGGAGGTGATTCGCGCCCTGGTGGACGGGGGCCAGACCCTGGAGTCCCACGCCCTTTGGGCCCAGAACATCATTACCTGCTTCGCCCGGCTCAACGGCCGCAGCATCGGGGTGGTGGCCAGCCAGCCCGCCTCCCTGACGGGCGCCCTGGATGTGGACGCCTCGGACAAGGCCAGCCGCTTCATCCGCTTCTGCGACGCCTTCAACCTCCCGCTGCTCACCCTGGTGGACACGCCGGGGTATCTGCCGGGGAGCGCCCAGGAGTGGACGGGCATCATCCGGCACGGGGCCAAGCTGCTCTGGAGCTACGCCGAGGCCACGGTGCCCAAGCTCACGGTAATTACGCGCAAGGCCTATGGGGGGGCCTACATCGCCATGTGCAGCCGCCACCTGGGAGCCGACCTGTCGCTGGCCTGGCCCACGGCGGAGATAGCCGTCATGGGGGCCGAGGGGGCCACGGCCATCATCCACCGCCGGGAGATTGCCGCCGCCCCCGACCCCGCGGCCAAGCTCCAGGAGAAAATCCGGGAGTATCAGGAGCAGCTCTACAACCCCTATATGGCCGCCGCCCGGGGCTATGTGGACGATGTGGTGCTGCCCCACGAGACGCGCCCCCGGCTCATCGCCGCCCTGGAGGCCCTTTCGTCCAAGCGGGAGAGCCGCCCCCCCAAGAAGCACGGCAACATCCCACTGTGAGGGGCCTGAGCCTTGGGGTTGAACTCGCCCCAAGCTGAGGCTACCCCCTTTACACCCCTGGCGGCCTTGCCTATACTGTATTTCCTGATGGCAGCAAGCGCCGAGCGGCAATCCGCGAGCTAATATGACCCCACCCCCATACACCGTGACCCTCATCCCCGGCGACGGCACCGGCCCCGAGGTCATCGCCGCCGCCACCAGCGTGCTGGAGGCCACGGGCGTGGCCCTCCGCTGGGAGGAGGCCGAGGCCGGGGAGACCGCCATCGCCAGGCACGGCACGCACCTGCCCGAGGCCACTTTAGACTCCATCCGCCGGAACCGGGTGGCCCTGAAAGGCCCGGTGACCACCCCCGTGGGCACGGGCTTCCGCAGCGTCAATGTGGCCCTGCGCCAGACCCTGGACCTCTACGCCTGCCTGCGCCCCTGCAGGACCTATCACGGTGTGCGCTCCCCCTACGAGGATGTGGACATCGTGGTGGTGCGGGAGAACACCGAGGACCTCTACGCCGGCATCGAGTTCCAGCGCGGCACCCCCGAGGCGGAGGCCTTCGCCCAATTCCTGATTAAATCTGGGGCCAAGGTGAGGACGGAGTCGGGCTTCTCCGTCAAGCCCATCTCCGTGGAGGGGAGCCGGCGCATCGCCAAGTTCGCCTTCGACTACGCTCGGGCCAACGACCGCCGCAAGGTCACGGCGGTGCACAAGGCCAACATCATGAAGTTCAGCGACGGCCTCTTCCTGGAGGTGGTCCAGGAGGTGAGCCGGAGTTATGCCGACATCGCCTTCGACTCCGTCATCGTGGACAACCTGTGCATGCAGCTGGTGCAGCGCCCCCAGCAGTTCGATGTCCTGGTGCTGCCCAATCTCTATGGGGACATCGTCTCCGACCTCTGCGCCGGCCTGGTGGGCGGCCTGGGGGTGGCCCCCGGGGCCAACTTCGGCGAAGGAATAGCCGTCTTCGAGCCTACCCACGGCTCGGCGCCCAAATACGCCGGACTGGACAAGGTCAACCCCACGGCGGCCATCCTCTCCGGGGTGATGATGCTGCATCATCTGGGGGAGCACGGGGCCGCCGTGCGGGTGGAGCGGGCCGTGGCCAGGGTCATCGCCGAGGGTCACCATGTCACCTATGACCTCCGGCCACGCCGGGACGACCCCAAGGCGGTGGGCACCAAGGAGATGGCCCAAGCCATCATCAAGGTCCTGAAGAAGTGAGGCTATGCGCCCGAAGATAACCATCGTGGGGGCGGGGAATGTGGGCTCCACTGCCGCCGCCTTAATCCTCCAGAGAAACTACGCTGACATCATCCTCCTGGATGTGGTGGAGGACCTGGCTCGGGGCAAGGCCCTGGACATCCAGCAGAGCGCCCCGCTTTTGGGCAGCGCCGCCCGCATCAAGGGCACCAGCGACTACAAGGACACCGTCGGCTCCGCCATCGCCGTCATCACGGCTGGGGTGGCCCGCAAGCCGGGCATGAGTCGGGATGACCTCCTCCTCACCAACCGGGACATCGTCAAGGGGGTGGTGGAGAGCCTGGTGCGGCTCTCGCCGGAGACCATTCTGTTGGTGGTCACCAACCCCCTGGACGCCATGGCCCAACTGGCCCTCCAGGTGAGCGGCCTGGCCCGGGAGCGGGTTCTGGGCATGTCCGGCCTCCTGGACAGCGCCCGCTTCCAGACTTTTGTGGCCGTGGAGCTGGGGGTGGCCCCGGAGGCCGTCCACCCCTTCGTCCTGGGGGGCCACGGCGACACCATGGTGCCGTTGCCCCGCCTCACCACCGTGGGCGGGGTGCCCCTGACCCAGCTCATGCGCCCGGAGGCCATCGAGCGTATCGTGCAGCGCACCATCAACGGGGGCGCCGAGATTGTGGCCCTCCTCAAGGCCGGCAGCGCCTACTACGCCCCCGGCGCCGCCATCGCCCGCATGGTGGACGCCATCGCCCTGGATGAAGGGCAGGTCATGCCCTGCTCGGTCTATCTTGAGGGCGAGTACGGCATCTCCGGCGTCTTCGTGGGCGTCCCTGCCATCCTGGGGGCGGGAGGCCTGGAGAGGGTGGTGGAGGTGGCCCTGGAGCCCGCGGAGCAGGAGGCCTTGAACCGTTCGGCGGCGGCGGTGTGGGAGCTGGTGGCAGCCATGGAGCCGGAGGGTGGCTAGGGAGATACCAATAGCCCGCATCACCGAGGCGGTGGCCCGCCTCTGCCGCGAGGCCAATCTCCAGCTTCCCCCCGATGTCCTGGAGGCCCTGAGCCAGGCCCAGAGGCAGGAGGAATCGCCCCTGGGCCGGCAGACCCTGGGACGCATCCTGGAGAACGCGGCCCTGGCCGCCCAAGAGGGTATCCCCCTCTGCCAGGACTGCGGCACCGCTCTAATCTTCCTGGAGATGGGGCAGGACTCCCATATCGCCGGCGGGGACCTCCATGAGGCCATCCAGGAAGGGGTGCGGCGCGGCTACCGGGACGGCTACCTCCGACCCTCCATAGTGCGCCAGCCCTTCACCGCCCGCCGCAACACCGGGGACAACACCCCAGCAGTGGTGCACACGGAGGTGGTTCCGGGCGAGGGCTTGAAGCTCTCCGTGATGACCAAGGGCGGCGGGGCCGAGAACAAAGGCCGCCTGGCCATGCTCTCCCCCGGGGCCGGGGCCCAGGGCATCGCCGGCTTCGTGGCGCAGGCGGTGGCGGAGGCTGGGAGCGACCCATGTCCCCCCGTCATCCTGGGGTTGGGCATCGGCGGCACTGCCGAGAAGGCCATGCTCCTCTCCAAGAAGGCCCTCCTGCGGCGAGTGGGGGAACCCCACCCCGACCCGGAGGTGGCGGAGCTGGAGCGGCTGGTGCTCTCCCGGGTCAACGACCTGGGCATCGGCCCCGCGGGCTTCGGGGGGCGCATCACCGCCCTGGCGGTCCACGCCGAGACCTTCCCTTGCCACATCGCCAGCCTGCCCCTGGCCGTCTCCTTCCAGTGCCACAGCGCCCGCCACCGCGAGGCGTCCTTATGAGGCGGCGGGAGCTCTGGCTGGGGCGGCGACTGGGCGCCTGGGCCTGGCTCCTGCACCGCCTTGCAGGGATTGTCCTGGCGCTTTATCTCGTCGTCCACATCATGACCATCTCCACCGCCCGCTTCGAGGACGGCGCGGCTTTTGACCGCATCATGCGCACCTTCAACAACCCCGTGGTCAAGCTTCTGGAGATTCTGCTTATTGCCGCCGTGATTTTCCATATGGCCAATGGCTTTCGGGTCATCCTGCTGGACTTCGTCCTGGGCATCCACCACCAGAAGGCTCTCCTCTGGGCCGTCATGGGCGTGGGGGCGGTGATTCTCGTGGCGGTGGCGGTGACTCTGCTGCCCTTGGCCCTGGCCAGCGGGGCCAGGTAGCCCGGGGGCATCCTGATGCGAGAAAACGGCATCCCTGGGAGCAAGGGGAAGTTTGGCGGCGGGCCCGCCTGGGGGCTGTGGGCCTGGGTGCTCCAGCGGCTTACCGCCGCCGTGGTGGTGGTGACCATCATCATGCATCTCTGGCTCACCCACTGGGCCCAGGCCGGGCGGGAGATTTCCTTCGACGAGGTGTCCCGCCGCCTGCAGTCGCCCCTCTTCGTGGCCGTGGATGTGCTCCTCCTGGGCGCCGCCCTCTACCACGCCCTCTACGGGGTGCGGGGCATCCTCTGGGAGCTGGGCCTGGGGCCTCAGGCCCCCAGGCTCTTCCTGGCCTTCTATGGGCTGGTGGGGCTGTCCGCATTCATTTACGGGCTCAACGCCCTCCTGCCCTTCGTTTTCAAAATCTCCTTTTTCTGAGGTCAACGGGTGCGCTACTATCCAGTCCTGGTCATCGGGGGGGGCCTGGCGGGCCTCTCCGCCGCCATCGAGGCCTCGTCTCAGGTAGAGGTGGCCCTGCTGTCCCAGGTCCATCCCCTGCGCTCCCACTCCCAGGCCGCCCAGGGGGGCATCAACGCCGCCCTGGCCAATGTCCCCGCCGGCCGTAGCGACGACTGGGAGAAGCACGCCTTCGACACCGTCAAAGGCAGCGACTACCTGGCCGACCAGGACGCTGTGGAGATAATGGCCCAGGAGGCGCCCGAGGCCGTCTATCGTCTGGAGCGCTGGGGGGCCGCCTTCAGCCGCTCGGCGGCAGGCACCCTCGACCAGCGGCCCTTCGGCGGCGCGGGCTTCCCCCGCACCTGCTACGCCGCCGACCGCACCGGCCATGTGCTCATGCACACCCTCTACGAGCAGGCCCTCCGTCACCGCATCACCGTCCGCTCCGACTGGATGGTGGTCTCCATCCTGGTGGAGGAGGGCCGCTGCCAGGGGGTGGTGGCCCTGGACATCACCACCGGCAAGCTGGACGCCTTCCTGGCTGAGGCGGTGATTCTGGCCACCGGCGGGGCGGGGCGGCTTTACCAGCGCACCACCAACGCCCTCATCTGCACCGGCCAGCCCACGGCCCTGGCCTACCGAGCTGGGGTGCCCCTCAAGGACATGGAGTTCATCCAGTTCCATCCCACCAGCCTCTATGGCAGCAATATCCTGATTAGCGAGGGCGCCCGGGGCGAGGGTGGGTATCTGCTGAACCGCCTGGGGGAGCGCTTCATGGAGCGCTACGCCAGGGAGGCCATGGAGCTGGCCCCCCGGGACATCGTGGCCCGCTCTATCCAGACGGAGATAGACGAGGGGCGCGGCTTTGAGGGGGAGTATGTCCACCTGGACTTGCGCCATCTGGGGCGGGAGCGCATCCTGGAGCGGCTCCCGGGGATATATGACATTGCCAGCCACTTCGGGGGCGTTGACGCCGCTGTCGCTCCCATCCCTGTCCAGCCCGCCCAACACTACACCATGGGGGGCATCGACACTAACGCCGACGGCGAGGCCGCTCTCATGGGTCTGCTGGCGGCCGGGGAGTGCGCCTGCGTTAGCGTCCACGGGGCCAACCGCCTGGGGGGCAACTCCCTGCTGGAGACGGTGGTCTTCGGCCACCGAGCGGGGCGGCGGGCCGCCACCCTGGCCCAGGGCCGGGGCGTGGGCGCCCGCGCCCACATCCGCGAGGCCGACGCCTTGGTGGCCGACGGCGAGGCCCGCCTTAAAGCCATCTCTGGCGAGGGGCCCAAGCAGTTCCCTCAAATCCGCGAGGAGATGGCGCGGGCTATGACGGAGCAGGTGGGCATCTTCCGCACCCGCCGCGGCCTCCTGGAGGCCCAGGCCAAGCTACAGGAGCTGCGGGAACGCTTCCGGGCTAGCTCCCTGCGCCATATCGGGCGGCGCTTCAATGTGGAGCTGGTGCGGGCCCTGGAGCTGGACGGGATGCTGGACCTGGCGGAGGTCGTGGCGGCTGGCGCCTTGGCGCGCGCCGAGAGCCGCGGAGGGCACTACCGCCTGGACCACCGGGAGCGGGACGACCAGCGCTGGCTCCGCCACACCCTGGCTAGCTACACGCCGCGGGGCCCCCGGCTGCGCCATAGCGAGGTGCGCCTTACCCGCTGGCAGCCCGAGGCGAGGGTTTACTAGGCATGCCCATTGATATGAATGAAGTCACCTTCAAGGTCTTCCGCTTCGACCCGGAGAAGGACAAGAAGCCCCACTGGCAGCGCTACCGGGTGGCCCTCCGCCCCGGCCTCTCGGTGCTGGAGGGGCTGCTGGACATCCTGGATCACCAGGATGGCTCCCTGGCCTTCCGCTTCTCCTGCCGGGGGGCGGTGTGCGGCATCTGTGCCATGTATATCGCCGGGACGCCCCGCCTGGCCTGCCGCACCCAGGTGGCCGAGCTGAAGCGAGAGGAAATCACCATCGCGCCCCTGCCGGGGCTGCCCATCATCAAGGACCTGGTGGTGGACATGAAGCCCTTCTTCGCCAAATACGAGCAAATCCGCCCCTACTTCCTGGCGGACGCCGTGCCGGGGGAGAAGGAGAGCCTCCAGACCCCTCAGCAGCGCCGCGCCCTGGCGGAGTACATCGACTGCTTCCTCTGCGGGCTGTGCCACGCCGCCTGCCCCGTGGCCGCCACCGACCGCCGTTATCTCGGCCCGGCGGCCCTGGTCAAGGCCTACCGCTTCATCGCCGACTCCCGGGACGGCCACACCGACGCGCGCCTGGCCCTGGCCCTGGGGGAGGACGGCCTGTGGCGCTGCCATACGATTTTCAACTGCGTGGAGGTCTGCCCCCGGGGCGTTGACCCCACCCACGCCATCCAGGAGATGAAGCGCCTGGCCGTGTGGCGCCGGCTGGCGGGGAAGACCCGCCCATGAGCGCCCTGCGCCTGCGCTCGCCCTTCTCCGCGGCGGCGGTGGCGTCGCTGCGGGCGGGCCAGGAGGTGCTCATCGACGGCGTGCTCTATACGGCGCGGGACGCCGCCCACCGTCGGTTCGTGGCGGCCCTGGACGCGGGCCAGCCCCTGCCCTTCGATATTCGGGGCCAGACGCTCTACTATGTGGGGCCGTCCCCCGCGCCGCCGGGCCGGGCCAGCGGGGCGGCGGGGCCCACCACCAGCGGGCGCATGGACATCTACACGCCGCGCCTGCTGGAGCTGGGGCTGCGGGCCATGATTGGCAAGGGTGGGCGTTCTAAAGAGTTGCGGGAGGCCATGGTGAAGCACAAAGCGGTGTATCTGGCGGCCATCGGGGGGGCGGGGGCGCTACTGGCGCTGGCCATCAAACGCGCCGAGGTGGTGGCCTACCCGGAGCTGGGGCCGGAGGCGGTCCGCCGGCTGGAGGTGGAGGGGTTCCCCGCCCTGGTGATTAACGACACCCACGGCGCCGACTGGTACGAGGAGGGGAGGGGACGGTGGAGGCGCGGCGGGGGGTGAGGGGGTGATTGGCGAGATGGGAGCGGCGCAGAAGTTGCTTGGGGAGTCGTTTTCGTTGGTTAAAACGCACTCACTGACAGTCCATGCAATTATCCACTTTTCCACTCAGGCCTAGTATGTTCGACATACAGGTATTCGTCCATTATTTTGAGTAGAGTCCGTTTGCTTCTAATTCCACAGGATTTTTCATATTCCTTAAGAATGGCCTCGACAACGCCTCCCTGCGATATGCCACGCCGTCTCACAAAATCCTGTTTAACCTGCGTAGCCAAGTCATCCATATAAGCTATGAAACGCGTGTAGCATTCAGATGCCTTTTCCGAGTTCACGGGCTTCTCCCCATCTCCCCAATGATAGCCCGTGCTTTTAGCAATAGGGTTATCCCAAAGAGGGAAAAATTGAGGGGCCAGCAGATGCAGACATTTCGCTACGGCGACGGGGCTACGCGCGCTTTTCCTACGGGGCTTGAGCGCTTCCAGGAAAGCCTGAAACACCGATTGTACATCTCGCTCCTGCTTAGCGCTGAATTTGACGTCACGTTTACGAAAACTGTTGACTATATCTCGGTTATTTTCGACACATTTCCCCAGCACTCTTTGATCAAACAGGCCCCAACTATTGTAAAACTGTTCATTCCAAGAATACTCAAGGACCATGATACCACTGACAACGCCCCGTGCATCGAATTGACCTGCCCCCCATGCTTCATCCACAAGCTTCAACGACCAGTCATAATAGTCCCAATCGCCTACATTACCAGCGAATATCTTGCAGTTGGTGATTACCCGTTCCCAGGTTAACACAGTCTTTTTCACCACTAACCCCACTTTCTAACATCAGGGCAAAACCCTACCCCATCCTTCTCAGCACCAGCAGCAGGCCAGCCACGGTCTTGGCGTCGCGGAAGGCGCCCGCGGCCAGCAGGGCGGGGATGTCGGCCAGGGGGACGCGCTCCAGGGCGATGGCCTCGTCCTCGTCCGGGGCGTGGGGGGCCGAGGGCTCCAGCCCCGTGGCGAGATAGATGAAGAAGTCCTCGTTGGAGATGCCGGGGGTGGCATACATCTGGCCCAGGAGCTCCAGCCGGCCGGGGGCGAAGCCCGTCTCCTCCGCCAGCTCGCGGCGGGCGCAGGCCTCGGGGGTCTCGCCGGGGTCCACGCCGCCGGCGGGAATTTCCAGCAGGGACTCCCCCACGGCGTAGCGGAACTGGCGGACGAGGAGCACGCGGCCCTGGGCGTCCACGGGGACGATGGCGGCCACGGGGGCGTGCTCCACCACCTCGCGCCGGGTGGTGCCGCCGCTCGGCAGGCGCACGGTGTCCACGCGCAGGCTCAGGACCCGGCCCTGGTAGATGGACTGGGAGGAGATGGCCTGCTCTTTATCCATCAAATATACCTCATCCCCCTGACCCCCTTCTCCTGCCGGAGAAGGGGGAAGAGAAAGGAGAGTCGGGGGACACCCCCGAACCCCCGCCAGGGCTTGCCCTGCACCCCCGACGGGAGAATGGAGGACACCCCCATGACCCCCTGGCAGGGGGCGTCCCCTCTGCAGTCTCCGGTTATAGTCTCATTAATCTGAGTTAGGGGGTTTCCTTCCCCTCCGTGGCCTCTGCTTCTCCCTCCCCCGTCCGCAGGCCCTCGGCCAGGGCCAGGAGGCGGCGCGCCCGCTCCACGATGGGGATGTCCACCACCCGCCCGTCCAGGGCCACCGCTCCCATCCCCTTGGCCGCGGCCTCCGCGAAGGCGGCCACGATGCGCTTGGCCTCCTCCACCTCCGCCGCCGTGGGCACGAAGACCTGGTGCACCGTCTCAATCTGGCTGGGGTGAATCACGAACTTGCCTCCGAAGCCCAGCTGGCGCACCAGCCGGGTCTCCCGCAGCAAGCCCTCATTATCGCGGAAGTTCATGTAGGGGGTGTCCAGGGCCTTGACCCGGGCCGCCCGGGCGGCCACGGCCACCTGGGAGCGGGCCCACAGCACCTCAAAGCCTTCTTGAGAACGGGGGATGCCCATGTCGATGGTGAAGTCCTCGGCCCCGAAGGCCAGGGCCACCACCCGCGGCGAGGCCCCGGCGATGAGCCGGGCGTCCAGCACGGCCCGGGCCGACTCTATCCAGGGGATGACCTGGAGTCGGCCCATGGGCAGGCCCCGCTCTCGCTCCAGGGAGAGGAGCAGGCGGTCCAGCTTCTCGATGTCCGCGGGGCTTTCCCCCTTGGGCAGCGAGATGCCGTCCAGCCCCGGGCACACCACCGCCCGCAGGTCGTCTTCCGCCAGCCCCGAAGCGAAGGAGTTGACGCGCACGAAGACCAGCTTGTCCTTGACCTCCAGCCGGGGGAGGGCCTCCTTGACCAGGCGACGGGCCGTGGCCTTCTCGGTGGGGATGACGGCATCCTCCAGGTCCAGCACCAGGGCGTCGGTGGGCTGGGAGCGGGCCTTCACAATCATGTCGGGTCGGTTGCCGGGGACGAAGAGGAGGGTGCGCAGTAGCTCCATAGTGGCTCAAACCTGGCTCAGGATGAAAGCAGTATGCGATTTCCCCCCATCCCTGTCAAGGTGCGGGAAGGGGGCCTATGCTATAATCGTGTTGACGAAGGGGAAGCAGGAGGAGCGCCACATGGCCCAAGCGCCTCGGGCCCGGGGGGTCACCCGCTGCGGCCAGGCCGAGTTTGCCTGGGGGCAGCGCACCTTCGTCATGGGGGTCATCAATGTCACCCCGGACTCCTTCTCCGGCGACGGCTTGGGGCGGGATGTGGCGGCGGCGGTGGCCCAGGCCCTCCGCTTCGTGGAGGAGGGGGCCGATATCCTGGATGTGGGCGGCGAGTCCACCCGCCCCGGCCATAAGCCCATCACGGTGGAGGAGGAGTTGGGGCGCGTCATGCCCGTCCTGGAAGCCCTGGCGGGCCGGGTGAGCGTGCCCCTTAGCATCGATACCTACAAGTCCGCGGTGGCCCGCCGCGCCCTGGAGGCCGGGGCTTGCCTGATAAACGACATCTGGGGCCTCAAGCGTGACCCGGAGTTGGCGGCATTAGCCGCCCAGCGCCATATCCCCATCGTCCTCATGCACAACCAGGAGGGCACCCGCTATCATGACCTCCTGCCCGACATCATCGCCAGCCTCCAGCGGAGCCTGAGTCAGGCCCTGGCCGCGGGCGTGTCCCCGGAGAACATCATCCTTGACCCGGGCATCGGCTTCGGGAAGGACCTGGCCCAGAACCTGGAGGTGATGCGCCATCTGGGGGAGCTACGGGCCTTGGGCCAGCCCGTCCTCCTGGGCACCTCGCGCAAGTCCCTGATTGGCCGCACCCTGAAGCTGCCCGAAGACCAGCGGGTGGAGGGCACCGCGGCCACGGTGGCCCTGGGCGTCGCTCAGGAGGTGGATATGGTGCGGGTGCACGATGTGGGGGCCATGGTGCGCGTCTGCCGCATGGCCGACGCCATCGTGCGGGGGAAATACCCGTGACGGGCAAACCCACTGCCACCGCTTATCTGGGCCTGGGCTCCAACCTGGGCGACCGCGAAGGGCACCTGACCCGCGCCATCGGCTGGCTGCCGCCTCAGGTGGCGGTGGAGGCCCTCTCCTCCCTCTACGAGACGGAGCCGGTGGGGCCCAATTACTCAGACCAGCCCCGCTTCCTCAACGCCGTGCTGCGGGGGCGCACGGCCCTGCCGCCTCGGGAGCTGCTGTCTTTCCTCAAGTCCCTGGAGGCGCGGGCCGGTCGGGAGCAGACCTTCCCGGGCGGGCCGCGCACCCTGGACCTGGATATCATACTCTATGATGACCTGGTCGTGGCGACGCCGGAGCTCGTCATTCCCCACCCCCGGCTGGCGGAGCGGGCCTTCGTGCTTATACCCTTGGCGGACATCGCTCCCGACCTGCGCCATCCCGCCCTGGGCGTGACCATGGCGATGCTCCTGGCGCGGGTGGAGGGCGGGGTGGGGGTGCGTAAGGTGGGTTGGCGGGAGCGGACGCTGGCAAAAGTTGAACAGGATGAAAGCTGAGTAAGGACTTTCGC
>JACQUO010000018.1 GCA_016210205.1 Chloroflexota bacterium
GGCGTGGGGGTGGCCTCCTCCGAAGCTCCGGATGGGGTGGGCAGGCCCAGGGGGGGCAGGGTGGGGACGGCCCCGAAGCGCGGCGTAGGGGCGGACACCGCCGCCCTGGGCCGGAGCCCCAGGGAGACCCGCCAGGCATTGTCCAGCCCCCGGACATCGAAGCCATAGACGGCCGTGAGGGCCTCCTCCGGGCGAGCGCCCTGGCGGAACTGCTTCAGAAGCTGGCTCATCTTGTCCCGGCCGTAGCCCTTGATGAGGAACTTCACGATGGACAGGCTTTCTGCATAGCCTAGCTTGAATCTCTGGGGGCTGTCCGTGGGGAAGGAGCCGGCCATGCTCCCCACGGAGATGAGGTTATCCTCGCGGATGGCCTCCTGCAGGATGGTCTGGAACTCAGGCTCGGGGGATACCTCGGTGTACATGGCCAGGCCCTCGTTGAGCCAGGTGGTGACATCACTGCCGCTGCAGCTGAAGGTGAGCTGCCGCACCACCAGATGGGTCAGCTCGTGCACCATAGCGTCCTTGCCCCAGTCCAGCTGGGTGGTGGCGATGCCGATGGCCACGATGTCGTAGTCGCTGAAGGCTACGCCTCCTTCCAGTCCTGTGGGGAAGGGGAGAGCGCCTTGGAGCTCATCGGCGCTGCCATAGACATAGATTTTCACCGGCCGCTCCAGCTTGGCCCCGGTGTCCTGGAAGAGGCGCGCCTGCCCGTCCTGGGCGGCTTGGGCCAGGGCCCGGGCAAAGGTCTCGGTCCCCTGGTACCAGTAGAGGGTGAAGTTCTCCCCCGGCAGGGTGCGCCACTGGTGTCGCTGGTCTTCGAAGAGCAGGGTGCTCTCGGAGGTCTGGAGGGTGTTGCCGGCGGCGTCCTTGAGCCGCCACTGGTAGCGAATCTCCGTGCCCGGTGGTAGGGAGCCCAGCTGCTTCCGCATGTCGTAGACCCAGCGGGCGTAAATCTTGGGCCCGGGGGTGAACTCGGGCTGGGACTGGCTTGAGGTGGGAGAGCAGGTGGATTTTACCACCTGGTAGGTGAGCTCCACCTGGTTGATGGCCACGGGGCCTTCGGCCTCCAGGGTGAAGGTGATGCTGTTGGGGTAGTCAACCTTGGCGCTGGAGGCTGAGACCCGGATTCCCACCTGGGCCTGGGCGCCCTGAGACAGAGATAAAGCGGCCAGCAGGAGGATGGCCCCTAGAGCCGCCAGCGCCGCCCGCCTCACAGCGTCCCCACCGCGGCCTGGAGGGCCGCCTCCATGAAGGCGTCCAGGTCCCCGTCCAGGACTGCGGCGGCGTTGCCGGTCTCGTGCTCGGTGCGATGGTCCTTCACCATCTTGTAGGGGTGGAGGACATAGCTGCGAATCTGGTTGCCCCAGCCCGCAGAGACATGCTGACCCTTGAGGCGGGCGTGCTCCTCTGCCTTTCGTTGCCGCTCCTGCTCCATGAGGCGGGCCCGCAGCAGCCGCAGGGCGGCCTCCTTGTTCTGGAGCTGGGAGCGCTGGGTCTGGCAGGTCACCACCATGCCCGTGGGCTTGTGGATGATGCGGATGGCGGTGCTCACCTTCTGCACATTCTGGCCCCCATGCCCGCTGGAGCGGAAGGCCTGGACCTCCAGGTCCTCGGGGTTGAGCTGCACCTCCATATCGCTCTCCACCTCGGGCATCACCTCCACCAGGGCGAAGGAGGTGTGCCGGGCGTGGGCGGCGTCGAAGGGGGAGAGGCGCACCAGGCGGTGGACGCCCCGCTCCACCTTGAGATAGCCATAGGCGTATTCGCCTTTGATGTCTATTACGGTGCTCTTGATGCCCGCCTGCTCCCCGGGGGAGGTGTCCAGGACCTGAGCGGAAAAGCCGCGCCGCTCCGCCCAGCGCAGGTACATGCGGAGCAGCATCTCCGCCCAGTCCTGCGACTCGGTGCCGCCGGCCCCGGCGTGGACAGCCAGGATGGCGTTGCGGCTGTCATGCTCATCCCCCAGGAGGAGGCGGAACTCCAGGCCCTGCAGGCGAGCCTGGAGGGCAGCAGTCTCGGCGTCGAGCTCCGGGAGCAACGAGTCATCGCCCTCGGCCTGGGCCAGCTCGGCCAGGTTGACCAGCTCGCTGGCCTTGGCCTCCATCTCCCGCCAGGGCTGCGCCTCGCCGCGCAGGCGGCCCACCTTGCGCATGACCTCCTGGGTCTGGGTGGGGTTGGTCCAGAACTCGGCGGCGGCGGTCTGGGCCTCTAAGGTTTGTATCTCCCGCCCTTTTCCCGCCAGGTCAAAGACGCACCATGAAGTCCTGGATTCTCTTGTGCAGGCCCTTAAGCTCATTGAGCTTCTCTTGCACCGCTGGGCTCCTTTATTCCCTCTACTGAGGGATTGGTGATAGCCGAAGTTGCAGGCCCTTAAGGTTTCAGAGCGCCCGTCGCCTGGTGGGCCAAGCGGCAGGGTTCCGGCAGTCGCCGACCCAGGCAGCAGGCCAGGGTCCAGTTCTGGGCGGCCTCCAGGCTCACCCGGTGGCCGATGGAGATATAAAGGGGCTTGGCCCCTTCTTTGGTGCGCAGGGCCAGGCCCACCTTCTCCCCTTTATGAACCAGCTCTGCCCAGGCGCCAGCCTCTGGCCCCAGGGGCGCGTGCTCTCCCACCAGGCGGGACTTGGCGCATCCGATGGTCGGGAGGTCCAACAGCAGGCCCACGTGGCAGGCCAGCCCAAAGCGCCGGGGGTGGGCCAGGCCCTGGCCGTCCACCAGGAGCAGGTCCGGGGTCACTCTAAGCTTGGCGAAGGCCTCGAGCAGGAGGGGGGTCTCCCGAAAGGAGAGAAGACCTGGAATATAGGGGAAGTCCACCTCCCCCTCGACGGTCTGAACCTCCGCCAGCGCCAGGCTGGGGTAGGAGAGCACCACTACGGCCCCTCGGGCGCTACTCCGGTCCCGCGAGGCCGCCAGGTCGGCGCCCGCCACCAGCCGGACTGAGCCAACCTCATCCCGCTGGATGACCAGGGACGCCAGCCGGGCCTGGATGGCCTCCGCCTCCGCGCGGCTCACCCCCCAGGGATGCAGCTCCCGGGCTTTCACCAGGCCATTATAGGCCCTGGGAGCTTCGCCAGCAAGGGCGAAGGGATTATGGAAGTGGGCTATTTAGCTCGCGGCGGCGCGCCCCGGACGCTTGGCCAGTTCTCGGCGGAAGAGCCAGTACCGGCGCACCCAGAAGACGGCCTGGGCCGCCCGCTCAAAGGAGGGGAACACGGGGATGCCCGCCTCCGCCAGCCGCTTCACCGTGGGGCGGCGCTCCGCCCCCGCCAGGGTGAGGGGGGAGACCAATACGATGGGCTTCCCTAGCGCCCGCTTGGTATTGAAGACGGCTTCCAGGAGCGAATCCAGGGTCCGTCCCGTGCCCCCAATCAGGCCGTCCAACTCGATGTTCATGAACAGGATGTCCACATTGGCGTCGCCCGCGGCGGCCATGAAGGAGCGCTCCAGCACCGGGAAATTTCTCCCCACGGGGCTCAGGTCCAGGGGATTCTTCATGATGCTCCCCGCCAGGGGGACGAAGGTGGCCAGGTCCTTCTGGGTGGCGGCGCTGAAGGCGGGCATCTCCAGCCCCTCGCTGGTGATGGCGTCGCTGGACATGACGCTGACTCCGCCCCCGCCCCCGAAGATGCCGGCGGCCACCCCCACCCGGTAGCCCGTGAAGGGGGAGAGGTGGTAGAAGGCGGAGAGGGCGTCGACGAGCTCGTCGGGGCCTTCCACCTTGGTCACCCCGATTTGCCGGGCCATGGCGCTCCAGATGACGTCGGAGCCCGCCAGGGAGCCGGTGTGCGAGGCGGCGGAGCGAGCCCCCACCGCTGTCCGGCCCGCCTTCCAGATGACGATGGGCTTGGTCTTGTTGATTCGCTTCATCAGCTCGAAGAGGCGGCGCCCCTCCCGAACCCCCTCAAAGTACATCCCGATGTATTTGGTGTCCGGGTCCACCTCCAGGTACTCCAGGTAGTCGGGGCTGTCCAGGTCGCAGGCGTTGCCGTAGGAGACCACCTTGCTCAGGCCAATCCCCCGCTCCACCAGCCCGTTGTAGGTGCGCCCGCCCACCTGGCCGCTGTGGGAGAGGACGGCAACGGGGCCCGCCTCCCCCAGGGTCCCGCCGCCGCCGTAGGGGACGTGATGCTTGGGGACGGAGATACCAATGCAGTTGGGTCCCACCAGCCGCACCCCGGTCTCCCGGGAGAGGCGGGCAATCTCCTCCTGGCGGCGACGCCCGTCCTCGGTGCCCAGCTCGGCGAAGCCCGCGGTGAACATATAGAGGCCCTTGGCCCCCTTGCGGCCGCAGTCCCGAATCAGCTCGGGGACGCCGTCCCGAGGGATGCCGCAGAGGACGAAGTCCACGGGGCCGGGGATGGCGCTCACCCTGGGGTAGGCTTTGAGTCCTAGCACCTCCATGGCTGTGGGGTGGACGGGATAGAGCTTGCCCTTATAGCCGCTCCGCTGGAGGCCCGCCAGCCAGCCGGTGGCGGCGGTCTCCGAGGTGGGGGAGGCCCCCACCACGGCGATGGACTGGGGGAAGAAGATGCGCTCGAACTCTTTCAAGATGTCTCGGGCCACAGGCGTCTCCTTTCGGCGGGAGAAAAAGGGCGGGTGGCCCAGAACTTCGGGCCACCCGCCTTCCGCTAGCTAGAACAGGCCGACGGTGCGGCCATTCTCGTCGATGTCCACGACATCCGCCGCCGGCTGCGTGGGCAGGCCCGGCATGGTGTTCATGGCCCCGGCCAGGGGGTAGAGGAACCCGGCCCCAATGGCGGGGATGATGTCCCGGATGGGGAACCGGTAGTTGGAGGGCAAACCCTTCCAGTTGGGGTCGTGGGAGAGGGAGAGATGGGTCTTGGCCATGTTGATGGGGAGCTTGCCCCACCCGCGGGCCTCGAAGTCCTTTATCTTCCGCTCCGCCTCGGGGGCGTAATCCACCCCGTCGGCGTTGTAAACTTTGCGGGCCAGGACCTCGATTTTCTCCTTGATGGAGGCCTCATCGGGGTAGAGGAACTTGAATTTGGAGGGCTTATCGCAGGCCTTCACCACCGCCCGGGCGGCCGCCACGCCGCCGTCGCCGCCGTCGGCCCACACGGTGATGGGGACAGCGTCCTCGGCTCCGGCCTCCTTAGCCCGCTTGACTATCAGGGCAATCTCCTTATCGGTGTCGCCGGTGAAGAGGTTCACCGTCACCACCACGGGCACACCGTAGTTCTTGGCGATGCCGATGCAGTGCACCAGGTTGGCGCACCCCTTGTCCAGGGCGGGCAGGTTCTCCTGGGTCAGCTCTTTGGGCACGGGCCGGCCGGCCACCACCCGCCCCACACCGCCGTGCATCTTCAGGGCCCGGATGGTGGAGGTGACCACCACGCAGTCGGGCCGCAGGCCGGACTGGCGGCACTTGATGTCCATGAACTTCACCATGCCGTTGTCGGCGGCAAATCCTGACTCGGTGACCACGTAGTCGGTCAGCTTCAAAGCTACCCGGTCACCCACCACGGAGCTGTTGCCGTGGGCGATGTTGGCGAAGGGGCCAGCATGGAGCACGCAGGCCTGGCCCTCCAGGGTCTGGATGAGGTTGGGCTTGAGGGCATCCTTGAGGAGCACTGTCATGGCTCCCGCTGCCTTGAGGTCCTCGGGGGTTACGGGCTTTTTGTCCTTGGTAAAGGCCACCACGATGCGGGCCAGCCGTGCCCGCAGATCCTTGAGGTCCGTGGCCAGGGCCAGGATGGCCATGACCTCCGAGGCCACGGCGATGATGTAGTTAGACTCCCTGGGCACGCCGCCGTCCCGTCCCCCCAGGCCGATGGTGATGTGCCGCAGGGCCCGGTCGTTGAGGTCCACACAGCGGGGCCAGCTGATGCTGAAGGGGTCGATGTTCAGGACGTTGCCATGATGCAGGTGGTTGTCCAGCATGGCCGCCAGGAGGTTGTGCGCCGTCGCCACGGCGTGGATGTCCCCGGTGAAGTGGAGGTTCAGGTCCTCCATGGGGACCACCTGGGAGTAGCCGCCGCCCGCGGCGCCACCCTTGATGCCGAAGACAGGGCCCATGGAGGGCTGTCGCAGGGTGGTGATGACCTTCTTGCCGATTTTCCCCATGGCCTGGGTCAGGCCGATGGTGGTGACGGTCTTGCCCTCCCCCAGGGGCGTGGGAGTGATAGCGGTGACATCGATGAACTTGGCGTTGGGCTTCCGCTTGTTTCTCTCGATGACGCCCAGGTCGATTTTGGCTTTGTATCGCCCATAGTACTCGATGTCGTCCTCAGTGAGGCCGATGGACTGGGCGATTTCCTTGATGTGCTTCATCTTGTGCGCCTGGGCAATAGCCAGGTCGCTGGGCACTACCTTGGTGGCCATACTTGCGGTGTCCTCCTCAGATTTTTTATCTCTGCCGGGTCAAACTGTAATCCCGGCTGCTATCTCTGCCGCTCGAACCGTGTTCACTAGGAGCATGGTGATTGTCATGGGGCCCACGCCGCCGGGCACCGGCGTGATAGCGGCGGCCTTCTCCTTCACCGCCTCGAAGTCCACATCCCCCACCAGGCGGAAGCCGGACTTCTTGGTCTTGTCCTCCACCCGGTTCACCCCGACATCGATGACCACCACGCCGTCCTTCACCATCTCGGCGGTGATGGCGTTGGGGCGGCCCATGGCGGCAATCAGGATGTCCGCCTGGCGGGTGTAGTGGGGCAGGTTCTTGGTGCCGGTGTGGCAGATGGTCACCGTGGCGTTGGCCCCGGGCTGCTTCTGCATGAGGATAGCGGCCACGGGCTTGCCCACGATGTTGCTCCGGCCGCAGACCACCACATGCTTGCCGCTGGGGTCATAGCCGCTGCGCACCAGCATCTGCTGGACGCCGTGGGGGGTGCAGGGCATAAAGAAAGGCTCCCCCATGAGGAGCTTGCCCACATTGACGGGGTGAAAGCCGTCCACATCCTTCTGGGGGATGATGGCATTCACCACCTTGCTCTCGTTTATCTGCTTGGGCAGGGGCAGTTGCACCAGGATGCCGTGGAACTTGCTGTCCCGGTTTAGCTTCTCCACCAGGGCCAGCACCTGGGACTCCGGGGTGTCCGCGGGCAGGCGGATGGTCTCCTCATGGACGCCCACCTCCTGGCAGGCCTTGGCCTTGCCGGTGACATAGGACACGGAGGCAGGGTCTTCTCCCACCAGCACCACCGCCAGACCTGGGGTTATTCGCTTCTGGGCCAGGAGCTTTTTGGTCTTCTCCGCCACCTCCGCCCGAATCTCCGCCGCCACCACAGTTCCCGAGATGATTTTTGCGGTCATGGGCACTCCCTTTCGCTACAAGTTCACTTTCGGCGGGGGTATGGCATGGGGCTCAGGCCGCCCCGGCCCCCTGGGTCACTGCCTCGTCCTCTTCTAACTCCTTTAAGGTGGGAATCAGGCCGCACGATTCGTTTTCGTCGCAGTAGCCCATCTGGTAGCACTTGGGCTTGAGCTCCCGTGCGATGAAAGGGGCCACCTTGTGGACCTCGATTTTCACCTTCTCGAACAGCTCCACAATCTCCCACTGGGCTCGCAAGCACAGCCGCACCCCGCACACATGCATCAGCTCCCGGGCGTTCATGGTCAGCACCAGCTTGGTCTCGGTGGCGTTAGGGAGGAGATAGCGGGCGTCCTCGGCGGGCACCCCCTGCTCCAAAAACTCCCGGTAGAGCTTGTGAGAGGCCTCCATATGGGCCTGGTAGCTCCCCAGGAGCTTGCCCTTGGCGGCGATGCTCTCGGGGGTGATAAAAGGGAGGGTCTTCAGGGAGACATAGCGCTGGCTCTGCTGGGTGTACGAGGCGAGGCGGTGGCGCACCAGCTGGTGGGAGCAGGCTCGGGAGATGCCCTCCACGGCGAAGGTGAACGAGGCATGCTCAAAGGGGGAGAGGTGGCCGGCCTCCACTAGGTGCTGGAGCAGGCTCGCCACCTGCTCCGGGGTCATCCGCTGGAGGAGCTCCGCGGCCCCCACAGGGGAGGTGGAAAGACGCGCCGCCGCCGCCACGGTGCGCTCAGGTTCAGCGGTGTAGCTTATCAAGGCTACCTGCAACCGCTCTTCCTCCTTCTGGGTAAAAAGCGCCATGTATCATAGCATACAGCCCTGGGGGTGGCAACCAGCCTTGTGAATTTTTTCTGCTTTCAGTCTAGACAGGGGGCGGGGGGTAGTCTATAATATCCGCCAGCATCTGGAAAGCTGTCAGCCCCGCCATCGCTGATTCCAATCTACTAAGGAGGAATAGGCGTTAATGTCCAAGTTGGCCGAAGCCTTCAAAGCCGGTAAATTTGTGGTGACTGGAGAGATTGCCCCCCCTAAGGGGGTGGACCTGAAAACGGTGATGGAGGATGTGGAGTTGCTGCGGAACCGGGTGGTGGCTTTCAATGTTACGGATCAGCAAAGCTCGGTGATGCGCCTGGGCTCCCTGGCCACCAGCGTCCTCCTCAAGCAGCACGGCGTGGAGCCCATCTTCCAGATAACCGGCCGGGACCGCAACCGCATCGCCATCCAGTCGGACCTCCTGTCCGCCGCCGTCTTCGGCATTGAGGATGTCCTCTGCCTTACGGGCGACTATGTCTCCCTGGGAGACCATCCCACCGCCAAGCCCGTCTTCGACCTGGATTCCGTCTCCATCCTGCGGGCCGCCAGCACCCTCATGGAGGGCAAGGATATGGCGGGCAAGCCCCTTCAGGGCACCCCCAAGTTCTTCCTGGGGGCGGTGGTCACCCCCGGGGCCGACCCCCTGGAGCCGCAAATCCTCAAGCTGGAGAAGAAGGTAAAGGCCGGGGCCCGGTTCATCCAGACCCAGGCGGTCTATGACCCCGCGCTGCTGGAGAGCTTCATGGGCATGGTGAAGCATATCAAGGTGCCAGTGATGCTGGGGCTGGTGCTCCTGAAGTCGGGCAACCAGGCTCGCTTCATGAACAAGAATGTGGCCGGGGTCACCGTGCCCGATAAGCTCATTGAGGAGATGGACAAGGCCGAGAGCAAAGTTCAGAAGTGCATTGAAATCAGCGCCCGGCTCATCAAGGAGACCCGTCCTATGTGCCAGGGTGTGCACATCATGGCCATCGGCTGGGAGAAGCGCATCCCCGCCATCCTGGATGCCGCCGGCCTGTAGAGTCGGCGTTTAAGGCCAGAAAAAAAGGTGGGGCCGCCTTCGCGGCCCCACCTTTGCAATTAGCCGAGGATCAGACTTTAACCGGGGTCTTGTCCACGGCCTGGGGATGCTTGCGCTTGGCCTGGTTCTTTGGAGGCTGGATTTCCCGCATGGTATCCAGCTCGTTGAAGCGCTTCAGCCGGTTGTAGATGGCAATCCAGGCGCACTCCCGGTCCGGGTCCACCTCGCACATGCCTTTGTTGTATCCGCCGCAAGGGCCATTTACCAGCTCTTTGGGGCAGGCGGTCATGGGGCAGAGGCCGCCGGTCTTGTCCAAGATACACTCCCCGCACATGACGCATCCCTGCTCAGACTTGGTGAGGCGCTCCATGCGGGCCAGGAACAAGGTATTGTTGGTGGGACGGATGGGCTTGTCCTCCCGGGCCAGGGCCTGGGCGCGGCAGCCGGCCCCGCAGGCCATGATAACCAGGGCGTCGGCATCGTCAATTTCGGCCTTGTGGGTGCGGAACTCCCGTCCGATTTTACGGCTGTCGCAGCCCTCCTCGGAGACCACGGTGCCTGTGACGGTCTTGCCAATCTTGGTCAGGGCCTCCTTCATGGCCTCCACCTCGGGGGCGCCCCCCGTCTTCCAGGCGGTGGCGCAGGAGCCGCAGCCAGTTATGAAGACCTTGTTCTTGCCTTTCAGGGCTGCCTCTACCTCGCTAAAGGGTTTCTGCTCCGTAATAATCATGTCCGCCTCCTTGCTAAGACTGCGTGAGTTGCAAAGAGAAGTATAGCAACGGCGGCGGACTAACTCAATTGAAAAAATAAAGGGCCTTTGCCAGGCGCAGCCAGCTTTATTGCTTCGAGTAAAAGGCCGCTTATTTTAACGATGCAGGCCCCGGTTGAAGGGATGACTTTCTTGTGATAGGTTTTGTCTTAGGGTTCGGGGGACAGCGCCGCCTAGTTGCCCCTGGGCCTTTTATCTGACTAGGGAGAGCCTGAAATCAACATGAGTTCAGCCGACATCGCGGCCTATGCCCCATAGCAGCGTCCTCCTCAATCACCAGGCGGCCAAACGGGTGGAGCACGCCCTCCGCAACTCCACCGTCGAGAGCATGGCCTATGGGGCGGTGCAGGGCCTGGGCGACCACTTCCTCTTCGCCTATGCCGTGGCCATCGGGGCCTCTCACCAGGAGGTGGCGCTTTTGGCCTCCCTGCCCATGTTCCTGGGGGCTTTGACCCAGGCGCTATCGGCGCGGGCTGTGGCCCTGGTGGGCAGCCGCAAAGGGGTGGCGGTGCTGTTTGCCGCCCTTAGCGGCCTGATGTGGCTCCCCATCCTGTCCCTGGGTCTCCTGTCGCCGTCCTACGCCCCCCTCTGGCTCATCGCCCTGGCTTTGCTCTATGCGGCCTTCAATGGAGTCGTCGGCCCGGCTTGGGGCAGCCTCATGGCGGAGGTGGTGCCCGACCGTCTGCGGGGCCACTATTTCGGCCAGCGGAACCGCTGGTCCACCGTGTCCAACATGATAAGCTTCCTTATGGGCGGCGGGCTCCTCTTCTTGTTGCGAGACCGGGGTTTCTGGGGCTTTGCCCTGGTCTTCGCCCTGGCCTTTCTGGCCCGGGTCGTCTCCGCCGCCCTCCTCACCACCCTGGTGGAGGCGCCTCATAGCCCTACGGAGGAGGAACGGGTGGGGCTGCTGGCTTTTTGGAGGCAGCTCCGGCGCAGCAACTTCGGCAGGTTTGTCCTTTACCTTTTCGCCGTGAACTTCGTGGTGAACCTGGCCAGCCCCTTCTTCGTCCCCTATATGCTCCAGGAACTGAAAATGGACTACCTCACCTTCACAGTTTTAGAGGTCCTCTCCATCCTGGCCGGGGTGTGGGCCGTGACCCACTGGGGCGCGGCGGCGGACCGGGCCGGGACCTTGAGGGCGCTGCAGGTGGCTGGCATCTTGATTGGCATCGTGCCGCTGGTGTGGGCGCTCTCGGGGAATGTGGTCTATTTGGGGTTCGTGGAGTTCTTCACCGGCCTGGCCTGGGTGGGGTTCAACCTGGCCTCGAGCAATTTCCTTTTCGATGCCACCACTTCCCGCAACCGGACTGCGTATTTGGCCTATGTGGGCGCCGGGATGGGCCTCAGCAGCGCTCTGGGGGCCTTGGCGGGGGGACTCCTCATCAGCCTGGTGCCCCCCCTGGTCACTGGCTCTGCCATCATCACCGTTTTCATCATCTCCGGCATCCTGCGGCTTTTGGCTGGCCTCGTTTTCCTGTCCCGCGTTCACGAGGTGAGAAGCGTTCGCCAGGTTGCCTCTGCGGAGCTGTTTCACATCATGTTGGGTGGGAAGACGGCCCACCGTCCTGCGGGCTACGGGCGGCTCCACCACCACCTGCAGGGGTACGGGGGGGATGTCGCCGGCCTGGAGGCGGGGGATGAGTAGCGCCTCACCCGGCAGGCGGCACCTGTGCCGCGGGGTGAGGTGGTGTGATATACTGAACCCCCAACCTATCCCAGAGCGACCATGTACTATCACGGCATCGACATCATTGAGATTGAGCGCATCCGCGAGGCCCTGGCCCGTTGGGGCGACCGCTTCCTGCGCCGCATCTACACGCCCCAGGAGCTGAAGCACTGCCGGGGCAAGGTGGAGGAGCTGGCGGTGCGCTTCGCCGCCAAGGAGGCGGTGATGAAGGCCCTGGGCACGGGCATCCGCGGCGTGGGTTGGCGGGAGATTGAAATCCTCTCCAACCGCCGCGGCGCCCCTCAGGTGGTGCTGCATCGCCGGGCCCAGGCCCGAGCCCAGGCCCTGGAGCTGGAGGGCCTGGCGGTGAGCCTCTCCCACTCCCGGGATTTCGCCATAGCCTCGGTCATCGGAGGTTTCCCATGAAGCTGGTAACCTCGGCCCAAATGCGGGAGCTGGAGCGACGCGCCTCCGGGCTGGGCCTGAGCGCGGAGCTCCTCATGGAGAAGGCGGGCCTGGCGGTGGCCCAGGAGGTGCGCAAGCTCCTGGACCGGGTGGCGGGGCGGCGCATCCTGGTGCTGGTGGGCCCAGGGAACAACGGGGGCGACGGCCTGGTGGCGGCCCGTCACCTGGACGACTGGGGCGCCTCCGTGACCCTCTGCCTGACGGCGCGCCGTCACCAGGAGGGCGACCTCAACCTGCGGCGCTGCCGGGAGCGGGACATCCCTTACTTCGAGGCCGAGGGCGACCCCGGCCTGGCATCCTTCAGGCGAGCCCTGGCGGGGTCGGAGCTGGTCATCGACGCCCTCCTGGGCACGGGCAATCTGCGCCCCATCGCCGGGGGCGTGAAGGAGATTCTGGCCCTGGTAGCCGAGGCCAAGGCCCAGCGGCCCGCCCTGGTGGTGGTGGCCCTGGACCTGCCCTCGGGCCTGGATGCCGACAGCGGCGCCGTGGACCCCGCCACCCTTGTGGCCGATGTCACCGTGACCCTGGGCTATCCCAAGCGGGGACTCTTCGCCTTCCCCGGGGCCGACCGCGTCGGTCGCATCGTCGCCGTGGACATCGGCCTACCGGCGCATCTGGCGGGGGACATCCGCGTCTCCCTGGTCAGCCCGGAGTGGGTCCGGACCCATCTGCCCCTCCGTCCGCAGGATGCCCACAAGGGGAGCTTCGGGCGGGTGCTGGTGGTGGCGGGCTCCCGCCAGTATGTGGGGGCGGCGCGCCTGGCCTGCGCCGGGGCCTTGCGGGTGGGGGCGGGCCTGGTGACCCTGGCGGTGCCGCCGGACATTCAGCCTCTTATGGGAGGCATGATGCCGGAGGTGACCTACCTGCCCCTGCCCCCCGAAGAGCCGGGCCTGGCCCATCCTGCCGCCGCTGAGGCCATCCTGGGCCGCCTGGCGGAGTATAACGCCCTGGTGGTGGGCCCCGGCCTGGGGCGGGAGGCCAAGGCCGCGGGCCTGGTGCGACATCTGTTGTTCTCGCTGGCGGCAGCAGGCTCCCCCGCCCTGGTGCTGGACGCCGATGCCCTGAACATCCTGGCGGAGACGCCGGGCTGGCCGGCCCAGCTCAAGGCCAGGGCGGTGCTCACCCCCCATCCGGGAGAGATGGCCCGCCTGCGGGGCCTCACCGTCCCCCAAGTGCAGGCCCAGCGGCTGGAGTTGGCCGGCGAGGCGGCCCGGGAGTGGGGGCAGGTGGTGGCCCTCAAGGGCGCCTGCACAGTGGTCGCCGCTCCCGACGGGGAGAGCCAGCTCTGCCCCTTCGTCAACCCCGGCCTGGCCAGCGGCGGCACCGGCGATGTTCTCTCCGGGGCCATCGCGGGGCTATTGGCCCAGGGGCTGAGCCCCCAGGCGGCGGCGGTCTGCGGGGTCTATCTCCACGGCCTGGCGGGGGAGCTGGCCTGGGAGGAGCTGGGCGACGCCGGCATGGTGGCCTCCGATGTGGCGGAGCAATTGCCCCGGGCCATACGGCGGCTGAAAGAGGGGGGTAAGGTGGCTGGTGTAACTTGGAGGGCTACGGACGGTGCGGCGGCAATGCCCTGACCCGTTGAACAATAACATCAGCGGTGTTGATCATCCACTGAAGTTTGTCTTGCAACTGGCCCGTCTTGTACGTTACATCGTTTCGTGCTTCTCGCAATCGGTATTCATCATTACCGGCCGAACCAATTAATGCCCTCAAATTCTCAGTAACATATTTATGGTCTTCCGTACTTTGGTAAGGCGTAATATATCCTTTTAACTCAAGCTGGTCACGGCTATAGAGAAAAGCCGCATAGTATGCTCGGTCGGCGGCAGTCCGCCGTGCAGCCGTATCACGCCGGGAGGCCAGTTCCCTGGCGAGGTCGAGATAAGTAGTCGGGTCAAGCGGCTGAAACACTGGCGAGGGGCTCGATGTCAAAGTATAGGCGCTTTTGTAAAATCGCGTCTTCTTCCCTGGACAATTTGCCGGATAAGGCGTCCAAACGACCATAGAAGTCGTGAAGATGCCTGTTGGCGATGTCAAAGGAACAGTTGAACACAAGCACCAGAAGGACAAACTCCCAGTCTTTAATCTCTGGGTCGCGGGTATGGCGAACTTCTATTCTCGCGAGAGGCCAGCGCAGGTCTACTGTTGAACTCTTAACAAGGCGAATCACCTGCTTTAACACGCCCTTCCCCAGGCTACCCAATAAGCTTTCTACTTTTGCTTGCCCGACATAATGTATCTCAACCGCTGGCGTAGCACACCAACTGGAGACGAAACGCGCCGCAATACTTGCGTAGTCAGTCTTTATCTCATAATAGTCCCCATGTCCCGTTGTGCGTAAAGACTTGGCGGTGATTTCCTGTTCGATAGTATTAATTGCTATCTTTAACTTCCCTATATCTGTTTCCTTTTCAAAAAAAGACAGCAGTTTCGTTCCAACTCCCCAGATTTCCTCGGCTTGAACGGAATAGCCTTCACAGGTGGGAAAGAAAAAGGTGCTTCTAGGTCTTACCATAACCATAGCCATTATTCGCCACCAATTTCAGGTTTCAAAAGCTCTTCGGGAATGTCAAAAGTTAACTCAATTCCCACATCTACTCCATATATGGGTTCTCCACTATTATTCTTGTATATAGGCTCGCTTGTTCGAGGATCGAGGGCTTTCTTAAATCGGTTCACGGTAACTCTTGCCCTTACCCTTGTCCCATCTTCGAGTTCGTATATATTCCAATGCTCCTCTATAACTTTAAAGTCTAAAGAGAGCGCCTTGATCTTCTCTCCCTTTTTGGCTGGATCAGGGTGAGGCTCGTATCTAATTCTCCGAGGTTTTATTTCGCTCATGGCAAATCAAACTTATAAACCATAACGGTTTCTCTGTCAATCCTGCCAAGAGGAATTGACGTGCACCCCTTTAGGGAGCAGGTCAGGATGACCCCCAATTCGTGAAATGTTATCATGACCTTCCATATCTTCTTGCTATGGCAGCCGTCTGGGATTGCGGGAATGGGTTAGGCTAATCGCAGTTGCCATGTCGAAGCAGCTTTGCGGTGTGTTCCGTACAGCCACAGTGCTATTATAATACACCTTGTTGTCAACTTCCAAGCCCCCGGCGTTTTGGCCTCCCCTGAACCTGTGCTATAATTCCCTGGCCATGCCCTCTGCGCCGGCCCGCCACGACTCCGAGGCGCTCCTTCAGGAGCGTCTGCCCCAGCCTCTGCTCGCGCTTCAGCGCGCCCTGGGGGAGGCCCCACCCCTGTATCTCGTGGGGGGCGCCGTGCGCGACCTACTCCTGGGGCGGCCCCTCATAGACATTGACTTGCTGCTGGAGGGGGACGCCCCGGCTCTGGCGCGCCGCCTGGCCCGGGGGCTGGGGGCCAAGGCCCTGACCCACCCCCGCTTCGGCACCGCCAAGCTCCAGCGGGACGGCTTCGCCATCGACCTCGCCTCCGCCCGCACCGAGACCTACCCCCGCCCCGGCGCCCTGCCCGTGGTGGCCCCGGGCACCATCGCCCAGGACCTGGCCCGGCGCGACTTCACCATCAACGCCATGGCCCTGCGCCTGGGTTCGGCCCGCTGGGGCGAGCTCCTGGACCCCTGCGGCGGGCGGCGCGACCTGGAACGGGGTCTCATCCGCACCCTGCACCCCGCCTCCTTCCGGGACGACGCCACCCGAATGCTCCGGGCCCTGCGCTACCGTGGTCGCCTGGCCTTCCGCCTGGCCCCGGAGACGGAGGCGGAGCTTCGGGCCAATCTGCCCTTTCTGGACACCATCAGCGGCGACCGCCTCCGCGGGGAACTGGAGCTTGTCCTCCAGGAGGAGTCGGCCCGGGACATCCTGGCCCAGGCCCACGACCTGGGGGTGCTGGGGGCCATCCATCCCAACCTGCGCCTGCCCCGGCAGTGGGTTCGGGGCCTGGGGGAGGGCCAGTCCCCCCTTCTGGACTTCTTCGTCTCCCTGGCCTTGGACTTGCAGGAGGAGCAGGTTCGAGGGCTGGCGCAGCGCCTGCGTCTCCCCCGGGAGGTGGCCCGGGCCATGGGTGATGTCGTCTCGCTGCGCCAAGCCCTGGCGGCCCCTCTGCCAAAGGGCGAGGCCGAGCCAGCGCCCTCGGCGGTCTATTATGCCCTGAAGCCCTACTCCATGCCGGCCCTCCAGGCCTGGGCCGGCGCCCACCCCGACCCCCGAGTGAGGGCCAGGCTCCACGATTTCCTCACGAAACTGCGGCTTGCCAAGCCCAGCTTGAACGGCGACGACCTCAAATCCCTGGGGGTTCCCCCCGGGCCAGCCGTGGGCCGGATGCTCCGCGCCCTCATGGATGCCAGGCTCGATGGCCAGGTGTCCACCATAGAGGACGAGCGAGAGTGGCTCCAGCGCCGCCTGGGCTCCCCAAAGCTGTCCTGACGGAGGTGGACTTGGAAGAGCAGAAGTGTTTTGTCTGCGGGGAGGGCTTCTCCGACGATCATAACGCCCTGTGCGGCAACTGCGGCCACCGCTTCCATATCCCCTCCACCCCTGAGGCCAATGCCAAGGTCTGTGGGAGCTTCAACATCGATAGGGACTCCTTCATGATTGTGGCCATGTGCAGCCTATGCCTCTCCCGTCCCACCGACGCCAATGTGACCGACTACCCCGACTAAAGCCCCCCCGGGGGGACTGTTAACAGGAGACTGCTACATGCAAGAGAAATGCGTCGTCTGCCAACAGCCCGTGGATGAGGTGAATGTGGCCCGTTGCACCTACTGCGGCAAACATTTCCACCTGGCCTGGTCCGTGGACTCCCCCATCGAGAACTGTGGTCGCCCCCTCATCGATGACACCTCCCAGTCCATGGTCTTCATCTGCAACCGCTGCCAGGAGCTCCTGGAGCGTCAGCGGGCCATGGAGGAGGAGTTCCGGGAGCGGAGGGATAGGGAGCTCAAGGGCGGCGGGGGGACAAACGACCGATGATGGCGGCCAGATGCTTGGCCCCCAGGAGGAAGTCCCGCAGGCGGATGTTCTCGTCCGGGGCGTGCGGGCGGCTGTCGGGGTGCTCCACCCCCGTGGAGGCGGTGGGAATCCCCAACTCGTGGACGAAGGGGTGCATGGGCCCGGTGGCGGCCATGGTGGGGTAAATCACTGGCTCCGCCCCATAGACCTCCCGCGCTGCCTCTGCCACCACCCCGATAATCGGTTCCTCCAGGGACGTGTGTGCGGGCAGTTCCCCCATATCCAACGGTTTGACGCTGATGTCCCCAAAGCCCCGGCGGGCCAGGTGATGGCGCAGCTTCTCCAGGATGTCCTCGGGCCGCTGGCGGGGCACCAGGCGGAACTCCAGCTTGGCCCGGGCGGCGGCGGGCAGCACCGTCTTCACCCCCTCCCCCGCGTAGCCCGAGGCCAGCCCGCAGATGGTGCAGGTGGGCTCGAAGAGGTGGCGTCTCTGGAGGGGCGGCCCCGCTAAATCCAGCAGGAAGCCTTTCAATCCCAGGCTGCGCTTCTGCTCCTCTTCTTGAGCGGGGATAAGGTCCGCCGCCGCCAGGTCCGCCGCGTGGGGTGGCTCCACCTCGTCGTAGAAGCCGGGGATGGCGACGCGCTCGTCCTGGCCCTTCAGGGTGGCCAAAGCCCACACCAGGCGCCAGGCGGGGTTGGGCACCACCGTGGCCCAGGAGGAATGGCTATCTCGCGCGGCCCCTCTGGCCTCCAGCTCCACATAGACAATGCCCTTCACCCCCAGGATGATGACGGGCCGCCCGTCCCAGTCCACCCCGCTCCCCTCCCAGAGGCAGGCGTCGGCCCGGAGCAGCTCGCGGCGCTGGCGCAGGAAGGCGGCGAGGTGCGGGCTGCCCACCTCCTCTTCCCCCTCGATGAGGAACTTCACGGAGATGGGCAGCTCCCCGCGCACCTCTCGGAAGGCCCGCACCGTCGCCAGCCGGGCCGCGATGTTGCCCTTGTTGTCGGCGGCGCCCCGGGCGAAGAGGCAGTCCTCCCGGAGGGTCGGCTCAAAGGGGGGAGCCGTCCAGAGGGCCAGGGGCTCCGGCGGCTGCACATCGTAATGGTTGTAGAGGAGCAGGGTGTAAGGCGAACGGCCGGCCAGCTCCCCATAGACCACCGGGGGGCCGCCCTGGGTGGGGAGGAGGGAGGTCTGGAAGCCCGCCTCCTGGAGCAGGGATGCCACCAGGTCCGCCGTCGCTGCCAGGCCCTCCCCCGTGGCGCTGAGGCTGGGCTGGCGGCAGAGGCGAATCAGGGTCTCCAGGGCCTGGCCCTGGCGCTCCTCCAGATGGCGAAAGATGTCCTGCATGGCCTAGTCCTCGCTCTCCCCTCGGTTTGCCTCAGGCGAAAGGCTGTTTTGGTTGAATCATTTCGTTTAATGCATGAGGGCTCCCTCATCCCCCTGGCCCTTTCTCCGTGCAGGCGAAGGGGGGAGAGGTAAGTTGGGGGGTGTCCCCCAGGCTGTCTTTTTCGTCCCCCTCTCCCGGGCCCGGGAGAGGGGGACATAGGGGGTGACCCTAGCGCTTCTCCAGCCATTCCCGCACCCGGGCGGCTAGCTGGCGGGCTGGCCCCCGCTCCACCTGGCACGGGGGCAGGGCCCCCAGGAAGCTGGAGCCGTAGCTCTTGCCCAGGAGGCGCCGGTCCATGACCACGAAGACCCCCCGGTCCTGGCGGCTGCGGATGAGCCGTCCGAAGCCCTGCTTGAAGCGCAGCACCGCCTGGGGCACCGCATACTGACGGAACGGGTCCTCGCAGAGCTCCGCCCGCGCCGCGAACACGGGGTCGGTGGGGACGGTGAAGGGCAGCCGGGCCATCACCAGGGCCGAGAGGGCCTCCCCCGCCACGTCCACTCCCTCCCAGAAGGAAGCCGCCCCCAGCAGCAGGCAACGGGGGTTCTCCCTCAGGGCGTCCAGGAGCTGCTTGGGGGTGCCGTCAAGCCCCTGCCCCAGCACGGCGATGCCCTCGGCCGCCAGGGGCCCTTCCACCGCAGCGTAGGTGGTCTGGAGGGCCGCATGGGAGGTGAAGAGGGCCAGGGTGCGGCCCTGGGCGGCCCGGACCACCTCCACCAGGGCGGCCTCCAGGGCGTGCTGGTAGCCAGCCTGGGTGGGCTCAGGGAGGTCCTGAGGCAGGTAAATCAGGGCCGCCCGCCGGTAGTCGAAGGGCGAGTCTAGGGCCAGCTCGCGGAAGCCCTCCGCCCCCAGGCGGCCCTTGAGGTAGTCGAAGGAATCGCCGGCTCGGAGGGTGGCCCCCGTCAGCACCACCGTCTCCTTCTGGGAGAACAGCATATCAGTCAGGGCCGTCCCCACCTCCAGGGGCGCGCTGCGGAGGGAGACACCGCCGCGGGACTCCAGGGTGAGCCAGGGGATGGCCTTCTTGTCCTGGGGCCGCAGGATGATAGCATCCCCACCCTCCTTCCAGTTGGCGCCGGTCTGGGCCAGGGAGGACAGCTCTAGGGCCAGGTCCTCCCCCTCTTGGGGGGCCAGGTCGCGGAGGGCCTGGGCCAGGCGGCCTGAATCATCCCCCAGGGCTTTTAGGGCCAGCCCCAGGTTCTCCCACGCCATCTCCAGATAGGCCCAGTCGGGCTGGGCCCGGGTGCCCCCCGTGATGCGTAGGTTGCGGGCATAGTTGCCCTGGCCCTGGCTGTGGCTGGCGATGAAGCCGGCCAGGAGACGGAAGAAGTCCTCGGCGCGGCGCCGGCCATTCTCCAGCCCCTCACCGATGCGCGAAAGGTGGGGGTACAGCCCATCTCTGGCTCCGGGTGGAAGCCGGGCGGCCAGGGCTGTGGCCTGGGCCAGGAGGCTGCCGGGCCCGGGGCCCAGGCGGTCGCAGTAGTCGGCGACCCCCTCTTGGGAGAGCTGGAAACCCAGCTGCTGGGTGGCCACCTCCTCCAGATGGTGGGCCTCGTCCAGGATGAGGTGCTGGTAGGGGGGCAGGGCCTGCCCTTCTGTCAGCAGGTCGGAGAGCAAGAGGGCATGGTTGACCACGATGACATGGGCGCGGCGGGCGGCCTCCCGAGCCTGGTGGTGGTAGCATTCGCCGCGCTGCTGATGGGGGCAGGCGCCCCCCTGGCAGCTCTCCGCCTGGGAGCAGGCCAGTGCCCAGAGGCCCGCTTCCCCGCCCCGCAGGTTCAGGTCGCCCCGTTCCCCTGAAGCCGTCTCCCCCAGCCAGATGAGGAGCTTGATGAGGAAGCGGGCCTCGGCGGGGGACAGGGACTCGCTCCGCATCAGGGCGCCCCAGCGGCGGCGGCACAGGTAGTTGCTCCGTCCCTTGAGGGACACCGCCCGCGGGGCCGCCCCCTGCCCCTCCAAGAGGCCCACCAGCTGGGGGATGTCCTTGTGGAGGAGCTGCTCTTGGAGGTTGATGGTGTTGGTGGAGACCACCACGGGCCGGCCGTTGTCCCAGGCGTAGCACAGGCTGGGGAGGAGGTAGGCCAGGGACTTGCCGGTGCCGGTGCCGGCCTCCACCAGAAGGCTCTCTTTCTCGTTGAAGGCCCGCGCCACCTCCTGCATCATGCGCATCTGCTGGGGGCGCTCCTCGTAGGTGGGCAGGGCCTGGGCCAGAGGGCCGTCCTTGCCCAGGACCTGGGTGAGCCGCGGGAGGTCCAAGGGCACGGCCTCTTCGCGCGGCGAGAGGGACGGCCCGGCGGGGGGCGGCTCCGGGCGCGGGTCGGGAGCGGCGGTGGTGAGGGCCCGGCGGCCCCGCTCCTGGAGGGCCTCCCGGAAGAAGGCCGACACCGCGCCCCCGGCCGTGGCCGCCAGGCGGTGAGCCTCGCTTAAAGTGGCCACAGGGAGACCCAGGGCCCGCTCCCAGAGGGCCAGGAAGACCTCTAAAGTGGCCTCGGCGTCGGGGGTGGCCCGGTGCCGAGGCGTCGCCCGGCTGGCCAGGCTTCGGGCCAGCTGGGCCAGGCTGTAGCTGGGCTGGCGGGGCAGGAGCAGGGAGGCCAGCTCCGCGGTGTCATAGGCCGCCCCCGCCGGCGCCACCCCCCGCTGGGCCAGGAAGGCCAGGTCGAAGGCCACATTGTGCCCCACCACCGTATGGGAGCCCAGGAACTCCTTGAAGTCGGGCAGGACGGCGGCCAGGGGAGGAGCGCCCTGAACCTCCTCCGGGCGGATGCCGGTGAGGCGCTGGATGCGCAGCGGCAAGGCGGCCCGAGGCTTGACCAGGACGCTGAAGGTGTCCAGTATCTCCCGCCCCCGGAACTTCACCGCCCCTATCTCCAGGATTTCATCGGACTCGGGGCGGAGGCCCGTGGTCTCCAGGTCTAGGGCTACTATGGTCTGATTCATGGGGTCTGGTTCATGGCCGGGCCAGCCCATCCAGGGGGGCCAGCTCCCCGCTGGGGCTGCGGCGGGCGGGGTAGCACCGGCCGGCCCGGAGGTGGGCCAGGGTCTCGGCCTCGTCCCGGGGGTCGGCTGGGAACACCGTGACCCAGGAGCCCAGGCCGTGGTGGGAATGGGCGTCGCTCCCGGCGGTGGCGGGCAGCCTCAGGCGTCGGGCCGCCGCCAGGGCCAGGGCGTTCTCCTGGGGGGTGCAGCCCCCATTGCCCGCCTCTACGGCGTGAACCAGCTTCAGCAGGGGCAGCGAGGCGGCATTTTCTGGAGTCAGCGCAGCGCCTTTGGGCAACCAGGGGGGGTGGCTTTCGGTGAGGCCCCGGAAGGGATGGAGGGCGATGAGGAATCCCCCGGCCCGGTCCGCCAGCCGGCGCAGCTCCCGGGCCCGGTGCATACCGCTGGCGTAGCCGTCCAGGCCGAAGACGGCCACATGCCCTAGCTCCGTCTCCACCTCCATGCCCCGCAGGAACAGCAGGGCCGAGGCGGCCACGAAACGCTGGAACTCGCGGCGGTCCCAGACCATAGAGTGCTCGGTGAGGCCCGCGCCGTCCAGCCCCAGGCGCCGGGCCTCGGCCACCAGCTCCTCCGGCGAGAGGTTGCTGTCGGCGGCGCCCCGGCTGGTGTGGACATGCAGGTCCAGAACCCTCATCGGTCATCCACCCGCATGGGCTCGGTGGCCCGCATCATGGTGCCGGTAATCTCATTGTAGAGGTGGGTCAGGTAGAGCCAGGGGTTATCCCGGAGATAAATCTTGCGGAAAACATTCCCCTGCTGGATGAGGACAAAGGAGTCCTCCTTCAGGTAAAGCTCTTTTATCAGCTCGGCTCTGGGGCCTGTGACGGACACCTTTCCCGTTTTCTCCTCCAACCAGACGGTGGCGACGACTGGGCTTTCCCAGTCTTCTTTGCGGTGGGAGATGATTTCAACCTTCAGCATCTCTAGCACCCTGAGGGGATTGCTAATGCCAGAAGAAATTATCGGAGACCTCGGCCCGTTTGTCGCGACTTCCCTAGATTGTAGCAGATAACGGCGGCGCAGCCCAAGCGGGCTGGGGAGAGCGCTTAGCACCGGGGGTGCAGGGGCATAGCCCCTGCTAGGGGGTGAGGTGTAACTCTGGGGAGAGCACAAGGGAAATGAACCCTCATTTTGGTGACGTGATACTAGGCGGCGAAGAAGGGCAGGAGCCAGCCGAAGATGACGGCGAAGGCCAGGTTGATGAGGAGACGCACCATTCGGCCACGGCTTCCGGAGAAGGCCAGGGGGATGGAGGCGGCCACCGCCAGGAGCGCCATGGCCAGGGTAAAAGCCCCATTGGAGCTTCCCAGGCCGGGGCCAGGGAAGCCCAACGCCGCGGCCCGGTAGAGCAGGCCCAGGAGCATCCCCACCAGGGTCCAGGCCAGGGGGGTGACCAGGGCCAGAGGCAGCACCAGGGCCGCGGGGGGAAACTTGGGCGAGATGAGCCGCGCCAGGGCGACCAGGATGCCAGGCCGGGAAATCAAGAGCACAGCCCCCAACCCGATGAAGACGGAGGCCATGGACAGGCCCGCGATGAGCCCTGCCAGGACTTCCTTCATGCCCCCTCCAGGGTAAGGGTGTGCGCCAGCCAGGCCTGGTAGCCTCGACCCCTCAGGCTCTCCAGCAGGCGCTGGCCTTGGGCCTGGCCGGACACCAGGGTAAAAAGGGATGGGCCGGAGCCGGACAGGTGGGCGGGCGCACCCGCCAACCCCTCCAGCTCACGCCCGTGCCTCTCGATGCCGGGGAACTGGGCCAGGGCGGCCCGCCAAAAGGCATTATACAAGAGCGCGGACTCCAGCGGGCCCCCCGCGGCCAGGTGGGCCAGCAGTCGCTGGGTGTGCTCCCCACGGCTGAAGTCCCCTGGCTCCAGGGCCGCATAGAGGCGGCCCGTCTTGCCCGGGGGGATGGGTACGGGTGGCAGGAAAATCACCAGCCAGGCCTGGGGCAGAGGACGAAGGGGGGTTATCTCCTCCCCCTGGCCGCGCGCCAGGGCCGTCCCCCCCCGGAGGAAGAAGGCCACATCGGCCCCCAGGCGGGGGGCCAGGGCCAGAAGCTCCTCCGGGGACAGCCCCAGGCCCCAGAGGCGGTTGAGGCCCCTCAGGGCCGCGGCGGCATCGCTGCTGCCCCCGCCCAGCCCGGCGGCTACGGGGATGGCCTTCTCCAGCCGCAACTTCGCCCCCTTTTCGCTCCCCTTGGTCTCCTGGAGGATGCGGGCAGCCCGCAGGGCCAGGTTGTCCTCCCCCTGGAGAGCGCTATCGGAACAGGAAAGGCTGAGCGCAGGGGCCTGTGCCGGCTCCAGGCCCAGGGTGTCCCCCAGGCTCACCGTCTGCATGACACTGGCCACCTCATGGTAGCCGTCAGGGCGGCGTCTCAGCACCTCCAGGGTCAGGTTGACCTTGGCATAGGCCTTGAGCTCAAGCATCGCGGCCATCTTGGGAAACCTCGGCGGAGAAGGACCGATAGAGCTGTGCCCACTCCTCCAGGGACAGGGTCTGGGGCCGCCGCTGGGGGTCCAGGCCCAGGGCCGCCAGTCGCGCCTTGACCTCTCCCTGGGGCAGGGACAGGCCCTGGGCCAGGGAGTTCCCCAGCTGCTTGCGGGGGGCGGCGAAGCCCGCCCGCACCACGGCGAAGAAGGCGGAGGTGTCGGCTACGGGCACCCTGGGCTGGGGAAAGACCTCGATGCGCACCACCGCCGAGTCCACCTTGGGCGGAGGGTAGAAGCTTCGGGCGGGCACAGGGCATACCAGGCGCGGCTGGCCGTAGAGCTGGACGCTCACGGAGAAGAGGCCCATCCTTCCCGGAGGTGCCGCCATGTTCTCCGCCACCTCCCGCTGCACCGTGACGACCATGAGCTGGGGCTTGGCAGTGGCCTCCAGAAAGCGGCGCAGGATGGGGGCGGCCACAAAGTAAGGGAGGTTGGCCACCACCTTGTAAGGCCCCTGCCCCACCAGCGCCTCCGGGTTCAGCTCTAGCATGTCCCCCTGGACCAGGGTGAGCTTGGGGTCGGCCCCCAAAAGCTTCCGGAGGGCGGCCACCTGCCCCGGGTCAATCTCCACGGCCACCACCCGCCCCGCCCGGGCCAGGAGCTCCTCGGTGACGAGCCCCAGGCCGGAGCCTACCTCCAGCACCGTATCCGCGGGGGAAAGCTGGGCCGCCTCCAGGATGCGCCCCAGCGCCTGTTGGTCCACCAGGAAGTGCTGGCCCAGGCCCTTGCGCGCCCGCAGGCCGAAGCGGCGCAGCCGGGCCCGGGTGGTGGCCAGGAGAGAGTTGGCAGAAGTAGTCGCCACGGCAGCCTGAAGCGTCATCCTCCCCAGGGACTGGGAGACTTTCTGTGGGCGGGGACAAGGGCCGTGCACCCCTCGTCGTGCTGGGCCATGGATACAGCACCCACCTTGAGGCTCAAGCCAGGTTGCCCGGCGGCACCCGGGGGATACTATTTACCGCTGCTTCCTTCCGGATCTGACGGGGTTCATAGTCCCCCGCCGCGCCGGACCCGGCCCTCAGCGCCCCGGGGCGGGGCCGGAGACCCAGGGCCCGGGCCCTCGGAGGAGAGTTCGACCCCGCTATAGCGGATTGCGGGTACAGGATACCGCTAGCTTCCCGTCTAGCACGGCCCAGTCCGATGGTAAGGGATGGGATTGTCCCTGTCAAGGAAGGTGGGGCTTGGGGCCCTGGGGTTCTCCGGCTGGGTTGAGGGGCACAAACCCCATGAGCAGCCAGCCCAGGTCAATAGCCAAAGGCGCTGGGCCAGACCCAGCGCCTTTGGCAGGGCGTCTTTGGGGTTAGCCGATAACTCCCCTCTCCTTGAAGCCGCCGATGTCCTCCCAGGTGTAGCCCAGCTCCAGCATAATGGCTTCCGTATGTTCCCCAAACTCCGGGGCCGGCCCCTGGATTTTCCCCGGGGTCTTGGAGAGCTCAATAGGGATACCGGGATATTTAAGGTTTTTTTCCGCCGCCGGGTGGTAGAAGTCCAGGATGTAGTTGTTGGCGATATACTGCGGGTCGCTGGCCAGGTCATTCAGGGTGTTCAGCAACGCGCTGGGGACATCCCGCTTCTTGAACTCCTGGAGCCAGTGGTCCCTGGGCTTGGTCAAGAACACCTTGTCGGCCCGGGCCACGATTTCGGGGGCGTGCTCAGTGCGGGTGGCGCGGTCCTTCATCCGGGGGTCCTTGGCCAGGTCGTCTAGGCCCAGGATGGCGCAGAAGGCCTGCCAGTAGCGATCCGGCTGGAGGCAGGAGAGGGCCATCCACTGGCCGTCGCCGCATTTGTAGTGGTTCCAGAGGGGGTTGCGAGCCTGGGTGCGGCCTACGCGAGGCGCACCTCGACCCATGAGGTGGGTGAAGAGTGCGAGCTGCTGGAGCTGGAGCATGGCCCCCAAGAGCGAGCAGTCCACCTTCTGGCCCTCGCCGGTGCGCTCCCGCACCAGGAGGGCGGTCATGGTGCCATAGGCCAGCATGATGGCCCCTATCTGGTCCACGATACCCGCGGTGAAGGGGGGCGGGTCATCCCCGGTCACCCCCACCATGCTCATGAAGCCGGAGCGAACCAGGCCGGCGTAGTCCGAGGAGGGCTCGTTGGCGTCGGGGCCTTTGGGGCCGTAGCCGGTGCCGTGGGCGAAGATGAGCTTGGGGTTATACTTGACCAGGGTGTCATAGCCCGCCCCTAGGCGCTCCGCCACCCCCAGGCGTAGGTTGGTCAGCAGGACATCCGTGGTGGCCACCAGCTTGTAGAATATCTGGCGCCCTTCCTCCTTCTTCAAGTCCACCACGAAGCTGCGCTTGCCCCGGTTGTTGTTCTCGAAGTAGAAGTTCCGTCCCCCTGGCAGGCCGGTGTCCTGGCCGGCAACCTGGCCCATGCCGCGGCCGGGGTCGCCGTTGACGGGGTCCTCGATTTTGATGACATCGGCTCCCATATCCGCCAGCATGGAGGCTGCCACGGGGCCCTGCTGGAAGAAGGTCCAGTCGAGAACCCGGATGCCCTCAAGTGGTGTTGCCATAGGTTGGGCCTCCCTTTCCTCTGACCTCTTTTTTTCTGATAAGCGACCGAAGCGAAAGGGCAGCGAGGTTTGTCTCCGCTGCCCCTGGTTGAGTGAGCTATATCACCTTGCCTTCGCGAAGCTGGCCGAGGTCGTCCCAGGTGTAGCCCAAGCTCAGGAGGATTTCCTCGGTGTTCTCCCCAAACTCGGGGGCCGGCCCCCGCACCTTGCCCGGGGTCTTGCTGAGCTGGATGGGGATGCCGGGAATTTTGATGGTGCGGCCGATGGCGGCGTGGTCGAAGTCCACAATGAAGCCGTTGTCCGTCATCTGCGGGTCGTTGGGCAGGTCCTCCAGGTAGTTCAGGGGGCCGCAGACCACCGCGTTGGCCCGCAGAATCTCCAGCCATTCCTCCCGGGGCTTGGTGGGGAAAATCTTGTCCAGGGCGGTGATGAGCTCCGCGGAGTGCTGTTGGCGGGCCATCCGTTCCTGGTAGCGGGGGTCGCCTATCCACTCCTCACGGCCCACGGCCTTGGAGAAGCCAGCCCAGTAGCGGTCTGGCTGGAGGCAGGAGATGGCCACCCACTTGCCGTCGGAGCAGAGGTAGTGGTTCCACAGGGGGCTGCCCGCCTTGGTCCGGTCCGTCCGGGTCATGGGCCGTCCCAGAAGGCTGAAGGCAATCATGAGTTGCTCTAGCTGGGTCATGCTGCCCAGAAGGGAGCCGTCCACCTCCTGGCCCACACCGGTGCGCTCCCGCACCAGGAGAGCCATGACGATGCCGTAGGCCAGCATGATGGCGCCCATCTGGTCGGCGAAGCCCGGGGCGAAGGGTGGCGGGGGTTTCCCGGACTCCCCCACCAGGGTCATCATGCCCGAGCGCGCCATCCCGGCGTAGTCCGAGGAGGGCTCGAAGGCCTCCGGCCCGGCGGCCCCGAACCCGGTGCCGTTGGCGAAGATGAGCTTGGGGTTATATTTGACGCAGTCCTTGTAGCCCACCCCCAGCTTGTCCGCCACGCCCTTGCGGAAGTTCTGGAGCACCACATCGGAGGTGGCCACCAGCTTGAAGAATATCTCCCGTCCCCTTTTCTGCTTCAGGTCTAAGGTGAGGCTCCTCTTGCCCCGGTTGTTGTTCTCAAAGTAGGCATTGCGGCCGCCGGGGAGCTCCGTCTCCTGCCCCTGGGCCCGGGCCATGGTGCGGCCTGGGTCGCCGTTCACGGGGTCCTCTAGTTTGATGACATCGGCCCCCATGTCCGCCAGCATCGCACCGCAGACGGGGCCCTGCTGGAATATCGTCCAATCGATAACGCGATATCCCTCAAGGGGTAACGGCATGCCGGCCTCCTTGTCTCGGTGGTTAGATTTACTCCTCTTACCTATCCGCGGTGATACAAAATCCGCCCGAAAACGGGCGAGGAAGTAGAGAAATTATGCCTTCTAAGGCTACGCTTGTCAAGACAAAGCTGGTCTCATCCTTGTGGTGCCTATCTGCTTTAGGTTATTATGAAGAAGCGCTTTCTCCCCGCCGCCCGGGCCCAGCTATCTTGTCAGGAGGTGGCCATGCTCGCCGATTCCCATGCCCACTTGGATACCTTCTCCCCAGAGGTCCTGCCCCAGGTGCTCCAGCGGTCTCAGGAGGCCGGGGTCTCTCTGATTCTCAGCGTGGGTATGAACCTGGATTCCTCCCGGAGGGCAGTGCGACTGGCGGAGCAGCACGAGATGGTTTACCCTGCCATTGGCATCCACCCCTGGGAGGCCCTTGAGATAGACCTGGAGCTCTCGGGCCGCCTGCGGGCCCTGGCGCGGCGACCCCAGGTGGTGGCCGTCTCCGAGATTGGCCTGGACTTCGCCCGGCGCAGCGACAACAAAGAGTTGCAGATGCTGTGCTTCCGTCACCAGGTGCGCCTAGCGCGGGGGGAGGAGCTGCCAGTGCTGGTGCACTCCCGTGAGGCTCATCAGGAGGTCCTGGCCATCCTCCGGGAGGAGGGTGGCTACCAGGTGGGCGGGGCCGTCCATGGCTTCACCGGCACCGCCGCCGAGGTTCAGGACTGGCTGGGCCTGGGGTTCTCCGTGAGCATCGGTCGGGCCCTGCTTCGGGCGGAGATGTCCCACCTGGCTGAGGTGGTTCCCCTCATCCCCCTGGAGCGCCTGCTCTTGGAGACCGATGCCTACGCCGGTGGGCAAGCCCCGGCCACCGCGGAGCCGTCGGCCGTGAGGGGAGTGGCAGAGAGGGTGGCCAGCCTGCGGGGCCTTACCCTGGAGCAGGTGGCGGAGGCCACCACCAACAATCTCAAGGCCCTCCTGGGCCTCTAGCGCCAGCCGTTGTCCCGCCCCGGCCATTAATCTAGTCAATCGACCTACTTCCCCACTCTGCTTCCTTCTGCCCCCCTTGACAAGGTTCCCCCTTGTCTTTATAATGTTGACTTGATTGCTCTACATTCTCGCCCCGGTATGGGCCTATGGGCCTTTTTTGATGGGGTATGAAAACTTACGGGAGGTGGCCATGACCATGGCGGAGCCCCGCATGGAGGGGCTGAAGGCAGAACTGCGCAAGGAGTCTCGCCGTGTCCAGCTCAACTTCGACGAGCTCAAGAGCGGCGGCTTCATCAAACAGACCCAGAAGGACCTCTTCACAGTGCGGCTACGCTGCCCCGGGGGGCGTCTCACCTCGGATAAGCTCCATAAGGCGGCGGAGCTAGCCCAGAAGTACGGCCGGGGCGAGGTGCACATCTCCGTGCGCCAGTCCGTGGAGATACCTTATGTCCACTACAAGGACTTCGAGGCGGTGACCAAGGAGCTGGCCCAGTCCGACTGGGCCGTGGCCTCCTGTGGCCCCCGCATCCGGGTGCCCACTGGCTGCGCCGGCTGCACCTGGAACCCCAACGGCCTCGCCGACACCCAGGCCATGTGCCAGGAGGTGGACAAGCGCTTCTTCGGCACCCCAACGGGCCATCATAAGTTCAAAGTCTCCTTCTCCGGCTGTCCCATCGACTGCTTCCGCACCCGGGAGATGGACCTGGGCTTCCAGGGCATGGTGGAGCCCCGCCTGGTGGAGGAGCTCTGCAACGGCTGCCAGCTCTGCGTCAAGGCCTGCGAGGAATCGGCCCTGCACATGGAGAAGGACCTGCCGGTGCGGGACTTGGCCAAATGCAACTCCTGCGGCGACTGCATCAAGGTCTGCCCCGTGGACGCCATGGTGGTGTCCCGCAAGGGCTGGCTGGCCCGGGTGGGGGGTAAGCACGGCAAGCACCCCCTCTTCGCCTACGAGGTGGCCGGCTATCTCACCGAAGCCCAGGCGCTGAACCTGATTGATAAGACCATGCCCTGGTATCGGGAGAAAGGCCAGGGACGGGAGCGCATCGGGGCCACCATCGGCCGGGTGGGGCTGGACTCCTATATCGACGAGGTCTGCCGCCCCCTGGGCCTGGAGGTCATCGTCGCGCCCCAGGAACGGCAGAAATACTGGGCAGGAGGTAATCTCTATGACGGCCATTGAGCCCGCCGCCCATCTAGACCTGCGAGGCGTGCTCTGTCCCGAGAACTACGTCCGCACCAAGCTGGAGCTGGAGGAGATGGAGCCAGGCCAGGTGCTGGACTTGATTTTGGACGACGGAGAGCCCATGCGGAATGTGCCCAAGAGCCTCAAAGGGGACGGCCACCGCATCCTCTCGGTTGAGCCCTTGGGCGCTCACTACCGGCTCCTGGTGCGCCGGGGGGAGGACTAATGACCAAGGTGAAAATGCCTCGCTCCAAACCCTTAGAGCAGGCTCCAGTCACTCCCCAAGGCCAGTGGTGCTCTCTCCTGGAGCGCTGGTGCCTGGCCCTGGGGGGCGTGGCCGGCGTCTGCCCCGTAATTCTGGAAGAGACGAAGGAGGGGAATGCCCCCTGTGACGAAGCGGCAGCAGCCCCCCAATCACCCCAGTCCACCTCAGGGAGGAAGCCATGACCAAAGCTATATCGGCCATCGACCGGGAGGCCCTGCGGCGCGCCTGGCCCCAGGAGCGCCTGGAGCGGGTGAGCCAGGACCTGGAGGGTCGTCCCCCCCAGGAGGTGCTGGCCTGGGCCTTTAAGGAGTTCTCCCCTCGCATCACCCTGGCCTGCAGCTTCGGGGGCATCTCCGGCATGGCCCTTTTGGACATGGCGGTGAAGATAAACCCGGCGGTGCGGGTCTTCTACCTGGACACGGACTATCTCTTCCCCGAGACCTACCAGTTACGGGATGAGGCCATCCGTCGCTACGGCATCCGCCCCGAGGGCTTCAAGTCGCTGCTGACAACGAAGGAGCAAGCCCAAAAGCACGGTGAGGCCCTCTGGGGACGCGACCCCGACCTCTGCTGCCAGCTGCGCAAGGTGGAGCCCAACGGCCGGGCCATGGCCTCTGAGGAGGCCTGGATTGCCGGCTTGCGCCGGGATCAGGGGGAGACCCGCAAGAGCGTGGGTATCGTGGAGTGGGACTCCCAGTTCCAGCTGGTCAAGATAAATCCCCTGGCCACCTGGACCGAGGCTCAGGTGTGGGACTATATCATAAAGAACCAGGTCCCCTATAATACCCTCCACGACCGGGGCTATCCCAGCCTGGGCTGCTATCCCTGCACCAAGGCCGTGGCCCCGGGGGCCGACTCTCGCAGCGGACGCTGGGTGGGCTTCGAGAAGACGGAGTGCGGCATCCATACCTCCGGCAGCCCTGAGGCTGAAAAAGCTTCCTAGCGACTCTACATAAGGAGCGGCATTCCCTATGGCACAGCAGCGTGGTGTCACTATCTGGCTCACTGGCCTCTCCGGGTCCGGAAAATCCACCATCGCCGAGCGGCTTTACGAGGAGCTCCGACGCCGCGGCCGCCAGGTGGAGGTGCTGGACGGCGATGTGGTGCGCACCAACCTCTCTAAAGGGTTGGGCTTCTCCAAAGAGGACCGCGACACCAACATCCGGCGCATCGCCTTCGTCTGCAACCTCCTCACCCGCCACGGCGCCGCGGTCATCTCCGCCGCCATCTCCCCCTACCGGGAGATACGGGATGAGGCCCGGAAGCTCATAGGCGACTTCGTGGAGGTCTTCGTGGACTGCCCCCTGGATGAGCTGGTGAAGCGCGATGTCAAAGGGCTTTACGCCAAGGCCCTGCGCGGTGAGCTCCCCAACTTCACCGGCGTCTCCGACCCCTACGAAGCCCCTCTGAACCCCGAGGTCACCGTCTGCACCCACCAGGAGCAGGTGGAGGAGAGCGTGGCCAAGGTTTTAGCCAAGCTGGAGGAGCTGGGCTACATCGCCCGGGACGGCGCCGCGGGCGCCATCGCGCCCCACGGTGGGGCCCTGGTGGACTGCTTCGCCCCCAAGGGCCAGCGGGAGGTGTTGCGGGCGGAGGCCCGAGGCCTGCCCGCCATCACCCTCGGCCCCTGGGAGCTCTCTGACCTCCTGCTCCTGGCGGTGGGGGCCTACTCCCCCCTGGCGGGATTCATGTCCTCCCGGGACTACCGGCCCGTGGTGCAGGACATGCGCCTGGCCTCGGGCCTGCCCTGGAGCTTGCCCATCACCCTTTCCGTGGCGGACTCTATGGCTCGCCGTCTCTCCCTGGGAGGCCGGGCCGCCCTCGCCGCCCCCGATGGTCGGCTGGTGGCCACCATTGAGATTCAGGACATCTACCGACGGGACAAAAAAGAGGAGGCCCAGAAGGTCTTCCGCACCGTCGAGGAGGCCCACCCCGGGGTAGCGGCCCTCATGTCCCAGGGCGACACCCTGGTGGCTGGCCCTATCACCGTCTTCGACCCCCTGCCCGTGGCCGGCTTCGAGTCCTACTGGCTCCCGCCGGCGGAGACCCGGCGCCGCTTCGCCCAGCAAGGCTGGAAGCGGGTGGTGGCCTTCCAGACCCGCAACCCCATCCACCGGGCCCACGAGTACCTTCAGAAGTGCGCCCTGGAGATAGTTGATGGCCTCCTGATTCACCCCATTGTGGGGGAAACCAAGTCCGACGATGTCCCCGCTGCAGTGCGCCTGCGCTCCTATGAGGTGCTTCTGGCGGGCTACTACCCTAAAGACCGGGCCCTCCTCTCGGTGCTGCCCGCAGCCATGCGCTACGCCGGGCCCCGAGAGGCCATCTTCCACGCCCTGGTGCGCAAGAACTTCGGCTGTACCCACTTCATCGTGGGGCGTGACCATGCCGGCGTGGGCAACTACTACGGCACCTTCGATGCCCATCGCATCTTCGAGGAGTTCCGGCCCGAGGAGCTGGGAATAACGCCCCTGTTCTTCGACCATTCCTTTTACTGCCGCGCCTGCGGGAACATGGCCACCACCAAGACCTGCCCCCATGGGCCGGAGCAACGGGTGGCCCTGAGCGGGACCAAGGTGCGAGCCATGCTCCAGGCGGGGGAGGCCCTGCCCGCCGAGTTCACCCGGCCCGAGGTGGCCCGCATCCTCACGGAGAGCATGCGCACCCCCGGGGCGGCGCAGTAGCGCCCAGGCAGGAGCAGCGTTAGATGTACCAATCCTTCATCGATTTCCTCCTGGGACTCTCCCGGACCCATGCCCCCCTCTTTGCCCTGGGGGTGGTTGCCAGCATCGCCCTCACCGGCCTGGCCCTCCATGGCTTCTACTCCCTCATCTTCCATCTGCTGGGCCGCGGGCTGAGCCGCCGGGCCTGAGGCAGCGGCGTGTATCTCCCCTTTGCCGGGGTGGGGGTTGACCCCCTCCTGCTCCTTTACATCGGGTTCACGGTGGGGGTGCTGGGCGCCTTCATGGGGGTGGGTGGCGCCTTCATCGTCACCCCGGCCCTGAACATCTTGGGCCTCCCCATGCCCTACGCCATCGGCACCGACCTGGCCCACATCACGGGCAAGGCCATGGTGGCCACCTTGCGCCATCACCTTTTGGGCAACATCGATTTCAAGATGGGCCTGCTCATGATGCTGGGAACCGTCCCCGGGGTGGAGGTGGGCAAGCAGCTCATCCTCTACCTGGAGGGGGTGGGCCAGGTGGAAGTGGTGGTGCGCTGGGTCTTCATCATCCTCCTTATGGCCCTGGCCCTGGCGGTGATTTGGGAGGAGCGGCAGCATCTGCGCCAGAGCCAGGGGGCTGGCCACGAGTCGCCCCAGCCGGCCCGCCAGGGATGGCTGCGGCGCCTGGACTTGCCGCCCTTCGTGGCCCTGTCCCGCTCCCGCATCCCTCGCCTGTCCCTCTGGGCCAGCGTGGGGGTGCGGTTTGTGGCGGGGCTCCTATCGGGGTTCCTTGGGGTGGTGGCGGGCTTCTTCCGCATGGCCGCCATGATTTACCTCCTGGGGATGCCTACCCTGGTAGCTGTGGGTACGGACCTCTTTGAAATTATCATCTCGGGCGGATATGGGGCCTTCACCTATGCCCTGGTGGGGCGGGTGGATCCCCTGGCGGCCCTCATCATGCTCATGGGGGCCTCCGTCGGCGCTGAGATAGGGGCCATGGCGGCGGTGTCCGCGGGGAGCCATAAAATTCGGCTATATTTGGCCCTGCTTCACATTGGGGCTGCCGCCTCGGTGGGGGTGAAGCAGGCGGGGGTCTACTGGGGCCTCTCCGTCCTGGAGTCCGCCTCCCTTTATCTGCTCCTGGCGGTAGCCACCTCCATGGCGGCCCTCATCTTGGTTCCCTACATGAGACAGCGCTGGCAGTCTCTCCGGGGCGGCGGAAACCCCCATACATTAAGAGGGCCGCCCTAGCGCCCTGGCTAAAGGGCCTGGCACGGTGTGGCTTCCGTTCCTTGCTTTCCCTGGCCGTTGTTGCTATCATATTTATAGTGTATAAAGTCAGTCAACTTGTGACGGGTTGCTGTCACCACGGTCAACATAGGAGAGTGGAATATGACTCAAGCCGCTGTCAAGACTGTGGACTCCCGGGGTGAGTTCTGCCCCGTCCCTGTGGTCAAGCTCTCCCTGGCCCTGGAGGAGGTGCAACCAGGGCAGGTGGTGGAGCTGATAGCCACGGACCCCGGCTCCAAAGCCGATGTCCCCGCCTGGGCGGAGATGACCGGGCATGTCCTGCTTCGCACCGAGGACCGGGACAAGGCCTTTATTTACTTCATCCAGAAGGTATGAGGAGGCTGCCATGAGCGCCAAGTCCATGCGAGATTTGCAGATATCGGGAGTGCTGGACTACGAGGCCTTCCTCAAGCTCCACACCCAGGCCCATAAGGACACCGATGTGAAACGGGTGGCCCTGGTGGCCTCCAAAGGGACTTTGGATATGGCCTACCCGCCCCTCATCCTGGCCACCACCGCGGCGGCCATGGGCTTGGAATGCGGCATCTTCTTCACCTTCTACGGGCTGGACATCATCCGCAAGGACAAGCTGGCCTCCCTGAAGGTGGCGCCCCTGGCCAATCCCGCCATGCCCATGCCGGTGCCCAACATCATCGGCGCCATCCCCGGCATGACGAGCATGGCCACCTGGATGCTGAAGCGCATGATGGCTAAACAGCACATGCCCCGCATCGCGGAGCTGTTGGATACCGCCCAGAAGCTGAAGGTGCGCCTCATCGCCTGCACCACCACCATGGGGGTCATGGGCGTCTCCCGGGAGAAACTCATCGATGGGGTGAGCCTGGAGGGGGCGGCCGCCTTCCTGAACTACGCCTCCAAAGCGCAAGTTACCCTTTTCATCTAAGGATGCTGGGGCCCTTCCCGGCCGGGCTGAGATAGCTTGGAGGAGGGGGCTCCGCTCGTGGGGGGAGGGCGGGAGAAGTCCGCCCCGGCTCCAGCCGGACGAGGGGACCTACCCTTGTCTTGGGAGGATGCTTCTGCTATAATGCTCATAGTCTATAATTTTAGTCAACTAGCGAAGGACGCCCAGAGATTGGGGGTGGTGCCATGCGTATCTCGATGAAGGTGGACTACGGCATCAGAGCCCTGGTGGAGCTCTCCCGGCACTACGGCCAAGGGCCCATCCAGACCAGCGAAATCGCGGCCCGCCAAGACATCCCGGAGCCTTTCTTAGACCAGGTGCTCACCTCCTTGCATAAGACGGGCATCATCCGCAGCAAAAGGGGGCCTCAGGGCGGCCATATCCTGGCGCGCCAGCCCACCGCCATCAGCCTGGGGGAGATTATCGTAGCCTTAGAAGGCTCCACAGCTCCCATCAGCTGCGTTCAGGCCCCCGATGACTGTCCTCGCTCCACGGACTGCGCCCAGCGGGAGGTTTGGCAGAGCATCAACGAGGCCACGGAAAACGTGCTCCGCACCACCAGCCTGGACAAACTGGCCCAGCGGCAGCAGGCTCGGGACCAGCAAGCCATGTACCAAATCTGAAGCGGCTAGCTTCTCCTATGAAGATAGCCCAAAGCGTGCTGGAGTGCATCGGGAGCACCCCTCTGGTGCGCCTGAACCGCCTGCCCGACCCAGAGGGGGCGGCGGTGCTGGCCAAGCTGGAGTCCGCCAACCCCAGTGGCAGCGTCAAAGACCGGGCCGTGGCGGCCATGGTGCAGGACGCCGAGGAGGGCGGGCTCCTCCAGCCTGGAGGCACCATCGTGGAGGCCTCCAGCGGCAACACCGCCATCGCCCTGGCCATGGTGGCCGCCGCTAGGGGCTATCGCCTGATTTTGAGCCTCCCCGAGGGGCTGCCCCCGGAGCAATTGCGGCTCCTCACCCTCTTTGGGGCAGAGATTATCAGCACCCCTGCCAGCCTGGGCATGGCCGGGGCGGTGGCCGCGGCCAAAGGGGTGGCGGAGAAGACCCCAGGGTGCCATCTGCTCCAGCAGTTCGACAACCCCGCCAATCCCCAGGCCCACCGCCGCACCATGGCTCGGGAGATTCTCGAGGCCACGGGGGGCAAGGTCAACGCCTTCGTGGCGGGCATCGGCACCGGTGGCACGGTGACGGGCGTGGGCGAGGCGCTGAAGGAGGAGGTCCCGGGAGTGCAGGTCATCGGGGTGGAGCCGGCGGGCTCGCCCTTTCTGACCCGGGGCAAGTGGGGGCGACACAGCATCCCCGGCCTGGGGGCTCCCTTCGTGCCCACGGTGCTCAACCGGGCTATCCTGGATGAAATCATGACCGTAAGCGACGAAGAGGCCCATGACATCATGGCCCGGCTGGCTCGGGAAGAAGGGCTCCTGGTGGGCCCCTCCTCCGGGGCCAATGTCACCGCCGCCCTGCGGGTGGCCCGGAAGCTCTCCCGCCACCAAGTGGTGGTGACAGTGTTGCCGGACACGGGCATGCGCTATCTGGCCGCCGCAAACTTATAGAAGGGGTTTATTGCCATGGCTTCAGCTTTCACCGAGGAACAAATCAAACGCTACAGTCGCCACATCATCCTCCAGCAGGTGGGGGGCAAGGGCCAGCGCAAGCTCTTGGCCGGCAAGGTGCTCCTCATCGGGGCGGGAGGGCTGGGCTCGCCCGCGGCCCTCTACCTGGCCGCCGCCGGCGTGGGCACCATTGGCCTGGTGGACTACGACACGGTGGACCTCTCCAACCTGCAGCGGCAAATCCTCCACCGCACCGCGGACCTGGGGCGGCCCAAAATCGACTCCGCCACCGACACCATCGCTGCTCTCAACCCCGATGTGAAGGTGGTGCCCTATCCGGTGCGCCTGTCCTCCGAGAACATCCTGGACATCATCGCCGACTACGATGTGGTGGTGGACGGCACCGACAACTTCCCCACCCGCTACCTGGTGAACGATGCCTGCGTCATGAAGGGCAAGCCCAACGTACACGGCAGCATCTTCCTCTTCGAGGGCCAGGCCACCACCTTCCTGCCCGGCCGGGGCTGCTATCGCTGTCTCTACCCCGCACCGCCGCCGCCGGGCATGGTTCCATCCTGCCAGGAGGCGGGGGTCCTGGGGGTGCTGCCGGGCATCGTGGGCAGCATCCAGGCGGTGGAGGCCATAAAGCTCATCCTGGGCATCGGCGACTCCCTGGCGGGCCGCCTGCTTCTCTTCGACGCCCTGTCCATGGAGTTCCGCCAGCTGAAAATTCGCCGCAGCCCCGATTGCCCCGTCTGCGGGGAGCATCCCACCGTCACCCAGCTCATCGATTACGAGGAGTTCTGCGGCGTGCCGGCGCTGGTCCACAGCCAGGAGGCCGAAGCTGCTCACGGGGCCCGGCACTAATCCTTCTTGACGGAGGCCGCCATGGCAGTGCAAGTTAGGGTCACCGCTGTCTTTCAGAAGTTCACCAAAGGGGCCAAGACGGTCAAAGGGCAGGGCCAGACCATCGGGCAGCTGGTGCAGGACCTGGAGCGCCGCTACCCCGGATTTGCCAAGCAGCTCCTCAACCCCGATGGCTCCCTGCACCAGTTTGTGAATATCTACCTCAACGACGAGGACATTCGCTTCCTGGGCAACCTGGACACCCCCGTCTCCGAGGGCGATGTGGTCTCCATCTTGCCCGCCCTTTCGGGAGGAGCTGCGCCCCTTGGTTAAGGCAAGCATCCTCGACGCCATCGGCAACACCCCCCTGGTGGAGGTCCCTCGTCTCAGCCCCAAGAAAGGGGTGCGCCTCTTCGTGAAGTTGGAGGGCCATAACCCCACGGGTAGCCTCAAAGACCGCATCGCCAAGTTCATGATAGAGCGTGCCGAGGCCCGGGGGGAGCTCACCAAGGATAAGGTCATCCTGGAGGCCACCAGCGGCAACACCGGCATCTCCCTGGCCATGATTGCCCGGCGCAAGGGCTACCGCATGCTGGCCGTCATCCCGGAGAATGTGAGCCAGGAGCGCATCCAGCTCCTCAAGGCCTTCGGGGCCGAGACCATCTGCACCGAGGGGGACAAGGGCACCAACGGCGCCATCGAGGTGGCCCGGAAGATGGCCTCGGAGAACCCCCGCTACTTCATGCCCTATCAGTATGGCAACCCTGCTAACCCCCAAGCCCACTACGAGACCACGGGCGTGGAGATTCTGCGGGACTTGCCCCAAGTGGATGTCTTCGTGGCGGGGCTGGGCACTGGCGGCACCCTCATGGGGGTGGGGCGTCGCCTCAAGGAGCACAACCCCCAGACCAGGGTCATGGCCGTGGTGCCCAATTTGGGCGATGTCATCATGGGCCTCCGGAGCCTGGATGAGGGCTTTGTGCCCCCCATCTTGGACCTGAACCTCCTGGATGGTCGCATGGTGATTAGCAACGAGGACTCCTTCAAGGGGACTCGGGCCCTGCTCCAGGAGGAGGGCATCTTCGCCGGGGTCTCCTCGGGCGCGGTCATCGCCTGCGCCCAGCGCCTCGGGGCGCGGATGGACTCGGGCCACATCGTGGCCCTGCTGGCCGATGGCGGCTGGAAATATCTCTCCACCGGCCTGTGGAGCCGCGACCTGGAGCGGGCCTCCCACGACATGGAGGGCAAAATCTGGTGGTAAGAGCAGGAGATGCCGCGCTGGTCATCCCGCGGCGCTACCTCGAAGAGATGACCGCCCACGCCCTGGAGGAGCGCCCCAACGAGTGCTGCGGCGTCCTGGCCGGGCCCCTGGGCCGGGTGGCCCACCTCTACCGGTCCCGCAACGCCGAGGCCAGCCCCCGGCGCTACAGCGTGGACTCCAGGGAGCTCTTTCAAATCCACCGAGACATCGAGGACCGGGGCTGGGAGCTTTTGGGCGTCTACCACTCCCATACCCACAGCGAGGCCTACCCCTCCCCCACCGATGTCCAGCTGGCCCTCTGGCCCGATGCCTTATACTTCATCGTCTCCCTCAAGGACTCCCCGCCCCGGGTGCGGGCCTTCCGCATCCGGGACGGTGTTATAAACGAAGAGAGCTTCCAGGTGGCGTCCCCGCGACGCCTCGCTAGAAAGGGCAACCCACCGTGACCCAAGAGCGCCAGACCCCAGACCCCCAGGCCCCGCCGCCCC
>JACQUO010000002.1 GCA_016210205.1 Chloroflexota bacterium
TAGAGTCTACCCTTCAGTAACCTTCCACTATCCAGTTGTTAAAGTGCCCGCCCCCCCAAAAATCTCCCTCAGGGGGAACCCTATCCTACCATTACCCCTCCCCCACTGTCAAGAATAAAATAACGAGAGCGTCTAGCATCGCCTCTAGGCCCCCTAAATCTCCCGGCCCTCGGGACACCTCACCCCCTTGGTCCCCCTCTCCTTCCAGGAGAGGGGGAGGGTAGGGAGGCTGGGGGGACACCCCCCAACCCGCCGGCGGCGGGTGCTCGCCCTGCGCCCTCGAGTCTCCCTGTCTTCGCTCGCAAGGGGAAGGAGAGAGACGGGGAGACACCCCTACCTGCAGCAGACGAAGAATCTGGAGTTGACCATCAGGGTAGAAAGGCCAGAGCTCGCAGGAGAGGGAGATGGTGGTCCGCCTTAGGCGGATGAGGGACAGCCCACACCCCGGCAGGGGGCATATCCCTCTACATCGCGAGAGCACCATACGCTGCGGAAAGAGGGGCCTGGAGTGGATGCCCTTGCTTTGACAAACCCTGGGGCGTCTCTTATAATCTAGGGCCTAAGGAGAAAGAATGAACAAGAAGGAAGAGAAGTCCGAGCTGGTCCGGCAGTTCTCCACCCACGAGGGGGATACCGGCTCGCCGGAGGTGCAGGTGGCCCTCCTCACCCAGAGGATAAGCCATCTCACCGAACACCTCAAGACCCACTCTCTCGACCACCACTCGCGGCGTGGACTCCTCATGATGGTGGGGCAAAGGCGGCGCCAGCTTGCCTAGCTCCACAACAAGGATGTGGCCCGCTACCAGGAGCTGATTAGTCGGCTCGGTCTCAGAAAGTAGGTTCGGAGCCACCGGGCCGAAGCGGGCCCTCTTCCCAGAGGAGTGCATGTCATGGCTAGCGTCTACCAAAAGCTGATAGGGGAGTACCCTATCACCATCGCCGTCGGGGGCCTGGCGCAGCAGGCTGGCGGGGCGGTCACCGTCCGCCTGGGGGACACCGTGGTGCTGGTCACCGCCTGCGTGGGGCCCCAGCGGGAGGGCACCGATTTCCTCCCCCTGACGGTGGATTACGAGGAGAGGCTCTACGCCGCCGGGAAAATCCCCGGCGGTTACATCAGGCGGGAGGGCCGTCCCAGCCAGGATGCCACCCTGGGCGCCCGGCTCACGGACCGGCCCATCCGTCCCCTCTTCCCCAAGGGCTTCACCAATGAGCTCCAGGTAGTTATCACGGTCTTGTCCGCGGACCAGGAGCACCTCCCCGAGGTCCTGGCCCTAGTGGGCGCCTCCGCAGCCCTGAGCCTCTCCCCCATCCCCTTCGCCGGCCCCATCGCGGCCGTACGGGTGGGGGCCATTGGCGGCAGCCTGGTCCTGAACCCCACCTACAGCCAGCTCAAGGAAAGCTCCCTGGACATGATAGTGGCCGGCACCTCCGAGGCCGTCATCATGGTGGAGGCTGGGGCTAAAGAGGTGCCGGAGAGCCTCCTCCTGGAGGCCCTCCAGGTGGGCCAGGAGGCCAACCGGGCGCTGGTTGAGTTCCAGCGGGAGATTATCCGCGCCCACGGCCAGCCCAAGATGGAGTTCGCCCCCAAGGGGATTTCCCCTGAGGCGGCAGCGGCGGTATCGGCTCAAGTGGGGCCTCGGCTCCCTCACGTCTTCGCTGGCCCGAGCAAGCAGGAGCGGGGCCGCGCCCAGGATCAGCTCAAGGCCGAGGTCATGGCTAAACTGGGGCAAGCCTACCCCCCCTACGAACTGGCGGCGGCTTTAGAGCAGGAGATTAAGAAATATGTGCGGCGCCACATCGTGGAGCAGGGACGGCGCTCCGATGGCCGCGCTCCCAAAGAGATACGTCCCATCAGCTGCGAGGTGGGGCTGCTCCCCCGCACCCACGGCTCTGGCCTCTTCACCCGGGGTGAAACCCAGGTGCTGTCCATCGCCACCCTGGGCTCCATGCGGGAGGAGCAAATGCTGGACACCCTGAGCCCTGAGGAGAGCAGGCGCTTCCTCCACCATTACAACTTCCCCCCCTTCAGCAACGGGGAGACGGGCCGCATCGGCGCCCCTCGGCGGCGGGAGATTGGCCACGGCGCCCTGGTGGAGCGGGCCTTGGAGCCCATCGTCCCCACCGAGGAGGAGTTCCCCTACACCATCCGCGTGGTCTCCGAGGTGCTCTCTTCCAATGGTAGCACCTCCATGGCCTCGGTCTGCGCCTCCACCCTCTCCCTGATGGACGCCGGCGTCCCCATCAAGGCCCCGGTGGCCGGGGTGGCCATGGGCCTGATTAAGGAGGGCGACCGCTATGCCATCCTCACGGACATCGCGGGGTCCGAGGATGCCATGGGGGACATGGACTTCAAGGTGGCGGGGACCGCGGCTGGGGTCACCGCCCTTCAGCTGGACATGAAAATCTCCGGGATTGACCACCGCATCATGACGGACGCCCTGGGCCAAGCCCATGAGGCCCGGCTCTTCATCCTGGAACGCATGCAGACAGCCCTGGCGACCCCCCGGCCCGAGCTCAACCCCTACGCGCCGCGGATGACCCGCATCCAGGTGCACCCCGATAAGATACGGCTGGTCATCGGCCCCGGCGGCAAGACCATCCGCTCCATCACCGAGGCGACCAAGGCCACCGTCGATGTGGAGGATGACGGCACCATCGTCATCGGCAGCTCCAGTCGGGAGATGACGGATAAGGCTATCAAGATGATTGAGGCCCTGACCCGGGATGTGGAGGTGGGGGGCATCTACACCGGCAAGGTGGTGCGCCTGATGAACTTCGGCGCCTTCGTGGAGGTCCTGCCCGGGAAGGACGGCCTGGTCCCCATCGGGGAGTTGGCGGACTACCGGGTGGATTCCGTGGAGGATGTGGTCAAGATTGGCGATGAAATCACCGTGGTGGTCACCGAAATCGACCGCATGGGGCGGGTGAACCTGTCCCGCCGGGCCCTCCTCCAGAAGGAAGGGGGCACCGCCCCGGCTCCCACCCCTCCCGACCCCGATTACCCCTTCCGCAGCGGCCCGGACCAGGGCGGCCGACCCCGGAGCCCTGAGGCGCCGCGGCACCGGCCCGCTCGAGAGGCTCCATCCTTCAACCCAGCTCGTCCTCGCCATACCCCGGGAACAGCCCCCAGGAGGGAGCCACCCTTCCGTGAGCGGCACCCCTAAGCAGCCCGCCAGCCCTATCACCGTGGCCCTCCATGGGGCCCAGGGCAAGATGGGCCAGGAAATCTTGGCCGCCCTGTGCCGCCATCCCCACCTTAAACCCGTGGGGGCCATTGAGAAGGAGGCTACGGGGGACACCCTGCCCCTGCCCGATGGGCGCGGGGCTATCCCCTTCTCCTCCGATGTGGGCGCTCTCCTGGACCGGACTCAGCCCCAGGTGCTGGTGGACTTCTCCCAGGTGGAGGCCACCCGGGTCGCGGTGCGGGCCGCCATCCCGCGGCGGGTGCGGCTGGTGGTGGGGACCACGGGCCTGAGCCCGGCGGATGTGGAGCAGATAGGCCTTCTCTGCCAGGCCCACGGGGTGGGGGCCGTGGTGGCCCCCAACTTCTCCCTGGGGGCCGTGCTCCTGATGCACCTGGCCAACCTGGCCGCCCCCCACTTCGACTACGCGGAAGTCCTGGAGATGCACCACAAGGAGAAGATAGACGCCCCCTCTGGCACCGCCCTGGCCACCGCCCAGGGGATGGTGAAGGCGCGGGGCAAGGCCTTCATTCGACCTCCCACCCACAAGGAGACCCTGCCGGGGACTCGCGGGGGACACTGGGAGGGAGTGACCCTCCACAGCGTGCGCCTGCCAGGGTTCATGGCCAGCCAGGAGGTCATCTTCGGGAGCCAGGGCCAGCGTCTCAGCCTCCGCCATGACTCCCTGACCCGGGAGACCTTCCTGCCGGGCATCATCCTCGCCATCCAAGAGGTAGTGAAGCTGGACAAGATGGTCTTTGGCCTGGACCAGCTCCTGGGCCTGGCCTGATATAGGAGAAGCGCTATGGCTTTTAGAGTCGCTGTGGTGGGGGCCACCGGCCTGGTGGGAAAAGAGCTGGTCAAGGTGCTGGAGAAGCGCCGCTTTCCCGCCTCGTCCCTGCGGCTTTTGGCCTCCGACCGCTCCGCGGGCAGGACCCTTTTTGTGAACCACCAGGAGGTGGAGGTCCAGGAGCTCACCCCCAAGTCGCTGGATGGCATCGACCTGGCCTTCTTCGCCGCCGGCGCCGATGTCAGCCTGCGCTACGCCCCCGTGGCCGCCCGCAAGGGGACCCTGGTCATCGACAAAAGCGACGCCTTCCGCATGCATCCCCGCGTGCCCCTGGTGGTGCCGGAGGTGAACCCCTTCGACCTGCGGGAGCACCGCCGCCTCATCTCCAGCCCCAACTGCGCCACCATCCAGCTGGTCATGGCCCTGAACCCCTTGCAGCAGGTCAACCCCATCAGGCGGGTGGTGGTGAGCACCTATCAGTCCGTCTCCGGCACCGGGGCCGCGGCCATCCAGGAGCTCACGGCCCAGAGCAAGCAGGTCCTGGAGGGCAAGAACGCCATCCCCCATGTCTATAAGCACCAGATTGCCTTCAACCTCCTGCCGGAAATCGATGTCTTCCTGGACAACGGCTACTCCAAGGAGGAGTGGAAGACCGTCCAGGAGACCCGTAAAATCATGCACTTACCGGAGCTGGCCCTCTCCGCCACCTGCGTGCGGGTCCCCGTGTTCATCGGCCACAGCGAGGCGGTGCATGTGGAGTTCTCCCGCCCCATGTCCCCCGAGGAAGCCCGGCGTATCCTGTCCCAGGCCCCGGGGGTCAAGGTCCAGGACGACCCCGGCGTCAGCCTCTACCCCTATCCCTGGACCGTGGCGGGCACCGACGAGGTCTTCGTGGGGCGCCTGCGCCAGGACCTCTCGGTCCCCTACGGGCTCGCCCTGTGGGTGGTGGCCGACAACCTGCGCAAGGGCGCGGCCTTAAACGCCGTCCAAATCGCCGAGGAGCTGATAAAGCGGGATTTCCTCAAGGGCAGCGGCGGCGAGCCCATCGACGAGTAGCGCCCCCAGCACAATCCTCCACCCCAACACCTTGACCAAGGCCCCCAGAGGGGCTAGGATATCCTCATAACAATTTCCCCCTCCGAGGAAATATCCCGTGAAGCTAGGCCGACTCCTCACCGCCATGGTCACCCCCTTCGACGAGAAGGGCGCGGTGGACTACGCCCAGGCCCGCCGCTTGGCCCAGGCCCTCATGGCCTCGGGCAGCGACGGCCTGGTGGTCTCCGGCACCACCGGCGAGTCCCCCACCCTCACCAAAGAGGAGAAGCTCCGCCTCTACGCCGAGGTGAAGGAGGCCATCGCCGACCGGGGCGCGGTCATCGCCGGTACCGGCACCTACGCCACCGCCGAGAGCGTGGAGCTGACCCGCGCGGCGGAGCGGGCCGGGGCCGACGCCATCCTGGCGGTAGTGCCCTACTACAACAAGCCCACCCAGGAGGGCCTCTACCAGCACTTCCGGGCCATCGCCGCGGCCACCCGGCTGCCCTGCATCCCCTACAACATCCCCGGACGCACCGGCGTCAATATGGCCCCCGAGACCGTCATCCGCCTCAGCGCCATCGATAACATCGCGGGCATAAAAGAAGCCAGCGGCAATCTGGAGCAGTGGTACCGCATCCTGGATGGGGTGAAGCGAGCCGATTTCCTAATCTGGAGCGGCAACGACAGCGACACCTACCCCCTTATGGCCCTGGGAGGCTACGGGGTTATCAGCGTCGTCACCCACCTGGTGGGCCGCCAGTTCAAGGATATGATGGACAAAACCCTGGCGGGGCAGACCCGGGCCGCCGCCCAGAGCCACCTCCATCTGCTGCCCCTGATGCAGGCCATGGTCATGATTACCAACCCCATCCCGGTGAAGTATGCCCTAAATGCGGTGGGCTTCCAGGTGGGCAAGCCCCGCCTGCCCCTCACCGAGCCCGACGCAAAGACGGCCCAAGCCCTGGACGGCATCCTCAAAGGCTTCGCCATCGACCTGCCCCTGGCCCCCGCCCGGGCGTAAATTGTCCCCTGCGCCCGCCCCATGCTATAATCGGCCCGGCTTGCACAGCAATACTGCCATGGGGAATGTGCTATCTAGCGGGTCGCTAGTGTGGCGTCGCGCATGAGGATATATTACCCTTGTCCTCCCCTAAGGGTCAGACCTCACCCCCTGGCCCCCTCTCCAGCAGGAGAGGGGGTAAATATGGGATCTGGGGGACACCCCCAGACCCCCGGCGGGGGCTGCGCCCCCTGCACCCCCATAGGGCATGCCAATAACCTGACAGGACACTAGATAGGGAAACGCCTGTGCCGGCTTCCGTCCACCGCCTGGACCTCCATATCCACACCCCTTGGTCTCGCTGCTACGACGACTACGCCACCCCCGAGGCCAAGCTCAAGACCACCCCCGCCGCCATCGGGGCCGCTGCCCGAGCCGCCGGCCTGGAGGGCATCGCCATCACCGACCACAACACCGCGGCGGGCATCGACCCCCTGCGGGAGGCCGCGGCGGGGCGCGGCCTGGTCATCCTGCCGGGGATGGAGCTCTCCTGCCGGGGCGGCCACCTCCTGGCCCTCTTCCCAGAAGAAACGCCCGTGGCCGACCTGCGCCTCCTCCTGCGCTCCCTGGGCTTCCCCGAAGCCGAAGAGGGGGAGGGCCATTTCTCCGCCCCCGTCTGGCTGGACGAGGCCGCCCGCCGCGTGGCGGAGGCCGGGGGCCTGGCCATCGCCGCCCACATCGACCGCAAGCCCAAGGGCTTCACCGTCACCGAGGAGCCTCTGGGGATTAAGGCCCGGCTCCACGCCTGCCCCTACATCGCCGCCCTGGAGATAACCCAGGCCCAGAACAAAGACCGGTGGAACCGGGGGCAGATGCCCGGCTACCCCCTGGGACGGCCCTGCATCCAGGGCTCCGACGCCCACGCCCCGGACGAGATAGGGCGACGGACCATCGAGATAAAGGCAACCCGAATATCTCTGGCGGAACTGGCGGCGGCCCTGGCGGAGCACGAGACCCGGGTGAGCTTCGTCGCCGCGGCCGCGGGCATCAGGAGGGGATGATGGCGAGCGCATTGGAAGGGGTCCGGGTCGTCGAATACGCCCAGATGGTGAGCGGGCCTTACTGCGGCAAGCTCCTGGCGGACCACGGGGCCGAGGTCGTCAAAATCGAGCCACCGGGCACCGGCGACGCCGCCCGCCGCCGCGGCCCTTTCTATAAGGGCTACGCCGGCCCCGAGGCCAGCGCCCTCTTCCTCTACCTCAACACCAGCAAACGGAGCATCACCCTGGACTTGAACCAGGAGGAAGGCCGCCGGCTCTTCCGGGCTCTGGCGAAGGATGCGGACATCCTGGTGGAGGACAGCCCTGCGGGCACGCTCGGGCGTATGGGGCTTGGTTATGAAGCGCTATCGGCCCTGAACCCCCATCTGATTGTCACCTCCATCACCCCCTTCGGCCAGACGGGGCCGTATCGCGATTACAAGGCCCATCACCTCAACCTCTACCACGCCAGCGGCCAGGGGTATCTCCTGCCCAACAACTCCCCGGACCTGTCGCGGGAGCCGATTAAAATCGGGGGCCTGGCGGGGGACTACGCCTGCGGCCTCCACGCCGCGGTGGCCGCCCTGGGGGCGCTCTACTGGCAGCGGGCCACGGGCCAGGGCCAGCGGGTGGACCTCTCCAAGCAGGAGGCCCTGCTGGGTCTGCAGCGGGCGAACCTGACCCGCTTCCCCAACAAGGAGCCTATCCCCACGCGGCTGGCCGCGCCCAACAGCAGCATGGGGGGCCTCATGGAGTGTCGGGACGGCCATGTGGTCATGCTCATCATCGAAGACCACCAGTGGACCGCCTTCTGCCAACTGGTGGGACGGCCCGACTGGGCCGCCGACCCCCGCTTCACGGACCGGGATGCCCGGGGCCGGCACTTCAAGGCCATCGAGCCGGAGGTGCGGGCGTGGATGATGGCCCGCACCCGGCAGGAGATATACCATGCGGGCCAGGCCCTCTCCTGCCCCGTGGCCCCGGTGCTGCGGGCCGACGAGGTGTTGGCTGATTCCCAGCTGAACTTCCGCGACTTCTTCGTGGAGGTGGCCCATCCGGCCACGGGGCCGGTGCGCTACCCCGGGGCGCCCTTCAAGCTCTCGGAGACGCCCTGGCGGGTGGGGCGGCCGGCGCCGCTTTTGGGCCAGGACAACGACGAAATCTACGCCCGCCTGGGCCTGGGGCCGACGGAGCGCGCCCGCCTGGCGGAACAGGGGGTGATTTAGGTTTCAGGGAAAGTAGAGTGATTGAGCCTCCGAAACGTTTCACGCTTGGGTCTTTAGTAGGAGCACGCTGACTTGAGGTATCACTATCCGATATACAGAGTTGGGCATAGTCAAGAGGACAAGTGCCTCCGATTCACCTTGCACGGCGAAAATTTGGTAGACTTGTTTGATAATCTGGAGGAGCCTATTCAAACACTTATTAGTTTCAGAGAAGTAAAACTCCGAGAAGAACAGCGCTCAGTTGACCTAGTAGATATGGTTTTGACTCCTGTACGACCAGACCAACGTGTCCCTCAAAGCCTGAATGTTATTACTCAACTGCAATATGAGAAGTTTGATTCCGGAGTGTCCGGCCAACGACCATTCATAGTCACAAGCGGAAACCATCGGTCTGTGGCAAATAATCCATGGGGTGCCGCAAACATGGTAGAGAGAGTGTTTTCCTACTCCAGAGGCACCCAGGAAAACGGCAAAGTCATGCGGCTTCTGAAGGACATGCAGGCTCACGAAGCTATAAATGGGGGTGTTTTCGTAACAGAAGACAAGGATGCTTTAGCTTTCCGCGACTGGATTCAAGGCCGTATTGGCGTTTTCATACTGAGTGTGTCTGAAGCCTTTGACTATCTGGATGTGTATCTAAAGAAGCACGGTAAGTACTTATACAGACCACATTATTCCGCCAACAAGAAGCTATATTACTGGTACAGGTTGTGTGAGTTGGTGCCTGTTTTTCAGAAGACCTGGACCGCTAGTGCTGCTGCCACGCAATCGTTGCCGAGCGGAGAACAAGTTCAGGGTTACTTGCATAGTCTATATACACGCTTGCTCTACATGCTAGAAATCAAAGACCGCATCGCGTCTCATTTCTATGCGAGAGCAGACAACGAAGTCCAGCACGATATTCTTAGAGAACTAAACTACTTCATGGTATTGACTACGGGAACGTTTGATGCTTTAGCGTGGGTTATGAAGTATTACTACAATTTTTGTCCCACCGATTCGGAAGACACTCGATTTAGACAGAGCATTACGCTGAAGCTCCCACCTAAGAAACAGAGTAACAAGCTTATTACCCACGTCGAAAGGCAAAATTCGAGCCTGGGAGAGTTTCTAAGGTCGGCCCCAACCCAAAACCTCATTGGCATCTTCTACCCCGCTAGAGATTCCATCCAGCATCGCCATCCGCTGAGGGGCATTCAATACATTAGGAGCAAAATAAGGGCTGGTAGGAGAGATCCGATTCAAGCAGGTGCACAGGACACAGCGTACAGTTTGGCGATTCTTGACCCTGATACTATGCAAGCAATTTCGGAAGTGGATTCGGATGATCCGTCTGATTATTTCACCCTATGGGGAGTAAGAACAGTGGATGAATGGACATTTCTTGAACCTTATAAGTTTGTCGTACAAGCACTTCGAACCCTTTTTGCATTCTATGGTGAAATATTGCGTTTACTGAATATTGGGGGCTGTGATTCTCTCACAAGATCTGATCTGGACAAAATCGAAAGCTTAATCCGAGCGGGAGTTCCCCAACACCAGAGATTCACTATCCCGTTTCTCTTAAATCGAACACTTCCGCCTGTAGCCAATAGCATTCCAAGACTGCCGGGGGATATACTCTCGCCTACACAACTATATGATTCGGTTGAAAGCAATGCTCTTTTTGGCACTTGTGAACTCTTCATCGAATTCATACGGAGGTGACATCATGACCGGCCCCCTTTCGGGCATCCGCATCACCGACTTCACCTTCGCCTGGGCCGGGCCCCACGCCACGGAGCTCCTGGGCTTCATGGGCGCCGAGGTCATCAAGGTGGAGTCCATGCGCCGCCCCGACCACTCCCGCCGCACCTCCCTGACCACGGGCCAGGTCTTCACCGGCATGAACCAGTCCGGCGTCTTCAACGACATCAACCTCAACAAGCTGGGCATCCGCCTGGACCTCACGAACCCCAAGGCCGTGGAGCTCGCCAAGCACCTGGTGAGCATCAGCGACATCGCCACCCAGAACATGCGCCCCGGGGTCATGGAGCGCCTGGGCCTGGGCTACGAGGCCCTGCGAGAGGTGAAGCCCGACCTCATCTACCTCTCCTCCTCGGCCCGGGGGGCCACGGGGCCGGAGCGGGCCTATGTGGGCTACGCCCCCTCCTTCGCCTCATTGGGGGGGCTGGCGTATCTCTCCGGCTACGCCGACGGCGACCCCTGCCAGCTCTCGGGGGAGATAGACCTTATCTCCGCCACCACCTCCGCCTTCGCGCTGATGGCCGCCCTGGCCCACCGCCAGCGCACCGGCCAGGGCCAGCACATCGACCTCTCCTCCTCCGAGGCCGTGAGCGTCCTCATGGGGGAGGCGCTCCTGGACTACACCATGAACGGGCATATCCCGCAGCGCACGGGCAACCGGGATGCGGCCATGGCCCCCCACGGCGTCTATCCCTGCCTGGGCCCGGACCGGTGGCTCAGCATCGCCGTGAGCACGGAGGCGGAGTGGCAGGGCCTGGCGCGGGCCATGGGCCGCCCCGCCTGGGCCGCCGCGCCCCGCTTCGCCGACGCCGCCGCCCGCAAGCAGCACGAGGACGAGCTGGACCGCCGCCTGGCCGAGTGGACGCGAGGCTACCCCGCCCACGACCTCATGGCCCGGCTCCAGCGCGAGGGCGTGCCTGCCGCCCCCTCCTGCGACAACCAGGAGCTCTACGAAGACCCTCATCTGCGGGAGCGGGGGGCCTGGGTGGAGGTGCAGCACCCCGAGATGGGCCGACGGGTGACCATCGCCCCGCCCTGGAAGCTCTCCGCCACCCCTGCGGAGGTGACGATGCCCGCCCCCACCCTGGGGCAGCACCACGACTATGTCTTCGGGGAGCTGCTGGGGCTGAGCCGCGAGGAGGTGGCGGAGATGGAGCGCGAGGGAGTGATGTTCTGATGGCTGAAGCTTTAAGAAGACTAGGCGGGAAAAAGCAGATGACTGAGGCACCGCAAATCATCTTCACCGACGACGAAATTGCGCCACAAATACGGGACATCATCAGCGATGCCCAAAAGCATATTGTGCTGGTTACGCCATATATCAAGCTCTGGGAACATATTAAACAAGCTCTAACCCTGGCAAAGAATAGAAATGTTGGAGTACTAGCCCTATTGCGCTCTAATGCAGATCCCCCGCCTGAAAAGAATGAGGATGTGCTGTGGCTACTAAACAACGAATTCAGAGTGCTCGTTGCCAAGAATCTCCATGCAAAAATCTTTCTCAACGAGCAAAAGATTGTAGTAACTTCCATGAACCTACACGAGTCCTCAATGAGGAATTCACTGGAGATAGCGTTGGTCATCCAAGATGAGCCGGCGAAGCAACGCATTCGTGACTATGTTAATGGAACTTTGATACGCCTCGCACAGCCCTTACGCCTCGCACAACCCTTACGCCCCATACAGACCAGCACCCCAGCGCCAACCACTACGAAACATAAACAGCCCTCAAGTAAAGCTACAGCAGGAACCTGCATACGCTGTGGTGAGGCCATCCCCCGCAATAAAGCCTACCCCCTTTGCGATGACTGCTATGCGAAATGGGCAGAGTGGAGAGACTGGGACTATAAAGAGAAGTACTGCCATTTTTGCGGGAAGCCCGCAAGCACCTCATACGCCAAACCGCTTTGCCGAGACTGCTAACGGCGTTAGTCAAACTTCAGTTGACATCGTCGCCCTGTCTCAATAGAATGGGGCCATTCCTGTCCCCGGCGTCGGGGGGCCATCCCCGGCCAGGGTCAGCTTCGGCGGCAGTCCTGGGCCTGAGGCCCAGTTGAGGAGAATAGAACCACAGAGGAGAAGGAGGCAACCATGCCTGGCAAGGTAGTCTGCACCGCCGCCCTGGTACCCCATCGTCCCGACCACTTCCAAGAAATCGTCGAGAAAGCGGGCTTCACCTTCGAGCGGAAGGTGGTAACCCCTCCCACCAACGAGGATGGCTTCATCGCCGCCCTCAAGGATGCCGATGTGGCCATCTCGTCGCCCCTGACCCGGAAGATTGCCGAGGCCCTGCCCAAGCTGCGGGCCGTGTGCAGCCCCGCGGTGGGCTACGACCGCATCGATGTGGGCGTGGCCACGGAGCACGGCATCATCGTCTCCAACAACGCCGACTACTGCCTGGACGAGGTCACTGACCACGCCGTAGCCCTGATGCTGACCCTGGCCCGGCGCATCCTGCCCCTGGACAAGCAGACCAAGACGGGCAAGGGCGGCATGGCGGCGGTGCGGCCCCTCATGGGAGGTGTCCACCGGCTCCGGGGCCAGACCCTGGGGCTGGTGGGCTTCGGGCGCATCCCCCGCACCCTCGTCCCCAAGGCCCAGGGCTTCGGCATGCGCGTCATCATGTATGACCCGCATCTCACCCGGGATGTGGGCCTCCCCCTGGGGGTGGACATGTTCGAGCTGGATGACCTGCTGGCCCAGTCGGACTTCGTCTCCCTGCACGCCGCCCTGGGCACGGGCTCCCGGGGCATGATGGGGATGGAGCAGCTCAAAAAGATGAAAAAGACCGCCTACCTGGTTAACTGCGGCCGCGGCGGGCTGGTGAAGGAGGCAGAGCTGGCTCAGGCCCTCCAGCAGGGGCTCATCGCCGGCGCGGGGCTGGATGTCACCGACCCGGAGCCGCCGGTGGCGGAGAATCCCCTGTGCAAGATGGACAATGTGCTGCTGACCTCCCACCAGGCCTTCTTCTCCGAGGAGTCGGAGCGGGACCTGGGGTTCCACGCGGGCGACGAGGCGGTGCGGGTGCTGCAGGGGCTGTGGCCCCTGGGGTTTGTGAACCCCGGCGTCCAAGCCAAGTACAACGCCAAGTGGGCCAAGAAGTAACCGGGCTTGCGCCGAAGCGAATACGAAGGGGGCCTGCCGTGTGGCAGGCCCCCTCACTGTCTTAGCTGATTCCAATCCCCTAGCAGGCTGCTGAAGAACACCCCCAAACCCCCTCAAGGGGGTCCAAGGTATCCTCTTCATGGATTGATTTATATCTGGGTGACACCTCCAGACCCCCGCCAAAGGGGCTTCGCCCCTCTGGACTCCCTTTTTTCCGCAGCCTGCTAGAGTAACCCCTTGCACTGTACATCGGCAGCCGCCTGCGGGCAAGGGGGAGGGGAGGTGGCTAACCCCCCTTCGGTTGCCCCA
>JACQUO010000019.1 GCA_016210205.1 Chloroflexota bacterium
ACGCTTGGTGGGATTCGAACCCACGGCCTCAGCCTCCGCAGGGCTGCGCTCTATCCAGCTGAGCTACAAGCGCGTATCCTGGTGCCGAAGGAGAGATTTGAACTCTCACGCCCTTGCGGACACTACACCCTGAATGTAGCGCGTCTGCCATTCCGCCACTTCGGCCCTGGTGGGCGATAGAGGATTTGAACCTCTGACTTCTTGCGTGTGAAGCAAGCGCTCTACCCCTGAGCTAACCGCCCCCCCGCAGAGTATTTTAGCCTCAAAGCGGGGCAAAAGCAACCGCAGGGAGCCAACCCTGGGAGACACCCCCAAAACCCGGTGAGCCTCCCTGGAAAACAAGCTGGGCCAGGAAAGTCCAACTCGCCAGCGCTGTTTGCCCAAGCGGTCTCCGAACTCACCCTGGGGGAGCGCAGAGGGCTAGCACCCCCTCTGCCAGGGGTCTGGGGGTGAGGGCACAGGAGACCCTTCGCCCGCCTCAGGCGGACTCAGGGTGACCGGGGTAGGAGCCAAAACCAGGCCAAACTCGCCAGCAGCGCTACTCCACCAGGCCCAGGCGCAGGGCCTTGGCCGCCGCCTGGGTGCGGTCTGCGGCCTGGAGCTTGAGGAGAAGACCCTGGATGTGCTTCTTCACCGTCTCCGGGCTCACCCCTAGCTTCTCCCCAATCTCCAGGTTGGTCTTACCCTCCACCATGAGCGGCAGGATGCTCCGCTCCCGCGAGGTGAGCTCCATGGAGGCCCGGCCCGCCGGGCGGGTGGCGCCGTAGTGGGGCAGCGACTCCAGAAGCCCGTGCATGGCCTCCCTCAGCAGGGCGCTCTTGATGAGGGTGCCCCCGCTACGGACGGCCCGGATGGTGTGCACCAGAAGCGAGGGGGAGGCATCCTTGACCAGGTAGCCCGCCGCCCCGGCTCGGATGGCGTCCACGATGAAGGCCTCGTTGTCGTAGATGGAGAAGATGATGACGGCGCTCTGAGGGCAGGTCTCCCTGATGCGGCGGGTGGCGGCGATGCCATCCAGCTCCGGCATACGGACATCCAGGAGGACCACATGGGGCTTGTGCTGCTGGGCCAGGGCCACCGCTTCCAGGCCGGTGCCGGCCTCGGCCACCACCACCAGGCCGGCCTCCCGGGAGAGGATGGCCCGCAGTCCTTCGCGCAGGGCAGGATGGTCATCGGCGATGAGAATCCGGATAGGCTCCAAGCTCAACCTCCGACCAGGGACCCGCGGGAACTTGGCAAAGCACCGTGGTGCCCTGGCCGGGGGACGATTCCAGCTGGCAGCGGCCCCCCAGGAGCTCGGCCCGCCGCCTCATGCTGGCCAGGCCGCGGCCTCCCAGGGCCGCCGCGTCCGCGCCCTGGGGGTCGAAGCCCCGGCCCCAGTCGCGCACCTGGAGGAGCACATGGGGCGGGGTAAGCTCCAGCTCCACCCGCAGGCGGGGGGCCTGGGCGTGGCGGCGCACATTGCTGAGGGCCTCCTGGAAGATACGGTAGAGGGCCAGCTCCCGCTCTGGCTCCAGGCGGAAGGGCCGGGCCACGAACTCCACCACGCAGGAGCCGCCGGCCCGGAAGTCCGCCAGCTCCGACTCCAGGGCGGACGCCAGGGTGGAGGCGGGAAGCGCAGGCGGATGGCTGTTGATGAGGTCCCGGGCCTCGCTCAGGGCTTGGCGCACCTGGGTCAGGGCGCGGGCCACCAGGGGCTTTAGGGGGGAAGTAATCTCGACCTGGCTTTCCAGGGCCGCCAGATACTGATGGGCGGAGACCAGGGCCTGGACGGCGCCGTCGTGGAGCTCCAGGGTCAGGCGCTCCCTCTCGGACTCCCGCGCCTGAGCGGCGGCTCGCTGGAGGAGAACGGCTTGCTCTTGGCAGAGGGCCAGCTCCGCCTTAAGCCTCCGCGCCTCCTGCCTCAAGGCGGAAAGGGTCTCCTTGGCCTCCAGGTTTCTCACCATGGCCTACCCCCACCCTAATCTTAACCCCAGGCGCTAGGCCCCTTTGGGGTGGCCCGTTTGGGGTATATCCCCGGGGGCAGTATAACCAAAGCCCCTGCCCATAACAAGAGGGGGCTGGTGGAGAGAGGCGGGGCGGGCATGGCCCGGGGCTGGTGGCGGGAGCGAAATGGTGACAGCGGCTGGATTCGAACCAGCGACCAAGGGCTTATGAGTCCCTTGCTCTACCACTGAGCTACGCTGCCCACCCGACAGGGAAGAGATTCAATTGTAAGGGGCGGTTTAGGGGGATGTCAACCCTGGCTCTGGGGTGTTTAGCGACGCCCTGCGACCATCCCCCTGACCCCCTTCCTGGCCAGAAAGGGGGATTTGAATGAAGCTGGGAGACACCCCTCTGGATTCCCCGCGCCAGGGAGGGGATTGGCTCGAGGGACACCCCTTGGACTTCGCTCTGGGCCGGCCCCCAAGCCCCCGGCAGAGGGGCGAAGCCCCTCTGCGCTCCCCAGTCGTTAAACGACCTGGCTCTGGGGGTCCGGTCTCACTACGGGGTAACGGGCGGGGAGTCGGCCTCCTGCATGGGGTTGATAGTATGGGCGTCCTCCTCCCCGAAGGGACGCATCCCCAGGAGGGCAAACTCAGGCAGGGCGAACTGATCCGGGGCAGGCTTCTCCACCACGATGCTCCGGGCGGGGATGAGCTTGCCGATGATGACATTCTCCTTGAGCCCAGAGAGGCGGTCGGTGCTGCCGCTGACCGCGGCCTCGGTGAGGATGCGGGTGGTCTCCTGGAAGGAGGCCGCCGCCAGGAAGCTGTCGGTGTTCAGGGAGGCTTTAGTCACCCCCAGGAGCACGGCCTGGGCCGTGGCGGGCTCGCCGCCCTCTGCCAGCACCTTGGCGTTAATCTCCTCATAGCGGAACCGCTCCACCAGCTCTCCGGGGAGGAGGCCGGTGTCGCCGCTGCTCTCCACCCGCACCTTGCGGAGCATCTGGCGGACGACGGTCTCGATGTGCTTATTGTTGATGCTCACGCCCTGGGAGCGGTAGACCTTCTGCACTTCCGTGACTAGGTAGTTCTGCACCGCCTCGCGGCCCATGATGCGAAGGATGTCCTGGGGATTGCGGGGGCCTCCGGTCAGGGAGTCACCGGCCTTGACCACGCCCCCCGGCGACACCTGCAAGCGAGCGGAGGCCATGACCGGATATTCCCTTACTTCCGTCTCCTCATACCAGACGGAGACCCGGCCGTCCTCCACCTTCACGATGCCCCCCACCCGGGCCAGGATGGGCTCGGGGGCCAGGGTGCCCTTGGGGGCCGGGGCCTCCTCTTTAAGGGGCGCGGCCAGGGGCAGGCCCGCCTCTATCTTCTGGTCATCAGCCACCTCGAGCTTATAGCCAGGGGGAATGGGGTAATCGTCGTGGTAGATTTCAGTGCTGGACACGCGGAGGCGGCGGCCCTCGTCGCTGCGGAGCAGCTCCGCCACGCCGTCAATCTCGGAAATCTCCGCCTTGCCCTTGGGGGTGCGGGCCTCGAAGAGCTCCTCCACCCGGGGCAGTCCGCTGGTGATGTCCAGGCCCACCACGCCGCCGGTATGGAAGGTGCGCATGGTGAGCTGTGTGCCGGGCTCGCCGATGCTCTGGGCGGCGATGATGCCCACCGCCTCGCCCATGGCCACCAGAGCGCCCCGGGCCGGGCTCCAACCGTAGCAGCGGCGGCAGACGCCCCGGCGGGATTGGCACGACAAGAGGGAGCGCACCGGCACCCGGTCGATGCCGGCGGCGATGATGCTTCGGGCACTTTCCACATCAATCTCGTCGTTGCGCTCCGCCAGCACCTCCCCCGTCTGGGGATGGCGGATTTGGGCGCCCGCCAGGCGGCCCACCAGGGTCTCCAAGAGGGGGGGCAGGAGGCCCTTTTCCTCCGGCTCGCTGAGATAGGCGGGCACCGTGGTGCCACAGTCCTCCTCGGTGATGATGACATCCTGGGACACGTCGATGAGGCGGCGGGTGAGGTATCCGCTGTCGGCGGTGCGGAGGGCCGTGTCCGCCAGGCCCTTGCGGGCCCCGTGGGTGGAGATGAAATACTCCAGCACCGTGAGGCCCTCCTTAAAGCTGGAGCGGATGGGCATGTCGATGATGCGGCCGGAGGGGTCCGTCATGAGGCCCCGCATGCCGGCCATCTGGCGAATTTGGGCGATATTGCCCTTGGCCCCAGAGGTAGCCATCATGCTGATGGAGCCGTATTTATCCATGCTCTCCTGGAGAAGCAGCGTCATCTTGTCCGTGGCCTCGGTCCAAATGGTGACGGCGCTGTTGTAGCGCTCCTCCTCGGTGATGAGGCCGCGGCGATACTGGCGCACAGTCTCCGCCATGCGCTCCTCCGCCTCGGCCAGGAGCTTGCCCTTGGCCTCGGGCACCTCGATGTCGTGGAGGCTGATGGTAATACCAGACTTGGTGGCATGGTGGAAGCCCAGATCCTTGATGGCGTCCACCAGCTTCACCGCAGCCTCGTTCCCCAAGCGATGGTGGCACTCGCCCACCACCTGCTTGAGGAGCTTCTTGTCCATGGTCTCGTTGAAGAAGTCGAAGCCTTCGGGGAGAATTTCGTTGAAGAGGATGCGGCCCACGGTGGTCTCCAACATGGGGCCGTGGGCCTTCTGGCGCACCTTAATGAGGGCTTGGAGGCTGACATGGCCCAGGTCGTAGGCCAGGCGGGCCTCATTGAGGCTGGCGAACCTCATGCCTTCTCCCTTGGCCCCCTCCCTGGCGGTGGTAAGGTAGTAGCAGCCCAGCACCATGTCCAGGGTGGGGGCCACCAGGGGTTCGCCCGAGCTGGGGGAGAGCATGTTGAAGGTGCTCATCATCACCTCCCGAGCCTCCTGCACCGCCGCAGCGGAGAGAGGCACGTGGACTGCCATCTGGTCACCGTCGAAGTCGGCGTTGAAGGCAGTGCACACCAGGGGGTGAATCTGAATGGCACTCCCCTCGATGAGGATGGGCTCGAAGGCCTGGATGCCCAGGCGGTGCAGGGTGGGGGCCCGGTTGAGGAACACGGGACGGGTCTTGATGACCTCCTCCAGGATGTCCCATACCTCGGGCTTGACTCGCTCCACGATGCGCTTGGCGCTCTTGATGTTGTGGGCCAGGCCCCGGGCCACCAGGCGGTGCATGACGAAGGGCTTGAAGAGCTCCAGGGCCATGCGCTTGGGAAGGCCGCACTGGTTGAGCTTGAGCTCTGGCCCCACCACGATGACGGAGCGGCCGCTGTAGTCCACACGCTTGCCCAAGAGGTTCTGGCGGAAGCGGCCCTGCTTGCCTCGGAGCATGTCCGAGAGGGACTTGAGCCGATGGCTGTTGCCCGTGGTCACGGCCCGGCCCCGCCGCCCGTTGTCGATGAGGGAGTCCACGGCTTCCTGGAGCATGCGCTTCTCGTTGCGGACAATAATCTCTGGGGCGCCCAGCTCCAAGAGGCGGCGCAGGCGGTTGTTGCGGTTAATCACCCGCCGGTAAAGGTCATTGAGGTCGCTGGTGGCGAAGCGGCCGCCGTCCAGCTGCACCATGGGGCGCAGGTCGGGCGGCAGCACCGGCAGCACGGTGAGAATCATCCACTCGGGGCGGTTGCCGCTCTTGCGGAAGGCCTCCGCCACCCGCAGACGCTTGGTGGCCTTCTTGCGCCGCTGGCCGGAGCCGGAGTTTACCTCTTTCTGCAGAGTGAGTTTGAGGTCATCCAGATTGAGCTTGGCGAGGATATCCAGGATGGCCTCGGCGCCAATGCTGGCCCGGAAGAACTGACCCCAACGCAGCTTCAGCTCCCGGTAGCGGGGCTCGGCGAGGAGGGCTTGGGGTTGCAGCTCATCCAGCTCCTCCTGGACGACCCGAGCCGCCGCCTGGACCTTCTCCTTCTCCTGGGCCAGTTGGCGGAGGAGCTGCTGCTCATCCTGGGAGGCCTGGTTCTCCTCCAGCTCCTGCTGGGCCTGGGCCAAGTCCTGGTCCTTCCTCTTACCTTTAGCCTTGGCAGTGGAGGAGGCCCGGCCCTTCGGGCTCACCGCCCTCTGGAGGGCGGCCAGGTGTTTTTGGGAGAAAATGCTCCCCTTGACGACGATGACGGTCTCCCCCAAGAGGAAATCTTCCCGGGCCTTCTTGCGCAAATTGGCCTGGATGGTCTCCTCCAGGGCCTGGGCCTGGGCCAGGAGCCCGTCTTGGGGCCCGGCGCCGCGGGGGCTGGTGGCCGACTCCCGCTGCTGGAGCTCCGTTAGCTTCTCCTGGAAGACCACCTCCAGGTGGCGCAGCTCCGCCATCTCCCGGTCCCGAGCCTCCTGGCGGGCCTGGTCCAGGGCCTCTTGGTTCACCTCGGTAACGATAAGCTTGGCGAAATAGAGCACCTGTTCCAGGTTGCGGGGGGAGAGGTCCAGGAGCAGGCCCAGGCGGCTGGGCGCGCCCTTGGCGAACCAGATATGGGCCACGGGAGCCGCCAAATCAATGTGGCCCATGCGCTCCCGCCTCACCTTGGAGCGGGCCACCTCCACGCCGCACTTGTCGCAGACGATGCCCTTATAGCGGATGCGCTTGTACTTGCCGCAGTAGCATTCGAAGTCCTTGGTGGGGCCGAAGATTTTCTCGCAGAAAAGACCATCCTTCTCCGGCTTCAGGGTGCGGTAGTTGATGGTCTCTGGCTTGGTGACCTCCCCGTAGGACCAGCCTCGAACCTGCTCCGGCGAAGCTAAAGATATGCGGATGGCGCTGAAATCGTTTACTTCAAGCATCGTCCCCTCGCTCGAAACCTTCCAGGTTAATCTCCCGTAGCACGGGCGCATCTCCACTGGCGTCTTCCAGAAGAGAGACCTGCTCCTCTTCCTCGTTGAGCACCTCCACCAAGAGGCCCAGGCTCTGGAGCTCCGTGACCAGGACTTTGAAGGACTCGGGAACCCCAGGTTCTTGGATGTCCTCGCCCTTGACGATGGCCTCATAGGTCTTGCCCCGGCCCACCACATCGTCAGACTTGACGGTGAGGAGCTCCTGGAGGTTGTAGGCGGCGCCATAGGCCTCCAGGGCCCAGACCTCCATCTCTCCAAAGCGCTGGCCGCCGAACTGGGCCTTGCCCCCCAGGGGCTGCTGGGTGATGAGGGAGTAGGGGCCGGTGGAGCGGGCGTGGATTTTGTCCTCCACCAGATGGATAAGCTTCATCATGTAGATGGAGCCCACGGTGACCGGCTGGGAGAAGGGCTCCCCGGTGCGGCCGTCGTAAAGAGTGGCCTTGCCAAAGGTGGGCGGGGTGGCCCCGGTGGCCTGAAAATGCTCCCGGGACTTACGTTCCACCTCGTCGCGGCTCAGGCCCTGGACCTCCACCCCCTGGTCCTCCAGCCACACCCGGAGGCAGAGCTCCCGAGCTTGGCCCTGGCTGTTCTCCGCCAGCACCACCTGGGGGTCGAAACCCCTGGCTGTGATAAAGGCCTCGAGCTTGGCCCAGTCCACCTGGGCCTTTTCCCCTTCGCGGGTGTGCTGGAAGGAGGCCGCGCCGGAACGCCCCCCCAGCCAGGCCTTGACCAGGCTGTCCTCGATGGCAAGGTCGTCGGCCCCGTCGAAGACGGGGGAGGAGGCGCTGAAGCCCAGGATATGAGTCGCCCATCCCAGATGGGCCTCATAAATTTGGCCCACGTTCATGCGGGAGGGCACCCCGATGGGGTTGAGGATAATCTCCACGGGGCGGCCGTCGGGGAGAAAGGGCATGTCCTCCATGGGGAGGATGCGGGCGATGACCCCCTTGTTGCCATGCCGGCCCGCCATCTTATCTCCCACGGAGATTTTGCGTTGCTGGGCGATGCAGACCCGAATCATGGTGTTGACCCCGGGGGGCAGCTCGTCCCCGGCGTCGCGGGAGAAGGTCCGCACATCGATGACCTTGCCGGACTCGCCGTGGGGCACCCGGAGGGAGGTGTCCTTCACCTCCCTGGCCTTCTCGCCGAAGATGGCCCGCAGGAGCTTCTCCTCAGCGGTGAGCTCGGTCTCCCCCTTGGGGGTGATTTTGCCCACCAGGATGTCGCCGGGGCCCACCTCGGCCCCCACCCGGATGATGCCGACCTCGTCCAGGTCCCGGAGGCTCTCCTCCCCCACATTGGGGATGTCCCGGGTCATCTCTTCGGGGCCCAGCTTGGTGTCCCGAGCTTCAACTTCGTGCTTTTCGATGTGGATGGAGGTGAACTTGTCCGCCCGAACCAGGCTCTCGCTGATGACGATGGCATCCTCGAAGTTATAGCCCTCCCAGGACATGAAGGCGCAGAGCACATTCTGCCCCAGGGCCAACTCGCCCCCCTCGGTGGAGGAGGAGTCCGCCAGGGGCTGGCGCTTCTTCACCCGTTGGCCTTCGACGACCAGAGGGCGCTGGTTGATGCAGGTGCCCTGGTTGCTACGCACGAACTTGCGCAGCCGGTGGGCATGGTGCTGCCCCTTGGAGTCACGCACCACAATGGAGCCGCTGCTTACGGCGATGACGGCGCCGTCCACATCGGACAGCAGCACCTGGCCACTGTCCTGGGCGGCGCGGGCCTCCACCCCCGTACCCACCAGGGGGGCCTCCGGCCGGAGCAGGGGCACCGCCTGGCGCTGCATGTTGGAGCCCATGAGGGCTCGGTTGGCGTCGTCGTGCTCTAAGAAGGGGATGAGGGCCGTGGCCACGCTCACAATCTGCTTGGGGGAGACATCCATGAACTCTACCGCCCCGGTGTCCTCCTGGGTGAAGTGGCTGCCCCGGCGGACCTCGACCCGCTCATCCGTGAACTGGCTCTGCTCGTCGAGGCGGACATTGGCCTGGGCGATGATATAGTTCTCCTCCCTATCCGCATCCAGGTAGACAATCTCCGGCGTGACGAAGGGCCGCACCGGGATGTCCTGAGCGGGAAGCCTGGCCAGCTTCTTGGCCAGGGCGGAGGTTATCTCGTCCCCCTTCTGGCCCACCAACCCTTTGCCGTCTTTGGTGGGGAGGTCCTCCCCCAGGGTCTGGCCCACCAGTTGGGGGCTGTTGTGGGGCAGGCGATTCACTACCTTGCGGTAAGGGGTCTCGATGAAGCCGTATTCGTTCACCCGGGCATAGGTGGCCAGGGAGCCGATGAGCCCGATGTTGGGGCCTTCAGGGGTTTCGATGGGGCAGATGCGCCCGTAGTGGGAATGATGCACGTCCCGGACATCGAACCCCGCCCGCTCCCGGGAGAGGCCACCCGGCCCCAGGGCGGAGAGGCGGCGCTTGTGGGTCAGCTCCGCCAGAGGGTTGGTCTGGTCCATGAACTGGGAGAGCTGGGAGCCGCCGAAGAACTCCTTGATGACCGCCACCACCGGGCGAATGTTCACCAGGGCGCTGGGGGTGACGGTGTCCACATCCACGATGCTCATGCGCTCTCGCACCACCCGCTCCAGGCGCAGCAGGCCAATGCGGAACTGATTCTGGATGAGCTCCCCCACCGCCCGAATGCGGCGGTTGCCCAGGTGGTCGATGTCGTCGGCACTGGCCTTGCCGTTGTTTACCCGGATGATATGGCGCACGATGTCCACCAGGTCGCTCCGGCTGAGGATGCGCTCCTGGTGAGCGCCGTCGTACCCCAGGCGTTTGTTGAGCTTGTAGCGGCCCACTCGGCCCAGGTCATAGCGGCGGGAGTTGAAGAAGAGGGCTTTTATCAAGGCCTGGGCGTTGTCCAGGGTCGGGGGGTCGCCGGGGCGAAGCCTACGGTAGATGTCCAGAAGGGCGGCGGCCATGCCCTTGGCCCCCTCCAGGCTGAAGGGCTCACCGGGCCGCTCCTTCTCCCAGAGCTTCTTGAGCTCTTCCGTCCGCGAGGGCGCGGGGTGCAGCTGCTCCTTGGAAAGGGTAACCTTGATGTAGAGACGGTCAGGGTTGGTGTCCACATCCTGGAAGAGGGCCAGGATTTCCTCGTCGATGCCGTAGCCCAAGGCCCGGAGCAGGGTGGTGACGGGGATTTTCCTCTTCTGGTCTACCTTCACCGTGAGGACATCCTTGTTGGAGGTCTCGAACTCCAGCCAGGCGCCGCGGCTGGGGATGAGCTTGGCGTAGCAGAGATCCCGGTCCGTGGACACATCCTTCTCGATGGTGAAATAGACGCCGGGGGAGCGCACCAGTTGGCTCACCACCACCCGCTCGGCCCCATTGATGATGAAGGTGCCCTGAGGGGTCATGAGGGGGAAGTCCCCCATGAAGATGTCCTGCTCCTTTATCTCTCCCGTGTCCTTGCGAACCAGCTGAACCTTCACCTTCAGCGGGGCGGCGTAGGTCGCATCCCGGTCCAGGCACTCCACCTCGGAATGCTTGGGGCTGCCCAGACTGTGCTCCAGAAAATGCAGCTCCAGGCGGTTGCCCGTGGGGTCTTTGATGGGGGTAATCTCGTTGAGGAGCTCCCGCAGCCCCTCTTTCCAGAACCAATTGTAAGAGTCCACCTGAAGTTGAATGAGGTTCGGTATCTCCAGAATCTCGGGGATGTGGGCATAGGTCTTACGGGGCAGGCTGGCGGACAGGGTCATCATGCTCTCCTCAAAACAAAGAACCGAAGCGCCAACAGGGGGCTCGGTTTGGGGAAAGGGGGATTGGATGTTATGGCTTCACTTTGTCAACTGTGGATGATAACACCTTCTATCTAAATTGTCAATGGGTTTTTCCCGGGATTTCTTACCCAGGGCAGGAGGAGACGGGTGGCTGCCGATGCCCCGGCCGCCACCCGTGGGGCCTCTGCCACCCTGGAGGTTGTTCGGCCCCTCCTTGTTTCTAAACGCTCCCCTACTTTATGGCTTGATTTTCCTCAGCTATTGCTATAGAATTTTATGCTCCAAAGAAAGCGAAAGCTGGGGATAGACCCATGGCCAATCTCTATGAAAACCTGCGGCAAAGGCTGGCGCAAGATCGGGAGCGCCTGCGCCAGGAGCTGGCCCAAATGAAGGCCTCCCACGTGGCCATGGTCGAGAGCGGCTCCCGGGAGGGCAGCGCGGGAGAGCACCTGGCCGACAGCGCCACCGACACCTCTGAGCTGGAGACCAGCCTGGCCCTGCAGGCCAACCTGCATAAGCTCCTGGAGGATGTGGACCGGGCCTTGAGGAAGCTGGACGACGGCTCCTATGGAACCTGCGAGTCCTGCGGACAGCCCATCAACCCCGAGCGGCTGGAGGCCATCCCCTCCGCCAAGCTCTGTATATCCTGCAAGGCCCAGCAGGAGCGGGATGAGAGGGGAACCTATCTCCGCCGGTAAGGGGGCCTTCTTCCTCGCCGCGGCCATGGTGCTCCTAGCCGACCAGGCCAGCAAGTATGCCGTTAGCTCCCTCTTGGCTCGGGGCCAGTCCTGGCCCCCGGGGGGTCTCATCCGCCTCACCCATGTGACCAACACCGGCAGCGCCTTCGGCCTCTTCCAAAATCAGACCGTGCCCCTCATCATCACCGCCGCCATCGGCGCTGCCGCCATCCTCCTCTTCTTCCTGCACCTCCCCCAGACCCAGCCAGGGGCCACCCTCGGCCTGGGGCTCCAGCTGGGAGGGGCCCTGGGCAACCTGGCCGACCGGGTGCGCTTGGGCCAGGTCACTGACTTCATCGACCTGCGGGTCTGGCCCGTCTTCAACCTGGCCGACTCCGCCATCGTGGTGGGGGTAGGCCTCCTCTTGTACTACCTGGTCCTGGCCCGGCGCCAGGAGCGGCCCCAGGCCCCGCCATGAGCCCCAGCGACCCGCCTCAGGCGGGCCAGCACCTGAACTTCACCGTCGCCGCGGAGGTTCAGCGCCTGGACCATTTCCTGGTGGAGCGGCAGCCGGGCCTCACCCGCTCCCGACTCCAGCGGCTCATCGCCCGGGGCCTGGCTCGGGTCAACGGCAGGCCCGCCAAAGCGGGCACCCGGCTCAAGGCCGGCGACCGCGTCGCCCTGGAGCTTCCGCCCCCGGAGCCGGCGGCCCTGGCCCCCGAGGCCCGGCCCCTGACCATCATCTATGAGGATGCCCACATCCTAGTCATCGATAAGCCCCCGGGGCTGGCGGTTCACCCCGGCTCTGGCCTCTCCCGGGGCACCCTGGCCCATGCTCTGCTGGCCCACTGTCCCAGTCTGGCGCAGGTAGGCTCCTCCCTGCGACCGGGCATCGTCCACCGCCTGGACAAGGACACCTCGGGCCTCATGGTGGTAGCCAAGACCGACGCTGCCTATCACGACCTGGTGCGGCAGTTCCAAAAGCGGCAGGTGGCCAAGGGCTATCTGGCCCTGGTCCAGGGCCGGCCCCAGCCCGCGGAGGGCGTCATCGCGGGGGACCTGGGGCGAGACCCGGCCCGCCGCCAGCGGATGGCGGTGGTGAGCCGGGGGCGAGAGGCGCGCACCCGTTACAAAGTGCTAGAATACCTGGACAAGCAGTCCCTCTTGGAGGTCTCTCCGGAGACGGGCCGCACCCACCAGATTCGAGTGCACCTGGCTGCGGCGGGCTTCCCCATCTACGGCGACCCAGTTTACGGCCCCCGCCCCAAAGATAAAGGAGCGGCGGGCCTGGGGCGGCAGTTCCTCCACGCCCACCGCCTGGGCTTCCGCCTGCCGGGAAGCGGGGAGTGGCGGGAGTTCCGCTCTCCTTTGCCCCCAGACCTGGCGCAGGCCCTAGCGTCCCTGGCCCACCCAGGGCACAAAGTGCTATCATCCTTAGCAAATCTTTGAGCCAGGAGGTGGCCTTGGTCCGAGTCCGCTACGCCCCCAGCCCCACGGGCGCGCCCCATGTGGGCAACATCCGCACCGCCCTCTTCAACTGGCTCTTCGCCCGCCACCACGGCGGCTCCTTCATCGTCCGCATCGAGGACACGGACCAGGAGCGGCTGGTGCCCGGAGCCCTGGAGGCCATCCTGGAGGGCCTGCGCTGGCTGGGGCTGGACTGGGACGAGGGCCCGGAGGTGGGCGGCCCCTATGGCCCTTACATCCAGTCGGAACGCCAGGGGCTCTACCGGCAGGAGGCCGAGCGCCTGGTGGCCCAGGGCCATGCCTACCGCTGCTACTGCTCGCCCCAGACGCTGGCCCAGATGCGGGAGGAGCAGGCCCGGCGCCAGGAGCCACCCCGCTACGACCGCCGCTGCCGGGAGTTGTCTGCCGGCGAGCGGGCCCGACGGGAGGCGGCGGGGGAGCGCTGGGTGGTGCGCTTCCAGACGCCCCTGGCAGGCCAGACGCCTTTTGACGACCTTATTCGGGGCCAGGTGGTCTTCGACAACGCCACCCTGGACGACTTCGTCCTGCTCAAATCCGACGGCTACCCCACCTATCATCTGGCCAATGTGGTGGACGACCACGCCATGCGGATAAGCCATGTGATGCGGGCCGACGAGTGGCTGGCCTCCACTCCGCGCCATGTCCTGCTCTATGCAGCCCTGGGCTGGGAGCCGCCCCAGTTCGCCCACCTGCCCATGATTTTGGGGCCGGACCGGGCCAAGCTCTCCAAACGTCATGGGGCCACCTCCATCCTGGAGTACCGGGATAAAGGCTACCTCCCCGAGGCGATGACAAACTTCATGGCCCTTTTGGGCTGGTCATTGGACGACAAGACGGAGCTGCTGGACCGGGAGGAGCTGACGCGCCATTTCAGCCTGGAGCGCATCGGCAAGACGGGGGCCATCTTCAACCTGGAGAAGCTGGATTGGATGAACGGGGTCTATATCCGCAAGCTACCCCCTGCGGAGCTGGCACAGCGGCTGCTCCCCTTCCTGGAGCGGCCGGAGCAGGAGGGGGGCCTGCCGGAGGCGGTGGCCCGCCCCCTGGACCGGGCCTATTTGGGGCGCATCGTGCCCCTCATCCAGGAGCGGCTCAAGACCCTGGCAGAGGCCCCGGCCCTGGTGGACTTCTTCTTCCTGAACCTGCCCTACGAGCCGTCCCTGCTCCTGGGCAAACGGCTGAGCCCAGAGGCCGCCCGCGCCGGCCTGGAGCGGGCGCAGGTTGTCTTGAAGGGTCTGGTTGCCTTCGAGGCCGAGGCCCTGGAGGGCGTGCTGCGCCCGCTGGCAGAAACCCTGGGCCTCAAGGCGGGGGACTTCTTCGGCCTGCTGCGGGTGGCGGTCACGGGCCGCGCCGTGGCCCCACCGCTCTTCCAGACCATGGCAGCGCTGGGACGGGCGCGCTGCCGGGAGCGGCTGGAGGCGGCTATAAAGAAACTAGGCCCAGCTTAATTGATAGTGACAGGCTCCTTCGACCATCCCCCTGGCCCCCTTCCTGGCCAGGAAGGGGGAATTGAGTGAAGCTGGGGGACACCCCCAGACCCCCGCCAGAGGGGCACAGCCCCTCTGGGCTCCCCCTTTTTTTGCGCACCCCCTTGGAGGCCCAAGCCTTGCGCCAGCGCTTCCCACTCTGCCCCAAGCCCGTGCCTTTACAGGGAATGAGGCTGTTGCTATAATCTGGGGAAGTTGGGGAATCGTCTAACGGTAGGACAGCGGACTCTGGATCCGTTAGTCTAGGTTCGAATCCTAGTTCCCCAGCCAGCAATCTTGAATGGTTTTGTACAATGCATCTTTGGGCATACGATGAGCAAATCGGCGATTTCCGTCTCTTTGCGAGCCAGCAGGAGTGGGAGGCTCATATTACAGTGCACGGTGCGGCGCGATACTTGCGTGAGCATCTTCAAGAGTCTCTCCGTAACGATTTCTATCCAGCACATGAAGCCTACGAACGCATAGGTGGCGTCGGGTTTTTCGCGCTTCCCCGTATCATTTTCCCATACATTACTTTTTTGGGGACACTTCTAAAGGGCACGGACAATGCAGTAAATGCAATTAGTTATATGGAGAAGTATTTTCCAAAGGTGAACCAAACCTATGGGGAAAAAGGCCTTTGTGCTTTCATCTACAAGGTATACAGACACGGGTTGACTCACACGAACATGCCAAAGGTTGTGAATGACTCCGGAAAAATTTACGGCTGGACGCTAACCTTCATCGATGCAGACCATCTGAAAGTAGCGAGAGAAGGAATTCCCAGGGGGAAAGCAGCAAATTTATATATTAATCCCAAAAAGGTTGCCGACGAAGTCGTGTCGAGTATCGACGAGTATATTAAAGACTTGTACTTAGAGGAGGATTCCCTAATTAATTTCAGAAAAGGATTCATTTCTATGGCAGAGACTTTACACGGTGCGAAAATCGTTGTTCCAGATTACATCAAACAACTATAAAGAAGGTGTGACGTTGCCAGACTATAAGTTCACTGTCGTAGTAGAAAAAGATGAGGATGGACTTTATGTAGCTTCTGTCCCGCTTCTTCAAGGCTGCTATACTCAGGGGAACACCTATGAAGAGGCGCTAGAGCATATCAAAGATGCCATCAAGGTGCATATTGAAGCCCGCCAGGCTTTAGGTGAGCCTGTCCCCATCGAGGTTGCCGTGGATGAGGTGCATATAGTTGCCTAAGCTCAGGCCCGCCAAGCCTGACGAAGTGACGCGAATATTGGAGAGACTGGGGTTTGCTCGCATCCGCCAAAGTGGAAGCCACGCAGTTTTTCACCATGCCGATGGCCGGTGGACCACCGTGCCGATGCATCGCGGCAAAGATTTGGGGAAAGGCATCTTGGGGAAAATCCTCAGGGATGCCAAGCTCAGCGCTGAAGAATTTGAGGAGCTGCGTTAAGATTAGTCGAGGCGAGAGCTTACCCAGGTGGGGTCGGACTCGTCATAGCTGATTGGCTTACAGCGCTTTGATACAATATCAGAGCATCTTACGGCGCATTCGTCTAGCGGCCAAGGACGCCGCCCTCTCAAGGCGGAGATCACGGGTTCGAATCCCGTATGCGCTACCAAAAGCCATGGGGCGGGGCTTCCTCGCGAGGCCCCGCTTCTTCCTTTGCAGAGTGCTTAAAGAACCCCTTCGACCATCCCCCTGTCCCCCTTCCTAGCCAGGAAGGGGGAATTGAATGAAGCTGGGGGACACCCCCAGACCCCTGGCAGAGGGGCTTCGCCCCTCTGCACTCCTCTTTTCCAGCACTCTGCTTTGAGCGGAGACCCTTCCCCCTGAAGCCTCCTTTTGCTATACTGCCACCAATCCGTCCCAGCAAAGGCTGGCTAGGGGATAAGTGTGGCTGAAGTCCTTCCCTTCCGCGGGCTGAGATACAACCCGGCCCAGGTCCCCGACCTGTCCCGGGCTATCGCGCCGCCATACGACATCATCACCCCCGACGAGCAGGAGCTGCTCTACCGCAGCAGCCCCCACAACATCATCCGCCTGGAACTGGCCCGGGAGGAGGCGATGGCTCCGCTGGGGGCCGACCGCTACCGTCAGGCATCCGCCACCCTCCAGGGCTGGCTTGACCGCAAAGTTCTTATTCGGGAGGAGTCGCCCGCCTTTTATCTGCTGGAGCACAGCTTCCCCTACCGGGGCCAGGAGCGGCGCCGCTGGGGCATGCTGGCCCGGGTGCGCCTGGAGGAGCTGAGCCCCAAGGGCAACATCCGCCCCCACGAGGCCACCCTCAAGGGGCCCAAGGCGGACCGCCTGGCCCTGCTGCGGGCCTGCCGCGTCAACATCAGCCCCATCATGGGGCTCTTCCGCCGCCACGGCCTCTCCAGCCTCATCCCCCGCCTGGCAGGCCTGCCCCCCACCAGCCAGGCCCAGGACACCTACGGCGTGGGCTACAAAATCTGGGCCATCGCCGACGGGGGTCTGGTGCGGGAGATAACCCAGGCCTTCTCCCGGGAAACCCTCTACATCGCCGACGGGCATCACCGCTACGAGACGGCCCTGGCCTACTCCCAGGAGATGGGGCTGGCCCCGGCCGCCACGGGCTATGTGATGATGGCCCTTTTGGGGGCCTTCGACCCCGGTCTGGTGCTCCTGCCCACCCACCGGCTGGTGCGGGGCCTCTCCCCCACGCGGGCGGCGGGCCTGGCCCTGGAGCTCTCCCGCACCTTCGCCGTGGAGCCGCGGCCCACCCCCCAGGCCAGCTACGCCGACACCCTGGCGGGCTGGCTGGAGGCCCTGGCCCGGGCGGGCCGGGAAGGCCCCTGTTTCGGCCTCTACCTGGCCGGGGGGAGCTTCTCCCTGGTGCGGCTGCCCCCTGCCCCGCCGAACCACCTGCATCCCAGCCAGTCGCTGGATGTGAGCCTCCTCCACCACCTGATAGTGGGGCCTATCTGCGGCATCGAGGGCTCTGGGGAGGAGCAGCGCTGCCTGGACTACACCCGGGATGGGCTGGAGGCGCGGGCCCGGGTGGACGCCGGGGAGTTTCAGGCCACCCTCTACCTCAACCCCCCCAGCATCGAGCAAATCCTGGCGGTGGCCGATGCCGGGGAGCGGGTGCCCCAGAAGTCCACCTACTTCTACCCCAAGCTGCCCGCGGGCCTGGTCTTAAACCCCCTCTGGGACTAGGGGGGGCCAAACCCTCACCCCCTGTATCCCCCTCTCCCTTGTGAAGGGAGAGGGGGACGACAATATTACTCTGGGGGACACCCCCAGACCCCCGCCAGGGGGCGGTGCCCCCTGGACTCACCTAAGAGCCGTCCTCCTGCCAAAAGGGAGAGGGAGACGATGAAATATTGGGGGGGGGTTCCCCCAAACCCCCTGCCAAAGGGCTGCGCCCTCTGGACTTCCCCGCGCTAACAGCCACACTATCAACTTCAGCCCAGGCGAAGGCGGATTCTCACCAACTCCACCAGGATGGGCAGGGCATGCCTCCGGAAGCGCACCCGGCTGTCGGGGTCGTTGCGCCAGGTGATGGGGAACTCCTTCACCGCCAGGCCCAGGCGGCGCGCCAGGCACAGGGCCTCGGCGTCGAAGAGGAAGCCCTCGACCCGGGCCAGGGAGAAGATGGCCCGGGCCGCCTCCTGGCGGAAGAGCTTGAACCCGCACTGGGTGTCTCTAAACTCCAATCCCAGCGCCTGCCGGATAAGGAGATGGATGGCCCAAGAGGAGGCGGCCCGCAGCCGGGGCTGGCCGGCGGTGATTTCCGACCCGGGGAGGAAGCGGGAGCCGATGGCCACATCATAGCCGGCCTCCAGCCAGGGCCAGGCCCGCTCCAGGTTCTCCAGGGGGGCGGAGAGGTCAGCATCCATGAAGCCCACATATCTGCCACGGGCCGCCAGGAGGCCGCGCCGCACCGCGTAGCCTTTTCCCCGGTTCACCTCGTTCTGGAGCAGCCGCACCTGGGGGTGGGAGGCGGCCCAGGCCCGCGCCCGGGCGGCGGTGGCATCCCGGCTCCCGTCGTCCACCACCAGAAGCTCCCAGGGCTGCCCGCGCTGCTCCAGATAGGCGGTGGCGGCCTCCAGGGCGGGGCCGAGACGCCGCTCCTCGTTGTAGGCGGGGATGACCAGGGAGAGGACAGGGGAGGGCTGAGGTTCCACCGGGGCACTCTTACCGGTTCCCGCCAGCGGGGAGCCGGGGGAGGCGGGCATGGCGGAGGGGACGGGGCTCAGGCGTGGACTTTAGAGGCCACCTCTAGCTGCAGGGTGGCGTGCTCGATGTCGAAGTGGTGGCTCAGGAGGTCGGCCACCTCCTCCAGCACCCTCTGGGCCTCGCTGACGGCGCGGTCCTCCAGGGCCACATGGGCCGTCATGGTGTACATACGGGAGGTTATCTCCCAGATATGGACATCGTGGACATGCTTCACCTCGGGCACCTGCGCCAGGATGAAGCGCTCCACCTCCTCCACCTTAAGATGCCTGGGGGTGGTCTCCAGGAGCACCCGCACCGAGTCCCGCAGCAGCCCCGCGGCCCAGACCAGGATGACGGCAGCGATGAGGATGCTGAGGATGGGATCAACGATGTTCCAGCCGGTGAGCATGATGATGATGGCACCAGACACGATGCCCACCGAGGAAACGGTGTCCCCAATCATGTGGAGGAAGGCGCTGCGCAGATTGAGGCCCTCGCTGCTGACCTGGCTGAGAATCCAGGCGCAGACCAAATTCACCAGGAGGCCGATGACCGCCACCGCCAGCATCTGCCGGCTCAAGACCGGCTCGGGAGCCAGGATGCGCTGATAGCCCTCCCAGAAGATATAGGCGGTGATGAGGAGCAGGGTGACCCCGTTGAAGAGGGCCGCCAGCACCTCGGCCCGGTAGAGGCCGAAGGACAGGTGCCTCCCCGTGGGCCGGGCGGCCAGGTAGATGGCCCCCAGGCTCACCGCCAGGGCGAAGAAGTGGGTCAGCATGTGGCCGGCGTCGGAGATGAGGGCCAGGCTGTTGGTGAGGATGCCCGCCACCACCTCCACCACCATCATGACGCCCGTGAGGCCGATGCTGAGCATGAGCTGGCGCTTGGCCTGGGGCCGGTGGGTGTGCTCGTGGGGATGGCCCAGGTAATCGTGGGCGTGGATGTATTTGGGGCAGTGGGCGTGGTCCATGGCTGTCTCTCTCCTATCGCGGCGAGGGTCTGGCCTTCACCATGGGGACGGGACGGCGCGCCAGCACCCCCAGGGCCACCGCCGCCACCACCATCCCCGCCAGGCCCAGGGCCTGCGCCTGCTGGAGACCGAAGAAGACTATCTCCTCCAGCCGCACCGATGTCAGCAGGAGCCGTCCCAGAGAGTAGCCCCCCAAATAGACGAAGGTGAGCATCCCCGGCCGGGGGAGGCGGCCCCGCAGCCGCCAGAGGAGCGCCAGCAAGGCCAGGTTCCACAGCATCTCATAGACGGGATAGGGATGGGTGGGAATGCCCGCCAGGGACGGGGGAAGCATGGCGCCGGGGTTGGTGTAGATGAAGCCCCAGGGCAGATTGGTGGGCGCCCCGAAGGCATCGCCGTTGACGATGCAGCCCAGGCGACCCACGATTTGGCCGACGAGAAGGCCGGGGGCGATGGCATCGGCCAGGACCCCCAGGGAGAGGCCCCGGGCCCGCCCGTAGAGGACCCCCGCCAGGACGCCCAGGGCCACGCCACCCCAGATGGCCAGTCCCCCATTCTGGATGGCCAGGATGGACCAGGGGTTGGCCCCATAGAAGTCCCACCGGTCTATCACATGAAAAAGGCGCGCCCCCACGAACCCCGCGGGCACCGCCCAGAGGGCCAGGGAGTAGATTTCATCGCCGGGGATACCTCGCAGACGGGCCTCTCGGGCCGCCACCAGGATGGCGGAAAGGATGGCCGCCCCCACCGCCAGGCTGTACCAGCGGACGGCGAAGCCCCCCAGGTGCAGGGCCACGGGGTCAATGTTGATGACGATGCCATTCATAGCGTTTACCTCAGCTTAACGGGAAACCGCAGTGGGGTCAAGGCGGCCCTTACAGAGGGGAGTCCAGCGCCGCCTTCAGGAGGGCCGGCCCGTCGCCCGCCTCGATGGCGAGCCAGACCACCCGAACACCGGAGCGATAGAAGTAATGGCTCTGCCCCTGGCCGTAGACCCGGTAGACATCCCTGCCCTTAAGCTGCTCCTGGGTCAGACCAGTGAACATCCGGTTGCCCGCTCGAATCCCCTCCAGCATCCTCTGGAGGAGGTCTGCAGCCTCGCTCTCCGAGGCGGAAAGGCTCACCCAGGCGGTGAGGGCGCCCTGAGCCCCAGTGTAGCGGGCCACAAAAGCATCCTGAATGGGTAGCTTCTTGCCATGGAGCTCGGATACCTGGGCCACCGCCTCGGGCCCCACCACCTGAGATTTCAAGGTCAGGGTGCCCAGGCTGTGGGGAGGGGAGATGGTCCCAGAGGTGTTGGCCGTCCAGCTCCAGAGGACAGCCCCCACTAAGACCAGGACCAACCCAATCTGCAGGAGGCGCATGGCCCGCCTCCGCCCCCCTGGAGCGGCTTTGATGACCGCTGGCCTGGCTAGCATCTTCTACGGCTCCTATGGCCGCCCCTTGCGGCGTCAGCTACGGCTGATATAATATCACACAAGAGTTACCAACGCATCAAGAAGGAGGCAGGCATGGCTACGGGTATCTATATCAACAAGAAGACCGCCAAGGCGCGCCGGGTGGGGGCCACCCCCAATGCTCCCAAAGAGAAGGATTGGGTTCTGCTCAGCGACGACACCAACCTCGGCATCCTGAAAATTCGGGAGTTGGCCGCCCAGAAGAAGGCCGTGTCCGACGCCTCGGCTATAACCTGGGAATAGCCCCCAGCAGAAGGCTCAGGCCAACCCGCCTGGCCCTGCCGCTTCAGCCTATCTTGGCGCTCAGGCCCTGGGCCAGCTTGACCTCCCGGGCGTGGTTCACCGTCCACCCCACCCGGTGGGTAATCACATCGATGAGGGTGCTGGCCGAGGGCATCCCCGTGCCGCTCTTCTTGAGGCCGCCGAAGGGCAGGTGCACCTCCGCCCCGATGGTGGGCAGGTTCACATAGCCCACCCCGTACTCGCACTCATCGCGCACCCGGCGCGCCTTGCGGAAGTCCTCGGTGATGACCGCCAGGGCCAGGCCATACTCGGTGTCGTTGTAGATATGGATGGCCTCGTCCACGGTGCGGAAGGGAACCACGGCCACATGAGGCCCGAAGACCTCCTCCCGCAGCACCCGAGCCGGGCCCCAGTCCATCTGATACACGAAGGGCCGCATGAAGTAGCCCTGGTCGTAGCCGTCTCCCTTGAGAAGGCCGCCCTCCACCAGCACCTTGGCCCCTTCTTTGCGAGCCAGGTCGTTGTAGGAGACTATCCGTTTCTGGGCCGCCTGGTTCACCACGGGGCCCATGAAGAGCCGCTCATCCGTGGGGTCGCCGATGCTGAGCCGCTTGGTCAGGCTAAGGAAGCGGTCCAAGAAGGGCTTGAGGGCTTTCTCCTGGACGATAAGCCGGGAGGCGGAGGTGCAGCGCTGTCCGGCGGTCTTGAAGGCCGAGATTACAGCGGCGTTGGCCGCCAGGTCCAGGTCGGCGTCATCGAAGACGATGAGACCGTTCTTGCCCCCCATCTCGCAGGCGGCCATCTTGCGATAGTCCCGGGCCGCCAGCTCCTTGATGCGGCTGCCCACGGCATAGGAGCCCACGAAGAGGATGACATCCACCTCGGGGTGCTCCACCAGGGGCCAGCCCACCTCCTCGCCGCTGCCCAGGACCAAATTCAGGACCCCCGGCGGCAGGCCGGCGGCCGCCAGCAGCTCCATCAGGCGGAAGCCCACGCCCGCGGTGTCCCCGGCCGGCTTGAAGACCACGGTGTTGCCCTCCAGAAGGGACGGGGCGATGAGCCACAGGGGGATGGCGAAAGGGAAGTTGAAAGGGGTGACGGCCGCCACCACGCCCTTGGGACGGCGCAGCATGTAGGCATCCTTCTCCGGCAGCTCGGAGGCCACCACATCGCCGCTGGGCATGCGCGAGCGGCCCGCCATGAACTGGGCCATGTGGATGCCCTCGGTGACATCGGCGCGGCACTCGTTGAGGGCCTTGCCCATCTCCTGGGCCATGAGGCGGGCCATCTCCTCGGCCTGGGCCTTGGCCAGCTGGACGAAGGTATCCAGGTACTCGCCACGCTTGATGCGGGACAGGGCCCGCCAGTCGTGGTAAGCGGCCCGAGCGGCCTTGACCGCCGCCTCCACATCCTCGCGTTTGGACTTGGGGAAGACGCCGATAACCTGGTCGGTGTGGGCGGGGCTGCGGCTCTGGAAGGTCTCCTGGCCCTGGGCCGGCTGCCACTTCCCGTTGATGTAGTTCAGTCCCTTAATCATGGCTTGCCTCCTTTATAACAGACCATTGCCTCACCCCAGAAGCCGCACCGGCTCCTCCAGGATGGCCTTGATTTCGCCCAAGAACCGGGCCGCCTCGGCGCCGTCGACGAGGCGGTGGTCGGCGGAGAGGGTGGCCTTCATCGTCTGGGCCACCACGATTTGCGCCCCTCGCACCACGGGCGTGGGCCGGACGGCCCCCACCGCCAGGATGGCGGCCTGGGGCGGCGGGATGATGGCCACGAACGATTCCACGCCGAACATGCCCAGGTTGCTCACGGTGAAGGTGGCCCCCGTGTACTCCTCGGGCTTGAGCACGCCGCCCCGGGACCGCTCCGCCAGGTCCTTGCTGGCGGCAGCGATGGCGGCGAGGGACTTATGGGCGCAGTCCAGCACCGCCGGGGCGATGAGGCCCTCCGGGAGGGCGATGGCGATGCCGATGTTGGTGGCGGGATGGTCCACCCGCTTCCCTTCCAGATAGGAGGCATTGAACTGAGGGAATTTACCCAGGGCCAGGGCCGCCGCCTTGACCAGCAGGTCGGTGACGGTGATGTGCTCCTGGGCGGAGAGGCCTCGGTTGAGGGACTCCCGCTGGGCTAGGGCCGCCCCCATGTCCACCTCCACCGTGAGATAGAAGTGGGGGGCCTCCCGCTTGCTCTGGGCCATGCGCCGGGCGATGGCCGCCCTCATTGAACTTGGTGCGTCCGGGGCACTTGGGGTGGTGGAGGCCGGTTTAAGATAAGCCTCCACATCCTCGCTGGTGATGCGCCCCTGGGGGCCAGTGCCCCGCACCTGGCCCAGGGCCACGCCCCGCTCCTGGGCCAGGCGCCGGGCCGCCGGGGAGGCCAGGAGGCGACCCGCCTCCTCGGCAGCAGCCGGGGAGGGCGCTGGGGCCACCGGGGCGGCTGCCGACACCGGCGCTTTCACCTCGGGGACAGCCTCGCCGGGGGCGACGATGAGGGCGACGACCCTACCCACGGGGACGATATCGCCCTCCTGGGCTATGATGCGGCCCAGGATGCCACCCTCGAAGGCCTCCATAGCGACGATGGCTTTGTCGGTCTCAATCTCGGCGATAGGCTCGCCCCGGGAGACAGGGTCGCCCTGAGCCTTGAGCCAGCGCACCAGGCGACCCTCTTTCATGTCGGCGCCCATCTGGGGCATGACCACTTCATATGCCATGGGCTTATTATCTCCTTACATCCCCAGCCTCGGCTCACCTCATGTCACCCTGAGCGCAGCGAAGGGTCGCTCGCTCCTTACATGAGATTCTTCGCTTCGCTCAGAATGACAGCATGTGATTATCCACAGAGTCCCCTCAGAAGAGCTTCTTCACTGCCTTAATCACATCGTCGGCGGTGGGGAGGGCGGCCTTCTCCAAGTTGCGGGCGTAGGGCATGGGCACCTCGGCCCCGGCCACCCAGCCCACGGGGGCGTCCAGGTGGTCGAAGGCCCCCTCGTAAATCAGGCTAATAACCTCGCCGCCGAAGCCTCCGGTCTTCCAGGTCTCCTCCGCCACCACCGCCCGCCGGGTGCGCTTCACCGAGGCCAGCACCGTGTCCATGTCCAGGGGCCGCAGGGAGCGCAGGTCAATGACCTCGACCTCAATGCCCTCTCCCGCCAGGCGCTGGGCCGCCTCCAGGCAGGAGAGCACCAGGCGCGAGTAGGAGACCAGCGTAACCTGACTTCCAGCCCGCTTGATGTCCGCCCGGCCCAGGGGTATCTCATACTTGCCCTCGGGCACCTCCCCTTTGGTGCCGTAGAGCAAGGCGTTCTCCACGAAGAGCACCGTGTTGTCGTCCCTCAGGGCCGCCCGCAGGAGGCCCCGGGCGTCGGCGGGGGTGGAGGGGGCCACCACCTTGAGGCCGGGGACATGGGCATACCAGCCCTCCAGGCTCTGGGAGTGCTGGGCCCCCAGGAGGTTGCCGCCGCCGCTGGGGACGCGGATGACCAGGGGCACCTTGACCTGGCCCCCGGACATATAGCGCACCTTGGCGGCATGGTTCACGATTTGGTCCATGGCCAGGAGGCTGAAGTTGATGGTCATGAGCTCCACCACGGGCCGCAGCCCCGCCATGGCCGCGCCCACGGCACTCCCCACGATGATGGACTCGGCGATGGGCATGTCCCGGATGCGCCGCTCCCCGAACTCCGCCAAGAAGCCCCGGGTCACGGCGTAGGTTCCACCATAGGCCCCGATGTCCTCGCCCATGATGAAGACCCGCTCGTCCTCCTGGAGGGCCTCGCGGAGGGTGAGGGCCAGGGCCTCGCGGTAGGTCATCACCGGCATAGCTCACCTCGCTGGGTGAGAAACTCTTTCGGCCATCCCCCTGACCCCCGTCCTGGCCAGGAAAGGGGGAGACAGATTAGACGTGGGGGGACACCCCCAAACCCCCGCCAGAGGGGCTGGCCCCTCTGGACTCCCCTTCCTCGGCTAGGAGAAGGGAGGGGAAGGAGTTGGGGGACACCCCCAGGCCCCTGGCAGAGGGGACGCCGCTCCCTCTGCACTCCCCCAGGAGTGAATTTCCCAACCGCCTCTAGGCATAGACATCCTCGTAGAGCGCCTCCGGCGGCGGGGGCGGGCTGGCCTCGGCGAAAGCCACCGCCGCCGCCACCACCTGCTCCGCCTCGGCCTGGAGGGCAGCGAGCTCCGGGCCGGTGAGCTGCCCGTCCTTTTCCAGGCGCCGCCGCAGGAGCTCGATGGGGTCGCGAGCCTTCCACTGCTCCTCCTCCTCCCGGGTGCGGTAGAGGACGGCGTCGGCCATGGAGTGGCCCCGGAAACGGTAGGTCACCGCCTCCAGCAGATAAGGCCCCCGGCCCGAGCGGACCTGCTCCACCGCCGCCTGGGCAGCCTCATAGACCGCCTCCACATCCTGGCCGTCCACCCGCTGGGCGGGGATGTCGTAGGCGGCGGCGCGACGATAGACTTCGGGCACGGCGCTGACCCGGGCGATGGCAGTGCCCATGGCGTAGAGGTTGTTCTCGCACAGGAAGAGGACGGGGAGCTTCCAGACAGATGCTAAATTCAGGGCCTCGTGGAACTCGCCCTCGTTCACCGCCCCGTCGCCGAAGATGTTGAGGACGATTCTGGCCTCGCCCCGGTACTGGGCGGCCAGGGCCAGGCCCACCGCGATGGGCATCCCGCCGGCCACGATGGCATAGCCGCCCCAGAAGTTCTTGCTGGCGTCGAAGAGGTGCATGGAGCCGCCCTTGCCGTGGCTGACGCCGGTGGCCTTGCCGAAGAGCTCCGCCATGATAGCCCCCGGCTCCAGGCCCCGGGCCAAGGCGTGGCCATGCTCCCGGTAGGTGGTGACGATGTGGTCTTCGGGCCGCAGGGCGGCGATGACCCCCACGCCGGTGGCTTCCTGTCCAATGTAGAGATGCAGGAAGCCCCCGATTTTGCCCCGGGCATACATCTCCGCCGACTTCTCCTCGAAGCGGCGGATGAGGAGCATCTGACGCAGAAACTCCAGGAGCCGGGCCTTATCCATCCTAAGCCCTCCCATAGACGGGGATGGCCGCCCCCTGGATGGCTCGGGCCGCGTCCGAGGCCAGGAAGAGGAGCACCGAGGCGATTTCCTCCGGCCTCACCCACCGGGAGAAGTCGGCCTTGGGCATGGCCTTCCGGTTGGCCTCGGTGTCAATCACGCTGGGGAGGATGCAGTTGACATTGAGGCCCAGGTGCTTCACTTCCTCGGATAGGGACTCGGTGAGGAGGATGACCCCGGCCTTGGCGGCGCTGTAAGGGCCCACCCTGGCCGCCCCCTTGAGCCCGGCCCGGGAGGCGACGCTGATGATTTTGCCCCGACCCTGCTTTAGCATCTGGGGCAGGACGGCCCGGGAGCAGAGGAAGACGGACTTGAGGTTGAGGTCCAACATGCGCTGGAAGTCAGCGGTGGCGGTCTCCGCCAAGGAAGCGCCGCCGGCGAAGCCCCCCACCAGGTTCACCAGGATATCGATGCGGCCCAGGTCCCGCATCACCTGCAGGGTGAAGGCGGCGACGCTCTCCTCCTGGGTGACATCGGCCTCCAGGGCCCGGAGCCGAGCCTCTGCCTCGCCCAAGGAGGGACGCAGGGCGTCCAGCTTGGCCCGCTCCCGCACGGGGGCCACCACCTGGGCCCCCGACTTCAGGAAGGCACCGAGCACCGCCGGGCCCAGGCCTCCGGTGCCGCCGGTGATGATGGCCACCTGGCCCTGCAAGCTCAAGCCCCCCATAGAACTCCTTCTTGTCGCAAGCGGCCCTTCTTTCTATTATAGGCCATGAATGCCCTTGCGGGAATGGGCACAAGCGAGAGCGTTTCTCAACGCTCTGCAACGCCATCAATCCCCAGCCTGCTGGACACCTCACCCCCTGTGTCCCCCTCTCCGCCCAGGAGAGGGGGAAGGTAAGGGAGACTGGGGGACACCCCCAGCCCCACGGCAGGGGGCCAAGCCCCCTGCACCCCCTTTTCCCATTTCAGCCCATTTTGCACCCCTTTTTCATAAAACCTCCACACAGCCCTGCTAATCTGAAGTCAGAAAAGAAAAGCGGGGACAACACCCCAAAACCACAAGGAGAAAGGCAATGAAGACAAAGACTTTGGTCATCCTCGGCATCGTGGCCCTGGCTCTGGTGGCGGCCCTGAGCCTGGCAGGCAATGCCCGGGCCCAGACCCCACCCACCACGAACCCCCAGGTCAGCAACCACTGCGGCCTGACCCTGGAAGAGATGAAGGCCCAGCACGAAAGCATCCACGGGGCGGGCAGCTTCGACCAGATGTGGCAGGGCATGGGCGGGCAGATGGGCACCGGCATGATGAGCGGCACCGGCGGTATGATGGGCGGCTGGGGCACCACCAACGGAACCACCGGCACCACTGGAACCTGGCAGGGCATGGGTAGCGGCATGATGGGCGGCAGCTACGGCAACATGATGGGCAGCTGGAGATAGCTTAACTCCATCCGCTAGCTCAGGGGCGAGGGTGTCTGCCACCTTCGCCCCCGTCTTTTTATGGTAAGATTACATGGATATGTCCAACGAGAAAATCCTGGTGGTGGACGACGAGCCCAAAATCGTGGACGTGGTGCGCCTCTACCTGGAGCGCGAGGGCTACCGGGTGAGCACCGCCGGGGACGGCCGCGCCGCCCTGGCCACCTTCCGGCGGGAAAGCCCTAACCTGGTGGTGCTGGACCTCATGCTCCCCGAGCTGGATGGCCGGGAGGTCTGCCGCACCATACGTCGGGAGTCGGCGGTGCCCATCATCATGCTCACCGCCCGCAGCGAGGAGGCGGACAAGCTCATCGGCCTGGAGCTGGGGGCCGACGACTATGTCACCAAGCCCTTCAGCCCCCGGGAGCTGGTGGCCCGGGTGCGGGCAGTGCTACGCCGAGCCGGGGCCCCGGCGGCCCCGGAGGAGGCCATCTCCCTGGGAGAGCTATATATTGACCTGGCGCGGCATGAGGCCCGCTGCGCCGACCGGCCCCTGGAGCTCACCCTCACGGAGTTCAAGCTCCTGGCGGCCCTGGCCCAAAACCCCGGGCGCGTCCTCTCCCGCCAGCGGCTCCTGGACCTGGCCCGGGGCGAGGACTACGAGGGCCTGGAACGCACCATCGACAGCCACATCAAGAACCTGCGCCTGAAGCTGGCCCCTCCGGGAAAACCGGGGTGCCGCATCGCCACTGTCCGGGGCGTGGGCTACCGGCTGGAGGGCGCGCCGTGAGGTCCCTCAGCTTCAAGCTGACCCTGGCCTTCGTCCTCACCGCCGTCATCAGCGTAGGGGTAGCCTCCCTCCTCATTGGTCAGCTCACCGCCCGGGAGTTCGGCGCCTATCTGGAGATGACGGGCCGTCATCTCCAGATGATGGGCACCGGCGGCATGATGGTGATGGGCCCCCAGGAGCAGGACTTCCTGGGGAGTGTGTCCGCCGCCCTCTGGCTGACGGCCGGGGCCGGAGTGCTGGTTGCCTTGGGCCTCAGCCTGTATTTGGCCCGCCAGACCGTGGCCCCCCTGCAGCGTCTCACCCTGGCCGCCCAGGCCATCGCCGGGGGCGACCGCGCCCAGCGGGTGGCGGTGGCCTCCCGGGACGAGGTGGGGCAGCTGGCCGCCGCCTTCAACACCATGGCCGAGGCCCTGGCCCGAGATGAGGAGCTGCGCCGCCATATGGCTGCGGACATCGCCCACGAGCTGCGCACCCCCCTCACGGTGCTTCAGGGCCAGGTGGAGGCCATGCTGGACGGCGTGATGTCGCCCACAAAAGAGAACCTGGCCGTCCTCCAGGAGGAGGTGCTGCTGCTCTCCCGTCTGGTCACGGACCTGCGCACCCTCTCCCTGGCCGAGGCGGGGCAGCTGGAGCTGCGCCCGGTGCCCACAGACCTGGCGGAGCTGGCCCAAAAAGCGCTCTCGGCCCTAGAGCTTCAGGCCGCCGCCAAAGGCGTGCGCCTGGCCGCGGACTTCGCCCCGAGCCTGCCCCTGGCCCTGGCGGACCCCGACCGGGTGGCCCAGGTGCTGGGGAATCTCCTCAGCAATGCCCTGCGCTATTCGCCTTCGGGCGGGGAAATCCGGGTGGAGGGACAGGCCCTTCTGGAGACCCAAGGCCAGGAGGGGTGTCTGGCTGTGTCCGTGACGGACACCGGCCCCGGCATCAGCCCCGAGGCCCTGCCCCACCTCTTCGAGCGCTTCTATCGGGCCGACCCCTCCCGGAGCCGGGCCTCGGGAGGCTCCGGCCTGGGGCTGGCCATCGTCAAGCAGCTGGTGGAGGCCCAGGGCGGGCGGGTAGCGGTGGAGAGCCCACCTGAGGCGGGCCGGGGCGCCACCTTCACCTTCACCCTACCCGCCGCCGTCAGCCAATCTGGGGGTGCCTTTGGCTGAGCATTCGGGTAACCCAGACCGCACGCCTCGCTACGCCTGGGTGGTCATGGCGGTCTTCTGGAGCTTCGACCTCGCCTTCGTGCTGATGGTCTTCTCCCTGGGGGTGCTGCTCCCGGACATCACCCGGGACCTGGGCCTCTCCCCGGCCCAAGCGGGCCTGCTGGGCGCCGCCAACTGGCTGGTGACGGCCCTGGTGAGCCTGCCCTATGCGGCCCTGCTCTCTCGCTACAGCCCCAAAAAAGTGGTGGCCCTAGCCACCGTGGGCGCGGCCCTAGCGGCCTGGGCCGCGGGCTGGGCGCCGTCCTTTGCCGTGCTCTTCGCCGCCCGCTTTGTTTTCGTGGGCTTCGCCATCTCGCGGATGCAGGCCTATGCCCTCCTGGTGCGGCAGTGGTTCCCGCCGCACCGGTTCGCCGCCATCAACGGCCTGGAGTCCACGGTCTTCAGCTCCGCCCAGGTCCTCTCTTTAGCCATCATCCCTCTGTTCCTGGTCTGGGGCTGGCGCAACATCTACTTCGGCCTGGCAGGTTTCCTGGTAGTGGTGGGGCTCCTCTGGGTCACCCTCTCCCGGGAGCGCCTCACCCCCCAGTACCAGGAGAGCCTGGCTGGGCAGCGGGAGTCCCCCATAAAGGCCCTGGGACGCCATAAGCGGCTGTTCCTGGTGGCGTCCTGCCAGATGGGGGGCCTGGTGGCCTGGGCCGCCTTCGCCACCTTCTGGCCCACCTTCATGGTCCAGGAGAGGGGGCTATCCATCGCCGCCGCCGGCGCCCTCATGAGCCTCTTCCCCCTGGGCTCGGTGATAGGGGCCATCTCCTCAGGGTTCATCTCGAACCGGCTGGGGCTAAGGCGGCCCCTGGTCTGGCTAGCGGGGCTGGCCATGCCGCCCCTTTATCTGGGGCTCATCTTCGTCACCGCCATACCGGTCCTGGCGGGACTATTGCTCCTGGTGGGCTTCTTCGCCTTCCTGCCCGTCCCCGTGGTGCGCACCATCCCCTTCGAGATGAAGGAGCTCTCCCCCCGGGAGGTGGCGGTAGCCCAGGGCCTGCAGATGACCTTCAACCCCTGGGGGGGCGCCATCGGCCCCATCCTGGTGGGCAGCATCTATCAGGCCACCGGCTCCCTGCAGTGGGGCCTGGCGGTGGCTGCCCCCTTCGCCCTGAGCCTCTTTATTATCGGCCTCTTCCTCCCGGAGACGGGCTGGCGGACACGGCGCAAGTCCGCCCCCCGGGCCGAAGAGAGCCGCCAGCCGGCTCCCTAGTGTAGCATCACCCCAGAGGATTACCTCACCTTCATCCTCTCCCAGGGTCACCTCGCCCCCTGGCCCCCTCTCCTTCAGGAGAGGGGGAGGCCGGCCCGCCAAATTGACACGCCCATCTGAGGCGGGCTATAATGCCCTGGCCTAACTAACGGCTGGGGCTCCTGCCGGCAGGAAGGGAGGGGGATATGTGCTAGAGGTCAAAGTTGGCGATAACGAGGCCTTCGAGTCAGCCCTGAAACGCTTCACCAAGAAGGTGCAGCAGGAGGGTATCCTCTCGGAGGCCCGGCGCCGGACATACTACGAGAAGCCCAGCATCAAACGCAAGAAGAAAGAAGCCGCCAAAAGGCGTAAGACCGCCCGGAGCGCTTAAGCTCCGGGTTTGGCCCGTTTGGTAGAGACGATGAAGCTTCAAGAGCGGCTGGAGGCCGACATGAAGGAGGCCCTGCGGCGCGGCCAGAAGGAGCGCTTGGGGGTCATCCGTCTGTTGCGCTCCAGCCTCGGCTATGCCACCATGGCCCTGGGGCCAGGCAAGGAGTTGGACGAGCCGGGAGTCCTCCAGGTCCTGGCCAAAGAGGCCCGCCAGCGCCGGGAGAGCATCGAGGAATACACCAAGGTCAAACGCCTCGACATGGCCGCCAGGGAAGAGGCGGAGCTGGCCATCATCCTGTCCTATCTGCCCCAGCAGGCCTCCCACGAGGAAATCGCGGCGGCGGCCCGGGCCATCATCGCCGAGGTGGGGGCCCGGGGGCCGGGCGACAAGGGTAAGGTGATGCCCCAACTCGTGGCGCAGTTCCGGGGCAAGGCCGAAGGCTCCGTGATTAACGCGGTGGTAACGGAGCTCCTGGGCGGCAAGTGAGGCCCGGCCCTTCCCTCCGGCCCTGAGACACGGGAGAAGCCCCCTTTTTCTATTTCAGAGAGGTTACCTTTGCGGTTCGGCGTGGTGGTCTTCCCCGGCACCTGGAGCGACGGTGACTGCCATTATGTCCTGTCCCAGGTGCTGGGCCAGCCCGTGGACTATGTGTGGCACAAGGAGCGGGACCTCTCCCGCTACGACTGCCTCATCCTGCCCGGAGGCTTCTCCTACGGCGACTACCTGCGCTGCGGGGCCATCGCCCGCTTCTCCCCGGTGATGGCAGCGGTAGCTCAGTTCGCCGCCCGGGGCGGGCTGGTCTGGGGCATCTGCAACGGCTTTCAGATACTCTGCGAGGCCGGGCTTCTGCCGGGGGCGCTGCTGCGCAACAACCACCTCCAGTTCCGCTGTCAGCAGACCCACCTGCGGGTGGAGAACGCCCACACCCCCTACACCCGCCTCTGCCGTCCGGGCCAGGTGCTGGCCATCCCCATCTCCCACGGGGAGGGTCGCTACTACACCGACGCGGCCACCCTGCGGGAGCTGGAGGAGACGGGCCGGGTGGTCTTCCGCTACACCACGCCCCAGGGCGAGGCGACGGCGGAGGCCAACCCCAACGGCGCCACCAATAACATCGCTGGCATCGTCAACCGGGAGGGCAATGTGCTGGGGATGATGCCCCACCCGGAGCGGGCCGCGGAGGCCCTGCTGGGGAGCAGCGACGGCCGCGTGCTATTCGAGTCCGTTATGGCCCAGCTGGCCGCCCGGGTCTAGGGACATGGCGCAGGGATTCGGCAGGATGGCCCGGGGCGGCGGTCTCCTCCTGCCCGCTGCGGTCCTGCTGGCGGCCTGCGCCGCCCCGGCCACTGCGCCCGCCCCGACACCGACTCCCGCCCTCCGGGCCACGACCACGCCCCCCCCAACCCTGGCCGCCACCACACCCACTCCGACGCCGCGGCCCCGGCCCGCGACCACCCCCACC
>JACQUO010000003.1 GCA_016210205.1 Chloroflexota bacterium
CGGTGTAGGAGCGGGCCACCTTCGCCAGCTTCTCCGGCGTCCCCTCGGCAATGACGTAGCCCCCCTCTTCCCCCGCGCCAGGCCCCAGGTCTATTATCCAGTCGGCGTTCTTGATCAGGTCCAGATGGTGCTCGATGAGGAGGACGGTGTTGCCGGCATCCACCAGCCGGTGGAGCACCCGCAACATCGCCGCCGCATCCTCGAAGGACAGACCGGTAGTCGGCTCGTCCAGGATGTAGAGGGTGCGCCCCGTGGCCCGGCGCGACAGCTCCGTCGCCAGCTTCACCCGCTGGGCCTCCCCCCCGGACAGCGTGGTGGCGGGCTGCCCCAGCCGGATATAGCCCAGGCCCACCTCCATCAGGGTAGCCAGCTTCGTCTTCACCTTGGGGAAGGCGGCGAAGAACTCATAGGCCTCCCCCACGCTCAGGCCCAGCACCTCAGCGATGTTCTTACCCCGGAAGTGCACCTCCAGGGCCTCGCGGTTGTAGCGCTGGCCCCGGCAGACCTCGCAGGGCACGGTGACATCGGGCAGAAACTGCATCTCCACCAGGATATAGCCCTCGCCGCCGCAGGCCTCGCAGCGGCCCCCCTTCACATTGAAGGAGAAGCGGCCGGGCGCATAGCCCCGCATCCGCGCCTCGGGGACCGTGGCGAAGAGCTCCCTCATGGGGGTGAAGGCCCCAGTGTAGGTGGCCGGATTGGAGCGCGGTGTGCGGCCGATGGGCGACTGGTCGATGTTCACCACCTTGTCCAGGTGCTCCAGGCCCGTGATGCCGTCGCAGTCGCCGGGGCGCTCCCGCGCGCCGTATAGAATCTGTGCCAGCTTCTTGTAGAGTATCTCATCCACCAGGCTGCTCTTGCCGCTGCCGGAGACGCCGGTGACACAGACTAGCTTGCCCAGGGGGATAGCCACCTCGATGCCCTTGAGGTTGTTGGCCCGCGCCCCCCGGATGGTAAGCTGCTTGCCGTTGCCCCGGCGCCGCCGGCTGGGCATGGGGATGCGCTTGACCCCCGAGAGGTACTGCCCCGTGAGGGACTGGGGATTGGCCATGATGTCCGCCATCGTGCCCGTGGCCACCACCCGGCCGCCCGCCTGCCCCGCCCCCGGCCCCATGTCGATGATGTGGTCGGCGGCCCGCATGATGGCCTCGTCATGCTCCACCACCAGGATGGTGTTGCCCAAATCCCGCAGCTTCTTCAGGGTGGCGATGAGGCGGTCGTCGTCCACGGGGTGCAACCCGATGGAGGGCTCGTCGCAGACATAGAGCACCCCCATGAGGTTGGAGCCAATCTGGGAGGCCAGGCGGATGCGCTGGGCCTCGCCCCCCGAGAGGGAGGCGGTGGCCCGGTTCAGGGTCAAGTAGTCCAGCCCCACATCCGCCAGGAACCCCAGGCGGGAGCGAATCTCCTTGAGAATCTGATAAGCGATAGTCAGTTCCCGCTCGTTGAGGGAGGGCCTCTGACCGTCGCCGGAGCCGTCGAGCTTGCGGCTCCAGACCAGGATGTCCTGCACCGACTGACTCGTGACCTGGATGATGTTGCTCCCTCCCACGGTCACCGCCAGGGACTCGGGCTTAAGGCGCTGGCCCTGGCAGGTGGGGCAGGGGTTGGCCACCATGTAGCGCTGGATTTCCGAGCGCACATAGTCGGACTCGGTGGTGCGGTAGCGGCGCTCCAGGTTGGGGATGACCCCCTCGAAGGTGGTGTCCCAGGCGAAGAGCCGTCCCAGGCGGCTGCGGTGGCGCACCCCCAGGCGCTCCCCCTGGTTGCCGTAGAGGATGAGCTCCCGCTGCTCCGGGCTCAAGGCCCGCGCCGGCGCCTCCACGGAGAAGCCGTAGCGCTCCGCCAGGGAGCGGAGCAGGCTCATATACCAGCCGCTGGTGGTGGCGTCCCGGGCCCAGGGGCGGATGGCCCCCTCGGCCAGGGAGAGGTCCGGGTTGGGGATGACCATAGCCGGGTCCACCTCCAGCTTCACCCCCAGGCCGGTGCAGTCGGGGCAGGCCCCGTGAGGGCTGTTGAAGGAGAAGGTGCGCGGCGCCATCTCCCCCAGGCTGATGCCGCAGTGGACACAAGCGAAATGCTCGGAGAAGAGCAGCTCCTGCTTCTCGCCGCCGGAGGCCTCGGGGGCGCCCTCCACCGCCACCAGCGCCACCCCTGCCCCCAGCTTCAGGGCCGTCTCCACCGAGTCGGCCACCCGGCTGGCGACCGCGGCCTTTTCCTCGCCGGCCTCCATCACCAGGCGGTCCACCACCACCTCAATGGTGTGGCGCTTGTTCTTGTCCAGGTCGAACTCGGTGGACAGGTCGTGGAGGCGTCCATCCACCCGCACCCGGACGAAGCCGGCCTTGCGGGCGTCCTCGAAGATGGCCTGGTGCTCCCCCTTGCGGTCGCGCATCAGGGGGGCCAGGATTTGGATGCGGCTGCCTGCGGGCAGGGCCTGCACGGCGTCCACAATCTGCGGCACCGTCTGGCGGCTTATCTCCCGCCCGCACTGGGGGCAATGGGGGTGGCCGGCCCGGGCGTAGAGCAGGCGCAGGTAGTCGTATATCTCCGTGACGGTGCCCACGGTGGAGCGAGGGTTCTTAGACGCCCCCTTCTGGTCGATGGCGATGGCGGGAGAGAGGCCCTCGATGTAGTCCACATCGGGCTTGTCCATCTGGCCCAGGAACTGGCGGGCGTAGGCGGAGAGCGACTCCACATAGCGGCGCTGGCCCTCGGCGTAAATAGTATCGAAGGCCAGGGACGACTTGCCCGAGCCAGAGACGCCGGTGATGACCACCAGCTTGTCCCGGGGGATGGTGACATCGATGTTCTTGAGATTATTGGCCCGGGCCCCCCGGACCACGATGGCGTCCTGCGGCATGGGCGCCCCCTAGCGGCAGATTTTCCCTAAGCCTTAATTCTAGCACGGAGCATCAGGGGCCAACAAGGGTGGGGTATGGGGAGTCCAGAGGGGCCTTGCCCCTCTGGCGGGGGTCTGGGGGTGTCCCCCAAATTGTTTCTCCTCCCCCTCTCCTGCAGGAGAGGGGGCCGGTGGGTGAGATATACACCCTTAGAGAGAACGCCATCAAAGTGCTATAATTTTAGCGGCATTTCCAGCGCCGAGGATTCTATTGCACGAAGGCCTGCTCTACGACAAGCTCCCGGGCGCCCGGGTGCGCTGCCATGTCTGCCCCTGGCGCTGCCTCATCCAGCCCGGCCAGCTGGGGGTGTGCCGGGCGCGCCGCAACACCGGCGGCGTGCTGGAGGCGCTCAACTACGGCGAGGCCACCGCCGCCAACATCGACCCCATCGAGAAAAAGCCCCTCTTCCACTTCTATCCCGGCAGCCTGGTCTTCTCCCTGGGCACCTGGGGCTGCAACTTCCACTGCCTCCACTGCCAGAACTGGGAGATAGCCATGGCCACCCCGGAGCGCCGCGCCGACGCCCAGCCCCTGCCGCCCGAGGCCGCCGTGGCCATGGCCCAGACCTTTTCCTGCCAGGGCCTCGCCTGGACCTACAACGAGCCCACCATCTGGTTCGAGTACACCCTGGACTCGGCCCGGCTGGCCAAAGAGGCGGGCCTCTACACCGTCTATGTCACCAACGGCTTCATCACCCCCGAGGCCCTGGACACCATCGGGCCTTACCTGGACTGCTTTCGGGTGGATGTCAAAGGATTCACCGATGCGTTCTACCGCAAGCTGACCAAGGTCAGCCAGTGGCGGGAGTGCCTGGCCGCCGCGGCGCGGGCAAAAACTCGCTGGAATATGCACTTGGAGGTGGTGACCAACATCATCCCCACCATGAACGATGACGAGGCGCAGCTCAAGGGCATCGCCGCCTGGATTCGGGACAGCCTGGGGGACGACACCCCCTGGCACCTCACCCGCTTCTACCCCAACTACCAGTTTGGCCACCTGCCCCCCACGCCCCTGCCCACCCTGGAACGCGCCTACGCCCTGGGCCGAGAGGCGGGCCTGCGCTTCGTCTATCTGGGCAATGTCCCCGGACACGCCTCCGAGAGCACAGTCTGCTACCGCTGCGGGGAGACGGCGGTGGCCCGGCAGGGCTATGCCTCAAGGATAGTGGGCCTCAAGGACGGCTCCTGCGCTAAATGCGGCTCCGACCTGAACTTCCGCACCGCGGCCTCGCCGCCCCGGCGCTGGCGGGAGGCGGCAGCCCGCCCCGAAGGAGGCCGAACGCCATGAGCCTGGTCTTCGGGTGCATCGTCCCCCACCCGCCCCTGATGGTGCCTCAAGTAGGACAGGGCCAGGAGCGGCGCATCTCCGCCACCCTCAAAGGCATGGGCAAGGTGGCCTCGACGCTGGCCCAGAGCCATCCCCAGGCGCTCTTCATCATCAGCCCCCATGGCCCGACCCAGCTGGACGCCATGGGCGTGGTGGCCGCCGAGTCCACCCACGGCGACATGGACCAGTGGGGCGCCCCCGGCTTGGGATTGACCTTCGACAACGACCTGGAAGCGGTGACCCTGCTCCTGGAGGAGGCTCGCGCCGCGAGGATTCCTCTCCGCGTCCTGGGCCAGCGCGGCTATGAGCTGGACCACGGCGTCATGGCCCCCATGCTCCATCTAGCCCCCAAGGTCAAGGGGGTCTCCCTGGTGCCCCTGACCTTCTGCTGGCTGCCCCTGGAGGCCCACTTCCACTTCGGCCAAATTCTGGGGAAGGTGGCAGCGAAGCTGGACAAGCGGGTGGCCATAGTCGCCAGCGGCGACCTCTCCCACCGGCTCCTGCCCGAGGCCCCCGCGGGATACGACCCCCTGGGCCAGGTCTTCGATAAAACCTTGGTGGAGAAGGTGGCGGCCCGCGATTCCCAGGGCATCCTGGCCCTTGACCCAGACCTCATCGAACGGGCGGGGGAGTGCGGCCTGCGCTCCATCGTCATCCTCCTGGGGGCGCTGGCGGGCCTGGAGGTCAAGCCGCAGGTGCTGTCCTACGAGGGGCCTTTTGGGGTAGGATACCTCACCGCCACTATGACCATCAAAGGCCCCATCAAGAAGCGGGCCCAAGCGAACCGCCAAAAGGAAAACCCGTCAGCTCCTGAAGCGCAGTCGCCCCACCCCATCGCGGCCCTGGCCCGCCAGGCGGTGGAGCGCTATGTGCTGCAGGAGACCATGCCGGAGCCGCTCGCCGCCACCCCCGAGATGGGGGAGCGGGCCGGCGTCTTCGTCTCCATCAAGAAGTGGGGCGAGCTTCGGGGCTGTATCGGCACCTTTGTGCCCACCTGCCCCCAGGTGGCGGCGGAGGTCATTGCCAACGCCGTCAGCTCCGCCTGCCGAGACCCCCGCTTCCCCCCTGTCCAGCCCTCGGAGCTGCCCCACCTCAGCTATTCCGTGGACATCCTCTCTCCCCTGGAAGCCGTGGATGGGCTGGAGGCGCTGGACCCCAAGGTGTTCGGCTGCGTGGTGGAGGCCGGAGGGCGCCGCGGCCTCCTCCTCCCCGACCTGGAGGGGGTGGAGACCGCGGAGCAGCAGGTGGCCATCTGCTGCTTCAAGGCTGGCATCGACCCCGGGGGAGGCCTGAAGCTCTTTAGATTCCGTGTGCAGCGCTACGAATAATACCAGGCGAGCTTTCCCCCACTCCCTAGCTACTGCACCCCTGGTCTTTCTGGCCCCTGCCCCCCTTCCCCACCCCTCTCCCGGACTAAGGCGTTTGGCAACAGGGGTAAACGGGGCCTGCCCCTCGGCACCGGGGGTCTGGGGGCGTCCCCACCCGCTCGCGCCCATCTCAGCAAAGGGGGGTCCAGAGGGGCCTTCCCCTCTGGCGGGGGCCTGGGGCCTGCCCTTTCAAGGGATGCAGGGGACGATGTCCCCTGCCAGGAGATGGGAGAATCCCAGGATGCGGCCACCAGGGAAACTTTCAAGGGGTGCAGGGGACGATGTCCCCTGCCAGGGGCCTGGGGGTGTCCCCCAGTCCTCCCCACCTTCCCCCTCTCCTTCCAGGAGAGGGGGAGCAAGGGTGTGAGGTGCCCGGAAGACGAGGGCTTTCGGAAAGTGAAAAGCATCTCTGAACACTTCCAGGCCAAGATTTGACTCAATCTGGACAAAGGCATAAAATATAGTAGCATTTTGAAGCCAATCTAGAAAGCCGACCCTTTGACCGAGAAACAACTGCCCCAGTCCACCTCGGAAAGCCTCGGAGAAGCTGCGCCCTCCCCCCTGGGGGGGTCAGGCAACCCCGGAGCCGATAGCATCACCAGCGCCCGCAGCCCCTCCTATTCCCAGGACGGGATGGCCCCCGGCGGCGTCTGGCGCACCTTCTCCTCCCTGCGCATCCGCAACTACCGCTGGTTCTGGATTGGGATGCTCTTTGGGTTCTCCGCCATGCAGATGCAGCAGGTGGCCCGGGGCTGGCTGGTCTATGAGATGACCGGCTCGGCCCTGGCCCTGGGGGCCATCATGGCGGCCGCGGGCATCCCCATGCTCCTCTTCTCCCTCTTGGGGGGAGTAGCCGCGGACCGCTTCGACAAGCGCAACCTCCTCATCATCGTCGAAGGTAGTATCGGGCTGGTGAACCTGGTAGTAGCCATCCTCATCGCCCTGAATGCCGTCGAGTTCTGGCACCTCCTCGTCGCGTCTCTGGCAACAGGAGCGATGTTCTCCTTCTATATGCCGACCCGCCAGTCCATCGTGCCCGAGCTGGTGGGGGAGCGAGACCTCTTTAACGCCATCGCCCTGAACACCTCGGGGATGAACCTGACCCGCATCGCCGCTCCCGCCATCGCCGGCGTCCTGGTGGGCATAATTGGGGTGGCGGGCGTCTATTACATCATCGCCGCCTGCTATTTCATCATCATGGTCACCCTGTTGCCCATCCCCTCCACGGGCAACCGGGGCGGCAAGCTCCTGTCCGGCGCGGGCCAGGATATAATGGAAGGCCTGAACTACATCCGGCGGAGCCAGACCCTACTAATCCTATTGGCCATGGCCCTCGTCGTCAGCCTCTTCGCCATGCCCTATTTGTTCCTCATGCCCGTATTTGCGGTGAAGGAGCTGGGCAGGGGGGCCATCGAGTTGGGGGTGATGATGGGGGTATCGGGCATCGGGGCCCTGGCGGGCAGCCTGACCATCGGCTCCCTGGGAAGGGACTTCAACCATAAGGGCTGGCTGTCCATCATCATGGTCTTGAGCTTTGGCGCTAGCCTGCTCTTCTTCGCCAGCGCCCGGTCCTACCCGCTCTCCCTGGTGGCCCTGGTCTTCGTGGGGATAGCCAACACCGGATTCATGGCGGTGAACAATACCCTGATTATGACCAATGTCACCCACGAGGTCCGGGGCCGGGTGATGAGCGTCTACATGATGACCTTCGGGCTCCAGTCCGCGGGCATGCTCTTCATCGGAATCCTGGCCGACGGCCTCGGGGCTCCCGCAGCGGTGGGCCTGGGAGCCATCATCACCATCATCGCCACCCTGGCCTGCGCCATCCTGACACCGCAACTAAGGCGTCTAGAGTAGCTAAAGCATGACCGTAGATGCGAGCAAAGCGGCAGACAACCCCGGGGCCCATACCAGGGCTGTCCCGGGGGTCCGCCCCGTCCGCCGCCAGGGGTTCCAACTCAAGGCCTTCTCCTCCCTCCGCATCCGAAACTACCGCTATATGTGGCTGGGCCAGGTGGCCGCCTCCAGCGGCATGTGGATGGAGATGGTCTCCCGCTCCTGGCTCATCTGGGAGCTAACCCGCGACCCCCTGATGCTGGGCCTGGTGCAGCTCTTCCGGGCCGGGCCCATGCTGGTCTTCGGGCTGGTGGCCGGCGTGGTGGCCGACCGCTTCAACAAGCGGCTCATCCTGATTGCCTGCCAGGCAGTGACCACCTCCATGCACTTCCTCCTGGCTTTGCTCATTATTACCGGGCAGGTCCAGGTCTGGCAGGTCTTCGCCACCGCCTTTGTCAGCGGGGGCGCCATGGCCTTCAACCAACCGGCTCGCCAGTCCCTGGTGCCGCTGCTAGTGGGCCAGGCAGAGCTGATGAACGCCATCTCCCTCAACTCCATCGCCATGAACACCAGCCGCATCTTCGGCCCCTCCCTGGCCGGCTTCCTAATTGGGCTCATGGGCACCGGTCAAGTGTATCTCTTCCAAGGCGCGATTTACCTCTTGGCGGTGGTGACCACTGTCCTCATGGTAGTCCCGCCTGGGGAGACCCGGACCAACCGCAGCAGCCCCTACGGCGAGTTCAAGGAAGGTTTTGCCTATGTGTGGCAAGAGCGCACCGTCCTCACCCTGCTGGTAGTGGGACTCATCCCCATCATCCTCGCCATGCCCTACACCAGCCTGATGCCCGTCTTCGCCGACCAGGTGCTAGGGGTGGGCGCCCAGGGCCTGGGCCTGCTCCTCTCCGCCCCGGGCATCGGCTCTCTGGCAGGAGCAGCGATGCTAGCCTCCGTGGGTGACTTCAAGGGCAAGGGCAAGTTGCTCCTGGCCGGCCTGGCCCTCTTCGGCATCTCTTTGCTCGCTTTCTCCCTGTCCACCTGGATACTTATCTCTTTGGCAGTGCTCTTCGGGGTGGGGGTAGCCTTCACCATCTTCCAGGCGGTGAACAGCACCGTCATCCTTACCCAGACACCGCCCCACCTCCATGGCCGCGTCATGGGCATCTACATGATGGACGCCGGCCTCATGCCTTTGGGAAGCACCATAATGGGCGGGCTGGCGCGCTACCTGGGAGCGCCCCTGACCCTGAGCATCATGGCCTCCCTGTGCCTGGTCCTGGTCGCTGCCGCCGGCCTGCTCTCCCCTCGCCTGCGGCGCCTGGATTAGGAGGGGGCTACGGCCTATAATATAGTGCCCTTCACCATCATAACCCCGCGCCTGAGGCCGCTAGTCTAGAGATACAGCATGACTGTCGACGAAACCAAAGCAGTAGATAACCCCGGGGCCCACGCCAGGGCTGTCCCCGAGGCCCGCCCCGCCCGCCGCCCAGGGTTTCAGCTCAAGGCCTTCTCCTCCCTGCGCAACCGCAACTATCGCTATCTGTGGCTGGGCCAGGTAGCCGCCTCCAGCGGCATGTGGATGGAGCAGGTCTCCCGCGCCTGGCTCATCTGGGAGATGACCAAAGACCCCCTAATGCTGGGCCTGGTGCAGCTCTTCCGGGCCGGGCCCATGCTGGTCTTCGGGCTGGTGGCCGGTGTGGCCGCCGACCGCTTTGACAAACGCTTCATCCTTATCTGCTCCAAGACTGTCACCTCCTCCATGCACTTCGTCCTGGCTGTCCTCATCGTGACGGGGCAGGTCCAGGTCTGGCAGGTCTTCGCCACCGCCTTCATCACGGGGACCTCCATGGCCTTCGACCAGCCCGCCCGCCAATCTCTCATCCCGGTGCTGGTGGGCCGGGACAATCTGATGAATGCCATCTCCCTCAACTCCATCGCCATGAACACCAGCCGCATCTTCGGCCCCTCCCTGGCGGGAGTCCTGATTGCGCTGATGGGCATCGGGGGGACCTACTTCTTCCAGGGCGGGATATACTCCTTGGCCCTCTTAGCCACCTTCCTGCTGGTGATACCGCCGGGGGATGGCCAGCCCCGCGGCAGCACCCCCTACGGGGAGTTCAAAGAGGGCTTAGCCTATGTCTGGCAGGAGCGTCTGATTCTGGTCCTCCTGATGGTGGCCCTCATCCCCATCATCCTGGCCATGCCCTATACCAGCCTCATGCCCGTCTTCGCCGACCAGGTCTTGGGGGTGGGGCCCCAGGGCCTGGGCCTGCTCCTCTCCGCCCCGGGCATCGGCTCCCTGGTGGGGGCTGGGGTCATCGCCACGCTGGGCGACTTCAAGGGCAAGGGCAAGGTCCTTCTGGCCGGCCTGGCCGTCTTCGGCATCTCTCTGCTCGCCTTCTCCCTATCCACCTCCATGCTGTTGTCCCTGGCGGTGCTCACCGGGGTGGGCATCGCCTTCACCATCTTCCAGGCGGTGAACAACACCGTCATCCTCACCTCCACCCCACCCCCGCTTCACGGCCGGGTCATGAGCATCTACATGATGGACCGCGGCCTCATGCCTCTGGGGAGCGCCATGATGGGATTTGCGGCCCGCTACCTGGGAGCGCCCCTGACTTTGAGCCTAGCCGCCTCCCTGTGCCTCTTCTTGGTGGCGGCGGTAGCCATCTTCTCCCCCCGGATGCGGAACCTGGACTAGCCCCGGCTGCAAAAGGAGGATGACCTGTCCTCCTGCGAGGGGCAGTTTTCGGCCAGCTTTAGCCGCCCCTTGCAAAACGACGGCGATTGTGGATAATTGTAGTGCTTGCCCAAGCCGTTTCCCCCTGCTCGGCGACCTCATAGAGCACCAGCAGAGTGGGCCGCTTCCCTTGAGCGCAAAATGACCCTGAGCCTCATTCAGCACGGCCTTGTAGACTGAGGTTGACCTTGGAAAACACCTTAAACACCTTCCTCCAATTTCTTAGCCAGGAAAAAGGCTTCTCCTCCAACACCGTGGCAGCCTACGGCAATGACCTGCGCCAACTGGCAGAGTTCCTCAGAACCGAGGCCGGGCACAACGGCCAGGAGCCCCAGTGGACGACAGTGGAAAGGCCCCTCCTTCTGGGCTATCTGGTCAACCTGCGGGAGAAACGCTACTCCGCCGCCACCACCGCCCGCAAGGTGGCCTCCATTCGCTCCCTGTTCAACTACCTCTCCTCTCAAGGCCAGATGGCACAGAACCCCGCCTTGGAGCTGGCCTCTCCCAGGGTGGAGAAGTCCCAGCCCCAGGTCATCGGCATAGAGGAGATACAAAGCCTGCTCCGGGCCACCGACGCCAAGCCCAACCCCGAGGCCCAGCGGGACGGCGCCATGATTGAGTTGCTCTTCAACTCCGGCCTCCGCGTGACGGAGCTGGTGTCCCTGGATGTGTCCAATGTGAACCTGGAGCCGGGCTACCTGCGTTACCACGGGCTGCGTCCTCGCAGCCCCACCCGCGAACGGAGACTCTCCCTACCCCCCCCGGTGCTCCAGCGATTGCAGGGCTATCTTTCGCAGTCCCGGCCCCAGCTCACCAGCGACTCCCAGGAACCGGCCCTGTTCCTGAACCGCCGCGGGCAACGCCTCACCCGCCAGGGCTTCTGGCTCATCCTCAAGGGCTATGCCAAGCAGGCCAAGCTCAGCGGTGTCACCCCCCACACCTTGCGCCACAGCATCGCCGCCCACCTCCTGCACAGCGGCCGCATGAGCCTGAGAGAGATCCAGGAGTTCCTGGGCCACGCCAACAGCTCCACCACCAAGGTCTATGCCTCAGTGAAGCCTATCCTCCCCTCCTCCCGCCTGGCCAAGGCCAAACCGCGTTAAGCCACCGCCCCATCCGCCTCCCAAACCCCAACGCACCCCAGCTCAGCGGCCCCCGGCCCCCAACTGCCCATCCCCTGCTCAGGGGCGTTTAGCAACTGAGGCGTCCAGAGAGACTAAGCCCTCCGGAGGGATGGCGGCCTGCCCTGAGCAAAACCCAAAGGATGCCCCCGGGGGCTGCTTCAGCTCCCCCTCTCCTGTGGGAGCCAGAGAGGGCGCACCCCTCAGGCAGGGGCTTGGAGGTGCCCCACAGCTCTCCTTTCCCTCCCCCCTTCTCCAATAGTGGGCGGGCTTGTTTTCTTCACCCACCCAGCCCATGGTGCAGGGACCTCGCCCCTCGTCGGAGTCCTTGTGGTATCCCCCCGACAATATTCTCCACACTTTCCCAGGGGAGTCCAGAGGGGCGTACCCCTCTGGCAGGGGCTTGGGGGTGCCCCCCCAATTCCCTTCCTTCCCCCTCTCCTGCAGGAGAGGGGGTCAGGGGGTGAGGTATATGTAGCATGAAGGACGCCTACCAGAAGGATAAAGTCCCTCGGCCCGGGGGATTTAGGGGGCCCAGAAGCCTCGCTCCACACCCTCCCTGTGGCTCACTCCTTGCCAGCTTGCTTCAGGGAATGCTATAATTCGCCCCGAATTCAGCCCTGCCGCAGGCATGAGCTGGCGCCTTTGGAGCGAAACGTGTTCATCGCCGTCATCGGCGGCTCCCGTTGCACCCCCCAGGAGGCCACCCTGGCCGAGGCCGTGGGCCAGGAGCTGGCCCGCCGGGGCGTCATCCTGGTCACCGGCGGCCTGAGCGGCGTCATGGAAGCCGCCAGCCGAGGGGCCGCCGGAGCCGGAGGCCTGACCGTGGGCATCCTGCCGGGGGACTACCCCGGGGAGGCCAACCCCCATGTGAAAATCCCCATCGCCACTGGCCTGGGGTTCGCCCGCAACGTCATCGTGGTCAAGTCCTCCCAGGCCGTCATCGCCATTGGCGGCGAGTTCGGAACCCTCTCAGAAATCGGCCACGCCCTCCAGTTCGGCATCCCCGTGGTGGGCCTCAACACCTGGAGCATCTCCAAAGGAGGAAAACTCAACTCCTCCATGCTGCATGCCGACGACCCGGTGGAAGCGGTGGAAAAGGCCATGGCCGCCGCCCAAAGGGCCTTCCCCCCATAGCCATGGCTGCTAAACCCCCCATCACCCGCATTCAGGCCCGGGAGATTCTAGATTCCCGGGGCAACCCCACCATCAAGGTTGAGGTGGCCCTGCAAAGCGGGGCCACGGGCTGGGCCGCGGTGCCCTCCGGGGCCAGCACCGGCACCCACGAAGCCCGGGAACTCCGCGACGGCGACCCCCGGCGCTACAAGGGCAAAGGCGTCCTCACCGCCGTATCCCATGTCAACGGCCCCCTCGCCGCCGCCCTGGTGGGCCAGCCGGCGCCCCTCACCCGCCGGGGGCAGGAGGCCCTGGACCGCGCCCTCATCGCCCTGGACGGCACCCCCAACAAGGGCCGGCTGGGTGCCAACGCCATCCTGGGGGTCTCTTTAGCCGCGGCCCACGCCGCCGCCAGGCACCGGGGCCGGCCCCTCTACCGACACCTGGGGGGGGCGAAGCGACGCTACCTCCTGCCCGTGCCCCTGATGAACATCCTCAACGGCGGCCGGCACGCCGCCGGCTCCACCGACTTCCAGGAGTTCATGATAGCCCCCACCGGGGCCAAAACCTTCGCCGAAGCCCTGCGCATGGGGGCGGAGATATACCAGGCCCTCAAAGCCGTCCTGCACGAGCACGGCCTCCCCACCCTGGTGGGCGACGAGGGCGGCTTCGCCCCACCCCTAGCCGCCAACCGGGACGCCCTGGAGCTGATTATGGCCGCCATCGCGCGGGCGGGCTACGCCCCGGGCCAGGACTGCCACCTGGCCTTGGACCCCGCCGCCAGCGAGTTCTACCGCCACGGACGCTATGTGCTGGAGCGGGAGGGGCGCAGCCTGACCCGGGAGCAGATGGTTGATTATTATGTCAAGATTACCGCTTCCTTTCCGATTATCAGCCTCGAAGACGGCATGGCGGAGGACGACTGGGAGGGCTGGCGGCTCCTGGCCCGGCGGCTGGGAGGCCGGGTACAACTGGTGGGGGACGACCTCCTGGTCACCAGCGCCGAGCGGCTCCAGCGAGCCATCCAGGAGAAAGCCGCCAACGCCATCCTTATTAAGCCCAACCAGGTGGGCACCCTCACCGAGACCCGAGAGGCCATCGACCTGGCCCACCAGGCCGGCTGGCGCGCCATGGTGAGCCACCGCTCCGGCGAGACCGAGGACACCACCATCGCCGACCTGGCGGTGGGCCTGGGGACAGGCCAGATAAAGACGGGCGCCCCTGCCCGCAGCGAGCGCGTGGCCAAATACAACCGCCTCCTGGCCATCGCGGCGGAGCTGGGCGAGCGGGCCCACTACCCGGGGCTGGCGGCCTTCGCCCAGGGGCACGCGAGATGACCACCATCGGCATCACCACCACCGTCCCCATCGAGGTGCTCCTGGCCGCGGGCCTGCGACCCCGGGACCTGAACAACCGCTTCATCGCGCACCCCCAGCGGGAGCGGCTCCTGGCCGCGGCCGAGCGGGACGGCTTCCCCCTCAACTGCTGCGCCTGGATTAAGGGCCTCTACGCCATCTGCCTGGAGGAGGGGCTGGAGCGCGTGCTCTGCGTCACCACCGGCGACTGCTCCAACACCCAGATGCTCATGGAGGTGCTGCGCCTGCGAGGCGTGGAGACCATCCCCTTCGCCTTCCCGGAGCAGCCCGACCCCGAGGCCATGGCCCACGCCCTGGCAGGCCTGGCCCGCCGCCTGGGCGCCACCATGGCCGCCGCGGAGGAGATGCGGGTGCGCCTGGCCCCCGTCCGAGCCTTGGCCCTGGAGCTGGACCGCCTGGCCTGGCAGGAGGGCCGGGCCTCCAGCGCCGAAGCCCACTCCTGGCTGGTCGCCACCTCCGACTTCAACGGAGACTTCGAGCGCTACCAGTCAGAGCTGGCGGCCCAAATCGCAAAAAGCCAGCGGCGCCAGCCCTACCCCGAAGACATGCTGCGCCTGGGCTACCTCGGCGTCCCCCCCATCTTCGCCCCGGAGCTCTTCTCGTATCTGGAGTCCCTGGGGGCCAGGGTGGTCTTCCACGAGGTACAGCGCCAGTTCGCCATGCCCCCGCCCGCCGCCCCAGCGGAGGGGCGAAGCCTGGCCCACCAGTACAGCCGCTACACCTACCCCTACTCCGTCTTCCACCGCTTGGGGGACATCCTGCCCCAGCTGCGCCTCCGCCGCCTCGACGGGGTGCTCCACTATGTCCAGGCCTTCTGCCACCGGGGCATCGCCGACATCATCTTCCGCCACGCCCTCCCCGCACCCATCCTGACCCTGGAGGGCAACGCCGACTTCCACCTGGACGCCCACGCCCGCACCCGCCTGGAGGCCTTCCTGGACCTCCTGCGGCGGCGCCAGCGGCCCGGCCGGGAAGCCCTATCGCCCCTGGCAGAGCCTGGAGTATAATCATCCCAGCACACTAGTGTCCCGTCAGATTATTGGGACGCCATAAGGGGGTGCAGGGGGCGAAGCCCCCGCCGGGGGTCTGGGGGTGTCCCCCAAATCCCATATTTACCCCCTCTCCAGCAGGAGAGGGGGCCAGGGGGTGAGGTATGACCCTTAGAAGAACACAAGGAAAATGTATTCTCATTTAAGTGCCGCGACACTAGGAGGGGTTTATGGCCACTACCAAAGTAGGCATCAATGGCTTCGGACGCATCGGGCGCCAGGTCCTCAAGGCCATCATGGAGAACCACCCCCAAACTCTAGAGGTGGTGGCGGTCAACGACCTCACCGACACCAAGACCAACGCCCATCTCCTGAAATACGACAGCAACTACGGGCCTTTCCCGGGCAAGGTGGAGGCCGCCGCCGACGCCCTGGTGATTAACGGGAAGCGGGTCAGGGTGCTGGCCGAGCGCGACCCCGCCAAAATCCCCTGGGGCGACCTGGGGGTGAGCATCGTCGTGGAGTCCACCGGCATCTTCACCGACGGCGCCAAGGCCGCCGCCCACCTGAAGGGGGGAGCCAAAAAGGTCATCATCAGCGCCCCCGCCACCAACGAGGACCTGACGGTGGTCATGGGGGTTAACGAGAAGACCTACGACCCCGCCAAGCACAAGGTCATCTCCAACGCCTCCTGCACCACCAACTGCGTGGCCCCCCTGGTGAAGGTGCTCCACGAGTCCTTCGGGGTGGCCAAGGGCCTCATGTCCACCATCCACGCCTACACCAACGACCAGAAAATCCTGGACCAGGTGCACTCCGACCTGCGCCGGGCCCGGGCCGCCGCCATGAGCATCATCCCCACCACCACCGGGGCCGCCCGCGCGGTGACCCAGGTCATCCCCGAGCTCAAGGGCCGCATCCACGGCCTGGCCTTCCGAGTGCCCACCTCCACGGTGTCCATCGTGGACTTCGTGGCCGACCTCAACCGGGAGGTGACGGTGGAGCAGGTGAACACCGCCTTCCGCCAGGCCGCCGGCAGCTCCCTGCGGGGCATCCTGGAGGTCTGCGAGGAGCCTCTGGTGAGCATTGACTTCAAGGGGAACCCCGCCAGCGCCATCCTGGACGCCCTGAGCACCATGGCCATTGGGGGCAACCTGGTCAAGGTCATGGCCTGGTACGACAACGAGTGGGGCTACTCCTGCCGCGTGGGCGACCTGGCCGCTTACCTGGCCGCCAAGGGGCTGTGAGGCCCTGCCCCCAGGGTGCGCCGAGAAATCCTGCCCGCTTCCCTCTCCATCCTGGCCCTGGCGGCCCTGCTCAACCTGATTTACTGGCTGGCCACGGGGCTTTCCCCGTGGCCCTACTTCACCTTCGGGGTGGCGACGGGCGCGGCCATGGGCTTCATCGTCCTGGTTCTCTCCGCCCCCCGCCGCCTCTGAGGAAAGCCCGCCGTGGCCTGGCGCGCTGATGCCCACGGCGAGGAGAACCCCCGCCTGAAGCGGCTCGCCCCCTGGCTGCTGGGGGGCATCCTGCTCCTGGCCCTGGCCCTCCGCCTCTACGGGCTCGACTGGGACCGGGGCTTCCCCTGGACCCCCCACCCCGACGAGCGGGCCATCCTCATGTATGTGGGTGACCGCATCTCCCTGCCCTGGCCCCCGGACCTGGGCCGGCTCCTGGATGCCCGCCTCAGCCCTCTCAACCCCCACTGGTTCCCCTACGGCCACCTGCCCCTCTACCTCCTGAAGCTGGTGGCCCACTTCGCCTCCTTCTTCAGGCCCGGTCTTTCCGGGGACGAGATGTGGCTGGCGGGCCGAGGCTTATCCGTCCTCTTCGACCTGGGGACGGTGCTCCTGACCTATCTCCTGGGAAGACGGCTCTTGGGCCAAGGAGTGGGGCTGCTAGGAGCCGCCCTGGTGGCCGTGGCCGTGCTCCCCATCCAGCTGGCCCACTTCTACGCCGTGGATGTGCCCCTGGCCTTCTTCACCACCCTCACCCTGCTCCTCTGCGCCCACCTGGCGGAGCGAGGGGGCCGACGCGCTGCCCTGCTGGCGGGGGCCGCCCTGGGGCTGGCCCTGGCCACCAAGGCCGCCGCGGCGACCCTGCTCCTGCCCCTGGCCCTGGCCCACCTCCTGGCCGCCCGCCAGGGTGGAGGCCCTCCGCTGCCCCCAGCCCTGCGCGGCCTGGCGCTCTCGGGCCTGGCCGCCTTTGCCGCCTTCTTCATCGCCATGCCCTACGCCCTTCTAGACTTCCCCTCCTTCATCGGCGGAGTCCTGGAGCAGGGGGCCATGGCCCGAGGGCTTTTGGACTACCCCTACACGCGCCAGTATATCGGCAACACCCCTTATCTATATCCGGTCACGCAGCTGACGGTCTGGGGACTGGGGCTGCCCCTGGGGCTGGCCGCCTGGGGCGGCCTTCTCTACTTCGTGGTGAGAGTCTTACGACATCCCCTGCGGGCCGACCTCCTGCTCCTCTCCTGGGCCTTGCCCTACTTCCTCTTCATCGGCAGCTTCCAGGTGCAGTTCCTGCGCTACTGGCTCCCCCTGGTGCCGGTCCTGGCCCTCATGGCCGCAGCCCTGCTCCTGGCCCTGTGGCGCCGCGCCCGGGGCTGGGACCGCCTGGGGGCCGGGGCCCTCATCGCCCTGGTGCTGGCCGCCTCCCTGGGCTATGCCTTGGCCTATGTCAACATGTACTCCCAGGAGCACCCCGCCGTCCGAGCCGCCCGCTGGCTCCGGGAGCACGCCCCTCCGGGTAGCCTGGCGCTCAAAGAGCACTGGGAGGAATCGTTGCCGGGGATGGAGCGATTTCGGGTACAGGAGCTGCCCCTTTACGACGATGATAGCCAGGCCAAGCTGGACCTCATGGCCAGCTCCCTGGCCCGGGCCGACTATTTGGTCTTTTACAGCAACCGCCTCTATGGCACCATCCCACGCCTCTCCCCGCGCTATCCCATCACCTCCCGCTACTACCGCCTCCTCTTCTCCGGCGAGCTGGGCTATGAGCTGGCCCACTATGAGACCTCCTACCCCCAGCTTCTGGGCCTCACCCTGCAGGACGACACCTTCCGGCGGCCCGGCCTGACGCCCCCCGGCGCCCTGGCCGCCTCCGGGCCGGGGGTCGCCCTCAACCTGGGCTATGCCGACGAGTCCTTCACCGTCTATGACCACCCCCTGGTCCTCATCTTCCGGAACACGGAGCGCCGCGACGCCACCTCCCTGAAGCTCCTCCTGGGGCGGGGCCAGCCCCCCTCCCCGGGCCTGCTCACCCCCGCCGACGCCGTGGCCCAGCGGGATGGCGGCACCTGGGCCGAGCTGTATCCCCCGGATGCCATCCCGCAAAAGGCGCCCCTCCTGGCCTGGCTCCTAGCCCTGGAGGGGATGGCCCTGCTGGCCTTGCCGGTGGGCTTCTGGCTCTTCCGCCCCTTCCGCGACCGCGGCTTCCTTCTGGCCAAAGCCCTGGCCCTGCTCCTCCTGGCCTATCCCCTCTGGCTGCTGGCCTCCTGGAAGGCCCTCCCCTTCCAAAGAGAGACCATAATGCTAGTCTTGGGCGCCGCGGCCCTGCTCTCGCTCTATCTCTGGGCCCGCGGCTGGCCTGAGCTTTGGGCCTTCCTGCGGGCCAACGGCCGCCTGCTCCTGGCCAGCGAGGCCCTCTTCCTGGGGGCCTTCTTGCTCTTCTACACCCTTCGTCTCTGGAACCCAGACCTATGGTACGGCTTCTACCGGGGCGGCGAGAAGCCCATGGACTTCGCCTACCTCAATGCCGTCCTCAAGTCCACCTACCTGCCCCCCTACGACCCCTGGTTCGCCGGGGGCTACCTCAACTACTACTACTTCGGCCAGTTCCTGCTGGCGGTCCCCATCAAGCTCCTGGGCCTCAACCCCGCCATCGCCTACAACCTGGCCCTGCCCACCCTCTTCGCCCTCACCGCCGGGGGAGCCTTCTGCCTGGTCTTCAATCTGGCTTCACGGGCGCAGGAAAGGAAAGAGGACACCCCCAGCCCAGAGAGGGGATGGGGCGGCCCAGCCCTGGCGGGCCTGGCCGGGGCCGCCCTGGTGGCGGTGGCGGGGAACCTGGATGGCCTGGTGCAGCTGGCCCAGGGGGCCTGGAGCGTCCTCCAGGGTGGGAGCTTCCCCGCCTTCGATTACTGGCGCAGCAGCCGCATGATTGAAGGCGGCTTCGAGATTACCGAGTTCCCCTTCTTCTCCTTCCTCTGGGGCGACCTCCACGCCCACCTCATCGCCCTGCCCTTCGGACTTTTGGCCCTGGGCCTGGCCCTGAGCCATGTCCTGCACCGGGCCCCGGACTCTGACCAGGCCCCCCCTGCCGCCCCGACTAGTTGGGGCTCCTGGGGCGCGCTCGCGGCCCTGGGCCTGACCCTGGGGGCACTCCGGGCCGCCAACACCTGGGACCTGCCCACCTATCTCCTGGCGGCGGCCGGCGCCGCTCTTTTGGGAGGCTCCCTGGCGGGGGAGCGAGGCTCCACCTTATGGCTGGGCAGCCTGGGGCGGACTGCCCTGGCCCTGGGCCTGGCCTTCGCCCTCTTCTGGCCCTTCCAGGAAAGCTACCAGACCTTCTACTTCGGCCTGGAGCTGGCCCAGGAGAAGACGCCCTTCCACCGCTACTTCGCCATCCATGGCCTCTTCATTTTTCTGCTGCTGAGCCTGGCCCTCACCGAGCTCATGCGGCCGCGGTGGGCCCTCCTGGGGCCCTGGGGCGCCTTGCGACAGGGCGTGAGGAGCGCCCTGGGCGCCCCCATAGCTGGCCTGGGCCTCTGGGCGGAGCGCGCCTACTGGCTCGGAGTGCCCCTGGTGGCAGCCGCCTTGCTGGCGCTGCGGTGGAATACGGTGGCCTTCCTCTGGCTCTTCCTGGCGCTGCTCCTGCCCGCGGCCGCAGCGGAGCTGCGTCTGAGGCGGCAGCCGGCCCTCCTCTTCGCCTACGGCCTGGCGGCCCTGGCGGCCCTCCTGGGCCTGGGGGTGGAGCTGGTTACCCTCCAGGGCGACCTGGGGCGCATGAACACCGTCTTCAAGTTCTACTTCCAGGCCTGGGCCCTCTGGGCCCTGGCGGCCGCCTTCGCCCTCTGGTGGCTGGCCCAGAGCGCCCCCTGGCCGGGCCGCCTCCCCGGGCAAGGCGGCTGGGCCAAGGCCTGGTGGGCCAGCCTCCTCTTCCTGGGCCTGACCGTGGCCATCTACCCCGTGGCCGCCACCCCGGCCCGGGTGGCCCATCGCTTCCAGCCGCTCCCCGCCACCGCCGACGGCATGGCCTTTATGGCCACCGCCACCTATCAGGACGAGCGCGGCGCGGTGGACCTCTCCTGGGACTACCAGGCCATACGGTGGCTGCAAGGCCATGTCCAGGGCAGCCCCGTGGTGGTGGACGCCAACACCGGCCTCTACCGCTGGGGCTCCCGAGTCTCCGTCTTCACCGGCCTCCCCACCATCGTGGGGTGGGACTGGCACCAGCAGCAGCAGCGCTGGGGCTACCGTCAGGCCGTGGACGACCGCCTCCGAGACCTGGACGAGCTCTACCGCAGCCCGAACCCGGAGCGGAAGAAGGCCATCCTGGCCCAATACCGGGTGGGCTATGTCTATGTGGGCAGGCTGGAGCAACTCTACTATCCCGCCGCGGGACTGGAAGCCCTGGAGACCCTGGACACCCTGGCGCTCGCCTACGAGAACCCTGAGGTCAGGATATACCGGGTCGCCAGCCCGAGCAAGCGCTAGCGCTTCGCTGCGCCCATCGCGGAGCCCGGAGGAGCGCACACCCCACCCATGGCAGGCGGGGGTGCAGAGGGCTAAGCCCCCTGCCGGGGGTCTGGGGGTGTCCCCCAGCCTCCCTTCCCCTTCCCCTCTCTCCCCACAGGAGCGGACAACCCAGGGGTGCAGGGGCCGTGGGCCCCTGCTAGGGGGTTGGGGGGACCCCCCCCACACACACATTTATCCCCCCTTCTCCTACAGGAGAAGGGGACCAGGGGGATGAGGTATAACCTGCTTGCATCGCCTGGGACTTTATTGTAGGATATGGCAGCGTTATCTTTGGGAGGTATAGCAGTTGCCCAATACCAAATCGGCGGCCAAAGCCCTCCGAGTCTCCGTGCGAAGGCAGAAGCAGAACCGGCCTATCCGCACCGCGACCCGCACCTCGGTGACCAAGGCCATCAAGGCCGTCCAGGAGCAGCCTCAAGAGGAGGCCAGGAGCGCCATCCGGTCCGCCGAGCGCATCCTGGACAAAGCTGCTCACAAGAAGATCATTCACCCCAACAAGGCCGCCCGGCTCAAGTCTCGCCTGATGAAGCGGCTCAACGCGCAGACGGCAGCCACCGGAAAAGCCCCCGCGAAAACGACCCCTGCCCGAAAAGCCCCTGCCCGAAAAGCCCCCGCCCGAAAGACCCCAGCCCGAAAGACCACCCGCAAACCCTAGCAGGCTGCGGAAAAGGGGAGTCCAGAGGGGCGAAGTCCCTTTGGCGGGGGGCTGGGGGTGTCCCCCAGATATAAATCAATCCACGAAGGGGCTCCCTTGAACCCCCTTGAGGGGGTTTGGGGGTGTTCTTCAGCAGCCTGCTAGGAACTCCCCCGGGCTATTGACATCAAGGCCCTTCCCTGGTAGACTAGCCAAGAACAGAAGTTCTTCTCAGTCTCAAGGAGGATGCTTTGAAGGCCCTCTCCTTAAAGCAGCGCCGCATCCTGGACTATATCAGGGAGTTCCTGGAAGACCGCGGCTATCCCCCCACCATTCGGGACATCCAACGGGGCTGTGGCCTGTCCTCCACCTCGGTGGTGGACTATAACCTGCGGGCCCTGGAGCGCTCCGGCACCATCCGCCGGGACCGGGAGCTGTCTCGGGGCATCGAGCTCCTGGGAGAGAGCCGCGGGCGGGCCCGGCGGGTGCCCCTCATCGGCGCCATCGCCGCCGGCCAGCCCATCCCCGTCCCCACCGCTGACACCTGGCACAGCACCGATGGCGCGGAGTACATCGAGGTCCCCCGGGAGCTGGGCCTGCGCAGCCAGGAGGTCTTTGCCCTCCGCGTCAAGGGGAACTCTATGGTGGACGCCCTCATCGGCGACGGCGACATCGTGCTGCTGGAGCCAGCGGCCTCCGTGGACAACGGAGACACCGCCGCCGTTTGGCTCAAGCTAGAGAAGGAGGTGACCCTGAAGCGCGTCTACCGCGAGCGCGGGTTCATCCGCCTCCAGCCGGCCAACGCCGCCATGAAGCCCCTCAAGATAAAGGCAGACAACCTGGAAATCCAGGGCAAAGTGGTGGGGGTCATCCGCAAGCTGTCCTGAGGCTATATCCCCGGACAAATAATTCTAAAAAATTCAATTCAATCAAACCTTCTTCCTGGGATGGGCTATTCTACCCCTCCCAGCGGCTGGTGGACCTCCGGTATGCCGCCCCTATCGCTGAGGCTCGATAATCACCTTCAAGGACTCCCCTGCCGCCGCCACCAGGCCGAAGCCCAACCCCGTCTCCGCCAGCCCCAAGCGATGGGTCACCAGCCCCGCCACCGGCACCCGCCGCGTCCGGATGTGGTCCAAGGCCTCCCGGCAGTCGTCGGGGCTTCCCGCATACGAAGTGGTGATGGTGACATCATTGCCCCAGAGGCGCTCCCAGACGGGCAGGGCCACCGTCACCCCCGGGCGCGTGGGGGCAAAGATGAGGAGAACGCCCCCGCGCTCCAGCGCGCCCATCCCCTGAAGGATGGCCTCCGGGCTGCCGGCGCAGACCACCACCAGGTCCGCCAGGCGCCCGGCGTTGAGGCGCCGCAGGGCCGCGGGCAGGTCTTCCCCCGCCGGGAGCGCCGCGTCGGCCCCCAGACGCCGCGCCGCCTCCAGACGGTAGGGGCTGAGGTCGGTGGCCACGATGGGCCCCGCCCCCTGGGCCCGGGCCAGGGCCACGTGGAGCAGGCCCGCCACCCCGCTGCCGATGACCAGGACACCCTGCCCCGGCTGAAAGCGGGCCTGGCGCTGCCCCCGCATCACGCAGGCCAGGGGCTCGATGAAGGTGGCCTCCTCGAAGGACACCTCATTAGGGAGGGGGAAGACCCCTCCCTGGGCCACATTGACGGCGGGCACGCGCAGGTATTCGGCGAAACCGCCCGGGTCGAAGCTGGTGCTCCGCAGGGTGTCGCAGGCGGTAGGGTGCCCGCGGCGGCAGTGCTCGCACTCGTGGCAGGGGACATGGTGGGTGGCGGAGACGCGGTCGCCCACGCGGAAGCCCACCAGTCCCTCCCCCACCCTCGCAATGACGCCGCCAATCTCGTGGCCCAGCACCAGGGGGGCGCGGTGGAGGCGGTACCACTCCATGACATCGCTGCCGCAGATGCCGCTGGCCTCCACCCGCACCAGGAGCTCGCCCGGGCCGACGGGCGGCACGGGACGCTCCTCCAGGCGGACATCCCGGTTGCTGTAGTACATCGCGACGCGCATCCGGGCCCCTTCAAGAACGGCCTGGCTGGATCAAAGCGCTACGACCCAGCCAGGCCAAAGTCCAAGTCTATCAGGAGGGCTATCAGCCCATCACCGGGCCTTGGCCGCCACCTGGGCCGGCGCCCCCTTCACCTCCCGGTAAAGCTCATGGGCCTCCTTGGCGGTGGCCTCCTCGTGGATGATGGCTCGAATGGCCCTCATCATAGCCACGGGGTGCTCATTCTGCCAGATGTTCCGCCCCAAATTAACCCCGATGGCGCCCCTCTGCATCCCGTCGTGGACGAAGCGCAGGACCTCCAGCTCGCTGTCCGCCTGGGGGCCGCCGGCAATCACCACGGGTACGGGGCAGCCCTCCACCACCTTCTCGAAGCCCTCGCACCAGTAGGTCTTGACCACGCGAGCGCCCAGCTCGGCGGCGATGCGGCTGGCCAGGGCCAGATAGCGGGCGTCCCGCTTCTCCAACTCCTTGCCCACGGCGGTAACGGCCATCACGGGGATGCCATAGCGCTCGCCCTCATTAACGAGCTCGCCCAGATTAAGCAGCGATTGGCGCTCATAATCGCTGCCCACGAAGACGGAAATCCCCACAGCGGCGGCATTGAGCCGAATCGCCTCCTCCATCGAGGTGGTGATACCCTCGTTGGCCAGGTCCGCGCCCACCGTGCTAGTGCCCCCGGACACCCGCAGGATGATGGGCTTGCTCCGGGCGGGGTCCAGGGCAGAGCGCAGAACCCCCCGGGTGACGAAGACGGCATCGGCGTAGGGGAGCAGCGGCTCCAGGGTCGCGGCGGGCTTCTCCAGCTTATGGGTTGGCCCCAGGAAATAGCCGTGGTCTATGGGCATGAACAGGCAGTGGCCATCGGCCTGAATCAACTGAGCCATGCGGTTCGCCATCCCCCAGTCCATAGCGAGAGCCCCCTTTCATCGACTTCTGAATGTCAAGCAGTTTAGGCCCGTGCCGGTGTTTAGAACTATCCTAACGCTTCGGCCAATTCAGCGTCAAGCCTGGCTCCCAGGGCCTCAGGAGCTGGAAGAGGCCGCCAGCGATTCTTCAATCAGCTCCACGGGATGCGCCACCCGCAGCGCCAGCCCATGCCGCTGGGCCCCCAGGCGCAACTGGAGCAGGCAGCCGGGGCAGCCGCTGGCCACCACTGCGGCCCCCGTGGCAGCGATGTTCTCCATCTTCCGCTTCAAGATGCCCAGGGAAAGCTCCGGATGCTCCAGGTTGTAGGTCCCCGCCCCGCCGCAGCAGCCGTCGGACTCCGCCATCTCCACCAACTCCAGGCCGGGGATGGAGCGCAGGAGACGGCGCGGCTCCTCCCGCAGCCCCTGGCCCCGGGCCAGATGGCAGGGGTCGTGATAGGTCACGCGGAGGGGCTTCCCACCATCCCTAGCTGGCCCAGGAGAGCAGGACAGGAGGCAGCTGATGTCCTGCACCTGGCCGCTGAACTCTCTGGCCTCACCCGCCATCTCGTCACCCTCCAGCAGGCGGCCATAGCCCTGGAGGAAGTCCCCGCAGGTGGCGCAGTCGGTGACGATGGCCTCCACCCCGGCGCTGGCGAAGGCCCGCAGGTTCTTCCGCGCCTGCTCCCTAGCCCCCGCCAGGTCGCCGTGGGCAGCCAGGGGCTTGCCGCAGCAAGTCAGGCCGGGCGGGACCACCACCTCGTAGCCTTGCCGTTGCAGCAGCGCCACCGAGGCTTGGGCCACCTGCGGGAAGGCCAGACCCTGGAGGCAGCCCAAGAAGAACCCCACCCGCCCTTTGGCCTCGCCTTGAGCGGGGTGAGTCCCCTCCAGCCGGGGCCTGGCTCCATCCAGGGGCACGGAGGCGAGGAGCCCGTGGGCTATGTCCCAAGTGGGCTGCCAGCGCTTCAGTCCCAGGGTTCTGGTCTGGGCCAGAATGCCCAATCTCCGGTAGAGCCTCACCGCCTGGGCGGCCACCCCACGGCGCCAGGGGTGGGGCAGCACTTGCTTCAGGGCCACCCTCTTCAGGAAGGGCAGGCCCCGGCGTTGGGCCAGGGCCCCGCGGCTCTCCTGAACCAGCGCATCGATGCGGACTCCGGCGGGGCACATGGCGGTGCAGGCCAGGCAGTCCAGGCAGGCAGCCAGATGCTCCTCCAGCCCTGCCGTAGCCTTAAGCCGGCCCTCGGCGAAGGCCTGGGCCAGGGCCACCCGACCCCGTGGCGAGGCTGGCTCCAGCCCCCGCTCCCGATAGGTGGGGCAGACCGCCAGGCACAGCCCGCAGCGGAGACAGCGCAGGGAATCGGGATAGCCGAAGCCGTTTTGAGCTTTGAAGGTGGCAGTCATGGCTAGGGAGGCAACACTTTGCCGGGGTTGAGGAGGTCCTGGGGGTCAAGGGCCTTTTTAATAGCCCGCATCACCCCCAGGGCGGTGGGGCCCACCTCCAGAGGCATGAAGCGGGCCTTGGCCAGGCCGATGCCGTGCTCGCCGGAGAGGGTGCCCCCCAGGCGCAGGGAGGTCTCCACCAGCTCGGCCAGGGCGGCGTCCAGGCGACTGGCCTGCTCGGGGTCGCGGCCATCGGCCAGGAAGAAAGGATGAAGGTTGCCGTCGCCAGCGTGGCCGAAGGCAGCCACCTGGAGCTGGTATTTCTCCCCCAGGCGAGCGATAGCCGCCACCAGCTCCGCCAGACGGCTGGGGGGGACGGTGGCGTCCTCCATGACGGTGGTGGGCCGCAGCCGCGCCAGGGCGGGGAAGGCCGAGCGGCGCGCCAGCGAGAGGGACTGCTCCTGAGCGGCGTCCTGGGCCAGGCGCACCTCCAGGGCCCTGCGCTCCCGGCAGAGCCGGGCCACCTGCTCCGCCTCCTCGGCCACGGCGGCGGGGTTGCCATCCACCTCGATGAGCAGGACGGCGGCGGCCTCCCGGGGCAGCCCGGGATGGGCATAGGCCTCCACGCAGTCGATGGTAGCCTTATCCAGGAACTCCAGGGTGCAGGGCAGGATGCGGGCGGCGATGATGGCAGAGACGCAGGTGGCGGCGGCCTCCACGCTGGAGAAGGAGGCCAGCATGGTACGCTTGGCCCGGGGCAGGGGAATAAGGCGCAGGATGGCCTGGGTGACCACGGCCAGGGTGCCTTCGGAGCCTACCAGGAGGCGGGTGAGGTCATAGCCGGTGACATTCTTGACGGTCTGGCCGCCGGTGCGGAGCGCCTCGCCGCTGGCCAGGACCGCCTCCAACCCCAGGACATAGTCGCGGGTGACGCCGTACTTCAGGGCCCGCAGCCCCCCAGCGCCCGTGGCGATGTTGCCGCCGATAGTGCAGACGGAGGCGCTGGCGGGGTCGGGGGGATAGAAGAGGCCTCGCTTCTCCACATAGCCGTGGAGGACGGAGGTGATAACCCCGGGCTCCACCGTGAGGGTGAGGTTGGCCTCGTCCAGGGCCAGGATGCGGTTGAGACGGGTCATGAGGAGGACGATGCCACCCGCCACGGGCACGGTGGCCCCGGTGACATTGGTGCCCGCCCCCCGGGTGACCACCTTGACCCCCGCCTGGGAGGCCAGGCGCAGGACCGCCGCCACTTCCCCCGCGGAGCCTGGGGCCACCACCACCTCGGGGTCGCTCCGCAGGCCGGGGGCGGCGTCATAGGAGTAGCAGAGGAGGGACTCGGGGGAGGTGAGGACATTGGCCCCCCCCACCATGCCCTGAAGCTCTTTCAGCAGGCCGGGGGAAATCACCACAGGGGGCTCACAGAGATAGCCGCTACGACATCCCACCCAGTCCTTGCGGGCCGCCCCGCGGCCGACCCCAATTCCAACTCCATCAGCTCCAAAGAAAAAGACCAAAACCCCGTGCGTCCCGCGAAGGAAGCTTCTCGGGGCTAAGGGCAGGAAAAAACTTGAGTGGCTTTAGTCCGAAGAGGGCAGGGCCTTGGGCACCTGAAGGGTCATATCCTGGTCGCAGCACTGGACGGTGCCCTCGCCCGCCTTGGTGATGAGGACCTGGCTGCCGCACTTGGCGCAGACATGTCGCTTGCCTAGCTGGTTCGGCACTGAGGTAAGGCCTCCTTAGCTGATTTTGTGGAGCGGCTGAAGGGTCCTACTTCAACTCCATGGGCTGGCCGCAGCACTTAAGAGTGCCCGTGCCGCCCTTGGTGACCATCATCTCCGAGCCGCACTTCTTGCAGACATACCGCTTGCCCATCTGGTTGGCCATTCCTGTCAACACCCCCTTTTAGACTGTCTCCTAGTATAGCTAAAGGCGGGAGCTTTCGTCAACACTCCCCCTGAGACGAGAAACTACATCCGCCGCACATGTATGGCCCCGTCCAGCTGGGCCATGGCCGCCTCCATGACGGTCTCGGGTAAGGTGGGATGGGCATGGATGGTGTGAGCCAGGTCCTTGGCCGTGACCCCCAGCCGGACCGCCAGGGCCGCCTCGGCGATGAGGTCCGTGGCCCGGGGGCCCAAGATGTGGACGCCCAGCACCTTGCCGCTGCCCTCCTCGCATATCATCTTTACCAGGCCCTGGGCCTCGCCCATGGTCTGGGCCCGGCCCGAGGCGGAGAAGGGGAACTTGCTGACTTTATGGGGGATGCCCTTATCCTTGGCCTCTTTCTCGGAGAGGCCCACATCGGCAATCTCTGGGTTGGTGAAGATGCACCCGGGGACAGCGCTGTAGTCGGCCTTACGGCGGCGGCCCAGGGCATTCTCCACCGCCACCTCACCCTCATGGGAGGCCACATGGGCCAGCATAATGCCCCCGATGGCATCGCCGATAGCATAGACGCCGGGGAGGTTGGTCTCCAGGTGCTCGTTGGCAGCGATGGCGCGGCGGTTCATGGTGACCCCCACCTCGGCCAGGCCCAGGCCCTCGGTGTAAGGGGAGCGTCCCACGGCCACCAGCACCATCTGGGCCGGGGCCACGGACTCGCCCTTGGCGGTGTCGAAGACCACCTCCAGGGAGTCCTGGCCCTGGCGCACTCCCTTCACCTTGGCGCTGACATTAATATCGATGCCCTGGCTGCGGGCCATCTGATGATAGCGTCGCGCCAGCTCCTCATCGCAAGGGGGGAGGATGGCAGGCAGCATCTCCACCACGGTGATTTTCGTGCCCAGGGCCCCAAAGATGCTGGCGAACTCCATGCCGATGACCCCGCCGCCAATGATGACCAGGCTCTTGGGAAGCTCAGTGAGGTTCAGGATGTCATCGCTGGTCACCACCCCGGGGAGGTCCAGCCCGGGCACGGGGATGCGGGCGGGCACCGAGCCCGTGGCCAAGACGACCTTCTTGGTCTTGAGCTCCTGGCCGACCACCGCCACCCGGGCGGGGGAGACCAGCCGGCCAGCCCCTTTATAGACATCGATGGCCCCAGCCTTCATCAGGCCCTCGATGCCGGAGACCAGGTTATTCACCACAGTGTTCTTGCGCTCCATCATCTTGCGGAAGTCCACCGTGGGGGAAGAGACCTTGACTCCATACTCGGCGGCGTGTTTGGCCTCAGCCAGGACCTCCACTGCCTTGGCCAAGGCCTTGGTGGGGATGCAGCCGCGGTTGAGGCAGGTGCCCCCCAGGCGGTCTTTCTCCACCAGGGCCACCCTGGCCCCCAGCTGGGAAGCGCGAATGGCGCCCACATAGCCCCCCGGCCCCCCGCCGATGATGGTGATATCGTACTCTTTAGTCTCGGCCATTCTGGCCCTCCTAAGCCCGCCATAGTTTAGCGTTTGTCCTTCAGAGTGTCAATAAAGGTAAGGCAACCTGTTGACGAGATACCCTGTGACCATTAAAATTGCGCTATCTTTAACTAACCCTCGCCCACTAATGAGCTTATGAGGCCATAGCCCTTGATGGCAGACTCCATCCACGCTTTGCCCGGCCCCCGACAGAACCCGGCGCCCGGGAGAGAAACCAGGAGGGTAGCCGTGGCGGCACTAGTCCCCGAAGTAGTGGTCATGCGCCTGCCGGTCTATACCCGTGCCCTGGTCCAACTGACAGCGGAAGGCCAAGAGGTAATCAGCTCCCAGGAGCTGGGCCAGCTCCTCCGCGTCACCCCGGCCCAAATCCGCAAGGACCTGTCGTACTTCGGGCGCTTCGGACGCCAGGGGCGCGGCTACAACATCCGACGCCTCACGGTAGAGCTCCAGCACATCCTGGGCATCGACCGCAGCTGGGCTATGGCCCTGGTGGGTGTGGGACACCTGGGCGAGGCCATTTTAAACTACCGGGGGTTTGCCCCCCAGGGCTTCAACATCACCGCCGCCTTTGACACCGACCCCAAACGCACCGGGAAGAAAATAGGGGGCATCACCGTGCAGAGGCTGGAGGAGGTGCGAGAGACCATAGCCGCCCGCAAAATCGATATCGGCATCGTGGCGGTGCCGGCTGCCGAGACCCAAAAGGTCATCGACCTGCTGGTGGCGGCCGGAATCAAGGCCATCCTCAACTATGCCCCCTTCGCCGCCCAGGTTCCCGCGGGGGTGAAGAGACGAGACATCGACCCCGTCCTGGCCCTGCAGAGCATGACCTTTTATCTTAAAGAGTCCCCAAAATAAAAGCGCCCCCAGCGGCCAGCCCTGGGGGTGACGGTTGCCCTTCTCCGAGTGTTTCAGGCCAAGCCCTACTGCCCCAAGAGGCCGGGCTGTCCCCGCCGGCGCCTTCCCTTCTCGGCAATCTTGAGGCGCGCCATCGCCCGCGCCAGGGACGCCTTGGCCCGAGCGGAGTCTAGCTCCTCCTCCACTCGCCCCTGGAGCCGCTCCTGGGCGCGCTTCCGGGCCGCCTCGGCCCGGGAGACATCGATTTCTTCGGCCCGCTCGGCGGTGGAGGCCAACACCACCACCTTATCGGGGCGCACCTCCAGAAAGCCGCCGCTGACGAAGATGGACACCTCCTCGCCGCCCTTCTTCACCCGCAGCTCCCCCGGCTGGAGGGCCGTGAGCAGGGGGGCATGGTGAGGCAGGATGCCCAACTGGCCCTCGAGGCCCGGGGCCACCACCATATCCACCTCGTCGGCGTAGACCTGCCGCTCGGCGGTGACGATTTCAAAACGCAGTGGGGCCATCTTGCTCCCGTTCTCTCACTATCTTAGCCTCCCGCCAGAGTCTTGGCCTTGGCCACCGCCTCTTCAATGCCACCCACCATATAGAAGGCCTGCTCCGGCAGGGCATCGTGTTTGCCCTCCAAGATTTCAGCAAACCCCCGCACCGTCTCCTTGATGGGGACATACTTGCCCGGGGTGCCCGTGAAGGCCTCGGCCACGAACATGGGCTGGGAGAGGAAGCGCTGAATCTTCCGGGCCCGGCCCACGGTGAGCTTGTCCTCCTCGGAGAGCTCGTCGATGCCCAGGATGGCGATGATGTCCTGGAGCTCCCGGTAGCGCTGGAGCACCCGCTGCACACCGCGAGCCGCATTGTAGTGCTCCTCGCCCACCACCTCCGGGGTCATGATGCGGGAGAAGGAGGTCAGGGGATCCACCGCGGGGAAGATGCCCAGCTCGGCGATGGAGCGCTCCAGGGCCACCACGGCATCCAGGTGACCAAAGGTGGTGGCCACCCCGGGGTCGGTGTAGTCGTCCGCCGGCACATAGATGGCCTGGAAGGAAGTGATAGAGCCCTTCTTGGTGGAGGTGATGCGCTCCTCCAGCTCCCCCATCTCCGTGGCCAGGGTGGGCTGATAGCCCACCGCGGAGGGCATGCGCCCCAGGAGCGCCGAGACCTCCATGCCCGCCAGAGTGTAGCGGTAGATGTTGTCGATGAAGAGGAGGACATCCTGCCCTTCCTCATCTCGGAAGTATTCCCCCATGGTGAGGCCAGTGAGGGCCACCCGCAGGCGCACGCCGGGGGGCTCGTTCATCTGGCCGAAGACCATCACCGTCTTGGCGATGACACCTGAGGCCTTCATCTCGTTCCAGAGGTCATTGCCCTCCCGGGAGCGCTCCCCCACGCCGGCGAAGACGGAGAACCCGCCGTGCTGCGTGGCGATGTTGCGGATGAGCTCCATGATGATGACGGTCTTGCCCACCCCAGCGCCGCCGTAGGCGCCAATTTTGCCGCCCCGGGCGAAGGGTGTGATGAGGTCAACGACCTTGAGACCCGTCTCCAGCATTTGGGTGGTGGTCTCCTGCTCCTGGAAGGAAGGGGGCGGGCGGTGGATGGGCCAATAGGTGTTGGTCTCCACCGGCCCCAGGTTATCGATGGCGGTGCCGGTGACATCAAAGAGCCGCCCCAGGCTGGTGCGCCCCACGGGCACGGAGATGGGCTGGCCGGTGTCCGTGGCCTCGGCGCCCCGGTTCAGGCCCTCGGTAGGCCGCAGGGACAGGCAGCGCACCCAGTTGTTGCCGATGTGCTGCTGCACCTCCAGGACGATTTTCTCTCCCCCCAGGGGAACCTCGACAGCGTTGTAGAGAGCAGGCAGACCATCGGGGGGGAACTCAATGTCCACCACCGTGCCGATGACCTGGACGACCTTTCCTTTAGCCATGTGCTCCTCCTTCTGGAGAAGGAATTATTTCTCGACCGCGATGGCGGCGGCCCCGGCGATGTCCAGCAGCTCCTTGGTTATCATCTCCTGGCGCGCCTTGTTATAGGTTAGGGTCAAATCCCCAATCATCTCCTTGGCGCTGTCGGTGGCGCTGCGCATGGCCACCATCCGCGCCGACTGCTCAGAGGCGATGGACTCCAGCACCGCATGGTACACCTGCATCTCCACATAGCGGGGGAGCAGCTCGACCAGCACCGCCTCGCTAGAAGGCTCGTAGATATACTCCACATTCTGCCTGGCAGCCAAGGCCGCCGGCTGCACCGGCAACAGCGGCGCCACCGTGGGCTTTTGGGTCATGGTGCTGATGAAGTGATTATAGGAGATGTACACCGCGTCAGCAGACCCCCCCAGGAACTCGTCCATGGCCACGCGAGCGACGGGCGTGGTATCCAGCAGTCCGGGGAAGTCCCCCAGGCGAGTGAACTCGGCGCGCAGGTTCCGCCCGTAGCGCACCATGAAGTCCCGCCCCTTGCGACCCACGGAGATGACGGACACCGGCACCGGCTGCTCCAGGATGAAGCCGCCGGCATGCCGATTGAGGTTGGTGTTGAAGCCACCGCACAGACCGCGGTCAGCCGTGATATGGATGATGGCAATGCTGTTCACCGGCCGGCGTTGGAGCAAGGGGTGAATCTCTGCGGCTCCCCGCTGGGCCGCCAGGTCCGCCAGCACCTCCCGCATCTTATCGGCATAGGGGCGGGACGCCAGGTTCCGGAGCTGGGCGCGCCTCATCTTGGAGGTGGCAATCATCTCCATAGCCTTGGTTATCTTGGCAGTGCTGGTGACACTGCGGATGCGCCGCTTTATAAGGCGGATGTTAGCCATCTAAGACCTCATCCCGTGGCAATCCCTGCTCCCAGAGCTCCCGGCACCCCCAAAAAACCACGACACGAAACCAATATCGCCCTTTTCCGCAGACTACAAGGGGACGGCCTGCTTGAACTGGCTGATGGCGGTCTTCAGGGCCTCCGTGGCCTGGGGGCTTATAGCCTTCTCCTCGCCAATGCGCTTCACCAGGTCCGGATGATTGTTATCCATATACTGGCGGAGGGCCCGCTCGAAGGGCTGGGCCTTGTCCACCGGCTGGTCGTCCAGGTAGCCATTGGTCACGGCGAAGAGCGTTATCACCTGGTGGGCCAGAGAGACTGGGACGTAGAGGCCCTGCTTCAAGATTTCGGTGATGCGCTGACCCCGCTCTAGCTGGGCCACCGTGGCCTTGTCCAGGTCGCTGGTGCCGAACTGGGCAAAGGCAGCCAGCTCCCGGAACTGGGCCAGGTCCAGACGCAGGCGGCCCGCCACCTGCCTCATGGCCCGGGCCTGGGCCGCGCCGCCCACGCGAGACACCGAGAGGCCCACATTCATGGCGGGCCGGATGCCGGCGTTGAAGAGGTCCGGCTCCAGGTATATCTGCCCGTCGGTGATGGAGATGACATTGGTGGGGATGTAGGCAGAGACATCCCCCGCCTGGGTCTCGATGATGGGCAGGGCAGTCAACGACCCCCCACCGTGGGCGGCGTCATACTTGCAGGCCCGCTCCAGGAGGCGGCTGTGGAGATAAAAGACATCCCCGGGGTAGGCCTCCCGGCCCGGCGGCCGGCGCAGGAGAAGGGAGAGCTGTCGGTAGGCCCAGGCGTGCTTGGAGAGGTCATCATAAACCGCCAGGGCGTCCTGACCCGTCTCCAAGAACTCCTCCCCCATGGCGCAGCCGGCGTAGGGGGCCAGGTACTGCATGGCCGCGGACTCGGCGGCGAAGGCCGCCACCACAATGGTGTGCCCCATGGCCCCGTGCTGCTCCAGGGTGGCCACCATCTGGGCCACCTTGGAGGCCTTCTGCCCGATGGCCACATAGATGCAGACCAGGTTCTGGCCCTTCTGGTTGATGATGGTGTCGATAGCGATGGCAGTCTTGCCCGTGGAGCGGTCGCCGATGATGAGTTCCCGCTGCCCCCGGCCGATGGGAACCATGCTGTCGATAGCCTTGATGCCCGATTGCACCGGAGTGTCCACGGACTTGCGGGTGGTCACATTGGGGGCCACCCGCTCAATAGCGCGGGCGCTGGTGGCCTTGAGCGGCCCCTTGCCGTCGATGGGGCGGCCCAAGGCGTCCACCACCCGCCCGATGAGGCCCATCCCCACCGGAACCTCGGCGATGCGGCCCGTGGCCTTGACCTCGTCCCCCTCCTTAACCCCCTGGTAGTCCCCCAGGAGGATAGCGCCCACGCTGTCCTCCTCCAGGTTCAGAGCAATGCCCGTGAGGCCACCGGGGAACTCCAGCAACTCGCCGTAGCGGACGCCACTCAGGCCGTGGAGGCGGGCGATGCTATCCCCCACCTCCACCACGGTGCCCACATCCACCGCGGTGACCGCGGCGCCGAATTGCTCGATTTGCTGCTTGATGACTGCTGCTATCTGCTCGGCACGAGTTGCCATGGTCGTCACCCCTTTTGAGACAGATATGTTGGGGGGGCTAGCGCCCCACCAGCTCTTCCCGCAGAGAGCGGAGCAGGCTGCGCACACTCCCGTCCAGGAGCTTGTCTTCGATGCGCACCACCAGGCCTCCGATGATGGCCGGGTCCACCTGGGCCGTGAGCCTGACCTGGAGCGCCAGGGACTGGCTCAGACGCTGGGCCAGACGGTTCAGCTCATCTGGGCTCAGGGCCACCGCGGTGGTGACCCGGGCCAGGGCGATGCCCTGGGAGGCGTTGTAGAGCCGCTCGAATTCCTCCCACACCTGGCCGGCGTATGGCACCAGCCCACGGTAGGCCATGAGAAACGCCAGGTTCAAAGCCAGGGTCGGCAAATCCCCCAGGCTGGCCCGGATGAGCTGCATCTTCCGCGCGTAAGGGACCTTAGGGCTCTCCAGTACCTGCGCCATGCGGGGCTCGCCGAAGGCGGCGGCGATGTCCGCCACATCCTGGCGCCATCGCTCCCCCTCGCCCCGCTCCGTGGCCAGGGCAAAGACCGCCTGGGCGTAGCGCCGCGCCGAAACTTTAGAGGCCAAGCCTGTTCCCTCTGCCCTGGGGGCTAGTTCTTGTTGCCCCCGGACTTCAGACTCTCCTCCAGCACCTCATCGATGAGGCGCTGGTGGGTCTGGCGGTTCAGGGACTCGTTAATCACCTTCTCGGCGGCCAGGATGGCGATATCGGCGAACTGACGCCGCAGCTCATCCATGGCCTCATCCCGCTCCATCTGAATCTCCGAGCGGGCCCGGACCATAAGGGCCTCCACCTCCCTGCGGGCCTCCTGGCGGGCTTCCTCTTTCAGGCGGTCGCCCGTCTGGCCGGCCTGGGCGATGAGTGTCTGACCCTCGCGGCGAGCCGTCTCCATCTGGGCCCTGATGGTCTCCTCGGTGCGGGCGCTCTCCAGCTTGATTTGTTCCACCCGCTCCATGCTCTCCTTAACCCGGGCCGAGCGCTCATCCAGCATCCTCATGATGGGCTTGTAGGCCACCAAGCGCAGGATGATGAGCAGGATGATGAAGTTGAAAACCTGGATGAGGAGGCCCGGCAAGTTGAAGCCGATTTGGGCTAGGCCTTCCACGGGAGACTCCTTTCCCCTCCTCCAACCTTTGCCACCGCAGGGCTACGGCTAGACGAACTTGATGATGATGGCCACCACCAGGGCATAGATGGCGATGGCTTCGGCGAAGGCGATGCCCAAAATCATATTGGTGCGGATGGCCCCCTCCGCCTCGGGGTTACGCCCCAGGGCCTCCATGGCCTTGGCAGTGAGCATACCAATGCCCAATCCCGGGCCAATGGCCCCGATACCGATGGCGATGGCCGAGGCGAGGAATCGGAAGGCTTGGTCGGTCATAGCTTGTCTCTCCTTTCAAAAAAGGCGTACCGCCGGATTTCCCCAGAAGGTCCCCCTAGTGATGAGCCTCCTCGTGTCCCCCAGGCCCGTGCGCCGTCACCGCCAAAGTGGCGAAGACCAAGGTGAGGGCAGCGAAGATGATGGCCTGGATGAAGCCAAAGAAAAGCTCCATCAACGAGATGATGTTGTTGGTAACAAAGAAGAGGGGCAAAAGGAACAGACCCACTATCACCAAGACTTCGCCGGCAAAGATGTTGCCGAAAAGTCGGAAGGTGAAGGATATGATGCGGGCAAACTCGCTGATAGCCTCGATAATCCCCACCATGAAGCCAATAATTCCCCCCCGCAGGTTAATGAACTTGCTCCCGTAGGTCCTGAGACCCAGGCTGCTTATCCCCCAGTATTCCACAAAGAATGCGGAGAGGAGGGCCAGGGACAGGGGAGTGTTAATATCAGAGTTAGCCCCCCGGAAGAAGGGGAAGAACTCACGCTCGCCGTGCTCCCCCGCTACGAAAATGCCCAGGGTGCCAAAGCCCGGGAGCAGCCCCAGCCAGTTATTAAGCACTACATAGATAAAGATGGTGATGACCACGGGGAAGAAGCGGCGCCCGTTCTCCTTGCCAGCGATGCTCTCCACCAGGTTCAGGGCATACTCCAGCACCACCTCAAACAGGTTTTGCAAGCCCCGGGGCGCCAGCCTCATATTTCGGGTGGCCACCAAGGCCAGGACTACGAGCACGGCCATGGTGAGCCAGGTGGTGATAACGGTGTTGGTGATAGCGAAGGTGAGGAAAGGGTTGTGGTTTTCCGCCACCACGATGATGGGCTCGGCAGCCAACTGAATATGGGGTTTCTCTAAATGAAGAAAGCCCCCGATGCTGCCCTGGCCAAAGATGGCCGCTCCCAGTGGGCCTCCCACCACGCTAATGACGAAAGTAACTAGAAAGAAAAAGAGCAGGAAAAGGATTAGCGGTCTCGTTAGACAGCCCAACACTAGTGGCGCTTTCCATCCCTTCCGCTGCCGTCTTTAATTTCAGGCAGCAACATCCGGTAGACACCTACGAAGACCAGCGCCACCCCCAGGCCCAGACCCAAGAGGGTGAACAAAACACTAGTCCCGAACCGGCCGTCGAGCCAGATACCCCCCATCATAGGCGCAATAAGGCTGAAAGCCACATACCAGCCCACGCCCAAGAGCCGGAGAGCGCCCCTCCACCTATCCACCACTACCCCGTTTGAGCGTTGCGCATTATATCACGGGCCCCAGGGTGGGTCAACCATCCCCCGCAAAAAAACCCGCCTCTCCTGGCACGGGGTTGTGGGCCACCATCGCTTTGCCTTTCCTCAACGGCCTTCCGTCATCTCCTGTCCCATGGCTTCCCTCAAAGTGCCACCGTAGGCCTTCAGAAAGTTGTGCATATCCAGGACATCATCCATGGTGAGGGGAGCCAGTCGCCGTATCTGATGGAACTCCCTTTCCGTGAGCTCGGTGGCCACCTGACGGCCCTTTCCGTCCCGGATAACCGCTGCCACCAGGCCCTGGTTATGGCACATGGGACAAGAGACGCTGAGAAACCAGAGCTCGTCCTGGTTCCCCAACACATTCACATCGCCAACCTCGAAGGTTTGGCCGCAGCGGCTGCATTTGATGTGGGACAGGAAGCGCCTGAGAAATCTATCGTTATTCATAAACCGCCAGTTAGTGGCCAAAGAAGCCAGCTTAGAGCTAGTCTATTCTTTCCCCTTCTCCAGATCGCCCATGTCCAGCCCTTCGATAAAGTCTCGGAAGGCGGACATTTTCTTCAGTTCCTCTTCGCTCACCCCTTGGGGGACCACCGGCTTGCCAGTCTCCTTGTCCAAGAGGATACCAGCCTGTTCCAGGACCTGCTCCTCCACAAAAATGGGGACCCGCGCCCGCACCGCCAGGGCTAGGGCATCGCTGGGACGCGAGTCAACCTCCATGACCCCATCATTGACATGGAGGATAATCTTGGCAAAGAAGGTGTCGTTCTGGAGGTCGCAAACGATGATGTAATCCACTTTGGCCCCCAGGGCACCAATGACGGAGCCCAGGAGGTCATGGGTCATGGGCCGGGGCACATTGATATCCTGTAGCTTGACGGCAATGGCATCGGCCTCAGCCGGGCCAATCCAGATGGGAAGATAGCGCTCCGCCACCTTCTCTTTAAGGATGACCACCCTCTGATAGTTCATTAAACTCACACGGATGCTGTCAATGGTCATCTCAATCATAATACTCATAGCTCCTGGACTTGAGACTCCATGCCCATTTTGCCATGTGGCCAGGGGGCTGTCAACGCTGATACAGCAAGGGGCGGCAGTCAGCGCTCCTTCTCCCCCCGCTTGCGGCTGTCGGCCACCGGATTCGGGGATATGGCCGCCCCTCGCTGGTTTTCTCGCCGGTAGCTGTACAGGGCCGCTCCCAGCACCAATAGGGCCACCAAGATGAGGGCCACGCTGGGGCCAAAGACCTCCGCCAGGCCCGCCAGGAACATGAGGGGCAGGATGGAGGCCAGGCTCACGAAGACCAGCTGTATAGCCAAGATGCGCCCCCGGGCTACCGCGGGGGTGCGCTCGTGGACTACCGTCTGCGCCGGAACATTGACGAAGGCGAAGGCGATGCCGGGGATAAACGCCACCATCATCACCCAGAAAATCATGGTATAAGAGTTGGGGCCCGTCACTGGCGCTGTCCGCAACATGTTGACCTCCCACCACCCCATGAGCCCCAGAAGCAGAAGCCCCAGGGCGAGCAGGGCCAGCCCTAGATTGACGATAAGTCCCTTATCCATGCTGACCTGCAACCTGCTCACCCACTGGATGCCCAAAATCACCCCCACACCAGCGGGGGCGAAGATGAAGACAGCATCCTCCGGATGGACGCCCAGCACCCGGGCCACATAGCCAGGAAGGAGCATCCCCATAATCATGACCACGGCCCCGATCACGGTGAGATTGAAGATAGCCAGGGAGAGCTGCCGGTCCTTCCGCAAGATGGCCCAGCCATCCTTCAGCTCCGCCAGCATCAAGCCCAAGTCCCAACGGGAGGCGGCCTCGTGGCTCAAACGCTCCATGGGCTCAATGACCAGCGGAAGAGCATAGGCCTCTTCCTCGCTATAGAAATCCATATAGGAATTCGGGGCCATGACATAGTCCTGTTCCGGCCCGCCTATCATCTGGATGGCTTCATCCTCCTCAGCGAGGCCAGCCTGACCCGGCCTCATGGAGGGCAAGCGGGCCACCAAAAGGCTGCAGCCCACGAACACCGCGCTGATGCTGAAGAACAAAGCCTCGACCCCTATGAGCTTCACCAGGAAGGGGCCGAAGAGGATGAAGCCCGCCATCTGAGAGCCAGTGAGAGTGAGATTAAAGAGGCCGTTGGCAACGATGAGCTGTCGGCGAGGTACCAGGGACGGGATGGCCGCCAGCTCCGCCGGAGCAAAGAATTGGCTAATGGCGGAGAAGAGGATGTTCACGGGATAAAGCAGGAAGATGCTCAAATTGAGCACGAAGATGTAGCCGAAAGCCACCGCCCCCCGCAGGAGGTTGGTGACCACCAAGACCGCCTTCTTGTTCCAGCGGTCCACCAACACCCCCGCCATGACCCCGAAGAGGGCAAAGGGAAGCAAAATGGAGCTGATGAGGAAACCCATATAAAGGGTGGAAGCTGTCCTCTTCTCCACCAGCACCATGAGGCCGTAGAAAACAGCGTTCTGCGCAGTCTGAGACAGCGCTTGGGCTATCCACAAGCGCAAAAAGGGGGGGTTGGACAGAACCGCCCTGACGGTGACCCCGTGTTCCAGAACACGACCTCCCGCAATGTTCACGCCAAAACCAAGGTCAAACTGGACAAGGACGCGGCGCGAAAACTCAAAGCTTTCGACTTTAGCCAGGCTTGTGCGCACCCCGCGGAGGGTGCGCCCCACATCCCTAGGGCCTTCGCTTGAGGGGAAGAGACAGACTCTATCGGGGGGTGCGAAGCTATTCTATCCCAGCCCCGTCGCCGCTGTCAAATAAGATGGCCCCACGGAATGGGGTCCGGGCGGCTATTTGCCCGGACCCAGACAGCCCCTAAGGGGCCGCCCTCCCCCGCCGCGCCAGGGCATCCTCTCCGCCCGAGGCCGCTGCTGGGGAGGCCGTCGCCACGGCCTTGCCTCCGGCCCGACTCGGACGACGGCCCTGGCTCAGATAGGTGATGCCCGCCACCACCAGGGCCAGGAGCAGTATCACATAGTTTATGTCAATCAAATCCGCCAGGCTGCCCAAAAAGAGAAGCGGGAGGACCGAGGCAATGCTCACCGCCACCAGTTGCACCGCAAAGATGCGGCCCCGCATCTCCTCCGGGACTGACTCCTGAACCGCGGTCTGGGCGGGGATGTTTATCATGGCGAAGGCCGCCCCCAGCGCCAGTGCCACCAGCATCACCGCATCGGTGATGCTGGGCAGGCGGGACGGCGTGCCCCATAGCTGTGTGACATTGGGGTCCACATACACTCTGACCAGGTCAGGGAGGCTAGGGCCAGGGATAGCCAGTCCCACGAGAGGATTGCCGAAAGATACTTTTATCAGCCCAATCAGGCCCAAGGCCAAGAGGGAGAAGGTGAGCAGCGCCAGCCCCAGGTGCACCAGCTTGGCTTCAGACCACTGGGGAATGAGCCGGGACAGGATGCCGATGCCCAAAATGGCGCCAATGCCCGCCGGGGCGAAGATGAACACAGCATCCTCCGGCGGCACGCCCAACACCCGGGCCACATATCCGGGGATGAGCATCCCCATGATAATCAGGAAGGCCCCAGCGAACGTGAGATAGAAGATGGACAGGGAGAGACCACGATTCCTTTTAAGCAAGCCCCAGCCCTGGCCCAACTCCCCGCGGAGGGCGGAGAAGGGCGAGGCCCCCTGTTGCCTCCGGGGCAGCTTGGCCTCCATCCCAGGCAGGAAACACAACAAGGCCGTGCAGATGAAGAAGATAAGGGCGATGGCCACGAACAGAGCGTCTACGCTCATAAGCTTCACCAAAATCGGGCCCAAAACCACCAGCCCCACCATCTGGGCCCCGGTGAAGGTAAGGTTGAGCAGGCTGTTGGCGGCCAGGAGCTCCCGCCGCTTCACCAGGGCCGGAGTGGCCGCCAGCTCCGCCGGGGAGAAGAACTGGCCCACGGTGGCGAAGACAAAATTCACCGCATATATCAGGCCGAAGTTGAAGTGGAAGAGCAGGTAAGCCAGGGCCACCAACCCTCGGAGGAGGTTGGCGGCGATGAGGATGGCCTTCTTGTTCCAGTGGTCGACGAGGACGCCCGCCAGCACCCCGAAGAGAATGGGGGGAAGGATTATGGAGAGGATGAGCAAGCTCATGTTCAAGGAGGAGTGGGTGACCCGCTCCACCAACACCATGAGGGCGTAGAAGATGGCATTTTGCGCAGTCTGGGACAGCGCTTGGGCTATCCACAGCCGCAGGAAGGGGCCGTTGGCCAGCACCTCGCGGAAGCTGACCGTGCCCTGGGGCTGCTCGTGAGCCGCCGCGTCCTCAGCCAGCGCCGGGACCGGCCTCCTTCGAGGAAGGACCTCTATGGACAAAGCGCTTCAGCCTCTGCTGGAGCTCCCGTCGCCCCATGAGCACATAGCGGCCACAGCCCAGACAGGGCAACCGCACCTCCGTCCCCAGGCGCACCACCTGCCACTGGTCCTGGCCGCAGGGATGCCTCTTTCGCAGCTATACCCCATCGCCCGGCTGTATCTCCTCCATCTTGCACACCATCGCTAAGAAGGTACATCATGGCAGAACTCGGTAGGTGTTGATAGCATCCCTCAAGGCCAGGGCCTCCCTCCGGGCCGCCGCAGCGTAGTCCCGCCCCTTGGAAGCATAGCTGATTTGGCGGGAGGCGGCGATGATGAGACCTCCACCCCGGCGGTCCTGCCCGCGGCGCACCGTGGCCTCCAGGTCCCCCTGCTGGGGGCCTACCCCTGGGGCCAGGATGAGCATCTCGGGGCAGAGGGCCCGAATGCGCTCCAGCTCCCGCGGGTAGGTGGCTCCCACTACCAGGCCCACATTCCCCGCAGTGTTCCAGGCCCGGGCCTGCTCCGCCACACGCTCATAGAGGGGACGCCCCTCCACTAGGGCATCCTGGAAATCCCCCGCCCCAGGGTTGGAGGTCTTACAGAGGACGAAGACACCCCGGTCCCGATAGTCCAGAAAGGGCTGCACGGCATCCCCACCCAGATAAGGGTTCACCGTGGCCGCGTCGCACCCCAGGACTTCGAAGAGGGCACTAGCGTAGGCGCGGGCGGTGTGGCCTACATCGCCCCGCTTGGCGTCACCGATGGAGGGGATATGGGCCGGGATAGCCTCCAGGGTCCCTTTCAGGGCCTGCCAGCCCGTGGGGCCCAAGGCCTCATAGAAAGCCAGGTTGGGCTTATAAGCGCAGGCCAGGTCGGAGGTAGCCGCGATGATGTTGCGGTTGAACTCCAGGACATCCGCGATGGGCATGAGCGCGGGGTCAGGGTCGAGCCCAATGCAGAGCAGGCTGCGGTTGCGGCGCGAGGACTCCTCCAGCTTTTCCCTGAAGTTCATGGGCGGCCTCGCTGACAAAAAGTCCGAAGAAAACCCACTATTTACGGACTTAATAGCTTCCACAAGCGGGGACTATGATAGCATCGTATTATAGCTTTGTCAAGGCAAGGATAAGGGAATTAGTCCCCAGTGAAAATATTAGTGCGGACTGAATACGTCCTCTCCTAGGGGTGCAGGGGACACCATCCCCTGCCGGGGGTTTGGGGGTGTCCCCCAGCCTTCATGCAATCACCCCTTCCTGGCCAAGAAGGGGGTCAGGGGGATAGTCAAAAGGGTGCCTAAACAACCTCAAGGCCGTGCCGTTGACATGATTCTGAGCAACAGCTAGGATGGGTGAAAGGGGAACTGGAGGCAAGTGTGTCCCACCCCGCCCCCATAATTGAAGCCCGAGGCCTCACCAAAAGGTTTGGGGGCATCGTGGCTCTCCAGGACCTGAACTTGGCCGTGGCGCCGGGCCTCACCTATGGCCTCCTGGGGCCCAACGGCTCCGGCAAGACCACCCTCATCCGCATCCTGGTCGGCCTCCTCTTCCCCACCTCCGGGCGGGCCTGGGTCCTGGGCCGAGCCATGCCCGACCGCAGCATCGCCTCCCAAATAGGCTACATGACCCAGGCAGAGGCCCTCTACCAGGAGCTCACCGTGCGGGAGAACCTCACCTTCTTCGCCCGCATCTACGGGGTGGCGGAAGGGTGCTCCCGGGTGGAGGCCCTCCTGGAGCTGGTGGACCTGCGGGAGCGGGCGGACAGCCCCGTCCACACCTTGAGCGGCGGGATGAAACGGCGTGCCTCCCTGGCCTGCGCCCTGGTGCACCACCCACCCCTGCTCCTCCTGGATGAGCCCACCGTGGGTATCGACCCCCAACTGCGGGCGATCTTCTGGGAACACTTCCGCTCCCTGAATCAAGAGGGGGTGACCATCATCATAAGCACCCATGTCATGGACGAGGCCGAGCGCTGCCATCGCCTGGGGCTGCTCCTGGGGGGACGCCTCCTGGCGGAAGGCAGCGCCGCCGAGCTCAAGGCCCGGACAGGGGCCGCTACGGTGGAGGAGGCCTTCCTTCGCTTTGAGGGAGGAACCCCTTGAGCGGGCGGCGCATCCTGGCCCTGGCGGGCCGTATCATCCTGCAGTTCCGGCGGGACCGCCGCACCCTGGCCCTGATGGTGGTAGTGCCCATCCTGGTCCTCACCCTGCTGGCCGCCCTCTTCCGCATGGAGTCCCCCGACATCAAGCTGGCGGTGGTGAACGAGGACCGGGCCCCGGAGAGCGCCGTCCTGGGCAGCCCCGCCCTGGCCTCCCGCATCATCGCGGCCCTGGAGGCCACCGGCGACTTCGCGGTGACAGAAATCCGCAACAGCCAGGTGGACTCCTACCTGGCCCAGGGCAAGGCCGATGCCGTCCTCATCTTCCCAGAGAACTACACCCGGCGCGACCTCCTCGGGCGGCGGGAGAAGGTGGACCTCATCCTAGAAGGCTCCAACCCGGGGGACAACGCCAAGATAGTGCAGAAGCTCTCCACCGCTTTCCCTCACGCCTTGCTCAGCTTCACCCGCCCCGTGGGGGGTGACCTGAACTTGGAGAACAACGGCACCTTCGACCTTTTGGTGCAATACTATTACGGCGGTGACCAGTTCGACGACCTGGACTACTTCGCGCCCGCCTTCATCCCCTTCTTCGTCTTCTTCTTCATCTTCATCCTCACCTCGGTCTCCTTCCTGCGGGAGCGCTCCCAGGGAACCCTGGAGCGCATCCTGGCCTCCCCCCTGTCCCGGGCCGAAATCTTCTTGGGCTACATGCTGGGCTTCTCCTTCTTCGCGGGCCTCCAGTCACTAATCATTGTCCTCTTCACCACCGGCGTCCTTCAGATACACTACAACGGCAACATCGGCGTCATCTTTCTCATTACCCTTCTCCTCACCATCGGTGCCGTGAACCTGGGCATCTTCCTCTCCACCTTCGCCCGCAACGAGCTACAGGTGGTGCAGTTCATCCCCCTGGTCACCGTGCCCCAGGGGCTCCTCTCGGGCCTCATCTGGGCGGTGAAGGACATGCCAGAGGCCCTGCAGCTGCTGGCGGGATTGCTGCCCATGACCTACGCCAACGAGGCCCTGCGGGAAGTCATGATAAAGGGCTTAGGTCTGGATGCGCCTCTGGTGGCCCGAGATATCATGGTGCTCCTCGTCTTCGCTGCCCTGATGGTGGCCCTGGGAGTGGCCACCCTGCGCCGCCAGGCGAGCTGAGAGCCCCCGCCCTTGACAGGGGAGAGCAAACTCCCCAATACTACTAGGGATGTTGGGGTTCTTGGCAATCCTGGCCCTGGTGCTGGTGCTTAGGCACCTGGGCTTCCGCGCCTTCCCCCTAGCCATGCCCCAGGGCAAGCTCAAAGGCCTGGCGGTGGGACTGGTGGGCGGCTATGCTGGCGGCCTGCTGCTGCCCTGGGGCTTCCAGTGGCAGGACATCAACCTGGTGGGCGCGGCCCTGGGCATTATAGCCGCCACCCTCATTTTGGGGCTCCTGCCCTTTATCAAAATCCTTTTGGGGCGCACTTAGTTCACTGGGCCAGCGTAGCTCAGGGGCAGAGCAGCGGTTTCGTAATCCTGTGAGAAGTGTCCCAAATGGTGGCGTTAGATACAAAACAGAACTTTTGCGTTAGTCGGGGAAAACCCGTTTTATATCTGGCGTCCCGCCTGGTGTCAGCCCGTACTTTTCAGTTTAACGCCAAATTAACGCCAATTTTTTGGCTCCCCGAGGAGAGGGAAAATCCGAACTTTTTGGCTGTTTGTGCACTGTCACTCCTCTCAGTTCAAGCCCACTCGCCCCGAGATGGATGATGGAAACCCTGTCTCCCATCCGGGGCCTTAGTGCTGGGAATCCATGAAGGGAGGCAGAGATTGTCAAGGACTGCTTAGACATCGGACTTGTGTAGCACCCAAAAGGGGTAGCCTTCTTCAGCTTGGACTACCCCTTCGTTCTGCCTTGCCAGAAAGAATGCCTTTCAGTTTAACCTGCCAATTTTGGTAGGATGAGGCTACAGCAATAAACAGTTCAGAAGATACCCCAATGGTATAGAATATATTATGTGGATAGGTTATATAAGCCATAGCGAGGGATTCGGTGCACATGAATTCTGGGAGCGACCAAGGAAAAGGAAGATGGGCCCTCAATGTAGGCCTGCTCAAAATCGTGGCCATTGTGTTGCCCATCCTGTTTCTGGCCCTGGTCGATGTATTAAGACACACTGTATTTTCGGAGCAGCTTCATACCCTCCCTGGATTCCTGAGCACTTATTTCCTCATTACCGTTGCCGTGGTGATATTTTCTTACTCCATATTTGGCCTTATCGGTAGACTTCAAGAAAGGGTCGCGGAGCGGAATCGCTATCTGTCTGCCTTGAACACCATCGCTAAGGCGACTGCGGGAGCAGCCAGCCTGGACGAAATCTTGAGTTCGAGCCTGGAAAACATACTGCCCACCATGAGAGCGGACGCCGGCCTCATTTGCCTGGTGGACCAGGATAGTGCGAAGCACTCGGTGGTTTGTACTCGGAATCTTCCCCCCGAAATGGTCGAAAGAATTCAGCGGGCGAAGTTGAAGGATGATACTGTTGCCCAGGAAGTGATGCGAACCGGCCGGCCCGTGATTCTCGAAAATGTGTTGGATAACCCAAGAGTCGTGGAGGCGGCGAGGAGAATAGGGATTAAATCAGCTATCAGCGCACCTTTGAAGTTTGAGGGAGAGGTTAATGGCATCCTGTATGTCGCTCACAGACGACAGCGCTCTTTCTCCGCGGCAGATAAGGACTTCCTTGAGGGCACCGGGGGACAGTTGGGTATGGCCATAAGGCAGGCGACTCTCTACCAGGAGTCTGAGCTGCACAACAGTGAACTTGGCGCGTTGCTTACTGTAGGGAGGATTGTCACCTCTAGCTTCGACCTTGACGATTTGCTGAACAAAGCGCTGGATGCCGTTATCGAGGTTACTGCGGCTGATGCCGCAGAAATATGGCTCGCCGACGGCACGGAGGCGGTGAACTTGCGGTGTCACCGTGGACCGCACCGGGAGGCTTTCCTGGAGCGAGCCAGGTTCCGGATGGGAGAGGGAATACCTGGCATCGTGGCGCAAAAGCACGAACCGCTAGTGGTGCACGGGCTGCCATCAGACCCCAGATTCCTGCGCCAGAATGTGGTCAACGCGGGCTATCAAACATTGCATGCTTTGCCGTTGCTCTACCAGAGCAGACTGATGGGCGTTCTCGTCGTCGCCGCTTTATCCCCCGAAGCCATGAGACAGCCCAGAGAGCTCCGCCTTTTTCAGGGCATCGGCGAATGGCTGGCCCTCGCCATCGAAAATGCGCGGCTGTATCAGCAGGTCCAGGATATGGCGGTTATGCAGGAACGTGAACGCATAGCACGGGAGATGCACGACGGGATGGCTCAGCTATTAGGCTATGTCAACACTCAGACCATAGCAGCCAGGAAATTGCTATCCAATGGTCAGCTAGCCGAGGCCCAAGTCGAGCTCACCAAGATGGAAGATATTGCCCGCGATCTCTATGCTGATGTCCGGGAAGGGATTTTAGGGCTGAGGATAGCGGCTAAAAAGGGAGAGGGGTTCCTGCCCGCCCTGCGCGAGTATGTCGAGCGCTATACAGAGATGTCCGGCGTTCGGGTTGAGCTACAGACTTCAATGGAGTGGTCCCAGATACCTACAGACGTTGAGATTCAATTAATGCGCATCATTCAGGAAGCCTTGACCAACATCAGGAAGCACTCGAAGGCTACTGCGGCCGTCTTAGCCATGGAACGCAATGGGGTCGAGCTTCACGTTACGATAGCCGACAACGGCCAAGGGTTCGAACCCACGTATCTGCCACCCACAGGGTGGCCTCGATTCGGCCTGCAAACAATGCGGGAGCGGGCCGAAGCGGTAAGGGGAACCTTCAAAATAAAAACAGCACCAGGCCAGGGCACCCGGGTGGAGGTGCATGTACCATTGTCTCAGAAGTAGTTGTAGGGATGGGTGCTATGAAAGTACTGCTGGCGGATGACCATGCGCTATTTCGAGCTGGACTGGCAAGTTTGCTTACAGCCTGGGGTCTGAAGGTGGTGGGGCAGGCAAGCAATGGAAACGAAGTGATTGCCAAGGCCAGAGAGCTCCAGCCAGACCTCGTCTTCATGGATATCAACATGCCCAGGCCCAACGGGCTTGAGGCCACCCGTGCCATCAAAGCCCAATTCCCTGAGATGAAGGTTATTATTCTGACTGTGTCAGACGACGACCAGGACTTGTTTGAAGCCATCAAGAGCGGTGCCGAAGGTTACCTTTTGAAGAACCTGCGGGAGGAGGAGTTTGCCGACCTGGTGAGCCGGGTGGACCGTGGTGAGCCGATTCTGTCGCCGGGACTGGCAAAGAAGCTCCTGCAAGAATTCTCCCGACTCAAGGGTGAAAAACAGCTCTCAGAAGCAGGGGCCTGGCTGACGGAGCGCGAGCGAGAGGTCTTAGAACAGATAGCCCGGGGGGCCACCAATAAGGAAATCGCCGCCAAACTCTTTATCTCAGAAAATACTGTCAACTACCACATGAAGAACATCCTCAGCAAGCTCCACTTGAGGAATCGGGCTGAGGTGGTGGGCTGGGCCATCCAACACGGATTCTCTCCCAAGTCCACGCGCTAGCTCCAAGCTGGATAACTCCGCGCAACAACGAGACACTCGCTGAGAGTTGACTGCGAGACTAGAAATGAGAGCGCCAGGATGGCAAGACTGCGCCTCAGCTGCTCTTCGGTGGACGACTCCTCAAGACAGATGCTGCGAAAGGCCCTGACATGAAGGTCCCTCGCCGAGCCTCGTCCATGACCTCCAGCGTAACCTCGGGATATCCTTGTTGACGGGCATAGGTCTCTATGTAGGCCATGACTCGTTTCCGAATGAAACCCGGCGCCCGCTCCATCCGCTGTCGGGCTTCTTCCCGCCACGGGAGAGGCGCTATGGACAACGAGCCGACCCCCTTCGGGGGCTGGTAGGTGCACCAAGGGTCCTCTCCCAGGTAATCGCCGCCCGTGGCATAGGCTCTGGCCCGGCATCCCCGGCAGCGGGTTGAGAAAGGACAAGCACCGCACCGCCCCGCCATTCGTCTCTTCGCAGCTCGATCAGCACCCTTGAACTCTTCCATAGGTCAGCCAGGTTCTGCCAACGCAAGTCGCCCACGACCAGTGGCAGGTAAGGACAGGGCGTAACCTCGCCCTCCGGGGTCAGACGAAGATAGCTACTGCCCGCCAGGCAGCCCATGGGGAGGGCTGCCTCTGAGGTGTTTCGTTCCGCCAAGAGCCTGGTGAACTGAGGGGCGCACCGGGCCCGAAGTCTTATCTCCGGGAACCAGCCCTGGAGCTGGGCCAAGGCCAGCAAAGCCTGGTCGTATTCCTGGGGGGTGATGTCCGAGAGCCGCTCCCCTCGGCCGGTGCACACCAGGAAGAAGAGGTTAAAGGCGACCGCCCCCAGCCGCGAGGACAGTTCCACCATTGCTTCTAATTGAGGCAAGTTCCCCCTGGTGAGGCTCATCTGGACCTGAAACGGGACTCCGGCGCGCTGGCACGCCTCCATAGCTGCTAATGCCTTTTGCCAGGCGCCCTTGGCGCCTCGGAAAGCATCGTGGTAATCTGGAGTCGCGGAGTCCAGGCTGATGCCGGTCCCCGCCAGCCCGCACGCCAACAGTTCTCTGATTGCGAGCTCATCCAACAGAGTGCCGTTGGTACCCAGCACTGACATTAGTCCCCTGGTGGAAGCGTGATTGACCAGGCGAGGCAGGTCAGGGCGCAGCAAAGGCTCGCCGCCGGAGAAGACCACCATAGCCCCCGGAGACAGCTCGGCTATCTGGTCTATCACCCCCACCGCTTCTGTCGAGGAAAGCTCTGCCTCATCCAGCCGAGAGGTAGCATCCAGATAGCAGTGAGGGCAGTGCAGATTACACTGGCGGGTCAAGTTCCATCTTATCAAACCGGGCCCTGAGGGGCTGCCCACCATCCTCACCATTGCCTTCCCGTATTTTACAGATGGAAGGTGCCGGTGCTCTCCCAATAGGCTTTAGCTTCATCCACCAATTTGGGGGTGACCTCGATTGCCCCCTTCAGGCGGGCGTAGGCCTCAATGGACTTGACCACCATCCCCCGGATAAAGGGAGGCACCCGCTCCATCCGCTCTTTGGCTTCCGGGGTCCAGGACAACTCGCTCTGGGCCTTGGCCGAGCCGTCGGCCCACTGGCCATACTTGACTTGAATTAGCTCCGGTGTAACTGTGCCTTCGCCTTGACGTTTGGCCATCTCCTCCACCCGCTGGCGCGTGAGCTCCCGCGCCACACCCTTCGGCACCCTTTCCAGCGCCTCACTGGCCACCCGGCTCCAACGCACTCCGTCGGCGGCGATGAGCAAATTGGGGGGTTGGGCGAGGAGCAAGGCCTCCACGGTACTGCCCAGGTCCATTCCATCTATATGATGCGAACCGAAGTGTCCCGCGACCAGCAGGGAGGGCCGGCGTTCCCTGGCGTAATGAGCAATAACAGTGGCTGGCTTGCCACATAGCACTCGCCCTTGGAAAGGCACACCCTCTTGGGCAGCCATCTTCTCGGCCCAATTCACGTGCTCCTGGCACAGGCTGCCCATCCCCTTATCGATAACCTCCTGGTGAAGGCTCTCCTGTTCCTGCAAGCGAAAGAGCTTCCCTTCCTCATCAGAAAGAACACCCGCCATGTTGCGAAACACGCGACTATGAAACTCAGCGTCATAGGCAGTTACTGCTTCCACCTTCCCATCAAAGGCCCTAGCTAAGGCCAAGGCGAGGCGGAATCCTCGCCTGGAGCAAAAGCTGCCGTCCAGTGTGGCCATGATCACGCCTTCCGGCCTAGCGCCATCCTTCACTATCAGAGTGTCCACCTCAGATATGCGACGCGCTACCCGGAGGCAGACGCTGCCCACTGGCTGGTCCCTGTCCTCTCCCAGCCCCTTGGCCCCCATCACCACCAGGTCGTACCCGGTACTCGCCTCCTTGACAATCTCGGCGTAGTTCTTGCCCTCGGCTACTCTCTGCTGGAAAGCCACCCCCCGCTCCCGGCACCGTGCAGCGCAGCCCTCCAAATAGGCGCGAGAAATAATTTCCAGCCCCTTCAGGATGAGGGAGCCGTGGACCTGACGCTGCTTGTCCAAGGCAGCCGGTCCCTGGTACTTCTGAGGAAGGGAGGGCTCAAGCTGCCGGAAACGGTTCTCATGAAGCCGCGCGGCGTAAGCATGAAAGCCCACGACGGTGCTATCAAACCTCTCCGCCACGGCCAGGGCCATCTCCAGGGAGAGGTCGGAATGGCGCGAGTTATCTACAGGCAAGAGGATACGCTGAAACACGTCTCGCTCTCACTTCAACGAAAGAAGGTAAGTCAAGAGGTCGGCCAATTCCTCGGAGGATAAGCGCTGTGCGAAGGGGGGCATTATTTTATCAAAGGTGGGGACAACAAAAGCCGCCGGGTCCTGAAGGGATTCTTTCAGGTAGTCTTCTGCCGACACTCCTGGGCGCCTTTTCCCGGCTACCGAGGCCACGTGGGAAAGGTCAGGCCCCCTTGTCCCTCCCGACCCGGCTATGGTGTGGCAAAGGAAGCACCCCACATTTGGGTTGCTGAACAGAGCGCGGCCGCGCTCTTCGGCCGTCGCCCCACCAGCACTCGTCTCTTCAAAACCGAACTGGGGCGCTACGTTGGCCAGAAGAACGATGACCCCGATGGAACCCAGAAAGACCAGCACCATGCTACCGAATGCCTTACCGGTGGACTTGAACGGCGGCGTCGGTTTTGCGCGCAGCATGTAGAACACAAAACCACCAAAAAGGACGACGAGCGTGAAGAAAATCTGATATGGCCAACCAAACCTGAGCCCCGATTCCACCGAGAGGAACAGAGGCGCCAGCCATACGGCTGCCACCACCGCAACAACTATCAGGGGCAATCTCAACAGGTTATCTCCTTCCTGGACTCTAGCCTTTGTGGGCGACCTTAAAGCCTAGCCAGAAAACGGCGCTCATGAGCAGGAAGAAAACTAAGGTGGTTATTCCAGCCATAATAGCAGTGTAGCTCAGCGGAGGCACGAATGACTCCCGCGTGGTGTCAGCCATGAACTGAAAGATATGCCATTGGCCCCGGGCCAACTCCCGAATGGGGCCCATGAACGACATGGTGAAAACGGCCAGACTGGGAAGAAAGATTAGCGCAAATTGGGCTTTAGTATCGATCTTGCCCCAGGCCATGGTCCCGGTGGCTATGGCTTGCCGGTAGAGCAAGTAGGCAAAAGCAGTCACCAGGATCACGGCGCTTACCGCCAAGCCCTTGGCGGGCATCATTCCCAGGAAAGTTACCCTTTCCGGAATAGCCACTTCCTCTATGGGCGACGTTGACTCGGCGGTAAGAGACGGTAAGAAGTTCTGAGGGACGAGCCAGACGGTCAGACCCACCAAAGCCACCAGAAAGACCCCACGGAAGTAGCTGCGAAAGCGAACTCCACCCCGAATACGCTGAATGCTCAACCACATGTAGTAGATTGCTCCTAAAAATAGGAGAACCACTAGGACCCCTTGAATGACAAAGAACCACGCCAGCTTATCTGCCATGAGCAACGTGCTGATAGTAGCGTTATAGGCAAAGATCTCCTTAGCATAGATATATCCCGCCACTGGCAAAAGTATCAGGGCGGCCACCCCGATGAAGTTGCCAATGTAGCCCATCCAGTCATAAAACGCCCTGTCCTCATCCTTATCCTTCCTACTGGTGAGAAACATGAAGGCAGCAAAAAGGGCTACCATGAACCCACCAAAGGATATGTTGGCTATAAAGCGGTGGAGGTTTAGCCCTGTCCAGGTGGCGTTATTAAGCAATTGCCATACACTGGCTTGCTCGGGGGAGGGAGGCGGCGTCAACATGAAAGACCCGACGCCATTCATCAGGATCATCACCACTGTGCCCACCAGGTTAAGGGCAACTCCGATGCTTATGTGAATTCTCTTCCGGGCCGCAAGGGCATCCCACGTATACCAGTACACGTACATCAGGATGCTCTCGACCAGCAACAGAAGGGCATATAGTCCGAAAAGAGGGTAAAAACGACCAAAAATGAAGTTGGCCAGCGCCTGGTACTTGCCTATCAGCACGAAGGTCATGGCTGCCCCGAAAAGAGCAGCCAGGCTGTAGCTGATAGCCACAATCTTCATGGTTTCCTGGGCCAGCCGTTCATACCTTGAGTCCTTGGTCCTGAGGCCCAGGTATTCACATATCACGATGAATATGGGCGCCCCGAGGACGAATGCCGCGAAGAGAAGGTGCAACTCGGCCACTACCCAGATAATTAGCCGGTCGTTGATCAGAGGGATTCCTGGCGGCATCAGGCTCCTTTCACCACTCTATGTACGGTACTATTTCCCAAAATCGCACCCACGACGCTGACTACAACCTGAAGGAGTGGCCAGACAAAAAAGAAGGAGGAGTCGCCTTGAGGCAACCCTGGTAAGGGCTCGGGAAGCCACTGAAAGAACCAGCCGACAAGCAACGCCAGGGCTGTGGTGAAATAGCAAATTATCCCCATCAACGCCCCATTTATGATGGATAGTTGGGGCCCCGATTTTCTACCTACCACAAAGCCAGCGCCTAGTAAGGCCACCAGGTCTGCCACAACGAGCATCCAAGAGCTGTCCATGATCACGAGTAGCGGGATGCCAGCGCCAATAGTAACGACGGCGGCGACTAGATAACCCGCTCCCACAGCCTTCCACCGAATATCGCTCGGCGCCCATCCACCCTTGATTGCCTCCATTTCCTCTGCCTGGGAAGGGGCGCCAGAGCTTGACGTTGGACTGGACCGGGCCAAGGATCGCCTCCTATATTAATTAACGGTTAGCTTGCCCACGGAACCCCGTTTCTCGTGGTCCCCCAGGGTACACCCTACCTTGTAGACGCCGGGGGCGAGGTCCAGCTCAAATGTGGTTTCCCGCCCTGCCCCCACATTGTTGGTGCTAGTATTAACCCCTTCCCCGGTTATAGAGAAACGATGAGCAGTCTTGCCCACATTGGAAAGGAGAAATCTTATCCGGCCGGCATTCACCGTTATATCGTTGGGGTTGTAGAAGAAGTCCCCCATAGCCAACTTCACTTCCTGGACGGGTCCCGCCGCGGCGGGGGCTTGAGGCTGCTTTGCCTCGCTGCCGCCCCCGCAGGCTACCGCCGTCAAGAGAAGACCCAGGCCCAGCATCCCCAGCCACAGTCCCTTTTTCATGTTTTGTCCCATTACTGGCCCCCCTATCGGTCATTGGATGATCAAGTCGCCTACCATGCCGTCGTGGGCATCAGAAGGCTCGGTTAGATAGCAGCCCATGTCCCACCTTCCCTTCTTATCAGGGACCACCCATTCAATCCTGATCGTCTCCCGAGGGCCTA
>JACQUO010000020.1 GCA_016210205.1 Chloroflexota bacterium
CCCCCACCCCCTTCCCCGTCCGGGCCCAGGTGGTGAAGTTCGCCACGGAGATTGCGGGCATCGAGAAGGAGCGGGACGCCTGGCAGCGGGGCTGGGAGCTCTTCTCCAAGAACATCCGTGACTACACCTCCCCCGCCCTCTCCACCCGCTACCAGGCCCTGCGGAGAGAATATGACCCCCTCTTAGAGCGCCTGGGGGCCGTCCGGGGCCCAGAGCTGACCCAGGTGACGGAAGTGCGCACCCGGCTCATGGCAGCCTATAATAAAGAGAAGGAGGCCCTGGACACCTTCGAGAGCCTTCTCCTTACCAAGAACATCGCCCTGTTAGACCAGGTGAACTCCCTGGAGGCCGAAGCGGCCCGCACGCGGAGCAGCGCCCAGGGGGCCTTCTCGGCGCTCCTCCTGGAACATAAAATCAGCGCCACCGAGATTAGCCAGTAATACCATGAGCTGCCCTACGGGCGGCTTTAGGTTGGCGGCGTCTAACTCCCCGCAGGCGGCCGGCCCGCCCCTCAAAACCCCAGCTTCTCCTTCACCAAAATCAAGGTGGTCCGTACCCGGAAGAGCTCGTGCTCCGTGATGAGGATTCGGGCCAGGGTGGTGCCGGGGAAGCCGGCCTTCTTCATGCGCTGGTCTTCCAAAGGGACGCAGTGCTCCCGAATCCGCCGCAGGCCGTCTTCGGCGGTGGGCACCAGCTTGTTGACTCCGGCCACGAGAATCACCTTCCCCGGGCCGAAGGAGTAGGGGCCGGTGCGGGAGCCCGAGGCGTCGCAGGAGAGCACCACCCCGTCGTGGGTCACAGCCTGGACGCTGCCAAGGAAGTAGTCAGCCAGGCTGGCTTGGGCACGCAGTCTGGCCTGCTGGGCCTGGTCCTTCTCCGCCACAATGGCCTCTTTGAGGTTCTTATACGGATGCTGGGCGGACTTGAGGTAGTCGGTGAATCCGATTTCGTCCAGGGTGGTGGAGGAACCCGCCATCACCGAGGCCCCTGCGGGGATAAGCTCCTTGAGCTTAGACAGGGCGGCGGCCCTGCCCTCCACCACCAGGGCCTCCAGGCCTCGCTGCTTCAGCCCGGCCACGGTCTGGGCGATGACGGTATCCGAAGGCTTAGCGTTCCAGTCCATGGCGGTTCCCTCCTTTGCGAATGGGTAAGCCATCCCGCGTATTTAACAGAGTACTGAAAAACCCTTGCGACCAGCCCCCTGGCCCCTTCCCGTAAGGTGTTTTAATAACCTGACAGAACACCAGGCCCTGGGCCACATCATAGGGGTAAAACCGGCCCTGGCTGGTCAGGACTGTCCCCAAGGAACTCCAGGAGGGTCTGGCGCACCGCGGAAATCTCCCTCACCCCCTGGCGCTGCAGCCCCTGCAAGAACTCCTCCCGCCGCGCCAACTCCTGGCGGAAGCCCGGGGCGTCCAGGCCGCAGCGCCGGCCCAGGGCGGCGATGACCGGCCCTGACAGGTGATGGCGGAAAGCTCCCGCTTTTTCGGCGGTAGTCAGGGTGGTGGTGCTGAGGCCATCGACGCCATGGCCGCCCAGAAGGCTCACGCTGTTCACCCAACGCTCCCGCTGCCAGCCCCCGCCCCGGTTGCCCAGGGTCACCACCAGGTCCACCTTGGCGAGCTGGCGCCGGGGGATGGACAGGGGTGGCCGCTCCAGAAGGGCGACCACCTCGGCCACGGAGTCGGCATGGACGGTGCTGCCGAAGGCAAATCCTTGCTCCAGGTAGGCGAAGAGCTTGACTGCCGCGGGCCCCCAGAGATAAACCCAGAGGTCCGGGCTGATTTCATTGGCCAGGATGTAGCTATGCTGGGGGTCCGCCCCCTGGAGGAAATCGAAGGTCTCGCCCCAGCCCCGGGTGTAGTAGGTGCTGACGCTTCGGGGCAAGAAATAGGCCAGGGCGGTGAGCACCGCGGTCTTGCCCGAGAGGGGCTGGCTGTGGCCCACAATCACCGAGGCCCGCCGCTCTATGAGCAGCCAGAGCAGGGCGGCCAGGCGGGCGTCCACCGTCCCCGCCTCCATGAGTTCCACGATGGAGAGGGAGTGCTGCTGGCCGCCCCAGCCGTGTCCTCCCCACCAGCCGTAGGGCTGCTGATACATCCCTGCCCTCACTGGACCCTCATCTCTTGACCCCGTCGAAGGCGGAGGCCAGGGCCGCCAGGTTCTCCGCCGGGGTGTCCGGAAGGATAGTGCAGCCCGGCCCCAGCATCCAGCGCTCCCCTCCAGCCTCGGCGTGAGACTGGCGGGCCTGGGTCGCCACGTCTGCGGGGGAGCCCTTGAGGAGGACCTCCGCGGCCATCCCGCCGACCACGGCCTTCCCCGTGAGCTTCTGGCCCTGGGCCAGGCTGGGATTGGTGGCGTCCCGGGCGTCCCAGTTGAAGGCGGCCACGGGGTAATCGGCTAGAGCGGCCAGCATATTGCGGCTCTTACAGACATGGAGAAGGTTGAAGGGAGCCTCCGCCACCGCCTCCAGGACCTTGAGGTCGTAGGGACGGGAGAACTCCCGAAATTGCTCGTCCGTTAAGCGCTCATAAGTGCCCCACTCGGTGGTGGCGAAGAAGAGGCCCGCCGCCCCCCGGGCCAGGCACTCCCGGCCGAAGGCCACGAAGGTCGCGGTGATGGCGGCCAGGGCGCCGTGGACTAGATTGGGATGCTCCTTGAGGTGCTGGGACATGGCCTCCGGCGACTCCGCTAGCCGGGCGGCCACGGCCAGGGGGGTGAAGACCGTCATGATGAAGGGATAGCGGCCCTGGAGCTCCCGGGCGATGACATCCAGGGCCTCCAGGTGCTGCCCCAGGACGCCCAGGCGGGGGCTGAGGGGCCTTATCTTCAGCCAGTCAGAGGGGGCCTTGACCGGGTAGTCCAGGCGCAGGTGGTTCTGCAGGGGGTCGGCGGAGAAGGCCAGCTTCAGGCCCCAGTCCTCGCCGTGGTAGGAGGCCCGGGGGTTGACCTTCACGAAGTCCCAGGCGTAGCTCTTTTGGAAGTCCAGCATGGCCCGGGCCAGGCCGGCCCCCGTGCTCTCCTGGTGGTAGAAGTGCCGCCAGGCGCTCAGGGCGGGGCGGTCGGGCTCCTCGCCGCGGAGGGAAGCCCGCACCCGCTCCCAGGGGGTCATCTGGGCCATAGGAGGCCTCCCAAGGGAAAACCTGCCCTACTTCGGCTCCGGGGCCGGGGCCTCCTGGAGCAGCGGATAGTTGAGGATGCCGCAGCAGCCCGTGGGGTTGGGCAGATACTGGTTGTTGCCGTCCACGAAGTCCAGGCACTGGAAGAAGGCCAGGCCCTCGCGAGCCTCGCCGTGGAGGGCGCAACGGTCCCCGTCAGCGAAATAGACGCAGGCTGAGCAATCCATGCGAACGCCCCTTTTCCTACTGACCGACAGGGTATTATCGTAGCACAAGGTCCCAGAAGGGGCAAACCCAATCTTCGAGGTCGTTTAGCCACGTCTTTCGACCATCCCCCTGGCCCCCTTCCTGGCCAGGAAGGGGGAAGCTAATGAAGCTGGGGGACACCCCCAGACCCCCGACCAGGGGGCAGAGCCCCCTGGTAACCCCCATTTCTAAACGCTCTCATCCCCCTCCCCACATAGGCGATGGCCCAGATGCTCCCGGAGCCGAAGTCGGCCACCAGGAGCGCCAGCCCCCCAGGCCAGGCCGGGCGCGCCTCTGTCGACCCTTTTGTGGTTTGGCACCACTTTTGTCAAAAGATTGACCGCAAAAAGGAAACCTGTTAGAATATGCGCCACCATAAAAACCCTACGGGAAAGCTTCAATCCTGGGAGACTAAGAAGGAGGCAGGATGGCTGGCATTATATCCTTCGGCGGCTACGTGCCCATCTACCGCCTGAGCCGCAACGCCATCGCCCGGGGTATGCCGGGGGAGAAGGCCATTTGCGGCTTCGATGAAGACAGCATCACCATGGCCGTGGAGGCGGGGCTGGACTGTTTGCGGGGCCGGGATCGGAGCCAGGTGGACGCCCTCATCTTCGCCTCCACCACCTCTCCCTACAAAGAGAAGCAGGCGGCGGTGACGGTGGCCAATGCCCTGGACCTACGCCGTGAAGTCCTCACCATGGACTCCACCAACACCCTTCGGGCCGGCACCCTGGCTCTGGGGACAGCCCTGGACGCTATCAAGGCGGGCTCGGCCCGCCAGGTGCTGGTGGTGGCCGCGGACTGTCGCATGGGCTCCCCTCGGGGGGATTTGGACCGGGCCTCTGGGGACGGCGCCGCCGCTTTCCTCTTGGGCAAGGACGGCGAGGCGGTATCCGTGGTGGGGAGCTACAACCTCACCAGCGATGTCCTGGATGTCTGGCGCTCCCATGCCGACGATTATGTGCGCAGCTGGGAGGACCGCTTCGTCATCACGCAGGGATATGAGAAGGTCATCCGCGAGGCGGTGGCCGGCACCACCAAGAAGTTCAATGTGACCCCCAAGGACTTCGCCAAAGCCATCTTCTACGGGCCCGACGCCCGCAGCCATGCCGGCATTACCCGGGCCATGGGGTTCGACCCCGCGCAGGTGCAGAACGGCCTCTTCGAGACCGTGGGCAGCAGCGGCGCGGCCCATGTCCCCATGCAGTTGGTGGCCGCCCTGGAGACGGCCAAGGCGGGGGACAAGCTCCTGGTGGTGAATTACGGCGACGGCGCCGATGCCACCATCCTCCAGGTGACCAGCAACATCAGCAAGGTCAAGGGCCCTCGGGGCATCAAGGGACACCTGGCCCTCAAAAAGGCCATCAACGACTACGACACCTATGCCCGCTGGCGCCAGCTCTTGAGCCTCCCCGAGGATCGCAACCCCGTGGGCGGGCCCTCCGCCCCCGCCGTGCTGCGGGAGCAGGACTCCGTGGTCCGGCTCCATGCCGGCAAGTGCAAGAGTTGCGGCTTCGTCAACTATCCGCCCCAGCGGGTCTGCGAGAACTGCCGCGCCAAGGACCAGTGGGACCCGTGGCCCCTGGCAGAGCGAAAGGGCACCATCTTCACCTTCACCCACGACTATCTCTCCTCCACCGCGGCTGGACCCACCACCTGGACCATCGTGGACTTCGAGGGCGGCGGGCGCATCGCCACCGCCATGACGGACCGAGACATGGAGGAAGTGAGAATAGGGCTCCCCGTGGAGATGACCTTCCGGCAAATCCGCTTCGGCGGTGGCGTCCATAACTACTGGTGGAAGACTCGGGCTATCCGGGCCGGTTCTTAGACACAAGACAGGAGTAAGGCTATGGCTATAGGGACCATCAAGGACAAAGTGGCCATCATTGGCATGGGTTGCACCAAGTTCGGTGAGAGTTGGCAGTGGGATGCCGAGGACCTGATTGTGGATGCCGCCTACGAGGCCTATGAGGACGCCGGCATCGACCCCAAGGACATCCAGGCGGCCTGGGTGGGCACCACCCGGGGCTCCTCCGGCGCCACCATCGCCGGCCCCCTGAAGCTGGACTACGTCCCTGTCACCCGGGTGGAGAACATCTGCGCCACGGGGGCCGACGCCTTCCGCAACGCCTGCTTCTCCATCGCCGCTGGGATGTATGACATCGTCCTGGTGGTGGGCGTAGAGAAGACCAAGGATGCCTGGGGGCGGGGTGGGGGCGGCTCCGCCGACAGCGGCGTGCGTGGCATCCGCTCCGCCGCCGGCGGCTACGCCAATGTGGCCACCCGCTACTTCCATGAGTGCGGACTCACCTTCGACCAGGGCAAGGAGATGCTGGCCAAGGTGGCGGTGAAGAACCACCACAACGGTTCCATGAACCCCAAGGCCCACTTCCAGCGGGAGATAACCATCGAGCAGGTGGTGAAGGCCCCCATGATAGCCTGGCCCCTGGGCCTCTACGACTGCTGCCCCACCACCGACGGCGCCGCCGCCGCCGTCATCTGCCGCGCCGACCTGGCCAAGAACTTCAAGGACGACTACATCCTGGTGAAGGGCCTGGGGATGTCCGTGGGGCCCAGCACCACGGGCATGGACCGGGTGATTTCCTCCTACGACTTCATCCACTGGGAGGAGACGGAGCGGGCCAGCAAGCAGGCCTACGAGATGGCCGGGATAAAGAACCCCCGCAAAGAGGTTAGCATGGCCCAGGTGCACGACTGCTTCACCATCTCCGAGATTATGATTTACGAGGGCCTGGGCCTGGCCAAGAAGAAGGGGTCCAAACAGGAAATCGAGGCCGGCACCTTCACCCTGGAGGGCGAGGTGCCCGTGAACACCGACGGGGGGCTCAAGGCCATGGGACATCCCATCGGCGCCAGCGGTGTCCGCAAGATTTATGAGAACTACAAGCAGCTCCAGGGCAAGAGCGGCCCCCGCCAGGTGAAGAACCCCAAGCTGGGACTCTCCCACAGCCAGGGCGGCTGGCCCGGTGGGTTCATGTGCTGCATCACCATCCTGGGCCATCGGTAATCTGCAGCAAAGGAAACTGGGGCGGGGCCGGGATTGCGGCCCCGCCCCCAGAAATGGCCGCAGGAAGCGGCCTAGCGGAGTGAGGTAAGCATGGCGCAGAACAATACCACAGAGCTGGATATTCGGGAGATTGCCCCCTGGGAGCGCTACCCCAGAATTCTGGCGGCCTTCGACGAGCTTCCCACCGGGGGCACCCTGAAAGTTCTCTATGACCACAGCCTTCGTCCCATCTACTACCTCATGCGCCTCAAGCGCGAGGGCAAATACGAACTCGCCACCGACGAGCGGAACCCCAAGGAGACGGTGGCCCATATTAAAAAGCTGAAGAAGTAGGACCACCCCGGAGGAGCCTTGGCGAGGGGTTTGCCCCGGCTTTGGCTCGGGGCAAAGCCTTTTCTTTCGCCCCCACTATAGACGCTTTAGGAGCCAATATGCATTATTATGACGCCCACATCCACGCCGATAACCGCAGCTTTGAAGAGCTCCAGACTATGGCCCTCTTCGGCACCGAGCGGGCCGTCACCTGCGCCGTGGGCACTGGCTACACCAGCATCCCTGCTCTCCGCGACCATCTCCGCCACCTGGCGCGTAGGGAGCCCGCCCGGGCCGCCCGGGCCAGCCTCCCCCTCAAGGCTGCCCTGGGGCTGCACCCCATAGGGGCCGGGCAGCTGGACCTGGCCGCCTTCCTGGGGATGCTCCGGGAGGCCTTCGCCCAAGAGGAAAACGCCGTCGCTTTGGGTGAGGTGGGCCTGGAGCGCAACACGCCCCTGGAGCACGAGCTCCTTTTAAGCCAGTTGAAGTTAGCCCAGGAGCTTCGTCTCCCCGCCATCATCCACTGCCCCGAGGCCAACAAGCTCCCCGTGACCCAGGAGGTCGTGCGACTCGTCAAAGAGTCGGGCCTGCCCCCGGACCTGGCCCTCATCGACCATGTGAACGGCGAGACCCTGGAGCTGGTACGGGCCTTTGGGGCTTGGGCCGGCCTCACGGTGCACCCCCGGAGTTTGACCCCAGCCGGGGCGGCGGCCCTCCTGGCCCAGTTCGGCGGCCAGCGGGCCATCCTGTCCTCGGATGTCGGCTCTGACCCCGCGGACCTTTGGGCTTTGCCCAAGACGGCCCTGGAGGCCCGCCGCCTGGGGGTGAAGGAGGCCGACCTGGAAGCGGCCTGCTACGGCAACGCCCTGGCTTTCTTCCGCCAGTAACCTTCAGACTCCCTTTCGCTGCTTAAGTGCCTCTTTATGCCAATAACTTGTGAAATCGTTGACAATGATATAGGCCATATGGCATAATGCTGCGCTAATATGATGGCTCGCCAGCGGGTTGAGCAAGAAAAGGAGGGATGAGCATCACGTCAAAGGTAAGCGGCCGGACCTCCAGGCTTGGGCCGAGGAGAGCAATTCTGGTGGGGGCGGGGCTGGCGGTGCTGCTAGCCCTTTCCTTTGCCTGTGCCGCTCCCACCCCCACACCCACCCCGGTGCCGCCCACACCCACCCTTACGCCGACCCGGGTGCCGCCCACGCCCACTCCAGTCCCTATGGGCAGGGGAATGATGTCTCCTGAGGACGCGGCCAAGGCCATGTCTATTTATACCTCGAAGGGATGCGTCGCCTGTCATGGCGCCCAGGGATGGGGCAGTAGCATCGCCCCCCCGGTGATGGGGGTCTCCCTGGAAGAGGCCATGACCCAGATGAGGAACCCCGAAGGGACTATGCCCCGCTTCGGGCCAGAGATGCTCAGCGACGCCGATATGAGGCTCGTGGCTTCCTATACGAACTCCCTCCAGCTGCCGACCATGACAGCGGACTTAAAGATGCATATAGTGGAGGCCAGGGAGGCCGCCGAGACCAAGAACAAGGCAGGGGCTGAGCTCCATCTTCGGGAGGCCCTCAAAGTGACGCCAGCGGAGCTAAAAGGGTCCCTGGAGTTTATCCTGAAGCACGCCGTGGCGGGCGAGATGGCCGAGGTAGAGGACTACGCCGGCATGCTCGTGGGCACGGCTCACTAATCGAGATTACCCCAAGAGACTCCCGGCAAGGGCGGGAATGTCATGCCACCCCTCGTCGGCAGGGGGAAGACGGTGAAAACAGGAGCCCCGGCAAAAGCCTGGGGCTCCTGTTTTTCGGCGTAGCGAGTTCTTTACAGGCTGTTGAGGTAGGCTATGATAGCATCCAGTTCGGTGTCGCTGAGACGGTCGGCGGGGAAGGTGGGCATCTTGCCCACGGGGTTGCGGACCTGGCGCCGCACCACCTCTGGGGGCCGCCGCTTGATGGAGGGGGCCAGGCCCGTGCCGCCGGCCCCGAGGCCATGGCAGATGACGCAGCCCTTCTCGGTGAAGAGTGCCTGGCCCTGGGCGATGAACTTCTCGCCTTGGCCGGTGCTTGGCGTGACCTTGGTGGCCGTCGTCGGGGTGGGGACCGCCCCGTGGGCCAGCTTATAGGCCTCGTCCACTACGGCGTCGTCCCAATGCTTGAGGAGGAAGGCTATCTCCGCTATCTGGTGCTCTTTCAGGGCGCCGCCCTCCTCTGACGACCAGGCGGGCATGACGGTCCCCGGCCGTCCCCTGGAGATGATTTTGCCCAGGGCCGCCTCTTCATAGGCCGTGTCGCGCAGGCGCGGCCCCACCAGGCCCTGGCCGCGGTCTCCATGGCATACCGTGCAGTAGGTCACGAAGGCCTCCGCCCCCAGCAGGGCCGTCTGATGCTGCTGCCGCTGCAAGGCCTGGCTCTGGCGAGCGGGCTCCTGGAGCCAGTAGGCAGGGACGATAATCATGACGAGCACGGTCATGGCGAAGCCGGCGAGGACTCTTTTGTCCATGCTAGGCCTTCACCGCCTGGGACTTGTCGTAGGCCGGCCGCTGGACCACGGTCCCCGTGTCCACGATAAGCTCGCCTCCCTCTATCTTGATAGGGAACAAATCCATGGGGCGCGGGGCCGGGCCCCCCGTCACCCGGCCATAGCGGTCGTAGATTGAGCCGTGACAGGGGCAGTTGAAACGCCCGTTGGAGGCCAGCTTGTCCTCGGACCTCTCAGTGGCCCGCCAGGGGACTACGCAGCCCAGATGGGGACACTTGCGGTAGAGAGCCAGAAAGCCATCATCCACCCGGCTCAGGTAGAAGCGGGCGTCAGTGAAGTAGGTTATAGAGCCCACAGTGTAGTCATCCACCCGGCCCACCTTAATCTTGCCGCCAAACCCTCCCTCCTTAACCCGGGGCCACAGGGACACCAGGGTGCCCCCCAGGCCCTCCAGGAGCAGCACCCCCGCCGCCCCCCACCACGCCAGCCGCAGGAAGTTCCGGCGGGAGAGGCCGCGTTTTCCTTCCGTTGAGGTGGCTGTGGCCATATATAAAGACCTCCTACTTTCGTCTCGTCTGGGGGCGTCCCGCCTGTGTGCTGCTAAAAGGTCAAGGCTCCCGGCGGCAGCTCCCACGGCCAAGTGAGGTGCATGCCGTAGCCTCGGAAGACGGTGCTGACTATGGTGGTTATAAAATAAGTGACCACAAAGGCGGTGAAGAGCCCCACCAGCACTTCTCTAAAGGTGGGCTTGAAAGAACGGAAGATGAAGAGCAAGGCTCCCGTGAAGAAGCCGATGACGCCCAGGGGGATGAGCCAGCTGGGGATGAGCTCCGGCTGGCTGATGATGGAGCGCACCACGACATACTCGTTGAAGAAGATGAGCCCCAAGAGGATGGGAGGGGTGTAGATGAGGGCGATGAGGGCGAGCCGCCGCCCCTTGGGGGAGGCGAACCAGATACCGATGTCTGCCTTGTTCCGGTCGAGGTAGGGGACCATCATGAGGAGGACGATGATGGCCCCCGGCACGATGACCCCCGCCAGGGAGGGATGCATGTGGAGCAGCATCTCCTGCAGGTTGAGGAAATACCAGGGGGCCTTGGCCGGGTTTTCGGTGACATCGGGGTTGGCCAGCTCCCGCAGGGGGGCGTTGATGAAGATGCCCATGGCCAGGAGGAGCAAAGTGACGCCCAGCACTGCCAGGATTTCCATGAGCAGGAGGTGGGGCCAGGCCGTGACCGTATCCTCAGGGCCTTTGTCCACCATGGGGCTGGTGCCTTTGACCAGCTCCATGAGGCCATAGGTCTTTTGGGGGTCCTTGGGGAAGATTTCTTGTGGTTGCTTAGCGATGACTGAACCTCCTCAGGGGACTGGCAGGTTCTGCTCCGCAGGGCTGGAGATGCCGCCGTCCTTGCGGATGCGCCAGAAGTGGATGAGGATGAAGACGGTGGCTACCAGGGGCAGCAACATGACATGGAGCACATAGAAGCGCAGGAGGGCGTCCTGCCCCACCTCCTTGGCCCCCAAGAGGAGCGTGCGGGCCTCCTCGCCGATGACGGGAGCGGCCCCGGCGATGTTGGTGCCCACGGTGATGGCCCAGAAGGACAGTTGGTCCCAGGGCAGAAGATACCCGGTGAAGCTGAGGAGCAGGGTGAAGACCCAGAGCAGGACGCCAATGACCCAGTTAAGCTCCCGGGGGTACTTGTAGCCCCCGGTATAGAACACCCGCATCATGTGCAGGAAGACGAAGAGCACCATGAGGTGAGCGCCCCAGCGATGCACGTTTCTCATGAGCATGCCGAAGGGGACGGCAGTCTCCAGCGCCTGGATGTCCGTATAGGCCCGCTGGACGGAGGGGACATAAAAAAACATCAGGAGCACGCCGGTGATGGTGAGGACCGCGAAGAGGTAGAAGGCGATGACCCCCAGACCGAAGGTATAAGTGGGCTTGAGGGTGTGCGTCTTTACTTTAACCGGATGGATATGGAGGAAAAAGGTCTGGAAGATAACCTTGGAACGGTTCTCTTCAGTGTCGGGGTAGCCATAGCGAAAGATAGAGCGCCAAACGCGGTTGGCAGTGATGAGATGGATGATTTTTCTGGACATCAGGCCTTGCCCACAACCTCCTTGTCAGCAGCTTCCACCACCAGCTCCTCCTTGAAATAGAAGGCCTCCATAGTGATGGCGTCCGTGGGACAGCGTTTAGCGCAGAGGCCGCAACGCACGCAGCGGGTCTCGTCCTTAAGCATGGCGACACCTTTGCTCCAAAACTCCAGGCTCAACCCTGCGGCCTGAAAAGCCTCCAGGGATACGCCGAAACGGGCCTTTATCACGGCTTCCAAATCCTCGCTACCATTGAGGGTTTCCAGGTTCACTAGCTTCAGACAGTTTTGCGGACAGATGTCCACGCAGCCGCCGCAGAGGATGCACTTGTCCCCAGAGAAGACCGTCTGGATGTGGCACTTGAGGCAGCGCCTGGCCTGTTCCAGGGCCATCTCCTCGGTGAAACCTACCTCCACTTCGGAGACGCCCGTGCGCCGGTCCAGGGGGATAACAGGAGAGCGTCGATGAGGCAGGTCCAGGCAGCCCTCGGCCAGGAGGTAGTCGGGGCTCACGGGCTCCAGGCGGGCCTGGCGCACTTTGCTCACCCGGCCTTCCTGGAGATACTGGTCCATGGCCAGGGCTGCCTTGTGCCCATCCCGAACCGCCTCGATGATGATGCGAGGGCCAAAGGCTACGTCGCCCCCGGCGTAGATGCCTGCCGCGGTGGTGGCCATGGTCTCGGGGTCCACCACGATGGTGCCTTGACGGGTGGTCTGGATGCCATCCTTCTCGGAGATGAAGTCGAGGTCGCTGCCCTGGCCGATGGCCACCAGGATGCTGTCAGCGGGGTGCACCTGCTCCGACCCCGGGATGGGAACCAGGGTGCGCCGGCCCTGCGGGTCATACACTGAGTCCAGGCTGACAGCTTCCAGGCCTATCACCCTGCCGTTCTCGCCCAGGACGCGAGTGGGCGTGCGGCTGGTGTGGAGGACGATGCCCTCGTGGACGGCGTCGTTAATCTCCTCCAGGGCCGCCCGCATCTCCTCCCGCCGCCCGCGGTAGATGATGTGGACCTCCCGCACCCCCAGGCGGAGGGCGTTTCGGGCCACGTCCAGGGTGGTGGTGAGCTCGTGGTCTTCGAAGATAACTCCAGTGTGGCTGATACGGGCGGCGGCCCGAGCCACATCCATGGCCACATTGCCGCCGCCGATGACCAGCACCCGCTGGCCCAGGTTCATGCGGTAGCCCAGGTTATAGTTGAGCAGGAAGTCCACCGCATTAATCACGCCGTCCAGGTCAGACCCGGGCACATCCATGGGCCGGTCTTTGTGGGCGCCGATGGCCAGGAAGATGGCCTCGTAACCCATGTCCCGAAGCATCTCCAGGGTTAGGTCTTTGCCCAGGCGGGTGTTGAGCTTCAGCTCCGCTCCGGCATCCAGGATTTCCCCCATCTCGAACCGGAGGATGTCCCGGGGCAGGCGGTACTCGGGCACTCCTAGACAGAGCATGCCACCGGGGATGGAGGAGGCGTCGAAGACCGTGACCTGATAGCCCAGGTGCACCAGGTCATGGGCGGCGGTGAGGCCCGCGGGGCCGGCGCCGACGACCGCGACCCTGGCGGTGCGCCGGCTGCCCTTGGCCCTGGCTCTCATGGCGCTGTCCAAGGCTGCCATGCTGAAGGCGGTGGTGGCGTTCCCGGGCGCCATGGCCGTGAGGTCCGGCATGCGGAAGGAGCGCCGGAGCCCCGGCAGCTTGCGCTTCACATCCACGCCGTGCTGCTCGGTGAGGAACCGCTTCAGGGTGCGGATGTTCACCGGGGCGTCAATCTCGCCGCGGCGGCAGGCCGCCTCGCAGGGGGCGTTGCAGACGCGTCCGCAGGTGGAGACGAAGGGGTTGGGCTGCCGGGCTATGTTGTAGCCTTCGGCGTAGTCGCCGTTGGCGACGGCCTCCACATAGCCCCTGGCGTCGGTGTGCACCGGGCACGCCGCCTGACAGGATATCTGGCGGCGATAGTAGTCGAAGTCAACCACATCCACGCGGTATTTATCGGGAGGCAAAGAAATCCTTCTTTTCTAAAAGCAGGTACAGAGACTGCGCCCCCCAAGCCCTACAAGGGCACATATTTTGAGGGGCACTTGACCTGGAGTTTTGTGGCTTTGAAAGTCCCGCTCTCGTATTTTCCGTCCAGGACCACATCGTTCCCGGCCTTAAAGGTATCCGGCACCACCCCACTGTAGACCACAGGCATCCGGTCCCGCCCATCGGCGTTGGTGATGGCAAAGGCCATCACCCGGCTGCGGTTGTCCCAGCTAATGGAGGCGCCGTCGATTTTTCCGGTTATCCTGACTTCCGTCCCATAAACACTAGCCCCCTGGGCCCGGAACTCATCGAGAGTCAGGTAATAGGTGCCAAAGCTGTTAAAGGCGTTCAGCATGAGATAGGCCATAGCCAAAAGGATGGCCAGGCTGGCGATGAGGAAGCGGCGCCGCCGCCAAAAGCTCTTTTTGCCCTGGCCAGCGGCGCTGGCGCTGCCCGCCGCACCGACTTTGCTGACCATAGGGTGCTCCTCCTGGACTATCCTAGCCGCAAGGCCAGGCCTTGCCTGGCCGCACAGGTTTTGAGACCACGAAGCGAGGGCCTAACGATGATATAAAAATCCCCACTCCTCGTCAAGGCCTGCAAACAAGCTTCGTGGGAATTATAACATCTAAAGGTTACTCTGCCAAGGCCACAAAAATCTAGAAGCTCCTCGGAAAAACCCTCACCCCCTTCTTCCCCCTCTCCTGGAAGGATAGGGGGAAGATTAGGAGGACTGGGGGACACCCCCAGGCCCCTGGCAGGGGTTTCACCCCTGCCTTACTCCAGAAGTCAGGATAAGGCTCAATGCGTGGGAGGGGTAGAGTTTAATAGAACCGAGTTTGATTTTTTATCGTTATATGCTATAGTAGTCAAGGGAAACTAACCCTTGATAGACGTTTGCTAAGAAGAGTGCAACCGTGGACTTCCGCTGGCTGAGAAACAGCTTCATCTATCTCCTGGTGGCCATGGCGGCCATGGCCATCGTCTTCACCCTCCTCTCGCCCGAGGGGGACAAGAACACGGTGCCCATCAGCACCGTGCTGGACCTGGCCCGCAACGGCCGGGTGGAGACCATTGAGGTGCAGGGCGACTCCCTGGTGGTGATAACCAAGGACAGCCAGCGGCTCAAATCCCGCAAGGAGTCCAGCGCCAGTCTGGTGCAGCTCCTGGAGCAAGCCGGCGTCAAGCATGGCTCCGTGGATGTGGTGGTCAAAGACGGCACCGGCATGGGCAACTGGGTGGGCCTGCTCTTCAACTTCCTGCCCCTGCTTTTCTTCGGGGCCTTGCTCTTCTTCATGATGCGCCAGGCCCAGGGCTCCAACTCCCAGGCCCTCTCCTTCGGCCGCAGCCGGGCCCGCATGTTCAGCGGCAACCGGCCCACGGTGACCTTCGCCGATGTGGCCGGGGTGGAGGAGGCCAAGCAAGAGCTCCAGGAGGTGGTGGAGTTCCTGAAATATCCCGAGCGCTTCTCCCGCCTGGGAGCCCGCATCCCTCGGGGCGTGCTCCTGGTGGGGCCGCCCGGCACCGGCAAGACCCTGGTGGCCCGGGCCGTGGCTGGCGAGGCCGGGGTGCCCTTCTTCCACATCAGCGGCTCCGAGTTCGTGGAGATGTTTGTGGGCGTGGGCGCCGCCCGAGTGCGGGACCTCTTTGACCAGGCCAAGCGCAATGCCCCCTGCATCGTCTTCGTGGACGAAATCGATGCCGTGGGACGGCACCGGGGCGCTGGCCTGGGGGGCGGCCACGATGAGCGCGAGCAGACCCTGAACCAAATCCTGGTGGAGATGGACGGCTTCGACACCAACACCAATGTTATCGTCATGTCCGCCACCAACCGGCCCGACATCCTGGACCCCGCCCTCCTCCGCCCGGGGCGCTTCGACCGGCGGGTGGTCCTGGACCTGCCCGATGTGAAGGGACGGGCGGCCATTCTCCAGGTTCACGCCAAGGGCAAGCCCCTGGCACCCGATGCCAACCTGGAGACCGTCGCCAAGCAGACGCCGGGCTTCTCCGGGGCCGATCTGGCTAACCTGATGAACGAGGCGGCCATCATGGCGGCCCGCCAGAACCGAGATAGCATCACCCTCCGGAACATTGAGGAGTCCATTGACCGGGTCATCAGCGGGCCGGAGCGCAAGAGCCGTCTCATCAGCCCCAAGGAGAAGGAAATCATCGCCTACCACGAGGCCGGCCACGCCCTGGTGGCCAACCGTCTCCCCAACGCCGACCCCGTGCATAAGATTTCCATCGTGGCCCGGGGGCAGATGGGGGGCTACACCCGTTTCCTGCCCGCCGAAGACCGCTCCCTCATGAGCCGCTCCCAGTTCATGGACCTGCTGGCATCGGGCCTGGGCGGCCATACCGCCGAGGAGCTGGTCTTCGGGGAGATGACCACGGGGAGCTCCAACGATATTGAGAACTCCACCAAGATGGCCCGCCGCATGGTCACCGAGTTTGGCATGAGCGAGAAGCTGGGGCCCCGCACCTTCGGGCACCGGGACCGCATGGTCTTCCTGGGCCGGGACATCGCCGAGCAGCGGGACTACAGCGAGAAGGTGGCCGAGGACATCGACGCCGAGGTGGAGCGCCTCATCGGCCTCTCCCATGAGACCGCCAAGAAGATACTCACGGAAAACCGGGAGAGGCTGAACTTCCTCGCCCAGCGCCTCATGCAAATAGAGACCCTGGAGGGAGAGGCCCTGGCGGCCGCCTTCCGGGGCGAGACGCTCCCCGAGCCCGCCATCACCACTGCCCCACCGCCCCAGGCCACACCCACCCCTCCGGAGCGGCGGCCTAAAGACCGCGGGGGCGAAACGGGCCCCGTCCCTTCATCTGCTTCATGAACTTCAGCATCATCTGATGCTGGTTTAGGACCTGGTTCACATCCTGCGGTGTGGTGCCGCTGCCCCGGGCGATGCGCCGGCGGCGGCGGCCATCGATTATCTGGGGCTGGCGCCGCTCCCGGGGGGTCATGGACTGGATGATGGCCTCCACCTTCTTCATCTGCTTCTCCTCAGCCCCCGCCTCCACGGCCTTGCGCAGCTTGGCCGCCCCGGGGAGCATGTCCACCAGGGAGGAGACGGGCCCCATCTTCTTCACCTGGCGAATTTGCTCCAGCATGTCCTCCAGGTTGAAGGTGGCGTGGCGCACCTTCCGTTCCAGCTCTTTGGCCTTCTCCGTCTCCACGGTGGCCTGAGCCCGCTCGATGAAGGAGAGGACATCCCCCATGCCCAGAATGCGGGAGGCCAGGCGCTCGGGGTGGAAGGGCTCCAGGGCCTCGGGCCGCTCCCCGGTGCCGATGAACTTGATGGGCACCCCCGTCACCGCCCGGATGGAGAGGGCGGCGCCGCCCCGAGCATCGCCGTCCAGCTTGGTGAGGATGAGGCCGGTGAGCCCCACCCGCTCCTGGAAGGCCTGGGCAGTCTGCACCGCATCCTGGCCCGTCATGGCGTCGGCCACCAAAAGCACCTCGTGAGGGCTTAAGGCGGCTTTAAGCTCTGCCAACTCCGCCATGAGGGCCTCGTCGATGTGGAGGCGGCCCGCGGTGTCCAGGATGAGGGCGCTGGCCCCCTGCTCCCCCACCAACTTCAGCCCTGCCTGGGCCATCTCCAAGGCGGTGTCCCCGCCGGTGGAGACGGGCACCCCTAGGCCCCGTCCCAGGGCCGCCAGCTGCTCCCGGGCCGCGGGACGGCGGGGGTCCGCGGCCACCAGGACCGGCTTCCCCCCGGAGCTTTTCAACCGCAATGCCAGCTTGGCGGCGGTGGTGGTCTTGCCGGAGCCCTGGAGGCCCACCAGCATGAGCACCGTGGGGGGCCGGGGGGCCGCCGCCAGGGGAGTGTGAGCGGCGCCCAGGAGGGCGGTGAGCTCGTCTCGCACTATCTTTATCACCTGCTGGGCCGGGGTGAGGCTCTCCATGACCTTGGCCCCCAGGGCCTGCTCCCGCACCCGGGCGATGAAGTCCCGGGCCACCTGGAGATGGACATCAGCCTCGAGCAAAGCCAGGCGCACCTGGCGCAGGGCCTCGTCCAGGTCTTTCTCGCCGACCTTGCCCTGGCCGCCCAGCCGCTGGAAGATGGCGCCGATGCGCTCCGTGAGCTGCTCAAACATAACGCTGGCTAACCTCGGGGGTGTTTTCCTCGTCCCTATTGTATGAGAGAGGAAGGGATAGGGCAAGACAGGAACCATGGCCAAGCTCGCACCGCTGCCCAGAGATGCTATACTATCCCAATACTGTCCTAAAGGGAAGATTTGCCATGACTACCCCTGATGTTCTAGGGCTGCTGGCCGGGGCACTCACCACCTTTGGGTTTGTGCCCCAGGTGGTCCGCGTCTTCCGCCTGCGGAGCGCCCGGGAGATAAGCCTGCCCTTTGCCCTCCTGTCCCTGGGGGGCATCGGCCTGTGGCTGCTCTATGGCATTATCATGGCCCTCCCACCAATCATCTACTGGAACATCCTCACCTTGGTCCTGCTCGCCCTCTTGCTGTATGCCAAACTGAGGTACGGGAGATGAAGTTGCGGAGCATCCAGACCCAGCCTTGGTTGCCTCCACCAGAGGGTGGGGCCTATAATGGGGTCAATTTGTGCCCACCAGAGGGAGAACCATGAACTTCACCGACATCATCTACACCGTTAACCAGGGCGTGGCCACCATCACCCTGAACCGCCCCCAGGCCATGAACACCATGGCCCCCAACATGATGGCGGAGTGGGTGCAGGCCATCGAGCTCTCCCGAGACGACCCGGCAGTAAAGGCGGTGGTGGTCACTGGCTCGGGGCGACACTTCTGCGGCGGGGGCGATGTCCGGGGCAGCGCCCGCCTGGCGGCCCAGGCCGGGCCGGGGGAGCCGCCTCCGGCCCCCGTCCGAGGAGTCTCTGCCCTGGCCATCCCCCGAATCCTGACCACCCTGGACAAGCCCTATATCGCCGCCGTCAACGGGGGAGCCGCCGGCGGGGGCATGGATCTGGCCTCCATGGCCGACATCCGCATCGCCTCGGAGCAGGCCAAGTTCCGCATGGCCTATGTGGGCATCGGCACCATCCCCACGGTGGGGGGCTGCTACTTCCTTCCCCGTATCGTGGGCATCGCCCGTGCGGCGGAGCTCATCTGGACAGGGCGGGTCATGGAGGCCCAGGAGGCCCTGCGCATCGGCTATGTGAGCCAGGTGGTGCCCCCTGAGCAGCTCATGCCCGTGACCCTGGAGCTGGCCCATCGCCTGGCCCAGGGGCCCTCCCTGGCCATCAACGGCATCAAGCGGCTCATTTACCAGTGCTTGGAGTTGGATATGGAAGCGGCCCTGAAGGCCCACGAAGCGGCCCTCCCCGCCATCCAGGCCTCCCAGGACTCCCTGGAGGGCCGGCGCGCCTACATCGAGAAACGGGAGCCACGGTTCACAGGGAGATAGCAGCAGGCTTTGGAGCTCATCGAGCACCAGCTCATTGAGTTCATCCGGGCCACCTATGAGCTCATGGGGTGGCCCGGGGTGGTGGCCCTCATGGCCATCGAATCCGCCTCCGTCCCCCTGCCCTCGGAGATCATCATGCCCCTGGCGGGCTGGATGCTCATCAAGGCCCCAGGGCTGGACGCCAGCTATGTGTGGATGGCGGGGTTCTGGGGGGCGCTGGGATGCACCATCGGGTCGGCGGCGGCCTACGCGGTGGGCTACTGGGGCGGCCGTCCTCTGGCGGAGCGCTACGGACGCTATGTGCTGGTGACCCGCCGCGACCTAGACCGGGCCCAGGCCTGGTTCGAGAAATATGGCTCCTGGGTGGCCTTCTTCTCGCGACTGCTCCCCGTGGCGCGCACCTTCGTCAGCCTGCCTGCGGGCGTCGCCCGCATGTCTTTTTGGAGGTTCCTGCTCTTCACCTTCCTGGGCTCCTACCCCTGGTCCCTGGGGCTGGCCTACGGGGGCTATCTCTTGGGAGAGCACTGGGAGAACCTGCGGAGCATCACGCGCCCCCTTGACCTCCCCATCATCCTGGCCGTGGTGGCCGTAAACGCCTTCTTCCTCTGGCGCCGCCTCCGGGAGCTTCGGGCCAAGACCTAGCAGGCTCTTCAGGCCATCCTAGCTCCCTGGCGCCCCCAAGGCCCGCGCTCGCCCCTCCCGGGCCGCCTCCATTTGCGCCTGCTCCATCCGATGGAAGAAGTAGTAGTACATGAAGGCGGGGATGGCGGCGATGGCCGCGGCCAGGAGGAAGGCGGAGGCGAACTCCCCCCGGGCCATGAACCAGCCCGCCAGCACGGACACCGACGCCACCGGGAGGTCGAACATCATGTGCACCAGCCCGTTGGTGGTGCCCCGCTCCCGGGGTTGGACGAACTCCATGGCCAACTGGTTCCGCAGGGGCATGGAGATGCTCCAGAAGGCGCCCCGCAGGAAGAAGAAGGCCACCACCAGGGGCAAGAAGGGCACGGTGACCATGAGGACGATGAAGGGCACCGCCAGGAGCTGGCTATAGAGGATGCTCTTCACCTTGCCCAGACGCTGGGTGAACATAGGTGAGAGGAGGGTGGAGGCCGCCGCCCCCAGGGAGCCCAGGGCGATGATGCCCCCCACGGTCCCGTAGTCGGCGAAATACATCTCGCGGAAGAAGACATTGAAGAAGGGGGTGATGAAGCCGAACCCCGCCCCTACCACGAAGGCCGCCGCCGCCAGCTTGGCGATGGTTTGGTGGCTCTGGATGTTCTTGAGGGCGAAGAGTTCCCCAAAGCTCTCAATCATGTCCTGGGGCAGGCGCTTCTCCCGCATCAGGGCCAGAGGCGTCAGGCCCACCAGGGTCAGGGGCAGGGAGACCACCAGGGCCCAGCGGGTGGCCGCGGGGTCGGCGGGGATGACCCCGAAGACGCCGCTCCAGAGGGCAGGGAGCGCCGCCGCCCCCAGGGCCCCCACGAAGGCGGAGAGCGCGAGGAAGGAAGCATCCAGGCTGAAGAGATGGGGCCGCTCCGCCGGCTCGCTGTTCTCCACGATGAAAGGCCCGCCGGCCACGGCATGAAAGCCGTCGGCGATGCCCGAGCCCGCCATTAGAATCAGGATGAACAGGGGGTCCACCGTGAAGAGAAGCACCCCGCGGAAGGCGATGGCCATGACGGTAGCCAGGATGAAAGTGAAGCGCCGCCCCATCTTGTCGGCGATGAGGCCGGCGGGGAAGGCCATGAGGGCATGGAAGAGGAAGTTCACCGCCAGCACCACGCCGATAAACTCGAGGTTGAAGCCCAAAGCCAGGAGGTAGAGGTTGAAGATGACCCGCCAGATGCCCGTGCCCAGCTGGGAAGACAGAGAGTAGATTAAGAAGAGCCTGGCGTTGCGGCTGAAGCGGGCCCAGATATAGAGCCAGCTTCCCTCCTGGCCCGGGGGCACGGCCCGCCTCTGGGAGAAGACAATCCAGACGGCCAGGGCCACCCCCACCACCAGGGGCACCCCGCCCAACCACAGCACCCAGGCGGGCAGGCTCCCGCCCCCCACCTCCATATCGCCCTCATGGGCCTGGGCCACCAGGGGAGTCAGGGCCAGGGCCAGGCCCAAGAACGAGGCCACTGCCAGGCTGCGAAGTTTCGGCGCTTTCACCTCAGCCCCAGCTTTCTAGTGTCGAGCCACCCAAATGGGATACCTTACCCACATCCTCTCCCGAGGGTTATACCTCACCCCCCAGCCCCCTCTCCTGCAGGAGAGGG
>JACQUO010000021.1 GCA_016210205.1 Chloroflexota bacterium
CCCCGATACAGCCGGCCCCCCAGCACCAGCCCCCCGCCGATGCCGGTGCTGATGGTGAGATAGATGAAATCCGTAAAATCCCTCCCGGCGCCGTAGGAGCGCTCGCCCAGGGCGGCGGCATTGGCATCGTTCTCGGCGAAGGCGGGCACGGGCCAGCGCGCCTCCAGCATGGCGCGTAGAGGGACATCCCTCCAGCGGGGCAAATTAGGGGAGGTGAGGACTACCCCGCGGCGAAAGTCCATAGGGCCGGGCACCGCCATCCCCACCCCTCGCAGGTCGGCGGACATCAAGCGCGCCGAGGCCAGCAGGGCGTCGCCCGCGACCGCCATGGCCGCCAGGGCAGCCTCAGGCTCCGCCTCCGCCGCCGTGGGGTGGGAGGTCCGGGCCAAGAGCCGGCCCCCGGGGCCCACCAGGGCCACTCGGGTGGTGGTGCCCCCCAAGTCCATGGCCAGGACCGGACGGCCCCGCGCCTCGCCTCGCATGGCTTCGGGCCCCCTAGCTTAGGGAGGCCCGTTCCAGGGCCCGGCGGTAGACCACCTCGTACTTCCGGGCGGAGGCCTCCCAGGAGTAATCGCCCTCCATGCCCCGGAGCTGGAGGCGGCGCCAGGCGCCCTGGTCCTGAAAGGCCGCCAGCGCCCGGCCCAAGGCCCCCAGCAAGGCCTTGGCGGTGTACTGCACGAAGACAAAGCCCGTCCCCCGCTCGCTCCCCTGGTGGCAGTCGGCGACGGTGTCCGCCAGCCCTCCCGTGCGGCGCACCACCGGCACTGTGCCGTAGCGCATGGCAATCATCTGGCCCAGGCCGCACGGCTCGTAGCGTGAGGGCATGAGGAAGAGGTCGGCGCCCCCGTAGATGAGGGAGGCCAGGGAGGCATCGAAGACAAGCTGCACCGCCGCCTGCCTGGGGTAGCGCCGCGCCAGGTCGGCCAGGGCCTCCTCGTATGGCTTCTGTCCCGTGCCCAGGACCACCAACTGCACCTGGGCCCGGGAGAGGAGCGGCTCCAGGGCCTCCGCCAGCAGGTCTGCCCCCTTTTGCTCCACCAGGCGGCCCACCATGCCCAGGAGGGGGATATGGGGGTCTGGGGGCAGGCCCACGCGGCGCTGCAGGGCGGCCTTGTTCACAGCCTTCTGGGACAAGCTCTTTGCGTCATACTTGGCAACAAGATGGGGGTCTTGGGCAGGGAAGTCCCCTTCCCCCAGCCCGTTGACGATACCCGAGAGGTCGCGCCGCCGCTGCTGGAGCACCGGCTCCAGGCCGTAGCCATATTCCGAAGTCAATATCTCCCGGGCGTAGGTCTCGCTCACCGTGGAGACCTGGTCGGCGTAGTAGATGCCCAGACCCAGAAAGCTGTGGAGGCTCCCCCCTATAGCGCCCTCGGGCAGATACTCCCGGAGGCCGGCCTCAGAGGCAAAGCGGTCGTCGAAAGGCCCCTGATAGGCCAGGTTGTGGATGGTGAGCAGGCTGGCCCAGGGATAGCGCTCGGGGGCCTGGGAGCGGCGGCGGTGCAGGATGGGCAGGGCCGGGGCGGCGTGCCAGTCATGGCAATGGAGGACCTGCGGGGCCCATCCCAGCTGCTGCGGGGCCTCCACCACCGCCTGGCCGAAGAAGAGGAACCGCTCCAGGTCATCGGCCTCCCCATAGACCTGGGGTCGGCCGTAGAGCCTCTGATTCTCTAGCAGATAGGCCGGCACGCCTCCGTCCAGGGACGCCTCATAGATTCGGGCGGTCTCCTGCCCTCCACGCAAGGGCAAGGCAAAGCTCCGCCCGGTATCCCGCACCCGGAACCTGGCCCGGTCCACGGCGGCGTAGAGGGGCATGATGAGGCGGACATCGTGGCCCAGGCGCGCCAGGGCCAGGGGGAGCGAACCCGCCACATCGGCCAGCCCACCCACCTTTGCGAGGGGATAGGCCTCCGCGGCGGCGAAGAGGACCCGCAAGCGTTCTCTAGGGGCCGCGCCCGGAGTGGGGATACGGGGTTGAGGACGAGGCGAGGGCCGGTTCATCTCACCCTCCCGAAGGGCTGCCTGATGCAAAATCGAGTCCCCAGGGGCCCAGGGGCGTTTGGGGGATTATAGAGTCCACGCTGGCCCAGGTCAATATGGCAAGAATAGGCCAAGCCGCCAAAATTGGCAAGCTTGGCACGAGGGGGCGTCAGATTTCGACCAGTGACTCTTATCGGCCCTAGCCAAAGGATGTCGAGGGTTTCCCCATAAGGGAGGGCAATCCCTGATTGCCCGGTGCGCTCTATTAAGCCGACCGACTGCGGAGGCTGGCGCCGCTGGGGAGGGAGTCCGAGGTGAAATCTTTCTCGGTGACCCCCACATGGAGGGCGCAGTTGCGGCCGATGCGGGTCCGGTCGGGGATGCGCACCCGCTTCCCCACCATGGTCAGGCCGGTGCGCAGGTCCGTCTCCTCCCCATTGGGGGTGAAATCCTCGCCCGAGCCCAGCTGGGCCTCAGCGCCGATGTGGGCCTCCTTGTCCACGATGCAGCGGTGGATATAGGAGCGCCGCCCCACGAAGACATTGTCCAGGATGATAGAGCCTTCCACCACCGCCCCGTCCTCCACATACACCCCGGGGGAGAGGATGGAGTTCCGCACCACCCCGTTGATGATGCAGCCGTCGCTGACCAGGCTGCGGCTGACCTGCGCCCAGGGCCCGGTCTTCACCGGAGGCCAGTCCCGGGTCTTGGTGTGGATGGGATTGGCGGGGTCGTAGAGATTGAACTGGGGCAGGTCGGCGATGAGCTCCATGTGAGACTGCCAATAGGACTCCGGCGTGCCCACATCCCGCCAGAAACCTCTATAGGGATAACCATACACCTTGAGCTGGTTGAACACTTTGGGAAGGATATCCTTCCCAAAGTCATGGCTGGAGTCCACCCGTCGGGCGTCCTCCTCCAGCACCCGGGCCAGGACCTCGAGGCGGAAGACATAGATGCCCATGGAGGCCAGGTTGCTGTTAGCCTCCTGGGGCTTCTCCCGGAAGTCCACCACCCGCTGGTGGTCATCCAGGGTGACAATCCCAAACCGGCTAGTCTCCTCCCGGGGCACGGGGGTGACCCCGACAGTGATGTCCGCCCCGGTGTGATGGTGGAAATCCAGCATCTCGTTATAGTGCATAGAATAGACATGGTCGCCCGCCAGGACCAGGGCATCCCGAGCCTTCACCTCTTCCAGGAAGCTGAGATTGCGATGGACGGCGTCGGCGGTGCCCTGATACCACTCGGAGGAGAGGCGATCGGCATAGGGGTGGAGTACGAAGAGGCCGCCCTGATGGCGATCCAGGTCCCAGGCCTTGCCTGTCCCCAAATGGCGGTTCAGGGAGCTGGGCCGGTACTGGGTGATGACCGCTACGGTGCTGACGCCGGAGTTGACGCAGTTGCTGAGGGTGAAGTCGATAATGCGGAATTTGCCAGCGAAGGGCACTGCGGGCTTGGCCCGCTCCTCCGTGAGGACGCCCAGCCTTTCCCCGCGCCCCCCCGCGAGGATAATGGCCACGGTCTTAAGCAAATCTCGCGCCTCGGGAACCTCGGGAACCCATGGAAATTTTCTCCCCCCGCACTGCAACTCAACCCTATCCTGCCCCACCCGCCGCTCTACGGTGACCAGCGCCCAAGACATATGGCACCCCCTATCGAACCGGAACAGGCTGCCAGTCGAATGGACGTAACTGCGGGGCTTAGGGGGTAAGGCCTCCAAAGCCGCATTCATGGAGACGATTAAAGGCCCCGGCAGTCCGGGGCCTTTTGCGGTGCTCCAGAACTTCCGGCGGCGCTACCTATTCACTTTGCTGTTCGCCAGACTATTGATGGGATCTCTCCTGGTTGGGAGGGACTTTTTGCCCCTTCCCACTAGGCGACTACATCAACGCCTACACTATCATGGACGCTACCCCCTGTCAACGGAGTCCCGTAGGGGAAAAGGCGCAAAAACACTCCTTTAACCTTATTGTAACCTTTCGGCATAGGACAAAGGGCACAAAACACCTTTTGAACCTTTTTGCAACCGACCCGCAAAGGGAGCACCATGGCACCCCTATTCACTTAATAGGCGGACTTTCGTCAAAACCTTCCCGCTCGCCCGTTAGGCTTTCAGTTATTGGCGGGCCAACTTTTCTATGATTTGTCTCAGCAAGAGCCGATGGCAATGCGCCTCTTCCTTGCAGCCGCATAGTATAGTCACGGTCCCTTCCTGAGCCTTGCCCTTGAGCCAGTCGACCTCCACCCGTCCAGCCACCTCCTCGCGGTAGCGCCGGCTGAACTCCGCCCAACTTGCGCTTCGGCTCTGCCAGTCGGCGAGCAGATCCTCGCTAGGCCCCAGGTCTCTTCGCCACTCATGCACAGCGGCTTTGGCTATGCCGCGGGGCCATTTTCGCATAACGAGCACCCGCAAGCCGTCTTCGGGAGCCGAAGCCTCGTAAACAGATTTGGCCCTGATGACCATTTCATCTCCATAGCACGGGCAACCCGAGCATAGGCTGCTGCAGGAAGCCGCTCATAGCATAAGGTTCAAGTCCCACCTGGCCATAAAACCCTAGCACCGTAACAGACTGTCTGTATGTGACCAAAGTCTCAGGAATGAGCGTAACCCTCTCAAATCCGCTAGCAAAGGGAAGTGACTCGCCCCTGGTCCTGAGTCGAGTTCGGAACAACGCTCGGTCACGGCACACACTCTTCACAAGTATACCTACGCCGCGCCACCCGTTGCACAGCATGCCCCTCTGAGGATACAATGGCAGCGTCCGCGGCCGGCGGCCCTCTTGGCACCCCGTTAACCATCCGTGGTCATAGCGGAAGGGCTCGGGCCCGGCAGCCCATCCATGGGGGGAGAGGAGAACCTATGACAACCCGACGGAGGTCAAGCTACGAAGGCATGCTCGCCGAAACGGTCATCTTTGCCGGTCACGGCGGGGACACTATCTCCGGTTATCTGGCCCGACCCCTTGGTCAAGGGCTTTTCCCCGGTGTCATCGTTATCCACGAGGTGTTTGGCCCGGTGGAACATATGAGAGAGGTGGCGCGCCGCTTTGCCAGCCATGGGTACGTGGCGATAGCACCTGACCTGCACTGGCGCGAGGGCCCCGGCGACCCCACAGACATCGCTGCCCGCGTGCGGGCCGGAGGGGGAGTGCCCGATGAACGCTGTATTGGCGACCTGGAGGGGGCAGCAACCTACCTCAAGAACCTGCCCTACTGCACGGGTAAGCTGGGCGTTATCGGCTACTGCTCCGGCGGCCGCCAGACCTTGCTCTTCGCCTGCAACACTAAGAGCGTCCATGCTGCGGTAGACTGCTACGGAGGACGCGTTGTGACCATTGAGCTGACACCGACGCAACCCAAGGCCGTCATCGACATGATTACCGGGCTATGCTGCCCTCTGCTAGGCCTCTTCGGGGCCTCGGACCAGAACCCGTCCCCCGAGCATGTAGCTCGCCTGGAGCAGGAGCTGAAAAAGCATAACAAGGTATACGAGTTCAAGACCTATCCCCCGGACACGGGTCACGGCTTCTTCGCCGACTATCGCCCCAGCTATCGGGTGGAGTCCGCCGTGGATGGTTGGCAGCGGATTTTCGACTTCTATGGGAGACACCTGGCTACCATCTGACGAGGCGCAGTCGTTCCAGGTTTTTTGGAGAATACCCTGAACGCATCCACTGATATATGGGGCCTGGGACGGGGAGAAGAGATTGCAAAAGTTGAAGGTGCTGGACCACCAGAGACTTATGATGCTTAACGAAAGCAGCCTCCGGGCGGGGCGCCTTCGCCACCTGCGTCCCGAGCAGGTTCCCCACAAGCCTCAGGAGCGGTATCCCGTCAACATCCACCTGGACTACGAACGCGCTGGGCAGGCAGAGATACGCATGTGTGTCGTCCTGAATGCTGCCCGCGGGCAGACAGGCTGGCTCGATGTATCCTCCGAGGAATTCGCCGCCATCCCCGAGGTGGAAGTCTCAGAGTTGGAGTGGGAGGCCGTTCAGTGTGTGGGCACCCCTACCCTGGCTCACTAGATGCAACGGAAACTGTGGCCTGACGCTGATTCCACAATGACGCTAGCGGGGGATTTCTCGTTTGTGCCCGCAAGGCGGCCCCATAATGACCGAGGCCGTAGCTTCGGCCCGTTGCACGGCCTACCGCCATCCAGCAAAATCAGCCGCTACAGGTTTGTCCTCTTGCAGCAGCAACACAGGCCAGCGGCCTATCATAAGCTTGAACCTGAAACATCATTTTGCTATTGGCCCCCAGGGTGGCCAGCGCATCCCTGCCCGCTGGCAGGGGAGCGCTACAACTGCCCCAGAAGTTACTTTCATCGGGATTGGGATGGGCATATTTTTCACAGAGCATTTTCTTGGCTTCGTTGTATGGTTGAGTGGGTCACTATCTCCCAACATAGACCAGTGGGCCGGATAAAGCGCTTGTCAATGACCAGCAGCAAAATATTCGTCCGAACAGTAGCACTGCCAGCGATAGCGACAATATTGTGGGTCGGCTGCAGCAGCGGTCTTCCCACGCCCAATGCAGGGCAGTCCATTAGCACACCAACAGCTGTGACCACAGCCCCAGCCACTCCTCCGGGAACAGCAGCAATTTCTGCTACCGTCGCCCCGACACTCACAGAACCCCCGGTGCCAGCGGTAATCCCAGGCCTGCCGCGCACCGATGATTTCTCAGACCCCGCGAAAGGGCTGTTTCCAGACAAACAGCACGGCACCGTCAACAGGGTGTCACCGGTTGATGGCAAAAACTATAGCTTTCAGTGGAGCTATGGCTATGAGGACGGAGCCCTCGTAGGCCGGAGCAAAGGCTATTATCCTGAGACGATGCCGGGCGCCGCTAATTGGATTGCTCCGGCGGCGGGCAAGATGTCGCAAGATTTCGCTGTCCAAGTACACGCCCAGGTCACCAAAGGTACGGGCCAAACTGGCTGCCTGATTAGATACGACCTGGGGTCCGACGGGCATTATCAGTTCGGAATCTTTCCAGATGAGCAATGGTATGAAGTCAGGCGGAGCAACCTGGGACCGGACCTTGCGGGTGGCAAGAGCAACGCGATAAAAATGGGGAGCGGCGACAACGAAATGCGCCTGGAGTTGCAGGGAGACACACTGCGAGCATATGTCAATGGTCAACTGCTTGCCAGCATACGGAACGAGGGGTTGGCGCAGCGGGGAGGCGTCGTCCAACTGAACTCCCAGGTAATCGGCCGCATCGGCGGAAACCTGGTTGGGCATGCGCCGGACGATGTAGTAGAGACACGTTTCACCAACTTCAGGCTGAGCGGCTTGTAACGGGCCTTCGGCCCAAGTTGGCTTCTTGATTAACTTTCTTTTCCCTTCGCGCTGCTTCCGGCCTGCCGGTCGACTCGTCCCGGAGGGCTTCGTTGGCTAGTATATGGGCTGCTTGACGGTCTTGCGGTGCCGACTGCTTTATCTCCGGCGTGCTCCCCTTGATAGCGCCCGGTTTCGAAAGCATTGTAGCCACAACCGGCCAAGCCTGAGAAGAATAGAGAACGATTAGCACAAAGGAGGCAGGGCCAACCTTGTGCCTAGCTCACTTCCACATTGATGGAGTGGTACCCCGTTGCGCCGGACGGCGCCGGGCTCCTAGGGGTGGGGTCTTGTGGTGTGCCTTTGCCGTCTGCCGCGCGGACGACCAGCTTGTACCGTCCCGGCTTGGGTGTCCAGTCAGCGGTCCACAGCACCCACGTGTAGGGCCCAAGGGCCAGTTTGAGCGTGCCGGGCAACCATGTATTCCCGCTGTCCAAGCTGAATTCCACCTTTGAGATGCCCTTCGCGCCTGAGAACGCGACCCCGCCGATTCGATACACGCCCGCCGTAGTGGTCGTTCCATCAGCCGGGGCGAGCACTTCAGACATCGTCCTGACTTCTGCTACCTTGTCCCAGCCCCGCTCCTCCCAATACCCCGTGTACTCCTCACTCTGGGCCTCGATGCGCTCTACCCACTTGGGGTTCTTCATACCGTAGCGACCAGGGATGAGCAACCGCGCGGGGAACCCGTGCTCGCGGGTTAGCGGCTCTCCGTTCATCTGGTGTACGAGCAGCACCTCCGGGTCCATCGCCACGTCCAGCGGCACGCTCTCTGAGTAGCCGTCCGTCGCGAAGAACGCGATGAACTTCACGCCGTCCTTGAGGCCAGCCTGCTCCAGTAGTCCGCGCAACGAAATCCCTTTCCACTTCGCGGTGCTGATGAGGTCACCCCCCACCTCATTGCTGATGCACTCAAGCGTCTGGTACCGCTCGCTGGCCGCCATCGCCGTCACCTCGTCGTGGGTGAGGGTGAGCGGCTGGTTCACCATTCCTTGCACAAGGAGACGCCACGTGTTCGCGTTCACCGTTGGATCGACGAAGTTCTTGGAGACGACGTAGAACCGCTCTGTGAGAGTCACGTCTGGCGGGAGCACGCCAGCGTCACGGAGATTCATCTTTGCAGTCCGTGTTGCCGCGGTGATGCCTGACACGATAGAGCGCAGTCCAAAGCCCACTCCAGCGATAACCACTATAAAGAATATTGCTCGCTTGATGAACGCCCGACGGCTCATTCCCTGAGCTGACGGCAGCGCACCCTCGGTCGAAGTCACTGGCTTCTTCTCTCCAACCAGCCATGCAAGGGTAACCCCGTAGAGCACCATGGCTACGAGTGTCGCGAAGAGGAAGGAGAGTCCGCCGCCAGGCACATCGGCGCCGAGGAACCCGCCACCGGCAAGTGGCACCAGCACCAGGACTGTCAGCAGCCAGAGCACCGCGCCGAACGCGAAGCCCACCGCGATGCGCGTTTTCTGATCCCAGGCATCCAACCGTTGCCTGAGGGCAGCCACGAATGCCAGACCGACCAGGCCGCCGCCAATGCCAAGCGCTACCGTGAAGCCCAGGACGGAGAGCGCTTTGCCCAGGTGAAATGTGTGTTGGAGGAGGAACTCGAAGGTCTGGGGTGACATGAGGGAAACTAACTTGTCAGTAAGGACCTCTTGCAGGGACGGCGTGCCGAGCGCAAACCGCAGCGCCAGCATTGTGAACGAGGCCAGGAAGCCCGCAATCAAGCCGACACCAAGCCCACCTGAGAGGAGCCACTGCCATCGCGCCTTCATTCGATTCTTTTCTGTAGAGGCCGCCCGCATTATACTACGTCCAGCTTCGATGTAACGGATTAGATGTACTTGCAGCGTTTCTACCTGATGGCATGGTGCGCATGTTTTCGGGAAAGTCCGAGTTTTACCTTTCGTCAACAATGGTAGAGCTGGGAGGATTCGAATCCCCAGTGACCACGGCCCGCTTGCTTGCCGAGGCATTTTTACGGAGCTTAGTGTATGATAATAGAATAACACTACGCAAATGATAAGCCGTTTTAGACGCTTGGGACTCCAGAAGCGCATTATGCTCTACGCTACTGTAGGGCTAATGCTGATGTTCGGCGGCTTTGCCTTTCTTGGCCTGGAGTCAGTGGAACGGGCAACCCAGCTTGTTTACCGGAACGCCTGAGCACCGCCTATACGACGGTAGGAATCATTGCGCGGGATTCCCTCCGCGTATTACAGGACGTGCAAGAGACAAGCCCCAAGCTCATCACGAAGGACGAAACAGGCCGCACGTCGGCTGCTCGCATTCTGCTAGATTACCTTGCTAAGACCGACCTCTCCCCGTTTTTCCGAATCACCGGCGTCTGGGTCTTTGATGATAATAGCCACCTGCGGGTAGCAGCTGGCGAGCCCGTCCCGACCTCCGACAGCATGCCGCCCTCCCTCTCAGCCACACTCACAATGTCACAAAACGAGTTCGTGGTACTACCACCGGTGGGAGGGACAGCGAGCAACATTCCCTTCGCCACCATAATGAGCCGCGTGGCTGAATCGACAGGCTCTCCCGGGCTGGTCGTTGCCGTCCATACGGTGTCTGTCAACAGTTCGGACCCCTACAATCCTACCTCCTTCTGGCGGACTTCAACTTTGGACAGAACTTGGTCAACGCCACGGCGCGGAATGCAGACTTAGCCAAGACAGCCCCTACCAGTGGGGATACCCAGGCTGCGGCAGTCCTGGCGGCCATGCAGTCTAAACTGGATGCTAGCCTGGCCTCCTGGAAGGGTGGAAACTATCAGGATGCCGGGGCCGCTGCCCAGCTTGTGGATGGAACATGGCTCGGCAACGTCACCGCCGCCCTCAAAGCAAAGAATGGTGCGGATGCAGCCCTGAAGACAGCCCTCGACGCCTACGCGGCCCTGGCCGGTAAGGCCGGCGATGCCGGCACCGTCGCCAATGCGGAGCTAGCGGCTGTCCGCGCTGCCGCAGTGGCGCAGCAGGTGATGGTCGGTCAGTTCTGGGCGGACACAAAGCTTCAGGATGGCATCCGGCAGGTGGCTGCTACCGTCAAGTAACATTACGCCCTAAGCAGCAACTTGCATCCCTAGTCTGTATTGCTGGTGGAGACGGAGGAGACCCGAGCTCCACCAGCAACATGTTGTTTCAGGAGCCTCTGGGCCATCTGCTACTGGCTCCCCGTGAATTTAGACGCCTGAACACTAGTGGCAGAAATGATCGGGGCGGCGAGAGGACGGGCATGCGGGGAGTGCAGGCACCCTACGCTGCGGCCACCACCGGCGTCTCCTCAGCTTTGGTCATAGCGAGCCGCTACGCCAGCAGACCGGAGCCAGCCCTCATGAGACTGCTGAACTAGTCTGTGTAAATCCCCTATATCCCCCCGTCTTGGGGGACACTCCCGGGCCCCCTTACTGTGAGCGATTCCGCTCACCAGGGGCGGGAACAGGTTCCTGGCCTGCTCCGTTAGCTCTATCACCACTGCCGTCATGGGATTCAGTCTGGTAAGTCATCCGATAGAGGCGGCTGTAGAGGCCGTCTCGCGCCAGCAACTCGTCGTGGGTCCCTATTTCCACAATACGCCCGTCCTGCAGCGCGGCAATGCGGTCAGCGCCGCGAATGGTGGAGAGTCGGTGGGCGATAACGAACGAGGTGCGTCCCTTCAACAAATGTTTTAACGCCTGCTGGATAATGGCTTCCGTGCTGCTGTCGACTCTTGCCGTAGCCTCGTCCATCACCAGGATACGTGGGTTGGCGATGACGGCCCGCGCGAAACTGAGCAGTTGGCGTTGGCCCAGCGATAGATTTTGGCCGCGCTCGACGAGCACGGTGTCATAGCCGTTCTCGAGCTGCATGATGAACTCATGGGCGCCCACTGCTCGGGCAGCCTGGATGACCTCTTCGCCCTCGGCCTCCGGACGGCCGTACCGAATGTTGTCTCGTACCGTGCCAGAGAAGAGGAAGGGATCCTGGAGGACAACACCCATCTGCCGTGCCAGGGAGATGCGCTGGACATCGCGTATGTCGTACCCATCGATGCGCACGCTGCCGGAGATCACATCGTAGAGGCGAGCGACGAGGGCGGTGATGGTTGTCTTTCCGCTGCCTGTTGGTCCCACCAAGGCTATGGTCTCCCCCGGAGCAACTTGGAGGTTAATATCGTGGAGCACGAGCGCCTCAGGGCTATAGCCGAAATCAACGTGCTCGAAGGTGACCTCCCCTCGGATGGGCGGCAACGGAGCAGCGTTGGCTTTATCCACAATCTCAGGCTTGGTATCAAGGACCTCAAAGGCGCGCTGGCCACCTGCCATGGCGCGCTGCAACTGCGCGTACTGCATGACAAGCTCCCGCACCGGGTCGAAGAAGCGCTGGACATAGAGAGCGAAGGCCACAATCACTCCGACGGTCGCAGTACCGTTGAGCACGCTGATGCCGCCGAAAATGATTACAACCCCGGTGGCGATCGCCATGGACATTTCCACTGCCGGGTTCACCATCGCGGTGAGCCGAGCGGCTTCGACGTTAGCGTTGAGGTTGTTGGCGTTCACTCTATCGAATCGGCGCTGGTTTTCATCCTCGCGACTGAGGCTCTGGATTACCCTTACCCCGGAGATATTCTCTTGCAAGTTTGTGTTGACGATGGAAATAGACTGCCGCACCTTGATGAACGCCTTCTTCGCCCGCTCTTGCCATATCCACAGCACGAGCAGCAGGAAAGGCAACACGGCCAAGGTGACCAGCGCCAAGAACCAGTCAAGCCTAAAGAGCCAGAACATGATGACGGCCAAGCCGAGGAGATCCGCGAGAACCGTGAAGAATCCCGATGTCAGCAAATCTTGCAGCGCCGTCACATCGTTCTGAACGCGGGACATCACCCGTCCCACCTCGTTGCGGTCATAGAAACTCATGGAGAGCTTTTGCAAGTGGATGAACATTTGCTGCCGTAGCGTCAGCAAAACGCGGTGGCCCATCCAGGCTGTGGTGTTCATATAGCCAAAGTAAGAAGCCCAGGATAGGAGCGCCAGGCCCGCTATGGCGAGGCTGATTAGAGCAAGATCAGGGAGCTTGCCTTGCAGGGCTCTATCAATGGCCATGCCGACGAGGGCCGGCTGGGTGAAGGAGGCCAGGGAGAAGAGCACGGTGCCTATGACCGCGATGAGCACCCGCACTTTATATGGACGCACATAGCCGACCAGGCGGACTACGACCTTGTGGTCATAAGCCCTACCCAGAGCTTCATCCGACCAACCGTCCATAGCGCGGCGGAGACCACCTGCACCCAGCCCCCCTCCTCTGTAGCTGCCTCCACCACCAGTCCAACCTCCGAAACCGGCCATTAGGATTCTCCCTTAGTGCGTTACGCTGTTCGCGGGCGCGGCCCGTCAGGACGCGACGGCCGAGTGACCCACAGGTTGCGCCTTGTTCAGGGCTTCCTCCTGGTCCCGCAACTCGAGGTCGTAGATGCGCCGGTAGAAGCCGTTCTCGTTGAGCAGCTCCTCATGGCGACCCCGTTCCACAATCTGTCCTCGGTTCAACACCAGGATCTGGTCAGCCAGCTTAATCGTGCGCAACCGCTGGGCTATCACGAAGGTGGTTCGGCCCCTCATGACTTCTTGAAGTGCCTGCTGGATGAGGTACTCCGTTTCGGTATCCACGCTGGCTGTGGAGTCGTCCAGCACCAGGATCGCCGGGTCGAGAAGTAGCGTCCGCGCTATCGCAACCCGCTGCTTCTGGCCTCCCGACAGGGTCACCCCCCGTTCGCCGATCCACGTGTCATAGCCCCCTGGCAACGTGCTGATGAAGTCTTGGATGCAGGCTGCCTTCGCTGCTTGCTCAATCTGCTCCTGGGTGGCAGAGGGCATTCCATACGAGATGTTGTCGCGGATAGTGCCCGAGAAGAGGAAAACGTCCTGCTGGACAATCGCCATACATCGCCGCAAGGACGTAATAGCCATGGCGCGAATATCAGTTCCATCAATCGTTATCCGGCCTTCGGTCACGTCATAGAACCGCGGCAACAGGTTCACGACGGTGGTCTTGCCGCTGCCCGTGGGACCCAGCAACGCAATCACCTGGCCGGGCTGAGCGTCAATGTTGATGCTGCAGAGGACCGGGCTAAGTCTGTTGTAGGCGAACGACACGTCCTCAAAGCGCACATGCCCTGTCACTTGGCCCAACGCTACGGCGCCAGGTAACTCTTTCACGGCAGACTCCGCATCGAGGATTTCAAAGATGCGTCGGCCCGCAGAGTAGGCCCTGGCCGTCACGTTGACGACCATCCCCAGGCTGCGCAGAGGCTGCTGCAACAATGTGAGATAGAGAGCGAAGCCAGCCAACTCACCCTGCGTCATGCGCCCCGCCACGATCTCCTGCCCCCCGAACCAGATTGTGGCCGCCATCCCGAGCATCCAAATCCCCGCCATCGTGGGAACGGAGATAGACTGAAGCCGCGTGGAATCATAGGAGTCTTTGAAGAGCGCTTCGGCTTCCTTCGTGAACTTGGCTATCTCCAAGTCCTCACGCCCGAAGGACCGGACAACCCGCGCCCCGGAGAGGTTCTCCTGAAGGACTGTGGTGAGTTGGGCCAAACCCTCTTGCACCCTGGTCCATGTAGCCCGGAGCTTGCCGCTGAAATACCCCGAACTCGCGGCGATGATGATGAGGAACGGTGACGTCACCAGCGCGAGTCGCCAGTTGCTGAGCAACATGAGGACGAGCGCACCCATCATGACTATCACGAAGTATGCCGCCCGCAAGATGCCCATCTGAATGAACTGCTGCACTGCCTCGACATCCTGGGTGGCGCGCGACATCAATTCTCCTGTCTGGTGCTTGTCGTGGTAGGCATAGGAGAGACGCTGAAGGCGATTATAGATAGAGTTGCGGAGATCGTACGCTACACGCTGAGCAAGCCACTGCCCCAGATATTGCTGTCCATATGTGGACAGGGAGCGCAGACCAGCAGCTCCCAAGATTGCCGAAGCCGCTATCACCAAGACCAGGTAACGCTGGTCATGCTGGGTATTGATACCAAAGTCTATGGCCCACGCCACCAGCTTGGGGCTGATGAGAAGGAACACGCCCGCCCCAAGCACGCAGAGCCAGGCCAGAGCGACGCGACGCTTATACCTGAAAACGAGGGCGTAGAGCCTAAGGTACGCTGACATCGGCACCACCTTGTGAGAAGGCCCCCCCGAGGACCCGCAAGGCCGCGGACACGGTGGCCAACTCCTCCTTAGATAGGGAACGAAGACCCTCCGCCAATTGTTGGTGCGTTTCCAATCGGGCCAACGCGAAGGCCGTCCGCCCCCGCTGGGTGAGCGACAGGCAAATGCGGCGTCGGTCTTCAGCGACGCGACGCGCGACCACCTTCTGGGTCACTAGCTTCTGCACCAACTTGGATGCGGAGGGCAGCGTAAGGCCTAGGTGTTTCGCCACCTCCGAAAGAGACGCACCGGGATGACGCCGCAGGTAATTTAAGGCTCTGAAAGAGGGAATCGAGAGGCCAGGCATGGTTCGAAGGCGCATCTCACTCCGAATACGCCTCATAAGCAGCGGAGCTATGTCCAGCAAGAGCGCGGAACACTCAGCCGGGGTGGCTGCTAGATTAGTTTCAACTTTCAACTGTTTCACAAAGAAATTATAGTGCGCTTGACCCACACAGTCAAGAGGGGCTTTACGCTAGCCGTGCCAGCGTCTTTAGGTTGCCTGATGTCATCTTTCAGGCGGCGCGGCCCCTCGGCAAAACCTTCCTAGCGGCCTTTAAGGCCTGACTTCGGGGGAGTGTCTGAAGGAAACTGGTTCCTGTCTCAAGTGCCGGGGGAGAAGGTCGAGGCTTGGCGACAGCCTTATTCGGTATTATAATGAGGAACGTCCCCCAGGGCACGCTCAACGTATCCCCGAGTGGGTTTGACCTTGAGGCACGAGCGACGGTCGCATGCCCCAAGCTTCACATCGCTTCTGGTACAGAAAAGGGGCATAGCTAGAATCTAGAATGAGGGCGACCTTGGCGAGAGAAGTTCAGCTACAGCCGAACGGTTTACGCTCGCTCCCGCGACAGCAGGTTATCGTGACATTTGTGGGAGTGATGTTGAGCATGTTTCTGGGGTCGCTCGACCAAACCGTTGTAGGTACCGCCATGCCTCGAATCATCAGCGACCTGGGCGGTTTTAGCCGCTACACCTGGGTTACTACCGCCTATATCGTCACCTCGGCAGTCACCATATTGATTACCGGCAAGCTTACTGATATATACGGGCGAAAGCTCTTCTACATTAGTGGCCTGGGGATTTTTGTTTTAGCTTCGTTCCTCTGTGGCCTTAGCAATACAATGACACAGATAATAGTCTTTCGCGGAATCCAGGGCATAGGTGCGGGAGTAATAATGAGCAACGCCATTACCACTATCGGCGACCTCTTTCCTCCCGCTGAACGCGGAAAATATCAGGGTTTAATGAGCGGGGTATTTGGGCTGTCCGCCATCATTGGACCCACGCTGGGCGGATTCATAACTGATAGCCTGTCCTGGCACTGGGTCTTTTTCATCAATATACCCTTGGGGCTGCTCGTTATCATCCTATTCATCTTCTTATTCCCCAACTTTCGCCCCGATGCTTTGAAGCATAATATCGATTATCTCGGTTTCATATTACTGCTATTGACGGTGGCGCCAAGTATGCTGGCTTTATCGTGGGGTGGTGTGGAATATGCGTGGAGTTCTCCTGAAATAGTTGGCATGTTTCTATTTTCCGCAGTAATGCTGGCTCTTTTTATAGTTGCGGAAAATGGGAGCAAGGAACCTTTCATTCCCCTTGTGTTGTTCAAGAACCGAATTGTGGCCGTTTCTGAAGTGGTGATATTCTTTACCGCATTTGGCATGTTTGGCGGTATTATCTTCATCCCTCTTTTCTTTCAGGGGGTACTGGGAGCTACCGCTACCACCAGCGGCAGCTTTTTGACCCCAATGATGTTGGGTACGGTGGTGGGTAGTTTCACCTCAGGGCAAGCCCTCTCCCGTGCGGGAGGTCATTACAGGATTCAAGGGGCGATAGGTATAGCAATAATGGGTTTAGGTCTCGCGCTCCTTTCGCGCATGACCGCTGAAACCTCCTACGCAGGCGTCATGGTAAACATCGTTATCACGGGTTTTGGTCTGGGCATCACCATGCCTCTTTACACTATCGCAGTTCAGAACGCTGTGCCTTACAATGTGCTTGGTGTGGCTACATCTTCCACGGCTTTTTCCCGCTCTCTAGGTGGCTCCGTCGGTTTGGCCATATTTGGCTCCGTGATGAACAATCGCTTTGCTGCTGAATTCGCTGACAGGCTTCCCTCCACCGCAAAAGCCCTGATACCGCCGGAGCAACTGGCTGCTCTGACCCACAACCCGCAAGTGCTAGTCAGCACAGAGACACAAGGTCAGCTCCAGACAATCCTGGAACAGACGGGGCCGGAGGGTACGGCACTCTTCCGGCAAGTCTTACAGGCGCTGCATCAGTCGCTGAATTCTTCTCTGACACAGGTCTTCCTATTTGCTCTGTTTGCCGTATGCATTGCTTTCCTGACCAATTTCTTTCTCAAAGAAATCCCGCTCCGCCGGCAACATACTCTAAATCCTATCCCACCTAAACAGAAATAGAATAGCCGTCTGGCAGTCCGTGCAGGATGCAATCAGAAGCGCCTGGTCTTGGGGAGATATGCCTCCCCGACGGTTGCGCTGCCCCCAAAACATAGACGCGAGGAGAAGGGGGTATAATAATTACGAAGACCAGCGAGGAAACACTCACCTTGTTTGCAGGAGGGGTAGATGAGCGCTGATAACATCGTACTCATCGTCATCTTGGGCGTGTTGGCCCTATTTCTTTTATATCTGTGGATGTCCTACAACCGGTTGGTTTCCCTGCGGCAGCGGGTCAAAGAGTCTTGGTCCGACATCGATGTTCAGCTCAAGCGCCGGGCGAGCCTCGTACCCAATTTGGTCGAGACTGTGAAGGGATATGCCGCGCATGAGAGGGAGGTATTCGAAAACGTCACCAAGGCGCGGGCCGCGCTCATGTCGGCGGGTAGCCCGCAGCAGGCCGCACAAGCAGACAACATCCTGAGCGGCGCGCTGAAGACCCTATTCGCGGTGGCCGAGGCCTACCCGCAACTGAAGGCCAACGAGAATTTCAAGCAGCTCCAAAGCGAGCTATTTGACCTGGAAGCGAAGATTGCCTATGCGCGGCAGTTCTACAACACGAACGTCCGAGACCTGAACAGCTCTATCCAAAGCTTCCCAGCCGTCCTCATTGCCCGCAACTTCGGATTCAAGGAAGAGGTCTACTTCGAGACTGAGGAGGCGGCACGCGCTGATGTCACAGTCAAGTTCACATCCTAGCTCCCTCAACATCTACACCGCCATCGAGGCGAATCGGCGGCGGACTTTAATACTCACGGCCTCACTCGTCCTCTTCGCTGGTGCCTTGGTCGAAGTCATCGGCCTCGCGCTGGGCTTGCCTGCAATCACAGCGGCCATCGTCGCTGGCATAGCAACGGTCATCGCGCTACTCGTGGCCCTCGGGACATATCGGTCTGGAGACGCCCTGGTCCTAAGCGTCTCCGAAGCGCAGGCCACAGAGCGCGAACAGTATCCAGACCTGTACCGCACGGTGGAGAACCTGTGTATCGGCGCCGGCCTGCCCATGCCGAAGATATACGTCATCAACGATGGGGCCCCTAACGCCTTCGCCACCGGCCGTGACCCCAAACACGCCTCCATCGCCGTGACCTCAGGCCTCATAGAGAAGATGAGCAACCTGGAGTTAGAAGGAGTAATCGGCCACGAACTGTCGCACATTGGAAACCATGACACTCGTCTCATGCTAATCATCGCAGTGATGGTCGGGTGGGTTGCCATTGTGGTGGATGTTTTCCTTAGATTCACCTGGTATGGAGCCGGAGCTCGTCGCCGATACCAGGGGAGGGGAGAGAACGCGGGTGGAGCGGTGCTCCTCCTGCTGGCGGTTGTCGCCGCAGTTATCGCCCCCCTTGTGGCCTGGGTAATCCAGATGTCCATCTCTCGCCAGCGAGAGTATCTCGCCGACGCTTCGAGCGCTCTCTTGACACGATACCCCGAGGGGTTGGCCAGCGCTCTTGAGAAGATTGCCGGCGACAAGGACCCCTTGGATGTATCCACCAAAGGTACGGCCCACCTCTGGATAGCGGAGCCGTTCAAGGGCCAGAAGAGCGCGTTCAATGCCTTGTTTGACACCCATCCACCGATTCAGGACAGGATTCTGCGGTTGCGTGCCATGGAAGCGTAAGTGCGATAAACACGGCCCAACTGAAGGTTCGCCGAAGACCATGACGCAGCGCATAAGCTCTGGAGCGCTCCGCAGTTATGGTCTGCCAACTTTATTATTGCCGATAGTACCCCTGGTGCGACTCGAACGCACGACACGCGGTTTAGGAAACCGCTGCTCTATCCACCTGAGCTACAGGGGCACGCTTGGGTCGGAGTAGACCGAAGGATGGTGGACCGTCGCTGACGGACGGTAAAACTCCGACCGCCATGCACCCACTATTGATGACTCGCCTGCGTGGCCTAGAAGTCCTCGGGGAGAAGAATCCCCTTGGACTGCCGGCGGCGTGACCCCCTTCCAGGCGTGGGCTAGGCTGGCCCCCCTACGGACATGTAACCGTCGTGCTGGCCGTTGGTTCGGTTACAAGATTCGATGAGCCGCGCAGGACTTTGGCGTCAAGACTCTGCGTGTACCCCGACTGTCGGTCAAGAACAATGCGCACGGTCCACGGAGTCGTTTCCGGATCTCCAGTCCGCCGATACTCACTTGTAGAGTTCCGACTGCCCCATGAACTCGTCCCAGCCTGGCTATCCACTGTGTGACTTGGCATCCCTGCCATCTGGAGCAGCGCCCCAACGGGTCCGGATGCAGTCCCGGAGATCACGATTTCGTACCGTTTGTACGGCGATCCGTATGGCGAGCTTTGAATGAAAGTGCATCTAGCCGCAGTGATGGTGAGCGATGCGGTTGGTGGTGGGGGGGCAGTCACAGTGAGCGGCGCACTGGCCGTTTGCCCCGAAGTGTCGGTGGTCATCACCGTGTAGGTGTTCGGGGCGAGTTGGGCTGGCACCACCATCGAGCCCGTGAAAGCACCCGACGCGTCGGCGGTGAAAGTTGCAACCGTCGTTCCGCCGATCCTCACCGTGACCGTGGCACCGGGCGTGAAGCCCTGGCCGCTGACGGTCACAGTGGCGCCTGCCGCAGCCTGGGTGGCGCCGAGGGCGAGCGTGGCGCCGCCCACGATAGTGATAGAGACCTGGCGGCACACGAAGTCCCCTTTCAGGTCCACGGCGCAGACGATGAAGGTGTAGGTCTTACCAGGGCTGCTCGGGGGAGGCTTGCCCGTCAGCTGCCCATCTTTTCCGAGGGCCATGCCGAACGGTGGGAACCCACCCAGTGGGCCAAGCTTAAAATGATATGGCGGGCTGCCCCCGGAGGGGTTCCTCTCCGTCGTGCCTGGCGGCGGGCACTGGGTGGTGAAGCCGGTTGTGGGCGGGTCGCAGAAGGAGAAGGGCTGGCCGTTCGGGAGGTACTGCTTTCCGGCCTCGGCCTGCGGCAGCGTCGCAGGCGCGGTGAATTGGAATGGAGGCACGCCGGTGGCGACGGCCATGACGGGGCCGGGCGGAGATTTCTGGTCAATGATATCTAGCTGTCTTTCCGCTAATTGAGTTAAAAGCTCATAAACTTCATCGTTGTTAATCTGGCGAGTGCTAGGAGCCGCTTTTATCAAGACGCCCAAATTACGGGTGCCTGTAAGAAAAATGATTTGTGAAACGTAAGCACCTTGAAAGTCGTGACGGCATACCCGTGTCCCCTCCCCCACAATGCGGCCCGATAGCTCGGTGCTGCTGACCAGAGTGCCATCGCCATACTCCGCATGCCGGCAGTCGTGACTCTTGATCCATGAGTTAACCGCTTCACCAGGCGTGAGAGGATACGCGAAAATCAGAATACTCCCCAAAACGTTGGATGTACCACCACCATAAAAGTATCTTCCTCGGCCGCTCTGGTCTACTTTAAAGTCCGCAGCTTCTTGGTAACCGGTCAATGGAAGCTGGTCCAGAGTCATAACTAAAGTTTCTGGCCTCGCAGTGATGAGACTCATCATCGGCGTTGGCGTGGGTATTGCGGTAGGGGTAGGCGCCAGTGTTGGCACCGGACGAGGGGTAGGCGTGGGTATCGCAGTAGGGGTAGGCGCCAGTGTTGGCACCGGACGAGGGGTTGGCGTAGGGGGCGGAGTCGGCGTTGGCGTAGGTTCAGGTCGGGTGCAAGCCGCCACCAGCAATAAGCCGATAGAAAAGGTCAACAACCAATATCGTACTCCCATCATGTCGACATTTTACATCACATCATCCCACCGGGGCAACAAATACAGTTCGCATCTCCCTGGTGGGCGATACTGGATTTGAACCAGTGACCTCTGCGATGTCAACGCAGCGCTCTAGCCAACTGAGCTAACCGCCCGCGCCACCTTCAATATAGACAACAGCGCTCTGGCTGTCAACGCAAGGGGCCACGCCCCCGGGCGGCCAGCCAGCGCTGCTTCTGCTCCGCCCGCACCGTGGCATCGGCGGGGCGATAGCCTCGCAGAAAGGCCTCCCGAAAGGCGGGGAAAGCGCCCATTAGAATCGCCTGCCGCACTTCCCCCACGAGGCCCGCCATGAAGCGGAGGTTGTGGATGGTGGCCAGGCGGTAGGCCAGAAGCTCCCGGCTCTTGAAGAGGTGTCGGACATAGGCCGCGGAGAAAGTGGCGCAGGTGTAGCAACGGCAGCCCGGCTCCAGGGGGCCATGCTCCTCCTGAAAGCGGAAGTTTAGGATGCTGTGGCGGCCCTGGCGGGTGTAGATGCCGCCGTTGCGAGCCACCCGGGTGGGCAGGGCGCTGTCGAAGAGGTCCACCCCCCGGGCCACCCCCTCCACGATGTCTTCGGGTGAGCCTACCCCCATGAGGTAGCGGGGCCGGTCAGAGGGAAGCAGGACCGCGGCCTGGGATACCGTGGCCCACATGACCTCCTTGGGCTCGCCCAGGCTCAACCCCCCCAGGGCGTAGCCAGGGAAATCCAGGGCCAGCAGGACCGCCGCCGAGCGCTGCCGCAGCCCCGGGTCGTTGCCCCCCTGGAGAATGCCAAAGAGGGCCTGGTTCGGCCTGGTCTGCGCCTTGCGGCAGCGCTCCGCCCAGCGGGAGGTGCGCTCCACCGCCTGCTCCAACTGTGGCGGGGAGGCATCGTGGGGGGGGCACTCGTCCAGGGCCATGATGATGTCGGCCCCCAGCTCCTCCTGAATTTGCACCGCCCTTTCGGGAGTCAGGAAATGCTCGCTTCCGTCCAGATGGGAACGGAAGCGCACCCCGGCGTCCTCCACCCGCCGCAGGTGGGCCAGGCTGAAGACCTGGAAGCCGCCGCTGTCGGTGAGGATGGGGCCGGGCCACCCCATGAAGGCATGAAGCCCCCCGGCGCGGCGGATGGCCTCGGTGCCCGGGCGGAGATAAAGGTGATAGGCGTTGCCCAGGACTATCCGGGCGCCCGTGTCCGCCACCTCCTGGGGGGTGAGGGCCTTCACCGCCCCCTGGGTAGCCACGGGCAGAAAAGCCGGGGTGGAGACAGCTCCGTGGGGGGTGACCAGGACGCCAGCCCTGGCCCCTGTCTGCGCGCAGAGGCCCTGGAGGGCGAAGCTGAGGGGAGGCTTAAGCTCGGCTCGCTGGTCTGCGCCCATCTCGGCCCAGTTCCTCCAAAACCTCGCGCACCAGCCCGGGCGGGACATCACCCCGCACCACAGCCTGCCCCAGTCTCTTCAGCAAAACCCAGCGCACCTTGGCCTCGGCCACCTTCTTGTCCAGGGCCATGGTCTCGGTGAGACGGGAGATGTCCGCCCCGGGGCAGCGGGTGGGCAGGCCGAAGGCCATGAGGAGGGCCCGCTGGCGTTCCACCACCTCCTCGGGGATGAGGCCCAGGCGCTGGCTGAGGCGGGCCGCCCCCATCATGCCCACCGCCACCGCCTCGCCGTGGAGCCAGTCCTGGTAGCCGCTGGTGGCCTCCAGGGCATGGCCGATGGTGTGACCATAATTGAGCAGGGTGCGCAGACCTTTGGTCTCCCTCTCGTCCTGGGCCACCACCTTACCCTTGACGGCGGCGCTCCATCCCACCGCCCGCACCGTGCGCTCCCGGTCCAGGGCCGCCAGGCGCGGGGCGTGGCGTTCCAGATAGCGGAAGAGGCGAGAGTCCAGGATGAGGCCGTGCTTGATGACCTCGGCCCAGCCAGAGGCCAGCTCCCGGGGCGGCAGGGTGGCCAGGGTGGCCACATCCATGAGCACCAGGCGGGGCTGGTAGAAGGCACCGATGAGGTTCTTGCCCAGCTTATGGTTCACGGCCACCTTGCCGCCGACGCCCGCGTCCACCATGGCCAGGAGGCTGGTGGGCGCCTGCACCAGGGGCACCCCCCGCAGGTAGGTGGCGGCCACGAACCCCGCTAGGTCACCCACTACGCCACCCCCCAGGGCCACCATGGCATGGCCGCGCTCGGCCCGGGCGGCAATGAGCTTATCGTAGAGGCGGGAGGCCTGCTCCAGGGACTTGCTGGCCTCGCCGGCGGGGACGGTCAGGGTTAGCACCTCAAAGCGCGCCCGCTCCAGGGACTCCCGAGCCTGGCGGCCATGGCGGGCGAAGACCATCTCGTCGGAGATGAGAATCGCCTTGCCCTTGAGGCCGGCATTGCGCAGACGCTGGCCCAGCCCGTCCAGGATACCCCAGCCCACGAAGACAGGATAGCGCCCGCTGGGGGCCTCCACCACGAAGGTGGCGCCCGCATCCTCGCAGTAGGGGGCGTCGCTCTCCCGGGCAGAAGCTCGGGGCCCAAGGGGGCCCTGGCCCTGGGGCCGAGGCCAATGCCGCGAGAGGAGCCGGAAGGCCCGCAGGGCCTCCCGGGCCACCTGGGCCGGGGCCAGGGCATCGGTGTGGATGGCCCAGTCGGCGGCGGCATAGAAGGGCTGGCGAAACTCCTTGAGGGCCTGGATGCGCGCCAGGGGGTCTTCCCCCACTAACAGAGGGCGGGAGACGTCGCTGCCCGCCTGCTCCACCTGCTCCCGCAGGCGGCGGAGGATGGTCTGGGGCTGGGCCTCCAGGCAGAGCACCACGCCGGCCTCGGCCATCAGGGCCCGGCTCTCCGCCGACAGCACCGCCCCGCCGCCGGTAGCGATGACCTGGCCCGAGCCGGCGCAGGCCCACTCAAGCACCTGGCGCTCCAGCTCGCGGAAGGCCGGCTCGCCGTCCTGGACGAAGATGTCCGGGATGGGCTTCCCGGCCCGGGCCGCCACCTCGGCGTCGGTGTCCACGAAAGCCCAGCCCAGACGCCGAGCGATTTCCCGGCCCACCACGGACTTCCCGCTGCCGGAGAACCCGGTGAGAATCAGGTTGCGAGGAGCTGCTTTAGCCACTGGATGCCCTCGCGGTAGTCATAGCCCCCCAGGGCCTCGGGATAGCGGGGCCAGCTCTCCAGAACGAGATAGGGAGACAAAGACGAGGCGATGTCCAGCACGCGGCGGATGTCCGTCCAGCCCTGGGCGGGGTCCTGGCTGGGGTGGATGGGGATGTGCCGGTGCTGTTGGTAGTCGGCCAGGTGCCGGGTGTTCCAGAGATGCAGGGAGCCAATGTGTCCCCCCAGGCTTTGGGCGAAATCGTAAAGGTCAAAGCCGTCCCTTTGAGCGGCCAGGTTCATGTGGCCGGTGTCGAAGCAGTAGCGGAAGCGGGGATAGGCCGCCAGTGCCTCCCGCAGGAACTCGGGGGTGAGGAAGGGGCTGGGGCCGAAGCCCTCGATGTGAAGGGGCATCTGGTGCCGCTCGGAGAGCTCCGCCAAGCGCGCCAGGCTGGCCCAAGCGATGTCCCGCAGCTCCGGGAGGCTCCGCCCCGTGCTCTGGGGCGTGCCCGGCGAGGGGTAGTGCGCCACCACATAGTCCGCCCCCAGCTCCAGGGCTTGCTCCAAAGTTTGGGCGATGAGGCGCAAGTTCAGCTCCCGCAGCTCCTCATCGGGGTCACAGAGATAGGCCAGGGTGGGCGGGCTGGGATACCACTCGGGATGCACTAGGGGCGTGTGGACGCTCACCGCCAGGTTGTGGGTAGCAATGGCACGGCGAATCTCCGGCAGCTCTTCGGCCTGGAGGTTGTAGAGCTCGGCGCGCCGCAGCCCGTTGGCGATGACCGCCGTCTCCAGCACCGCCAGGCGCTGGCAATGATATCCCAGGTTGGCCCAGGGGAGCTTCTGGGCCTCTTTGGGATTGCGGTTCCTCAGGGCGGGTTGACTCACCGCTTCCCCTTCCGAGGGCCAGTAGTAGCCAGGTATGCCTTCAGGTTGCGGCAGACCTCCTCCAGGTGGTCGCCCCCGAACTTCTCCAGGGCTGCCGCCGCCAGCGTCAGGGCCACCATGGCCTCCCCTACCACGCCCGCGGCAGGGACGACGCAGACATCGGAGCGCTCCTGGTGGGCCTGGGTCACCTCGCCCGTGGCCAGGTCTGCCGAGGGCAGGGGATGGGCCAGGGTGGGGATGGGCTTGAGGGCCGCCCGCACCACTACGGGCTGGCCGTTGGAGATGCCCCCCTCGAGGCCGCCAGCCCGGTTGCTGGCCCGCGCCCAGGGGTCGGCTTTCGTGGGGCGGAAGATGTCATGCACCTGGGAGCCTCGCTGGCGGGCGCTGGCGAAGGCATCGCCAATCTCCACGCCTTTGACGGCGTTGATGCTCATCAGGGCCTGGGCCAGGCGTCCGTCCAGGCGGCGCTCCCAGTGCACATGGCTGCCCAGGCCGGGGGGAACGCCCGTGGCGATGACCTCAAAGAGGCCCCCCAGGCTGTCGCCGGCCTCGCGGGCGGCGTCGATGGCGGCCATCATGGCCCGCTCCGCCTGGGGGTCGGCGCAGCGCACCGGCGAGGCCTCCACCCGCCCCCAGTCGAGTCGGCGGGGAACCTTGGCCGCTATGGCCCCGATGGCCAAAGTATGGCTGTGGATGGCGACCCCCAGCTCCTCCAGGAGGCGGCGGGCGATGGCCCCGGCGGCCACCCGGGCCGCGGTCTCCCGGGCCGAGGCGCGCTCCAGGATGGGGCGCACATCCCCCAGATTGTACTTCAAGGCCCCCGCCAGGTCGGCGTGGCCGGGGCGCAGGCGGGTCACGGGGGGGACGGGGGTCTCCACCGACGCGACGGCCATGACCTCCCGCCAGTTGGCCCAGTCGCGGTTCTGGATGAGCATGGCGATGGGGGAGCCGAGGGTCTGGCCGTAGCGCACGCCGGCGAGGAGCTGGGCCCGGTCCTGCTCGATGGCCATGCGGCCGCCGCGGCCGTAGCCCCCCTGGCGGCGGGCCAGGTCTCGGGCCAGGTAGTCCTCCGTGAGGGGCAGGCCCGCGGGCACCCCCTCCACGATGACGGAGAGGGCCTGGCCGTGGGACTCCCCGGCGGTCAGAAAACGGAAGGTGGTCATGGGCTGTCGCCTTTGAGGGCGTGCCGTGCCGCCCGCATCATCACCTCGACGGGGGCTTCCCGGCCCGTCCACAGCCGGAAGGACTCCGCCCCCTGATAGACCAGCATGGGCAGGCCACCTAAAATGCGGGCCCCGGCCTCCTCGGCCTCCCTCAAGAAGGGCGTCATAGGCGGATTATACACCAAGTCGTAGAACAAGGCCCCCTTGGGCAGGATGTCCCCCAGCCGCGGCGTCCGCCGGCGGGCGGGGCCGCCCCGGGTCAGGGCCGCGGGCAGGGGGGACTCCCCCTCGCCGGGGCCATGCCGCATCCCCAGGGAGGTGCAGTTGACCACCAGCGGGCAGGCCGCCAGGGCCTCTCTGAGGGCCTCCGTTGACCACGCTATGGCGGCCACATCCACCGCCCGGCCCGCTAGGGCGGCGGCCAGGCCCCGGGCCCGCGGGGGCGTGCGGTTGGCGATGGCGATGCTCCAGACCCCGGCCTCCGCCAGGGCTAAGGCCACGGCCCGGGCCGCCCCCCCCGCCCCCAGCAGCAGGGCGCGTTTGCCCCTGGGGTCGCAGCCACCATCTTCTTTCAGGGCACGGAGGAAGCCCGGGGCATCGGTGTTATAGCCGCTGAGCCGTCCCCCCCGGCTCACGATGGTGTTGACGGCGCCGATGTCCCGGGCCAGGCTGTCCACCTCGTCCAGGAGGGACAGCACGGCCTCCTTGTGGGGGATGGTGACATTGCCGCCCAGGCAGTCGGGGCGGCGCAGCTCCCCCAACCGCCAGGCCAGGCGCTCCGGCGGGGTCTCCCAGGCCTCATACTTTATGTCGAGTCCAAGCTGGTTCAGGGCGGCCTGCTGGAAGGCAGGGGAGATGGAGTGCCCCAGGGGGTAGCCGATGATGCCTACAGTCTTTGTCACAGTTCTCTCAGCGCCGGCTCATCCCGATAGAACAAATAGAGCAAAGGCAGCCACGGTGAACTGCAGGACTATATTCTCCCTCAAGGCTCTCATGGCTCTACCCCTTTCCTAACCTGTTCGGGGTCTGTCCTGGTGCTCCAGAAGATGGCCTTTTGGCGCTGTCCAGGTAGCTCTGGAGGATGACCACCGCGGCCACGGTGTCCCGACGGCGCCGGCGCTCTTCGCGGGACAGGCCCGCCTCCAGCATCGCCCGCTCCGCGATGGTGGTGGAGAAGCGCTCGTCCCAGGTCAGCAGGGGCACGGAGAGATGGGGCGACAGCTTGTCCAGGAAGTCCTGCACCGCCCGGGCCTGAGGTCCAATCTCGCCCCGCAGGGTCAGCGGCAGGCCGGCCACGATGCCCTCCACCTCGTGCTCCTCCGCCAGGGCCATGATGGCCTGGATGGCGCCTTCGTCGGTGGGGCGCGGGATGACCGCGAGCGGGCTGGCGATGAGCCCCGTGGGGTCGGAGAGGGCGGCCCCGATGCGCCGCTCCCCGATGTCCAGCCCCAGGAGCCTACCCACGGGCCTGTTTTCCTGTGTCATTCTGAGGAATCCGCCCGAGGCGGATGACGAAGAATCTGGGACAATCGCTGCGCTCAGAATGACAGGGGTTCATCGGCAAAGGAGCCTACCCACGGGCCTGGCCGACGATTCTGGCGGCCTGGCTCAGGGCTGCGGCGAGCTTATCCTTGTCCTTGCCCCCGGCCTGGCCCAGCTCTGGCTTCCCGCCGCCGCCGCCGCCCGTCACTGCTGCCACCTGGCCCACGATTTTCCCGGCATGGAGGCCCTTAGCCACCAGGTCCGGGGTCACCATGACCACGAAGTTGGGACGCCCGTCCCAGACGGCCCCCAGGACTATGACGCCGCTTCCCATCCGCTTCCTGAGGACATCCCCCACCTGCCGCAGGGAGTCCAGGCTGGAGGCGGAGACCTCCGCAGCCAGCAGGGGGATGTCCCCCACGGTCACCGTGCGGGCCAGGAGGTCCTCGGCCTGCTCTCGGCCGGCCTCCCGCTCCTGGGCCTGAGCCTTCTTGCGCTCCTGGGCCAGCTCGGCCTGGAGGGCCACAAGGCGCTCCGGAACTTCGGCTGCCTGGGCCTTCAGGGCTTTAGCCGCCTGCCCCAGCAGACCGAGGCGCTCAGCCACAAAGGCCTCGGCGCCGCGGCCGGTGAGGGCCTCGAGGCGGCGCATCCCGGCCCCAATGCCCGTCTCAGCGGTGATGAGGCAAAAGCCAATCTCCCCCGTGCGGGAGAGGTGAGTGCCGCCGCAAAGCTCGGCGCTCACCCGGGCGCTTCCCTCTTTTATCTCCATGACCCGCACCGTGTCGCCATAGGCCTCCTCGAAGAAGGCCAGAGCACCAGTCTCCAGGGCCTCCTTATAGGGCATAAGGCGGCTGGTCACGGGCAGGTCTTGCCGTATGCGCTGGTTGACCCGGGCCTGCACCCGGGCCAGTTCTTCAGGGGAGAGGGCCACCAGGTGGGAGAAGTCGAAGCGGAGGCGGTCGGGGGCCACCAGGGAGCCGGCCTGGCGCACCTGCGGCCCCAGCGCCTCGCGCAGGGCAGCCTGGAGGAGATGGGTGGCGGTGTGGTTGCGGGCGATGTCCAACCTGCGCTCCTCGTCCACCCGGGCCTCCACGGCCTCGCCCACGGCGACGCGGCCCTCGGCGACCTTGCCCCGATGCACCACCAGGTCAGCCAAGGGCCGCTGGGAGTCGGCGACCTCCACCGCGCCGTTCTGGCCCACTATGGTTCCAGCGTCCCCCACCTGGCCGCCCAGCTCGCCGTAGAAGGGGGTCTCCGCCAGGATTATCTCCACCTCCTGTCCGGCCGTGGCCTCGGGCACGCTCTGACCCCCCACCAGCAGGCCGATGACCTGGGCGGTGTGGCGGGTTTTTTCGTAACCGACGAATACGGTGGGCCGGTCCGCCCAGAGGGCGTAGGCCGCGGCGTCGGGCTTGGCCCCCAGGGCGAAGCGGTGGGCGGCCCGGGCCCGCTCCCGCTGGGCCGCCAGCTCCCGCTCGAAGCCCTCCCAGTCCACCGCGAGGCCGTGCTCCGCCGCCACCTCGGCGGTCACCTCCTTGGGGAAGCCGTAGGTGTCATAGAGTTGAAATACCTGTCCGCCCGGAATTTCCCCCCGCCTTTTAGCCTTAACCGCATTGATAAACCCATCCAAAAGGGACATACCCTGATTAAGAGTCTCCTGGAAGCGCTCCTGCTCCTGGCTCACCACCCGCAGCACGAAGTCGCGGTTCTGCTCCAGCTCCGGGTAGATGTGCTTCATCTGGGCGATAACCCTCTCGGCCACATCCGCCAGGAAGGGGCCTTCTAGCCCCAGGGTGCGCCCGTAGCGGGCCGCCCGGCGCAGCACCCGCCGCAGCACATAGCCTCGGCCCTCGTTGGCGGGGATGACACCGTCGGCCACCAGGAAGGCCACGGCCCGCCCGTGCTCCGCCACCACCCGCAGGGCCCGGTCCGTCTTCTCGTCCGCGCCGTATTTCACCCCGGCCTGCTGCGCGATGTGCGCCATAAAGGGGGCGAAGAGGTCGGTGTCATAGAAGGAGCGCTTGCCCTGGAGCAGGGTGGCGGTGCGCTCCAGCCCCATCCCCGTATCCACGCTGGGACGGGACAGTAGCTGGCGAGTGCCCGAAGGGTCCTGGTTATACTGGACGAAGACCAGGTTCCATATTTCCAAAAAGCGGCCGCAGGGGCAGTCGGGGCCGCACTCGGAGGCCGGCCGCGGGCAGTCCTTATTGGGGCCGAAGTCGTAGTGGAGCTCGGAGCAGGGGCCGCAGGGGCCGCTGTCGCCGGCGGGGCCCCAGAAGTTATCCTTCTCCTCGTAGCGGCGGATGCGCTCGGCGGGCACCCCCTGGCCCTGCCACAGGGCAAAGGCCTCGTCGTCGTCGGTGAACACCGTGGCCCACAGCCGCTCCGGGGGCAGGTTTAGCTCCTTGGTGACGAACTCCCAGGCCCAGGCGATGGCCTCCGGCTTGAAGTAGTCGCCGAAGGAGAAGTTGCCCAGCATCTCGAAGAAGGTGAGGTGCTTGGAGTTGCCCACGGAGTCGATGTCCGTGGTGCGGAAACACTTCTGGCAGGTAGTAATCCGCGGGCGAGGGGGCGTGGCGGCCCCGGTGAAGTAGGGCTTGAAGGGCACCATGCCGGCGCTGGTGAGGAGCAGGGTGGGGTCGCCCTGGGGCACCAGGGAGGCGCTGGGGAGGGCCAGGTGGCCCCGCCCCTCGAAGAAGCGCAGATATAGTGAACGCAGGGCGTCGGAGTTCAAGGGCGGCACCTCAATAAGTCGAGGGTTATGTCACAATCCAGCCATGCTTGAGAGTGATTTTAGTCCTGGGGGCAGATAGTGTCAACGGAAGGGCCACAGCCCCCCTCCGGCACGCCTTCAGCTTGACAGCATTATGTTTATATGCTACCTTGAGCCTGCCTCCGCGGTGGTTCTCTGAGGACAAGGGTATGGATTCACCTCCCACCAGGGCGGCCTTCAGCCAGCTGGTGGACCTGTGTCGCGGCCTGCTGAGCCAGCGCCGACTCCTCATCGCCAGCAACCGGGGCCCCATAGAGTACACCCTTTATCCCGATGGGCAGCTCCAGGCCCGCCGGAGCGGCGCCGGCCATGTCTCCACTCTCAACTCCCTGGGCCACCACCAGCCTTACACCTGGATTCAGAGCGCCATGAGCGAGGGAGACCGGCGGGCCGCCGAGCAGGCCCAGGGGCGCTCCTTTCCCTCGCCCATCCCGGGGCAGAAGCTCACCCTCCGCTTCGTCGTCCCCAACCGGAACACCTACCACAAGTACTACAATATCTTCTGCCATCCCCTGCTCTGGTTCCTCCAGCACTACATGTGGAACCCCTCCTACACCCCCACCGTGGACGCCAAGGTCTATGATGCCTGGGAGAATGGCTATGTCCAGGTGAACCAGGCCTTCGCCGATGCGGTGGTGGATGAGCTGAAGGACGAGACCAACCCGCCCCTGGTGATGTTGGAGGACTTCCACCTCTACCTGGCGGGGGGCCTCATCAAGCAGCGCCTGCCCCAGGCCCTGCTTCTCCACTTCTCCCACCTGCCCTGGCCCGGGCCCGACTACTGGCAGCTGCTGCCAGCCCCCATGAGGACCGCCATCTGCCGCCACCTTTTGGCCCATGACATCCTGGGGTTCCAGACCCAGCGGGACGCCCGCAACTTCCTCCGCTGCGCTGAGACCTTCGTGGAAGGGTCGGAGGTGGACTACCGCATGCTCAAGGGCACCTTTAAGGGCCAGCAGACCTGGCTGCGGGTCTATCCCCTCTCCATCGATGTGGCCGAGTTCCAGCGGCTGGCCCGCTCGCCCCGGGTGAAGGAGTTCGAGGAGCAGCTCCGCGGCCAGGGCCAGACCATCGTGCGCGTGGACCGGGCCGAGCCTAACCGCAACATCCTCCGGGGCTTTCGCTCCTTCGAAATGCTCCTGGAGCACTACCCCGAGCTCCGGGGCCAGGTGCGTTTTTTGGCCTTCCTGGTGCCTACCCGCACCCACCTGAAACAGTACCAGCGCTACCTCCAGGAAATCACCGAGACGGCGGAGGCCGTCAACGGCAAGTTCGGCACCGCATCCTGGAAGCCCATCGTCCTGTATCTGGAGAACAACTACCTGCAGGCCCTGGCCGGGCTGCGGCTTTACGATGTCCTCCTGGTGAACTCCGTCATCGACGGCATCGGCCTGGTGGCCAAGGAAGGGCCCGTGGTCAACACCCGGGATGGGTCGCTAGTGCTCTCGGAGGGCGTGGGGGCCCAGGAGCGGCTCAAGGCCAATGTCTTCAGCGTCTCCCCCTCGGACCTGGAGGGCACTATGCAGGCCCTCCACCAGGCCCTGACCCTGGCCGCCGAGGAGCGCAGCCGAAGGGCAGCGGCCCTAAAGACCTCTATTGAGCAGGAGGACGCGGTACACTGGCTGGCCCAGCAGTTCCGGGATTTTCAGGCCCTAGTCCAGGAGCGCAGCCAGCCGGCCGCCGGCCCCGCCCCGGAAAAGCCCACCCCCCAGGAGGCCGTCCCGCCCACTTCGGCCAGCGGCATCTCGGAGCGCCTGGCCTCCTGAAGCCATCCCTCCGCAGAAGACGAAACCACCCACAGCCCTAAGGCCGCTTCTCTGCCAGGCCCGTCTCAGCCTCAGCCCTCATAGGTCAAGACCCGGATGAGGCCGATGGTATTGCCGTCAGAGCCAGCCGTAGTGGTATCGCTCACCGAGATGACCCGGGTGACCTTGTTGTCGGCGATGAACTTGTTGACGGCACTGTCTAAAGTCTGGAGCTCCCGCGAGGCCTGAAAGATTTTAAGCTCGGTGGCGAAAGTCTTGACCTTTATCAAAGATGCCCTCCTCAAGTCGACCCCGAGATGCCCGGGGAAAATAGAGGCGGTAGGCCCCTTATGTGCCTACCACCTGTTCCCTTTAACTAGCCCGTGCTGCCTGCGGGATAGCGCTCCCAGCATACTATCTCCTCCAGGGTGGGCTTCTTCCTCTCCCCCGGGACCGCCTGGGGATATCCCACGGCCAGCACCATGGGGACCTGTAACCCCTGGGGGATGGACAGGGCTTCCCGCACGTGCTGCTGCCGTTTCTCGGTCTCCGCGGGGTTGTCAGACTGGTGCATGGCAGCCCAGGCCACCCCCAAGCCCTTGCCCGTGGCCGCCAGCCACAAGGCATAGGCCGCCACGCTGGTGTCCTCCAGCCAGTAGCGAGTGGCCTTGGAGTCCACCACGACGGCGATGGCCGCCGGGGCGGTGGCCAGCCACTTACAAAAGGGATGGGCCTGGCCCAACTTTTCCAGCTTCTCCCTCTGGGTGACCAGCAGGAAGCGAGCAGCGTTCTTGTTACCCCCGGAAGGGGCGTAGCGGGCAGAGTCCACCAGGTCAAGGAGAGTCTGGCGCGGGACTGCGGTAGGGGTGAAACTCTTGATGCTGCGCCGGGTGTGGATGGCCTCGTTGATGTCCATGTCCGAACCTTTCTAAGCCCCCATACTGGTGACCCTTGCACCGAAACTTTTAAAACCAATTTTAGCATCATAAGCTACTTTAAAGCAAGCCCCGAAAGGAGATCCCCAAAGCTCAGTGAGCCAGACGCGGCTTATCGCGTCCGGCTCACCCACTGCCACCTGTGAGATAAACGCTACGCCTTCACCCACTTCTGGGTGACGAGATAGCTCTTGGCGTCGTCCACGGAGCGGAAGACCCGGGAGCCGATGGCATCAATGGCGTCGATGATGTCCTCGGAGACATTGTCCTTAAGGGCCAAGTCCATGACCTCGCTGCGTTCGATATTCCCGTTGTGGAGGTAAACCCTCTCCACATATTTCGCGACAGCAGACCAGGGCACAGGGGTGGGCATACCGCTCCTTTCTCTGCCTCTACCAGAGGCAGGTGGGCCATAAAAATCCAGGGAAGTATATCAAGAAAAAAGCCCCTGGGCAAGGAAAATTATCTCACCCCACCCGCTCCACCTTCAGCAGGTTGGTGGTGCCCGCCACCCCCACGGGCACCCCGGCCACGATGACCACCGAGTTCCCGCTGCGAGCCAGGCCCATCTCCTCGGCCTTGCTGGCCCCTACCACGAAGAGCTCGTCCACGGTGTTGGGCCGCTCCACCACCCAGGGGTGAACCCCCCAGGATAGGGCCAGCCGGCGGCACACGGCCTCGCTGGGCGTGAGGGCCACGATGGGCACTCTGGGGCGGTACTTGGAGACCCACAGGGCCGAGGCGCCAGACTCGGTGAAGACCACGATGGCCACCGCGCCCACCTGGTGGGAGGTGTGGCAGGCATCGTAGCTGATGGCCTCGTTGACCGAGGTCTCCTGGGCCGGCGCGCTGGGGGGCCGGTGGAAGGGCAGGATAGACTCCGCCTCCAGGGCCACCCGGGACATCATGGCCACGGCCTGGGCCGGATGGTGTCCGATGGCCGTCTCCTCCGAGAGCATCACGGCGTCGCTCCCGTCTATCACCGCGTTGGCGATGTCCGCGACCTCGGCCCGGGTGGGGACGATGGACTGCACCATGGACTCCAGCATCTGGGTGGCCGTGATGACAGGTTTACCCAGGCGGTTGCTGCGGGAGATGAGGTCCTTCTGGATGAGGGGAACTTGCTCCAAGGGCAGCGCCAAGCCCAGGTCACCCCGGGCCACCATGAGGCCATCGGAGGCGGCGAGGATTTCCTCCAGGTTGAGCAGGGCAGTGCGACGTTCGATTTTGGCGATGAGGGGGATAGCACAGCTTTTCCCCGACAGATACTCTTTCACCTGAAGGATGTCTTGAGCCGTGCTGACGAAGGACACGGCCAGAAAATCCACCTTCTGCGAGATGGCGAAGTCCAGGTATTCGTGTAGGCGCGGGTCTTGAGTCGGCGACTCCAGCTCGGCCCCGGGGACAGAGAGCCCCTGGCCAGGGCGCAGCATGCCCCCCGCCACCACGCGGCAGAGGATGCTGGACTCGGCGGCGGAGAGTACCTGGAGCCTGATTTGCCCATCAGAGACCAGGATTTCCTCCCCCACCGTCACCGCCTGGGGCAAGCCAGGGAAGTTCACAAAGAGCAAGTTCTCCCCGCTCAGGGCGGGGCGGGTGGTAATCAGTATCTGCCCGCCCTTCTTGAGGCGGACGGGCTTGGGGTCAGCCAGGTCGCCCGTGCGGTGCTTGGGACCGGGCAGGTCCATCATAACGGCCACCGCCAGGCCGCGGCGGGCCGCCAGGTCGCGCACCGTCTCCACGCTCCGGCGGTGCTCCTCCTCGGTGCCATGAGACAGGTTCAGGCGCACCACATTCATGCCCGCCGCCAGGAGCCGCTCCAGCATAGCTCGCGAGGCGGAGGCCGGCCCCAGGGTGCAGACAATTTTGGTCTTGCGTTTCAGGTAATCAGCAGGAGCCTCAGCAGGGTTTTCCAAAGGTCGCGGTTGCATCAGAAGCCTGTGTCCTTGAGAAAGGGTATTTAGGGGCAGTATATCACAGCGCCTGGCCCCTCGAAAGGTGGGCGGTAGGCAGAAGAGCCGCACGCCCTTGACTGGACTTCACTAGCGAGAGTATAATAATCAGAAATAGTAGATGATATTAGTCTACTATTCATAAGAGGACGACTGAATCAGGAGGAACAACATGAAGTGGTTCATCGATGGCCACAGCGAGTGCTTCCTGCCCCAGGCGATGCTGGACGAGGTGGCCGCGGGGATTCGCTCTAGGGCGAAAGACTCCTTCGGAGTGCGCGGGGTCAACCTGTACTACAACAATGAGGCCAAGAAGTGCTTCTGCCTCAGCGAAGCCCCCAGCGCCGATGCCGTGCGCCTGAGCCATGCCGCCAAGGGCCTCGGCACCGAGGAGATAACGGAGATTAAGGTCCTCGCCTGAGGGCTAAAGACCCGGCGCCCATCAAGAGCCTCCAGAGGTCTGGAGGCTCTTCTTTGCGCCCCACTTGACATACAAGTATTCTTATGGTATGCTTTTAGCATCCTATAAGAATACTGGAGGTGCATGGTGATATCTGTAACTATATGTGGTGAATCCATCGAGAACGTGGCTGCTCAAGCGATGAAGTTGGCAGCTGAAGTGCTAAAAGGGGGTCTGTCGCCAACAGAGTTGCCATCAGGAGGCGTTCACGAAGCCGAAATAAGAATGGAAGACCCACGGGGGTATTGCCCTCCTGGGGTCGGCAGACCTGAAGACGAGTTCGCCCCGGTAGATGATGGCACCGAGTGGGATGAGCCGGCTATCAACGACTGGTTGCGTAGTTTAACCTCGGAAGGCCGAGAGGTTGTGAAAATCCTTGCTCAGAACAAGGTCATCGACCCGAGGCGAGAGTTTGGTAGGTTGGGTTGGAGTGGTACTAGGTGGGGCGGGACATGGATTGGTCCGCGCAAGCAAGCAAGGCGTGTAAAGGATGTCAGGGGGCTGAAAACCTGGCCCTATGGGCACACTTACTATGAACCGCGCCGACTGTGGATGCATCCAACTATTAGTGCCCATGTATTGAAGTTGCTTCAGCAAGAAGCTTGAGCTTCAGGGTTACGCTGAGTGGTTTCAAACAATGTGTTGAAGTGTGTGCCCGGCCCTCAGGCCATCACCCGCGGCCGGTACTGCAGGGCCTCCGCCAGGTGGGCCGCCTCGATGCGCTCCGCCCCCGCCAGGTCGGCGATGGTCCGGGCCAGCTTGAGGATGCGGTGAAAGGCCCGCCCCGAAAGGTAGAACTGCTTCATGGCCGCCCGCAGCAGGCCTTGGGCGCTCCCGTCCACCTGGCAGTGCTCCTTCACCTCTAGAGGGGTCATCTCGGCGTTGGTGGTCACCGCTCCGCCGCCCAGGCGCTCCCGCTGGCGGGCCCGGGCGGCCTCCACCCGCGCCCTGACCGTGGCCGAAGGCTCCCCGGGCCGCTGGTCGGCCATCTTCTCGTACTCGATACGCGGGACCTCCACGAACATGTCGATGCGGTCCATGAGGGGGCCGCTCAGGCGCTTTTGATAGCGGGCAACGGCCCCCGGCAGGCAGGTGCAAGGACGCACGGGGTCGCCGAGGTAGCCGCAGGGGCAGGGGTTCATAGCCCCCACCAGAGTGAAGCTGGCGGGGAAGGAGACGCTGCCCTGGGCCCGGCTGATGGTGACCGTCTTATCCTCCATGGGCTGGCGCAGGACATCCAAAAGGGCCTGGCCGAACTCCGCCAGCTCGTCCAGGAAGAGGACGCCCCGATGGCTCAGGCTTATCTCCCCGGGCCGGGGCCAGCGCCCTCCCCCCACCAGGCCGGCGGCAGAGATGGTGTGATGGGGAGCGCGGAAGGGCCGCTGGGTGATGAGCGGGGTCTGGGAGGAAAGCAGGCCCGCCACGCTATAAATCCTGGTCACCTCCAGGGCCTCCAGGAGGACAAGGGAAGGCAGGATGGAGGGCAGGGAGCGGGCCAGCATTGTCTTGCCGCTGCCGGGAGGGCCCACCATGACCAGATTGTGGCCGCCCGCGGCCGCCACCTCCAGGGCCCGCTTAGCGTGCTCCTGTCCCTGGACCAAACCCAGGTCATGGCCCTGGTCTGGCTCCTCGAGGCCCTGCCAGGGGTTCGACTCCGGCTGAAAAGACGCGATAGGCTCCTGCCCATTGAAATAGGCGGCGAGCTGGGCCAGGGTATCTGCGGGAATAATGCGCGGCCCGGGAATCAAGGCGGCCTCCGGGGCATCGGCCCCGGGGACACATGCCATGTCCAGCCCCCGCTCGGCGGCCAGGGCCACCATGGAGAGGATGCCCCGAGTGTGGCGCAAGGAGCCGTCTAAAGACAGCTCTCCCAGGAACATGACCCGGGAGAGGTCGGACTGGAGGGCTTCGGAGCCCGCCAGGATGCCCACGGCGATGGGCAGGTCGTAGGCCGGCCCCTCTTTCTTCAGGTCGGCGGGGGCCAAGTTCACCGTGATGCGCTTCTGAGGGAAGGTGAAGCCCGCGTTGCGGATGGCGGCCCGCACCCGCTCCCGCGCCTCCTGGACCGCGGCGTCGGGGAGC
>JACQUO010000022.1 GCA_016210205.1 Chloroflexota bacterium
GAGTTGGGGTGAGCGATGGGATTCGAACCCACGGTCTCCAGGGCCACAACCTGGTGCCTTAAACCACTAGGCTACGCTCACCGCGCCCGGGAACCTGTCCCAGGGGCATTCTAGCACCAGGGGAAGCGGAGGGTCAAGACAAGGGGCAACCTTACCTCCTGTGTCCCCCTCTCCTTACAGGAGAGGGGGGAGAGAAAATGAAGCTGGGTGACACCCCCTTACCCCCGGCAGGGGACATCATCCCCTGGCCCCCACGAAAGGGCAAGCCCCCGCTAGAGGGGAAAGCCTCTCTAGACTCCCCGTTGCCAAACACCCTCTTATGCGCTGAAGAGGGCAGCCTTAACAGGGCAGAGCCAGCCTCGGCTTGGCAGCTTTACAAGCCACCTTGGGGGCGGCTACAATGGGACAACGCTCTAGGAGATGAGAGACACAGCCCAACATCTCTGCCCAGCGTTTGAAACCGGAGGTCCCGAGAGACGAAAATCCCGGCGTGGGCCTGGCGGAGATTCTGCGCTCCGCCTGAGGCGGACTCAAAATGACCGGGAAACGCCGGGCCGGATTTTGTCAGACCGACACCAGGCCAAATTCAAGGCAGGAGGAAAGCATGGCCACCCTATTCACCGGGGGGGAAATCCTGGAGCTGGCCGTCGAGATTGAACGCAACGGCTATGCCTTCTACGAGGCCCTGGCGGGGAAGACCCCGCACCCCAAGGTGAAGGAAGTCTGCCACTTCTTGGCCGCGGAAGAGCGAGCCCACGAGGTGACCTTTGCCAGGATGCTCAAAGACCCCGGCCAAGCCCTTTCCCTGGAGTCCTATCCCGGGGAGCTGCAACGCTATGTCCAGGACTTGGCGGAGTCTAGGGTCTTCCCCCACGGCGGGGTAGGCGCGGTCGCTCTAGCCCGGGCCGGGGGCGACGTCGAGGCCCTGGGGATGGCCATCGGCTTCGAGAAGGACTCCCTCCTCTTCCTCTATGAGCTACGAGCCCTGGCGCGCCGCCCGGAGCAGGCCACCGTGGACGCCCTCATCGCGGAGGAGCGCGGCCATGTGCTCAAGCTCTCGGCACTCCAGCGTGAGCTAGTAGGGGGGTAGCCCCCATTTTCTTTTCAGGAGGTGTCCGGTGGAGGACATAAAGGGGATTTTCCAACGAGCCGCGGCCAAGGAGGAGGAGGCGCACCAGGGCTATGTCAAGGCCCAGTCGCTGACCAAGGACCCGGGGGCCCGGCGCCTCATGGGGGAGCTGGCCCAGGAGGAGCTGAAGCACAAGGAGCTGGTCCTGGGCCTGGCCCAGAAGGGGCCGGCGGCCCTGGGCTCCTTCAGGAAGGAAGCCGTCCCCAATCTTCAGATAAGCGAGTATCTGGTGGGGGGCTCCACCCTGGCAGGGGCCAGCTTCCAGGACACCCTCATCTTCGCCATGAAGCGAGAGGAGCAGTCCCAGGCCTTCTACGCCCAAGCCGCCCGGGCCACCAGCAACCGGGAGGCCCAGCGCCTCCTGGAGATGCTGGCCCAGGAGGAGCAGAAACACAAGCTCCGCCTGGAGACCCTCTACGACGAGGTGGTGCTGAAGGAGAACTAGGGCATCCTCTTTCTGTTCGTATACCTCACCCCCTGGCCCCCTCTCCTGCAGGAGAGGGGGAAGAGTTGGGGGACACCCCCAATCCCCTGGCAGGGGGCTGAGCCCCCCGCACCCCCAGGCCAGCGGCCGGGAGGCTGGGGCTGGCTGTCCTTTGCGACCATGGTGTATACTTGAGTGTGAGGCAGTTGACGTGGCGCTAGCTCAAGGCAGGAACTATGACACGCAAGCTTGGCCCCAGCGCCCGAGTTGCTGTCATCGGCGGCGGCCCCGGCGGCGCTTTCTTTACCATGTATCTCCTGCGCTTCGCCCAGGAGGCCTGCCAGCCCGTGGAGGTGACCCTCTATGAGCCGCGGCCCTTTTGGGCTCAGGGGCCCATGGGCTGCAACCGCTGCGCCGGCGTCCTCTCCGCCTCCCTTCTCCGCAACCTCAAGGAGCTGAACCTGGAGCTGCCCCCTCGGGTGGTGCAGAACCACATCTCCTCCTACACCCTGCACAGCCCCCATGGCACCATGGCCCTGCGCCAACCCGACCCCCAAGCCCAGATTGTAAGCGTCTTCCGCGGGGGCGGTCCCCAGCGCCTGTCCGAGCCCCTGCCCGTGAGCTTCGACGACTTCCTCCTGTCCCAGGCCCGGGAGCGGGGCGCTCGGGTGGTGGAGGCTCATGTGCGCCGGGTAGAGGCGGGCCCTTCCCTGGTGGTGGAGACAGCCCTGGGCCGCGAGCCCTATGACCTGGTGACCCTGGCCACGGGTACCAACCCCGGACGGATAGCCCTCGAGGGCCTGAACTACACTCCACCCCTCACCGCCCGCATGGCTCAGGATGAGCTATATCTGGGGAAACGGGATGTCCAGCAATATCTGGGGGGGAGCGTCCATGTCTTCCTCTTGCCCGGGACCGACCTGGTCTTCGGCACCCTCACCCCCAAGGGGGACTTCGTCAATGTCTCCCTCCTGGGCCAGGGCCTGGCCTCCGACAGCATCGACTGCTTCCTGGCCCACCCCCTGGTGAAGGCCATCCTACCCCCGGAGTACAGCCGCTCCTGCGGCTGCACCCCCCACATCGCCGTGGGGACGGCTCGGAACCCCTGGGGGGACGGCTTCGTGGCCGTGGGAGACGCCTGCGTCACCCGGCTCTACAAAGACGGTATCGGCTCCGCCCTCATCACCGCCCGGCAGGCGGCCTGGACTGCGGTCTTCCGGGGCATCGGGCGGGCGGACTTCGAGAGGGGTTACCGGCCCCTGGTGCAGCGCATGGCCCAGGACAACCGCTACGGGCGCATCCTCTTCGCCATAAACGACCTGGCGGAGCGCTCCGCCGCCGTCTTCGCCGCCCATGCCCAACTGGCGGAGCGGGAGTGGGAGCAAGAAGATTCATCCAAGCCCTTCAATCGCATCCTCTGGGGCATGTTCACGGGCAGCTCCTCCTATCGAGATATCCTGGGGCAGGCCCTGGCCCCCCGCTTCGTCACGCGCCTGGGGGCCCAGGTGATGCGCGAGAAGCTGGCCGCCTGAGGATGGGATATTGACCGCGGGCCCGAAGAAGGCCCGCATCCTGGTGCTGGGGGGCGGATTCGGCGGGGTCTACACCACCCTTCACCTGGAGCGGGCGCTACGGCGCGACCCCGGGGTGGAGCTAACCCTGGTGAGCGAGGAGAACTTCTTCCTCTTCACCCCCTTCCTCCACGAGGTGGCCACCGGTGGCATCGAGACCCGGCATATCGCCCACCCCATCCGCAAGCTGCGGGGGCGGAAGCGCTTCTCCTTCCTCCTGGGGGAGGTCCAGGCCATCGACCTGGCGGCCAAGCAGGTTCACACCGACCACGGCTCCCTGGGATACGACTTCCTGGTGCTGGCCCTGGGCAGCGCCACCCGCATGGACGGCCTGGAAGGCCCCAAGGAAACCGTCTTCACCCTCAAAAGCCTGCGGGACGGCATCCTGCTGCGCAACCACATCATTGAGATGTTCGAGCGGGCCGATGCCGAGCCGGAGCTGGAGCGCCAGCGCCCCTACACCACCTTCGTCATCGCCGGCGGCGGCTACACCGGGGTGCAGCTGGCGGCGGAGATGCGGGACTTCATCCGCCACTCTCTCCTCAAGCACTATCGCCAGGTCAAAGGCTACCACATCCTACTGGTGCAGGACGGCGACTCCATCCTGGCGGGGATGGAACGGGGCCTGGCCGAGGCGGCCCACCGCACCCTCGTGTCCCTGGGGGTGGAGGTGCGCCTGGGCGCCCGGGTGACCCGGGTGGCCGCGGACTGGGCCGAGGTGGAAGGCCAGGGGCGCGTGCCCACCCGCACCCTGGTCTGGGCCACGGGGGTGGTGGCCCGGCCCGTAGTGGCGGCCCTGCCTTTGCCCCAGGATGAGTCCGGGCGCATCGTGGTCAACGACTTCCTGGAGGTGCCCGGGCAGGAGGGCCTCTACGCCCTGGGGGACAACGCCTGCCTCACCGACCCCCAGACGGGCCAGGCGGCGCCCCCGCGGGCCCATGTGGCGGTGCGCCAGGCCCGGGTGGTGGCGGCCAACATCGTGGCGAAGCTCCGGGGCCGGCCCCCGCGGCCCTTCCGCTACAGCCTGGGGGGCGAGCTGGTGGCCTTAGGGTCGCGCTCGGCGGTGGCCCATGTCTACGGCTGGAGAGTGCGCGGGCTGCTGGCCCGCCTCATCTGGCTGGTGGGCTACACCGCCATCATGAAGGGGCGCTACAACCGCCTCCGGGTGGTGCTGGACTGGCTGCTGGCCCTCATCTTCGGGCGGGACAGCACCCTGCTGCGGGTGCGCTGAGGGCCAGGCAGTCAGCCCCAATTCTTGAAGACGCCTACCCCTTGTGCTATCATGGGATTCAATTCGAGAAGCGCCCTTGTGGGGGGAGGGATCGCATAGTGGTCTAGTGCGGCCGCCTGCTAAGCGGTTACAGGGACTTAAATCCCTGTCATGGGTTCGAATCCCATTCCCTCCGCCAGCCCTTTTCGCCTCTTCCCCCACCAAGCGACCGCCAAGACAGCCAGCCCCCGCCGTGGGGCTTCTTTGTCCGCAGGGATGGGCGCCGCCCAGGGAGAGGCCACAACATAGAGTGAGATGCCCAGCTATCACATCAGCACCATAGGCTGCCAGATGAACCAGGCCGACTCCGCCCGCCTGGCCGCCGGGCTGGAGAGGCGGGGCTACGCGCCCGCGGCCCGGCCAGAGGAGGCCGACCTGGTGGTGGTCAACTCCTGCGTCGTGCGCCAGAGCGCCGAGGAGCGGGTGGCGGGCCAGCTGGGGGCCTTGAAGGCCCTGAAACGCGCCCGGCCCCAGCTTCAGGTGGCCCTCACCGGCTGCCTGGTGGACTCCCAGATAGCCGCTTTGCGCCGCCGCTTCCCCCAGGTGGATTTCTTCTTCCCGCCCCAGGACTTCCAGGCCCTGTGGGAGCGACTGGCCCCCGGACGGCCAGGGGACGAAGGCTGCCTGCCCCAAAAGCCCGCAGGGCCCACCGCCTTTTTGCCCGTGATTTCCGGCTGCGACGAGTTCTGCGCCTACTGCATCGTCCCCTACCGCCGGGGCCGGGAGCGCAGCCGCCCCCTGGCCGAGCTGCGCTGCGAGGCCGAGGCCCTGGCCCGGCGCGGGGTGCGGGAGCTGACCCTCCTGGGGCAGAATGTCAACGCCTACGGCCGCGACCTCCCCGGCCGGCCCGACCTGGCCCTCCTGCTTGAGGAGCTTGCGGCCCTCCCCGGCCTCCGGCGCCTGCGGTTTCTGACCTCCCACCCCGCGGATGTGACGGAGGGCTTCATTGAGGCCGTATCCCGGCTCCCCCAGGTCTGCCCGTCGTTCAGCCTCCCGGTGCAGGCCGGTCACGACAACACCCTGCGGCGCATGGGCCGCCGCGGCTACACCGTCGCCAGCTACAAGCGGCTGGTCGAGGGCATCCGCCAGGCCCTGCCGGAGGCCGCCATCAGCACCGACATCATCGTGGGCTTCCCGGGGGAGACCGAGACGGAGTTCGCCGCCACCCTGGCCCTGCTGGAGGAGCTGCGCTGCGACACCGTCCACGGGGCCGCCTACTCCCCCCGGCCCGGCACGGCGGCGGCCCGCCTCCCCGACGATGTTCCCCCCGAGGCCAAGAAGGAGCGCCTGGCCCGGCTGGAGGCCCTCCAGGAGAGGATTGCCGGGGAGATTAACGCCGCGCTGCTGGGGCGGCGGGTGGAGGCGCTGGTGGAGGGCCAGAAGGGGGGCAAGTGGTGGGGCCGCACCCCCACCGGCAAGCTGGTCTTCTTTGCGGATGAGGCCGACCGGCTGGGCCAGTTGGTAGAAGTGGAGCTCACGATGACGGGGCCGTGGTCGCTGCAGGGCAATGTTCAGGCCCCTGCCCCGGTTGTTGCAGGAGGAAGCTAGTGGTTAGCGGCCTGACCTACGCCGAGGGGCTGACCGCGGAGCGCCTGGCGGAGCTGCGCGCCCGCATCCTCCAGCTCAAGGGGGAGATGCGGGCGGTGATTGTGGCCCACAACTACCAGCGCCCCGAAGTGCAGGACATCGCCGACTTCGTGGGCGACTCCCTGGAGCTGGCCCGCCGCTGCGCCCAGGAGCGGGACAAAGAGGTCATCGTCTTCTGCGGGGTGCACTTCATGGCCGAGACCGCCGCCATCCTCAACCCCCAGCGCACGGTGCTCCTGGCCGAGGCCACTGCGGGCTGCCCCATGGCCGATATGATTGATGTCCAGGACCTGCGGGAGTGGAAGGCCCGCTATCCCCAAGCCGCCACGGTCTGCTATGTGAACACCACTGCCGCCGTCAAGGCCGAGTGCGACCTCTGCTGCACCTCCGCCAACGCCGTGAGGGTGGTGGAGTCCGTCCCCAACGATGAGATTCTCTTCGTGCCCGATGCCAACCTGGGGCACTACATCTCCACCAAGACTAAAAAGAAGATGATTCTCTACCCCGGCTTCTGCATCACCCACCGCCGCCTCAAGGTGGAGCATCTCCAGCGGGCCCGGGAGCTGCATCCCGGCGCCCCCCTGGTAGTGCACCCCGAGTGCACCCCCGAGGTGGTGGCCCAGGCGGATGCGGTGCTCTCCACCTCCCAGATGGTGCGTTATGTCAAGGAAAACCCCTCCAAGGTCTTCCTCATCGGCACGGAGGCGGGGCTGGTCTATCGCATGCAGAAGGAGAACCCCGGCAAGACCTTCTATGTGGTCTCCACGGCGCTGTTCTGCCCCAACATGAAGCGCACCACCCTGGAGCGGGTGCTCCGCACCATGGAGGGCCGCCTCAATGTGGTGCGGGTGCCCGAGGACATTCGGCTCAAGGCCCTTAAGGCCGTAGAGCGGATGCTGGCCATCGCATGATTGAGTTCGACTATATCATCGTGGGCTCGGGCATCGCCGGGCTTTACACGGCCATGCTGGCCCAGGAACGCAACAGCGTGCTGGTGCTCACCAAGGGCAGCATCGAGGAGTGCAACACCCGCTTCGCCCAGGGGGGCATCGCCGCCGCCATCGGGGGCGACGACTCGCCGGACCTGCACCAAGCTGACACCCTGACCGCGGGCGCCGGCCTCTCGGACCTCGGGGCCGTGAGCATCCTGGCCCAGGAGGCCTCGGACCGCATCCGGGACCTTATCGAGATGGGGGTAAGCTTCGACACGGTGGAGGGCGCCATCGCCCTGGCGCGGGAGGCAGCCCACAGCCGCCACCGCATCCTCCACGCCGGGGGCGACGCCACCGGGGCCCACATCGAGCAGGCGCTGAGCGGGGCGGTGCGCCTCACCCGGGTGGCCATCTTTGAGCATACCCTGGCCACCCAGGTGCTGGTGGAGGATGGGGCAGCCCAGGGAGTCCTGGCCCTGGACACCCGCACCGGCGCCGTGGAGGGCATCAAGGGCAAGTTCATCATCCTGGCCACGGGCGGCGCGGGGCAACTCTACCGCTACAACACCAACTCGCCGGTGGCCACCGGCGACGGCGTGGCCCTGGCCTACCGGGCCGGGGCGGAGATAGCCGACATGGAGTTCTTCCAGTTCCACCCCACAGCCCTCCGTCTTCCGGGGGTGCACCCCTTCCTCATCAGCGAGGCGGTGCGTGGCGAGGGGGGGATACTGCGCAATGCCCGAGGCCAGGCCTTCATGAAGAGCTACGCCCCCCAGGGCGACCTGGCCACCCGAGATGTGGTGGCCCGGAGCATCATGGCGGAGATGCGCCAGGATGGCTCAGATCATGTCTATCTGGATGTGACCCACCTCCCCGCCAGCACCGTCACCACCCGCTTCCCCCAAATCTACCGCTTCTGCCGTTCCCACGGGCTGGACATCACCCGCCAGCCCATCCCCGTGGCCCCTGCGGCCCACTACATGATGGGGGGCGTGCGCGCCAATAGCTGGGGGGAGACCAACATCCCCCACCTCTTCGTGGCGGGGGAGACGGCCTGCACCGGGGTGCACGGGGCTAACCGCCTGGCCTCCAACTCGCTACTGGAGACCATCATCTTCAGCAAGCGCATCATCAGCAAGACCGCCGCGGGCAACGCCAGCCCTCGCCCCCTCACGCCGGAGGCCATCCCCCTGCCCGAGCGTCACCCCGCCAAGCGCCTCCTGCCCCTGAGCCTGCCCAGCCTCCAAGCGCTCATGTGGGACAAAGTGGGCATGGTGCGCACCCGGGCGGGGCTGGAGGAAGCAGCGGATACCCTGGCGGGCTGGGAGATGGCCCGGCGCAAGCCTGCGGACCGGGCCTCCTGGGAGTTGGCTAATCTGGCGCTCACGGGGCGGCTGGTGGCCGAGGCGGCCCTGCTCCGTGAAGAGAGTCGGGGGGCTCACTACCGGAGCGATTTCCCTCAACCCAGCCCCGAGTGGCAGCGGCACATCGTCTTCCGGACTGGGGCCACGGGCTAACCCGAGCCCCCTTTCGCGCTCAAATCAGCACATGGGGCGGGTAGTCCTCACCGATGTGCCCCATCCGCTCCAGCTCCTGGTACTCCTCTTCGCTGTAGCCCAAAAGCTCTTTATAGCAATACTCGTTGTGCTCCCCCAGACAGGGGGGAGGTCGGCGGACTCGGATGTCGGATTGGGACATGCGGAACATGACCCCGGGATAGCGGTGGGTTCCCGCATCGCGGTGGGTGAGGAGGGGGAAGTTGCCCCGGTCATTGAGATGGGGGTCCTCGAAGACATCCCGGTCGTTGAGGACGATGCCGGCGGGCACCCCCTCCCGCTGGAGGATGTGCATGAGGGCGTAGTTGTTATGGCCCGCCGTCCACGCCCCGATGAGCTGGTCCAGCTCGTCGTGGCGCTGCCACCGGGTGAGGCTGTCGGGGAACTCGGTGGCCCAGGGGGGATTGCCCATAACCCGCACCAGGGCCCGCCACTCCTCGTCGTTGTGGATGGTGATGGTGAGCCACATGTCCTCACCCTGGCAGGGGTAGCAGCCCTGGGGGGCACACCAGGGGTCGCGGTTGCCCCTGGGGCCCTGGACCCGGCCGTTCATGGTGTAGTCCAGGACAGCGGGGGCCAGGACGGGGATGGCGTTCTCGGCCTGGGACAGCTCGATGAACTGCCCTTTGCCGGTGCGCTGGCGGTAGTTGAGAGCCATGAGCACCGCCAGGGCGCCCTGGGCCCCGGCGCCAAAGTCGGCGATGAAGGTCGAGGCGTTCTCTGAGGGGTGGATGTCGGTGTACCCCCGGAGGGTGGTGAAGCCCAGGGCCGTCTCCAGGGAGGCCCCGTGGTTCTTGAAGTGAGCGTGGGGCCCCCAGGTGCCCCAGGCGGGGGCCCGCAGGTAGATGATGTCTGGCTTCACCTCCTTGAGCATCTCATAGGTGATTCCCAGCTTTGGCATGACATCGGAGGCGCTATTCTCATAGACCACATCGCATACCTTGAGGAGACGCTTGTATATCTCCATCCCCCCCGGTCGGTGGATGTTCACTGTCATGCTCAGTTTATTATTGGCATTGGTGTTGCCCTGGCCGGCGCTGCGGTTCCAGGGCCGCTCCCCGGGGTCCCGGTCGGGGTAGCCGCCGCTCTTCTGCACCGCGGCCTTGGGCGGGCGCGCTACGCCTCCCCGGGCGAAGGGCACGTGGCGATCGATGGGCTCTATCCGGATGACCTCCGCCCCCAGGTCCGCCAGAATCAAAGTGCCGAAGGGCCCCGCCCAGACCGCGGTGTGGTCGGCCACCCTTATCCCTTCTAACGGCAGCTTGGCCATCTTCAACCTCCTCTTCCCAGGGCCACTTACAGGGTGCGAGAAACCGTTTCGACCATCCCCCTGACCCCCTTCCTAGCCAGGAAGGGGGAGGAAATCATATCTGAGGGACACCCTCAGACTCCCGTCAGAGGGGCGAAGCCCCTCTGCGCACCCCTTTCTCAGCAGCCTGTTAGATAACACCCATCTCCCGCATCCGCACCAGGTCTTCTTTGCCGTAGCCCAGCTGCCCATAGACCTCGGCGTTGTGCTGACCCAGAAGGGGCGCTCCTCGACGCGGGGCTGCCGGGGTCTCCCCCATCCGGAAGGGCACGCCGGGATATCTCACCTTCCCAGTCCGGGGATGCTCAATATCCTCCCAATACCTCCGCGCCGCCAGATGGGGGTCTTGGAGCAAATCGGGCATGGTAGCCAGGGGGGCGGTGAACATCCCCTCCACCTGGCTGGCCTCCCAGCACTCCAGCATGGTGTGCTCCGCCAGCCAGGGGTAGAAGAACTTGTTCATGAACTCTTCTTTAAGCTCCGGAGCGTCCTGGGCCAGAGGGGCGGTCCACTTGGGGTCCAAAAGCTCCGGGGGGGAGCCTATCATCCGCACTATCCGGGGCCAGTAACGAGCCCCACCCCCAATCTGGAAGTAGCCGTCTTTGCAGGGAAAACACCCCGAGGGGTAGCCAGAGCCGGCCGAGGCATATTCTCGGCCCTTGAGGAGCTTGTCGTACTGGTAGCCCAGGATATAGGGGCGGCGGCGCTCCGTGCCGTTGGCCTGGACCTCCACCATGGAGATGTCCACCTGCTGGGTCACGCCGTGGAAACGCTGCCCAAAGAGTGCCCCCATGGTGGCCGAGGCCGCCACCATGCCCGTCATGAACTGGGCCGCGTGGCTCACCAGCTTCACCGGCTCCCGGTCCGGCACCCCGGTGCGGGCCAGCTCCCCCCCGATGCCGAAGAGCACCAGCTCCGAGCCTTTGAAGTCCCGGTAGGGGCCTGTCTGGCCAAAGTTGGAGATAGAGGTCAGGACCACCTTGGGGTTGGTTTCCCTCAGGGTCTCATAGCCCAGCCCCAGGGAGGGCATCACCCGTGGGGCGAAGGACTCCACCACCACATCGGAGCGCTGGGCCAGCTCCAGCACGATTTTCCGGCCCAGGGCGGACTTGAGGTTGAGGGTGATACTTTTCTTGTTGGTGTTGAGGCTGAGGAAGAGGGCGCTGCCCTCCGGATGGGGCTCGTCGTGGTAGAAGGGGCCCAGGCGGCGGGCTCCGTCGCCGCTCCCGGGCCGCTCCACCTTGATGACATCGGCCCCGTAGTCCGCCAGGAGCTTGGTGCAGTAGGGGCCGGCCACCCAGTGGGTGAGGTCCAGGACTTTGACATCGGAAAGCGCCTGCTCCGCCATGCTTCCCCTCCTCCCCGCCCCAAGCGCTGCTTGGGCCGATGCTCTCCCCGCGGCTGGCGCCATGGGATGTTCTATCTTAGCCGTTAGAGGAGGGGAAATCAAGGGCAAAGGGGGGCTGTTTCGCCGCGCCGACCATCCTCCCGTCCCCCTTACCGGCCAGGAAGGGGAACCTGAATGAAGCTAAGGTTTTCGCTCCAACCCCTTCAGGATGACACCTTAGTCCCTTCCCCTGTCCTGGGGCAACAAGATCCTCCAGGATAAAGGAAGGGGGCGGGAGAAATCCCGCCCCCTATTGGGTGCTGCTCCGCCCTCGGTGTCTTTGAGGGGGTACTACTTTTCAGGCTCCCGCGGATACGGCGGCTTGTAGGGATTGGAGATGTTGTGCACCTTATCCGGGCTGAACTCCCTGCCAGCGCCGTGGCAGACGTTGCAGGTTTCCACCCGGTCCTTGCTCCACTGGTCTGCGGGAGTTGGGTTTTGGGTCATTAGCAAGGCGTGGGTATTAGCCTTGTCACTGTCGTGGCAGGCCATACAGGCCAGCCTTGAGGGTTCCGTCTTCCAGGTCCCCGTCGTGTCGGAGCTGTGGCACTTGGTGCAGTTCCTGATATCCTGCGGGAAGATAACCTCGTTGAACGCGTTGGGGTTCCCCGCATAGATTTCCTCCGGGTGATCCAGGTAGGCTCCGCGGTGGACACCGTGGGCTCTGGCGACGATGGGCTTCGCGCCGTAGCCGCTCCAGCCGCTGGTCGAGGTTCCGCCGAGCCGCGAGAAGCTGTTCCCCGTAGCGTAGCGGGCGTAATCGTGGCACGCCTTGCAGTAGTCGGTGTCGAAGGGCTCGGCGTGTATCGGGCCCTCGTCCAGGTGCCAGATGGTGTTGCCATGGCAGTTGGTGCAGTTGGTGGCGACCTTCTTGTCGGCGGTCTCCGTCCCCACCTGGAAGGTCATAAAGCCAATGCCTGTCTTCAGGGCATAGTTGGGGACCTTCCCGGCCACCGGCAGCACATACGAGTAAATCATGTAGGTGCCGGGCATCAGTTTCGCCACGTCATCCAACGGGTAGGTGATGTTGGCCGCAGTGCGGACAACCCTCGGGTCGCTGTAGTCGAGGGGGTCCGACAGCTGGCGCAGGTCATTGCTGGCGGTGGAGAGCGCCCCGATGACGACATAGGGCTCCATGGTGGTTCCAACCGTTATGCCCACGGTCACCCCCTTCTCAATCAAGGGCAGACCACCGGGCTTCCAGCCCATCTTGGTCGTAACTGGGCTGTTGTAGATTTCAAACTTGGAGCTCGCTCCCTGGAGGTTGCTCTTGATGTTCACCGTGGTGGCTGTGGAGGTGACGGTGACATCCTTCAGGTTGGCCTTCAGCCAGTCCCGCACCTGGTCCGGCGTCTGCAAACCCACCGGCGCGACTATCTCCTGGGGAGCAGCGCCATGGACGGCAATCTTGAAGGTGTCGCCTGCGACGAAGGTCCAGCCCTTGGTCGGGGTGCCGGAGGCCGCAGTAGCGTTCGTCGCCGAGGCGCGAGCCTTGGAGATTCCGTTCGCCGCGGTGCTGGTCAGCACGGGCACCGATTCCATGCGAGGGCCGTAGACAAAGAGACCGGCGGTGGAGAAGTTGGCATCGCTAACTTTCGTGTGGTCAATGGCGGCGCCCTTGTCGTCCCTGATGACCACGGTGACCGTGGGCTTCTCGCCGGCGACATAGAACTTGCCGTTGCCTGGGGGCGTCAGGCTGATGTCTATCTTGTTCATGGGTTGCTCAACCTTGTGGGCCACGGATACTGGTTTGACACCCCCCGTGTCAGGAGTATGGCAGGCGGCGCAGGCCGCATCATTGGGCTGCGCCCCACCTTTGTGTGCCACAGCAGTCTTGGGCATGCTGACGGCATCACCGAACCAGGTATTGTCATGGCAAGCGCCGCAGGCCAGGCGAGAGGGCGTGGTCTTCCAGCGGTCATCCACATGGCAGGCAGTGCAGTTCTTGACGTTAGCCGGGAAGACAACGCCAGTATAGTTTTTGAAAGAACCCGCCGCCGGGTCAATGTTGAAGGGGTTCTTCAGCTCTTCGCCCATGTGGACGCCGTGGACCCGGCGCACGATGGGGTCGGGGGTGCGAACTGTGGTGGGGCCCGTGGGGTCAGCGATGTTCCCAGGGTAAGCAGCATACCCTTCGTTGTTGTGGCACGACTTGCAGGTGCGCACTGGAACCGCATCGATGGCGGGATTACCGTAAGGATTGGTTGCCGTAGGATCAACATGATGGAAGTAGAACTGGCCGCTATCAGCTCCCAGGTGACACTGGGCGCACTTCTCCTTCTCCACTATCTGCTTCTCAGCGGTGGCCGTTCCCAACTGGAAGTCAGCCAGCACGAAAGTCTGGTTCACTGGTGGGGTGCCCTTCTTCACCGCCCATAGGGAAGCCGTATAGGTGCCCGCTTCCTCGGTGCTGACCGGCTGGAGGGTGTACTTCAAGACGTTCTTGTCAACCTGCACATTGGTGTCTATCAGGAGGTTGATGTAATGGTGGGGGGTCTTGGTGCGGTCGGTAGATGCATTAAGCAGCTTCACCGCCGTGACCGTCTTGGCCGTCTCCTGAGGGCCATACATATAGAGGTTGAGGGTGGCAAAGTCATCTTTGGTAAGGGGGGCGCCCAGCTTATCCTTCAGGGTCACTGTGACCACCATTTTCTCGCCCGCCACCAGGTGAGTCCCATTGGCTGGCTTCGACAGGTCCATGGTCACATTTATTCCGGTGTCGGTTCCTGGCGCTACCGGGCCCGCTGGGCCTGGCGGCCCCGCCGGGCCCACAGGGCCGGCGCAGGCAGCCAGCGCTAGCCCCGCCCCCAAGAGGATGGCGAACATCCCGAGGAGCTTACTGTGTCTCACAGGATTCCCCCTTCTTCAGTCCCCCCGTTATGGCATGCCTGGAGAGGACATCACTTGGCCCGTAAGCCATGGATAGTCAAGATTTACCATATGCTACCAGAGGACTCCGTAGTTATACTATCGTTCAAAGTGTGCTTCCCGCCTCATCTTTTTAACTACAAGGGTCATATGAGATTGCTGAAATAGTCTGGGTCAACCCCCTATATCCCCCAGTCTTGGGGGACTATTGGAATCTGAGGGACACCAACATCCTTCCCAAGGGGCAGGACTGACAAGGGCGCCACAATAATAGGTCCCGATGGGTCAAAGAGTTGCCCTTTGGCTTTTCCCGTATAGGCCAAGAGTTATGCAAAAAATAGTGCTTTCAGGTGATTTCCTTCACAATTCGCAAATGCTACAATGCGTCACTAGTGAAAAATTAAACTTGACCTTTAACGGAGCCGAAGACGCTCAGGGACGTAGCTCGCCTCCCCGGAAGTCCCGGGCGACCCCGCGGGGGAGGAGCAGAAAGGGGCAGCATGATGGGCCGAAGATGGTCTCCAGGGGCCGGCGCCCTCCTCTTGGCAGCAGGATTGCTTGCTTTGTCGGCCTGCCAGGGCCCTCAGGGCCCGTCGGGGCCGGCGGGCTCAACCTCCCCCACCAATGGGACCATAAGCGGCGTGGTGAAGGATGCGGCGGGGAAGCCCGCCGAAGGAGCCTCGGTCAGCCTTAACCCCCTCTCCATCGCGGCGGTCAAGGCCGATGCTGCCGGCAAGTTCTCCCTCGCCAATGTCCCCGCGGGCATCTACACCATCACCGCCACCAAGGCCGGATACAATGCCGGCTTCCAGGGCCCCTTCAGCGTGGTGGCCGGGAGCGCCCAGACCAAAGACCTGACCATGAGCACCGAGGCCCCCTTCCCCATCGCCGCGGTCAAGGGGGTGTCCTTCCGGCTAAACGATACCGACACCTACGCCGGAAACGCGGTCTGGCTGACCACCCACTACTCCCAGAAGGGCGACTACAGCCACAACGAGAGGATTATCGTCACCAGCGGCCTCAATAATGTGGGGGTAGGGAGCTATGTCTACCTCCAGGGCCGGGAGAAGGACGCCCTGGGCAACGCCCTGAGCAACTTCAAGTGGAAGGTGACCGGCCCCTACGGCGGCACCCAGAAGGATGTCTCGGTATCTCTCGATAACCCCAACACCTCCACCCCTCGCTTTAAAGCCGAAAGGGTAGGCGCCTATCTGGTGGATGTCACCGCCACCAATGCCAAGGGGGCAACCCTGTCCACCCGGCTCACCGTCAACGCCGGGAAATACGCCGGCGTGGAGCTCTGCGCCACCTGCCATAGCGGCAATGTCATGCCCGATGTGGTCAGCGAGTGGCGTCAGACCGGCCACGCCACCAAGATGGAGGACTTCTACGGCTCCTACTCCCCCACCAGCGACTACTGCATCGGCTGCCACACCACCGGCTATAACGAGCAGGACACCGCGGGCGGCTTCGACGAGAAGGCGGTGGCCGCGGGTTGGGACAAGAGCAAGAGCGTCACCGCCTGGTTAAAGGACAGCAAGTGGTCTGTTGACCAGATTAAGGCCTCCCCCATGGGGCAGCTGATGAACATCCAGTGCGAGACCTGCCACGGCCCCGGCGGCAGCGCCCACACCGGAGCCAAGTCCTTTGAGCCCTCCGTGTGCAACCAGTGCCATCCCCAGGGGAATCAGTGGAAAACCTCGGGCCACGCCAAGACCGGCTACAACTCCGCCGACAACCAGAACGCCAACACCGCCTGCGTGGAATGCCACACCGGCCAGGGCTTCGTGGAGGTTAAGGTGCGGGGCAAGGCGCCGGTGTTCCCCAGCCTGGCCACCCCCGATAATCCCGCCACCCTGATGGCGCCGGGCGAACAGGCGCCGGTGGCCTGCGCCACCTGCCACGACCCCCATGCCTTCGACAACCCGGTGCTGGGCAGCAACGGCCTGGCCTCCCATCAGCTCCGCCTCGAGGGTAAGGTGACCATGCCCAACGGCGCCACCGTGGACGCCGCGGAATCGGCGGTCTGCGTCTCCTGCCATGCCAACAAGCGGGACCTGGCCTACAAGGCAGATTTCCTGGCGGGCAAGAAGACTCGGGGCGTGCACGACAACGCTCAAGCCGACAGCTTCTATGGGATAACCGCCGCCGCCTTCGACTACGGCAAGGGCAACTACGGCAGCTCCCCCCACCCCCTGGTGGTGAAAGAGGGCTGCATCCAGTGCCACATGGCCCCCAATCCCAAAGCGCCCGCTGATGCTAAAGTCGATAACGACAAGGTCGTCCTCTCGCACGGCGAGACCTTGCTAAACACCATCGGCGCCCACACCTGGAGCATGGCGGGAGACTTCCAGGGCAAACGGGTGGAGAATACCGCGTCCTGTATGGCCTCGGGCTGCCACGCCGCCGGCTCCATCACCACCTTCAACCGCAAGACTTTGGCCGACTATGACGGCAACGGCAAGGTCGAGGGCATCCAGGACGAGGTGAAGGGGCTGCTGGCCCTGCTGGCTGCCAAGCTGCCCAAGGACCCGAGCACCGGGGCCATCCTCTCCTCCACCGTCACGGCGACCAACACCACTGAGGCCCAGCGCATGGCCCTGTGGAACTACTGGCTCATCGCCAACGACGGCAGCGCCGGGGTTCACAACAGCGCCTTCGCGCTCCAGGTGCTCCAGCGCACCTACCAGCAGCTCACGGGACAGCCCGTGCCGGGGGCAACCATCCGCTGAGGCATCCGCTTCTGCGGCTGGGAGAAGAGACGGGACGACCAACCCCCTGACCCCCTCCTGCCAGGAAGGGGGGGAATTTATATCTGAGGGACACCCTCAAACTCCTGGCAAAGGGGCTTCGCTCCTCTGCACTCCATATTTGAGGTATTTGTCCTTAAGGGCGGGCGCCGGCAGCACAATCCGCCCCTCGTCCGGGTCGCCCACGGCGGAGCCCTCCCCCGCGGCCCAGCGGTAGGCGGTGTAGGCGGCCACGGCGGCGTCCAGGAGGTGGTGGGAGCGGCCCTCCTCCAGCGAGATGCCCTGCTTCGCCAGGGCGTCGCGACGCTGCTCCCGCCCGGCCCGTCGGGCCTTCTTGTCGGGCAGACACCCCATCAGGACGGCGAAGCAGGCGTAGGGGTAGACCTCCAGGACGGTGTGCCCTTCTCCCTCCAGGGCCGCTTTCAGGCAGATGCCCCGCCCCACCAGGGGCCGGATGAAGGTGTTGCGCCCCGAGGGGTAGAGGCGTATGCCCCGCCGCAGCAGCTCGCGCTCGCCGGCGCGATAGGGGGCCTGGGGGTCGCGCGGGCAACTGAGGGGGGCGTCGATGGCGATGGCCCGAGGGTGGTGGGATGCGGCCAAGGCCAGGATGTCGTCGTCGGTCAGGGCGTCCTCGATGGCAACCAGGCGCCTGTCGGCGTCCAGCAGCGCCCAGGCAGAGAGCCGCGGTTTGCGGGTGCTGCCGGGGGGAAATGGCAAGTCAAGCCCCAGGAACGCGAGGCCCTCTGCCATCCTCTCCCTCCTACTACGCCCCTGCTTTCACCTTGAGGCGTTGCAGTATCTCCCGGGCCGCCACCACCCCGGAGGCGGAGGCCTGAATCAGCCCTCGGGTCACCCCGGCCCCGTCCCCCGCGGCGAAGACATTGGGCACCTGGGTCTCCAGGGTGGGCGTGAGCTCCAGGCGCGAGGAGTAGAACTTGACCTCCACCCCGTAGAGCAGGGTGTGGCGAGAGGCGACGCCAGGGGCCAGCCGGTCCATGGCCTCCAGCATCTCCAGGAGGTCGGTGAGGTAGCGATAGGGGAGCACCGCCGAGAGGTCGCCGGGGGTGGCGCTGCCCAGGGTGGGGTGGGTGAGGGCGCGCTGGAGTCGGGCCGGGGTGGAGCGCCGCCCCTCGCGCAGGTCCCCCAGGCGCTGCACAATCACCCCGCCGGAGAGGATGTTGGCCAGCCGCGCCAGGTATTTGCCGTAGGCGGTGGGCTCCCGGAAAGGCTCGGTGAAGGTGGTGCTGACCAGCAGGGCGAAGTTGCTGCTCCCCGTCTTGCGCTCGGCGTAGGAGTGGCCGTTGACGGTAATCACGGGGTCGCTGCCGCCCGTGGTCTCCATGGTGACCTCGCCCTGGGGGCACATGCAGAAGGTGCGCACCCGGTCGTCGAAGGTCTTGGAGTAATATTCCAGCTTGGCCTCGTGGAGGCTGCTGGTGAGCTCCTCCAGCACCGGGGCCGGCACCTCCACCCGGAGGCCCACATCCACGGGGTTGATGTGGAGGGTGAGGCCCAGGCGGTGGGCCTCACCGGTGAGCCATTCGGTGCCCTCCCGGCCCGGGGCCAGGATGAGATGGCGGCAGGCGATGACACGCCCGTCCTGGGTCTCCAGGCCCTGGAGCTGGCCCCCGACCACCCGCACCGCGGCCGCGGCGACGCCGGTGCTGATGTCCACCCGCGGGGCCAGATGGTCGCGCATGGCCGCCAGGACCTCGCGGCAGCGCTCGGTGCCCACATGGCGGATGGGGACGGGGAGCAGGCGCAGCTCCGCCAGGCTGGCGCGGCGCTGGAGCTCCCCCACCTCCTCGCCCAGGCCGAAGATGTGATCCTTGGCCCCGAAGCGGCGGTAGGTGTCATCCACCTGGCCGATGAGCTGGTTCAGGGCGGGGAGTCCCAAATAGTCCTTGAGGCGGCCCCCCACCTCGGGGGAGAGGGTGAGCTTGCCGTCGGAGAAGGCCCCCGCGCCGCCCCAGCCGGAGACCAGGTCGCAAGGGATGCAGGGGGGGCAGGCGATGCCCCGAGTGAGGACGGGACAGGAGCGGCGCTCCAGGCCCTGGCCCTTCTCCAGGAGGAGGATGTCCAGGCCCCCGGCCGCGGCCAGCTCCAGGGCGGCGAAGATGCCGGCCGGCCCCGCCCCCACGATGATGACATCGTATCTATCTTTCATGCTTCACTCCCAGGGGATTCTAGCCCAGGGGCAGGCCTCTGTCAAAGGGCGCGGTGCGGTTGTTCAGCAGGGCCTTGCGACCATCCCCCTAACCCCCTTCCTGGCCAGGAAGGGGGAATTTGAATGAAGCTGGGGGACACCCCCAATCCCCCGGCAGGGGGAACCCTGCACCCCTTTGGCGAACCCAGAGC
>JACQUO010000024.1 GCA_016210205.1 Chloroflexota bacterium
GCTGTCCTTTTTCATGGGCGGTAAGTGACAGCGTTCTCCGGGGACTCCCAGACCTGAACTTGAGCCAACTTCACCGGCGCGCCGCCCAGGGCCTCCTGGAGGCGCTCGAAGACGACCAGGGCGATGTTCTCCGAGGAAGGGCTCAGCCGGTCCTTCGGCGTCTGGCCAGCTTTGTCAGACAGAGCAGCACCTGCATTATTCGTCTCTTATTCCGTACATATTTTTGCCCCTTAGGCAACAGCCCCCGCTGACGAACTACCGCGGGGCACATCTGACCATCACTGTGGTTGTCTTTTGGGTTGACCTGCCCAGCCATCCCTAAACTTCGTCATTGTGAGGTAGACGAGGATGATGCTGAGGGTGAGAGCCGAAATCAGGTAGCCTACAAGGCTGGGCAAATACCTATCATTGGATAGAGTGTACGTCCCCGCTGTGGACATTGCAAAAGCATTGGTTAGCCCCAGGTTGGCCAATGGCCTGACTGCATCAATAGCCCAGTCGCCATCATACGGGTCGGAAAAAATAACGAAGCCAGGCCGAGGGATATGAAGTACATAGCTAACAGGAGACAATTGTTGATAGGATATCTCTAGCAACCCCTCTCCACCGAGAGACGGCGGTGAAACTACACCCCTTGTCTCCAAGGTAAAGACAGCCCCGGTGCTGTCCGCACCATGCCCTATCTCCTGGAGCAGATCTGTCCATGCACTCAAGGGCTTCGTCATGTTCACCTCATAAAACCTGGCGGTGGGATATAGATTCTCAAAGACAACGATGAGGCGGTTCTCAAAGACAACCTGCAGGTCACTCTGGCGGTAGAGAAAGTTGTAGGCTTTGTAATCGGCTTCTTTGGCCAGCAGTATATATTTGACATTCAATGGCGCCAGCATCGCTCCTACTTGACCCATATTGTTTCCATTATTACTACTTGTGTCGATAATAAATTGAATGTAGTATTGCACGGGCTCAATAGATTGTGTTTCAATTCCCCCTACTTGAATATTTTCCCCTTGAATCATTGGTCTCGCGAAGAAGCCAGCCGCCGGATTGGCAATTCTTCGGCCTGACCAAGCGAAGTCCATATACTCATGCCAGGGCAGGAAGAGGACCTTGAAATCCCCTTTTTTCTCATCTAAGTAATGTTTTACTTCATACCATTCATTGGGATAGTTGACAAGGGAGAGTTCCCCGTTGAATCCACCCCACATGTTAAGACCGAAGAGAACCGGGAGTAGCAGCAGAACAGTCGGGAGTTTAGCCAAGACCTGCGTGGTCCGTCTCGGGTGTGCCGAGGCAAAGACGGAAAGACGGCTTTTAATTTCGTCTACCCCAACTCCCCCAAGATACATATAGGCGAGGGCGAGGAGGGCGACGAACTTGTGGGAATCGCGAAACCCACGGAAGAGGACTACATTTTCGAAGAGGAAGCTATAAAGGTCGCTGAAAAAAGGGGTCGAGATGCCGGTACCCAGCAAAATTGCGATGATGGCTACACCCGCCAGGCCTCTTATTACCCAGCCTGTTTTTGCGTGGTCGCAGTAATTCACGAAACCGTAGATGGCAACGAATAGGATGGCAACGAAGATAAGCTGCCAGAAAGGCAAAAAGCTACTTATGTAATTGTAGCCCGGCCTCCAGAAACCATGCATTGTTGCCACACTGAATAATACATTGAATACGCCGGGAAGGCTCTTTGCGGTAAATACGGGCAGGTCACTGATTGTGCCTAGCCGCGCCAATACCTTCGCCTCGGTGAACACAGGAATTATCCAGTAGATGTTGAGGAGGATAAAGGAAAAGCCAGCTATCCCAATCCCTTTAATGAAGCCTCGAAGGCGCAATTGGCCTCTTTCAGATATCAACCAGCTTATTTGAAGCATCAGAATTACTACAAAGAGTATTATCAATAAGTGTGGATTGAAGGTGCTCACCAGGGTGATAAGGAGGGCTAGACGCAGGCCGTTCTTCCCCCCCGGATTTTCCAGGAAGTCGATGAATGCTTTAACCGCAAGGGGCAAGACGGCATATGCCAATAAGAGAAGCCATTGACCGGCCATAAACCTCACATATACGAAGGGGTTAAGGGTGTAAAGGAGACCGGCAAAGTATTTACCTGTTCTGCTATTCGAGGGACAGAGATGGTAAGCGGACAGGCCTGCGGAAACAAATATCCCTATGAGGATTAGCTTCTGGACTAGCCACATGGGAAGGAATAGACTAAGCCCAAATAGGATCGAGTAAACAGGTAAGGCCCCATTGAATTGGACATCTAGTCCGTAAAACCAGTCGGCTTGGTTCACATCCAGAGGGAACACCATGTCTAAAGTAAGAATATAGCCTGGCAGGAGAAGAGACCAAAGCACACCAATGGATACGCCTGTGAAGATAATGACTGGAAACAGCTTCGAGCCTGAAACCTTAGTGCTTCGGATTAGCAGCCAGCGAGCAATGGGCAACTTGTCAGGAGCCATGCTCTTTCCTGTTTTTAGGGGGTGACTGGAGTTCCTCTACCGAGTCAACCTTGAAAAAGAGCTGTACCCAGTCAGTAAAAATAATTCCTCGTTCTCTATGGTATCTTGGCCTGATTTTCTGCGCAATCGATTTTATACGGTAATAGAGAGTCATTATCAATAGGCGAGGCGCGATGTTTATTTCTAATAATATAACAGTTTCTAAGACCACCGCCACAACAAGGGCATAGTATGCGATGAGAGCCATCCAATCAGTATTGAGAAATGAGAAAAGGGGGAAGGCTTTGCTCAAAGCGCTCAAAAAAAGAAATCCCATTCCAGCCACTATCATGGGCTTGGCGTTAATACGTAACAATACTGCTATTAGCAGATAGGAGACCATCAATCTCAATAACAGCTGGTCCATTTTCGGTTACTCTGACCTGCCTCCAAGATTAGGCCCATTCATTATGAGAGTCCAGCGACCATTATGCATCTGCCGCAGCTGCCTGAGCCGGTGTCCGGTTGCCCAGGGAGCTGTGGGGCCCGACCGTATTGTAGTCCTGCCTCCAGACCTCCACCATGGTCTGGGCCTCTGAGATGCTCCCGAACCAATGCTCGTTCAGGCATTCGTCCCTGAACTTCTCGTTAAAGCTCTCCACATAGGCGTTCTGCGCCGGCTTGCCCGGCTCTATGAAGTGCCGGCCTACCCCTCGCCTGTAGGCCCAGGCATCTAGCGCCTTCCCCGCGAACTCCGGGCCGTTGTCCACCACGATGGTCTCCGGCGTCCCTCTCCCGCCGCTCACCAGCTCCAGAACCTGCACTACCCTGGCCCCGGGAAGGGATGCGTCCACCTCTAGGGCCAGGCACTCCCGGCTGTAATCGTCTTTTCGGGGTGCAGGTCAAGCAGGTCATGGGACCCCATCTCCATCTCTGGCATTAAATCTATCTTGTTCCCGCATGGCCGCGACCAAGCAGGCGGCGCAGAAGGCCTCTAGTTAGATAGAGCAAGCTGAAAAGTAAGGCCCCACTCGAGATAGCCCAAGCGAAAGTGTAAATCCGCTGTGGCTCAAAGTAAAGAGTGATATCATACTCGCCCGCTTTTTTGATATACCAGGCGTTAGCGAAGCCATTTACTTTGAAATGCATGGTGTCATCGACCTTATCGCCGCTCGGGATCCCCAGCCAGCCGGCGTCCCCATAATAGGCTCCCCATCCGCCATCGAAGGATTCGGTTAATACCAGGAAAAAAGGCTCCTTTGTCTGCACATGGACCTTACTAGACACCGGGCTGACTCGTTGCGCGCTAATAATGGGGTCGACGTGTTCTCCTAGGTCTTGCTGCAAACGAATAACCAACTCATCGAGTATCACATTAACGTTTGCGGAAAGTATCAAGGATCTCGTCTTCGGTCCTATCTCAACACCAGACAGAGTGAACCAGGCCATGTCATCACCTGAGATTGACTTTACATATTTTCGATTGACATCTTCAAGCCACATTTCCCCAGGCTGGCTGGGCTTAATCCTAAGCGCAACCGTATATTTGGCCGCTTTCCGGACTTCTGGGGTTAATATTTCTATAGACTGGCCTGCTGGCAAAATCATTGCTGTGCCGTCGTTGTATTCCTTTCCCCCTATTATTGTAGTCGTTTCGATTTTAACATCATCCAAATATATTGGTTTGCTCATCAAGTCAAAGTTGGCATCAGTAAACCCTATCCTCATATATCGCACCGAATTCAATAGCGGTGCGCTTAGGAATGAGATATTATTCCATCCCTCGTGGAGAGTAGTTTCGTATTTTTCCAACTGGTCCCAGTGATCGTCAGCCAATATTATCGCGATGTTATTTTGAGGGGGAGGGGTGCCGGGAAAATATAGCCAAAAATTGATGCGCCTGGGGTTATCCCACTTCTGCAGTGCGCTGAATTCTAGGGTTATCGACCCACCACCTGTTCCGTAGGAGTAGTCATAAAAAGCTTTAAGGGAGCGCTTCCCCTGTTTTACTATAGTCTCGTCAACAGTGACCCCGCCAGGAAGAAAATTGTGGTCTACCGTCCAGTGCTGAAGATCTCTTGCATCTTCAAAATCGAAATTCATGTTCCCGGCTTTCATATTGGTGGATAAGGCAACGTCGTCAAAGTAAATAGTCGCGCTTTTTTTGTTTAAATCCAGTTCGTATAGTTGAAAGCGAATGAAACGTACTTCTTCTAATCCCCTGAAGGAAGTCGGCAACTGGGTTGAAATCTCGTTCCAACCCTGGTCGCGAATGGCCACCCTGTTTTGGAATAGAACCTGCCATTTATCATCCCCCAACATAATGGTTACGCCAGCATTGGCTGGCGGGATATCCGGATAATAGGTCCACATATGTATGGTCGCAACACCGCTGAAATCACGGGGACGATCAAACTTCAGGTCGACCGCACCCGCTCCTCTATTTAATGACATATCGAAAAAAGCTTCTAAGGAACGCTTCCCAGATTTTACTGTGGTCGTACTTAGCTTCAAGTTGGTAGGCTCAAAGTTCCCTGAGCTTGACCAGCTCAATTGAGTATTATCCCCCTCAAAGTCAGCGATGACCGTTGTTTGTGAAACCCCCTCCGGGTTCACGAAGGCGAACAACTCCTTATCGAGGGCTGTGGCTGAGGCAAAACTTTTTCCATTAGCCTCGAACCTGTCTTTGTCCTGGAAGAGGACCAGGCGGGACGGCAATTCTACTCCTGCCATTAACCTTGCTAAGTCCTTAGAAGTCCCTGGGACATATGTCAGGTTGTTAACGCCAAATATACGAGGTTGGTAGTCCTTGTATTCCCACAAGGACGCCCAGTCCCCGCCTTCGACTTTCTCCATGCCGACGATTCCTTCGAGGGCATTCTCAGTCTTGGCCCAATCGAAAGCGTATTTAACAGGGCCGAAGTTGGCCTGGACATCCTTTCTCACCATTATGTATTTAATATTGGCCTTGGACAGAAGATTGGTTGCGGTCCGGGGAATAGTTGGGCTGGAAAAGGCGGCTTCGAGCAGATCCCCGTACTCCTTTTCGTAAGAATAAACCGGAAAATCAGCAGTAATGACGGGGTAGGGTGCGTTCACGACGAGGGGATCCGAGCCTTGCCCCTGCTTTTGGTATTCTGTCTCATTAAAAAAGGGGGAGAGTGCCATGGGCAACATGAGGACTTTAAAGTCATCATTATCGGCGGAAATCTTTTTCAGGATTTTTTTATATCCAGGAGAGAGCTGAAAATTATCCATTGCATTAAAGCCCGCTGCCCTCAAGTTGAGTGCGCCCCAATCGCCAGTTAAGAAAGGATGCACCCAAATGAAAGTCAACGCAAAAGGCACTAATAGGATGACGGGTCGCCGTAGATAGGATATGAGGAAATAGGTGCCCATCCCTATAAGAATGGAAAGTGCCAGCGTAGGAATTTCAATGAAATGCTGCACAGAGCGAAAGAGCACCATCGGTGGGAAGTACGTGTATAACCAGACAACAAAATCCCCTAAAGGGGGGTGACCGCCGGTTGCAAGGACCAACGAGGCGAGAAACAGAGCTGTCCAAAAGATAACTTCTTTTTGAGCCTGCTTATTCCTCTGACTCGGAATTAAAAAAAGAGCGCTAAAGGTTATGATGACTAAGGCAAAGGAAGTTATTACCCAGAACCCCATCAAACTAGGAGTTATGGAGGATGTAAAAAGGGGATTGAAATAGCCAGTGTTGAGAAATGCTTGAGAGATAGTGGGGATATTACCGCCACTCAGTCGGACAAGCTGGAGCTGTTCTGATGTGGTTAACGCAGACATACTGCCGAAAAATACTTGAGAAGCCTGGATAAGCCACTGGGCGTCGAATAAAATAAAAAGACCATATGCTTTCACCAAACCCCAGAGAGAGGCACGCCGCTTTGGCTTGAAGAAGATATAGATCAGTATTATGGCGGAGAATAGGAGCAAGGACTGGAAGGCGGAGGAAATGAACAAAAACATTAGCCCCAAGGCAAAAACATATTTAAACTCGGGCCCTTCGGCTACCATTCTCTTCACAATATAAAGAGCAAGGGGGAGCAAGGAATAAACTATGTATTGTGAAGAAGCCCCTCCCAGAATCTCATTAAAGAGATAGGGCGAGAGGGCATAACCAATTCCTGCCAACAGCGATGAGGCATACACTCGGTAAGAAGTTCTTGCTCCCAGTTCCATGACCAGGATATTCTTGACCAAGTAGAACATGGAAATTCCCGAGAAGAATATCGCAAAAAAGAGCCAAAACTTGGAAACGAAATCGCCGGACAGCCCCAAGAACCCCCAGGAGGCGTAGATGAAGACGAAGAAGTTGGGAAAGCTGTAGCGAGAGTGCCCTAGGGACACCTCACTCCATCCATAGAATGCGGTTTCAGCCATGTTGCGCAGGTATTCTACTGGAGGGGGGACGTTCCAGTCCCAGTGATGACCTAATGTTCCTGGCTCAAAGATGAAACCTCGGAGAGCCATGATAGACAGGAGAACGTAAAATACCAAGACGAGAGTGAACACAGTGATAGGATGCTCGCGGATATTCATTGACCTTGACCTGCCTCCAAGATTAGGACTACTCATTATGAGAGTCCAACGCCCCTGGTCTTGCCCCATTCTTTGTACCAGGGGCAGCGTGAGTATTGTAGCTCATTTGACCCTTGCTATGGCCGCCATGGCGAACTCCTCAGGGGCTAAGTTGTTAAGGGCCCCGTGGGGTCGCTCCCCATTATAGCGCCTACGCCACGTTTCGACCTTCTCTTTGGCGTCCTCTGATGGCCAGACTCTCACGGGTAAAGTTATCCACTATCGTTAAGAGCGGGAGCCGGCGCCCGTTGAACAGCTCGTCGCTCATGAAGTCCATGGACCAGCTCTCATCCCGCCTAGTGGCCACAGGCCCGCTAACACGCTTCTGGCAGGATACGTGCCGCCGCGGCTGTTTGGGCCGCATCATCAGGCTCTCCAGGCAGTACAGACGATACACTCGCTTGGGGTTCACGCGCCAACCCTCTCTTCGCAAGAGCACATGTAGTCACCGATAGCCGCAGCTCACCCTGGCCTGCGCCCGGTCTCTGAGCCGTATCCTCTGGGCTGCCTGCTCATCCGCCACGCTCCGGTACCTGTGGGTGGACCTGCCCCGCTCCAGTACCCCGCACACCCTTCTCTCCCTTACCCCATAGCAGACCCTCAGCACCTCGGCGTGGGAACGCAGCTGAGCAGGCTGCGGGGAAGCACACTCTATCCAATCTAAGGTATCTGTCTAGCCTGATAGGCTACTTGATTCCAGGTCACACCCGCGGTGCCGCCCTGAACTAGCTCACAGTGAATAACCTGAGAGACAACTGTCTTCTTAGCTCACCCTACCGTTGACCGTCTCTTCCAGAAGCTTTAATATTTGCCTAGAGGTGAGGTGGGGGTCGCAGTTGGCCAACACCCGTTCCCTGGCTCTGTTTCCCATCGATACTGCAGCCTCCTTTTGCGTCAATAAAAGGCACAACTTCTTGGCTAGAGCGTCGATGTCTCTGGGGGCAACTAAGAAACCAGTGTCGTTGTCACAAATGAACTCAGGACTAGCCCCGGACTTGGTAGTCACCACGGGTTTTGCGGCCATCATAGCCTCAAGGAGGGTTAGGGGAGGTTGAAAGGGTTTATCATAACGAAATGGGAGGCAAACCACAGTGGCTTCACCCAAGGCCCGCCAGATATCTTGTTGATACCCCACCAGGCTAACTGCTTCGGCACTGACCCTCTCAACGAGGAGGCGAGCCAGGGCATCGGTAGCCCCTTCGTAGGCAGGATGGCCAGCGATAACCAGCCGGGCGTCCGGCACCTCCTCCAGAACTTTCCCGAAGGCTCTGATAAGGTCCAAGACCCCTCTCCCTGAATAAAGAGCGCCAAAATAAAAGACTGTCTTGCTGTTAGCGCCGAGGTTGGGCGGCGGCAGAGGGACTGGTTCAATCCAAGGATAAATAATGGGTATGTCTCTATTCCCAGGTAGCATTCTCAAGATACCCTGTCGTAAGTACTCGCTAGAGCAGACAATTTGTGATACATGCCGCAAGCCCCATCGAATAAGGGCTCTACTTTTTACTAGCTCTGGTAAAGTAAGGAAAGGGAGAGTCATACTCCTGCCCAGATTGGCGACAACAAACTTCATGCCTCCCTCGCTTAGCCCAACCTTCATGGATGACAGTGCTTCGATTAGGTTTGTATTGAAGTCGCCACCCAAATGGGTTACATGATGCACAGTAGGTACGCCCAACTTGTGACCCAGAATGGCGGACATGACAGCGGTAAACGGAGCACCTATACTGTAAAGTACGTCTCCTTGGAAATCCTTGGCCCCAATGCGTGCGAACTTAAGTAAAAATTGCAGGTCACGATAGAGGAGAACCCTACTCAGGGGATAACTGACTACTTGTACCTGGCAACCGGCCTCTTTTAAAGCTTCCGATAAGCGGCGCATCTGACCAGCATCACCGCCTTGGGGCTCACCCATAGCGGTGAAGGCCTCGAACATCACAATCCTCATGCAATCGCTCCTATCAAGTTATCGTGATATAGGCTGCAGAAAACCACTGGGAAGCTACTCACTGTGTCTAGACCTAACCTCTTCTACGCATAAGAGTATTCTTCGTCTCACCATATCCAGTTCGTCATCGGTGTCTATGCTGACACATTTGAGACTCTGAGCGATGATTTTGTAAATTCTCATCTTCCTCTTGTACTGATCAGCCGTGAGCTCGCCCTTGCGCTGGCTTACTGTGTCGAAGGAGGCCTTTAGGAAAAAGGTAATCTCAAAACCAGGGAGCGCAGCTAATATGATATTGATAAGAAGAGCCGATACGCCTTCGTGCTTAAGCAGACTTACAGGAATAAATTCTGCAATGTAATCATAGTAAGAGCGGTCACAAACAACATCCCACCTGCGGAGATTGTAATAAGGAAGAAGTAAAGGGATAAGCAGAGAATACCTGAACCTTCCCGAGTGGAAGTATTTCACCTGGATGCCCTTAGACTTAAGATACTGCTGAATATTCCTTCCGTGGGTGGTCTTGCCCGCGCCATCTACACCAATGAGGCAAATATTCAACGGAAATGCCTCTTCAGAGGGCGATAAATGAAGAGTTTGGCTAGGTCCATGCCATAAGCTAAGCTAGCCCGCAGGCTATCTTGGAGCTTTAGATGCAACAAGTCAACACTTACCTTTCCCAGCCTTACATTAACTAAACTGATTTTAGGAATGAGCAAAGGTAGCAATAAGAAGGGGCCAGCCATTAGCCGGCTCTTTATCTTAGTGTTGTACTCTAAGATTTGTCTTGCGCCGAGAGCCCAGCCGAAGGTCCCGGCATCTCTTAGGAACGCTTCTATTTCGAATTCCTGGGCCTCCAGCAACAGGTCAATTTGGATAAAATCTCCCAGGGTTATCTGATGGGTCTCGAACAAGATGTGAGCTGCCGCGATAAGTAGGCTTTCCTTGGAACCGGGGACTTTAAAAACTCTACCCAATACCTCCCTTTCTACCGCTGTAGCGAAGACCATGCTCCTATCGACATAGACTACCCCATCCCACGCCACATTCCGGTGTAGATGGACAATGCTGCAATCCCCTCCCGCTTTCTGCCACATTTCCTTGTCTCTCTCGTTATAGGGGTCCCATAATTTGAACCGGGAGGCCTTCAGTCTAACAAACCCGTCCTGGCTCAACAAAACTCGTAGTTGCTCGAAATCAGCGTCGCTTCTGGCAAGGACATCCACATCTGAGCCGATGTATTCAAACCCAGGCAGCGCCTTTATGAGGACGAATTGCGCCTCTCCACGGAGGGAGATTAATAGGTCGAGTGCGGCCTCATAGGCTCTTTTAGAAGAATTCACCTCTACTGCTAACGCTGGTGGTAGCCCTCCCCCCAAAAGAAGTTGAGAGCCGACCTCTTTAAGGGCCGCATGTACCACCTTGTTGCGGTTGAGGTGTGGCCATAACTCCACTGATTGCTTCCTGAGCTCACTTATGTAAGCAAATAGATAGTGCCCCGCCCCCCTTTCCAGCATCAAATTCATCTTACTCCCTGGTCTTGCCCCACTGCCAGATGGAGCCCTGGAATTCCAGTACCCCCCGTTGCACACCTGCAACACCCTAGCCTGTTCTCGCAGTTGAGCAGGCTTCAGGGCTTTTTCGCAGCACATCCTGCAACATCTGCTTGTCCAGGGAGAGCCCCGCCACCTCCTGTTTCAGCTTCTTTTTCTCCCCCTCCAGCACTTTAAGCCGTCTTCCCCAGCCACCCCCATCCCCACATACTTCCACTTGTAAAGGATTTGCTCGTTGGCCTCCATCTTACCTTACGGCAGGCCGCGGGAACGGGTGTCCCGAATTGGCCTGCCTGAGAGCGATAACAACCTACTCCGCTGTATAACGGAACTTCTGCATGAGAGGATGCTCCTCCCTATCCGGCGTTATCATCCCACAAAACTAGCATTTTATCCGGCCTGTTTTCGGGGAGCCAGTCAACTCATGGGACACAGTCATTCCTCTTTCATTCGTGAAGAGGAAAGGCCCTTAAGGAACCAAATGCCATAGGTGAAATGAGTTAAGATGAGCCCAGATGCCACCGCCCATGCTAACTTCAGATCACCTTGGACAAGGCTGCTAACAAGCACCATTAAATAGTAAGCGGCTAACCCCGATAAATATAAAATCAAAAATAGCGGGTGGATAAGGGATAGCAAGGGCCCGAGGATAATTCCTAAAACTAAGGCGGAAGGAAGAATGTATGACAGCCGTAAGGATGTGGGGGGATAGCGTTTTACAAAATACCCCCGGTGAAGGGCATAGCTTTTCACCTGACGCAGGTGGGGGCCAAATAGGGGACGCCGGGAATGATAGACGAGAACCTCAGGGGCATATAATATCTTTTTCCCTAGGCCCTTGGTAATGTCCAGGCAAAGCTTGGTATCTTCTCCGGGCCAAAACTTGGTATTAATCCCCCCCAGCTGGTCAAGGATGCTCTTCCTAACTATCAAGTTACAAGTAGGATAGTCATCCACTTCCCGGGCTTTCTTTGGCACGTAGCGATGAGCTAAGGTGCCTCCACCCAACAGAGAGGAGTAAATCAGGCCACTTGCCCGTTCCATCCCAGTAGACTCGGGAGGGGTGACCGCGGGGCCACCAACACCGGCTACCTCCTCATCAACAAAATAAGGGGCAGCGTTCTTGAGCCAATCTTTCTCAGGGAAAGCGTCATCATCCAAAAAGGCTATCAATTCACCCTGGGCGAAGAGGAGAGCCATGTCCCTTTTGGCAGCGGGTAGCTTGGGGCCGGTTGGGAGGACCTTGACCTTTGGGAATTCCTCCCCAAGAGGGTCGTCAGGGAGGATAATAATTTCAAATGCTGGGTAGTCTAAGGCATAGCAACGCTCAAGGCAAATCCTTGTGTTCTGGTTGAGGCCCTTGGCAGCTATGACCACCGAGACTTTGGGGAACGTATCGCTTCGGGTTGCCAGTTCATCCTCGGACATATAGCTCGTGTGCTCTTGTCATTGCAGATTTCTATTCAAGTAGCTTTCGTCAATGCGTTACTAGAATATAACACGTGGCCCTTTCTATGTAAACTGGCCCAGGCGAAGGCTATCTGCTCCGCGGCGTAACGGGATTTTTTCAGGGGATGACCATCCTTCCGCTACACTCAATCATCCCACAAAACCCACCTTCCAGCGGACCAGCTTTTGGGTGAGGACCACTTAACCCCGGCCCATGACGGCCACACCAAGGACAATCAAGGACACCCCTAAAACACTCCAAAACCCCACTAACTCTCTAAAAACCATTACACCGGCAATGAGCGAAAAGACATACCCAAGGCTAATAAGAGGATAAGCGAAGCTAAGGTTCAGGTTCGAAAGCACCTCAAGCCAAAGCATAGAGCTAACGGCGTAGAAGACAAGACCCAGGAGAATAAAGGGGTTCGTTACCACCTTTAAGAGGCTAGGCAGAATTTGACCGCCTGTGAAGTTGATGCCCCCCGCCTGGACGACACCATGCTTAAGGGAAATTTGCCCTGCTACCCCCAAGGCGACACAAAGTAGCGCAAGGAGAATATATTTAGACAAATCGTGACCTTCCCCCGAATTTAGTATCATCCCCGATTAGAGTCCAGTCGTTTTCCAGTATACTCCCTGGGGGTCTTGTCATTCAATGAGCTGTGTGGTTGACCTGCACCCCGAAAATAGGTTCAGGTAAAATGAGAGTCCTCCCGTAAAATGCAGGGTAAAGGAGGGCTCAACTTGAAGAGGAACAGGTCCACCGAGGGGCAAATCATCCGGGTATTGCCGGAGAGCCCGACAGGGGGGAAGCCGGCCTGTTTTTTTATCTTCAATCTGTTTGCGTGGAATTGAGGCTAGCCTTACCTGGTGCCGCTCTACCCGAGTTCCCTAGCCTTGGAGCGGCCCGCGCCGGCGCTGACCACCGCGCCATCGGGCACGTCCTGGAGCACCACGACCCCCGGGGCGATGCGGCAGTCGTTGCCGATGACGGTGCCCGGCCGGCCGATGCTCACATTGATGCCCGTCTTCACCCGGGCCCCTATCACTGCTCCCAGCTTGCGCCGCCCTGTGTCCCGGCCCAGCATCCGCACCGCGCGCTCGTCGTGGCGCAGATTGGCGATGACGGTCCCCGCTCCCAGGTTGCAGTCCTCGGCGATGATGCTGTCCCCCACATAGCTCAGATGGGGGACGGCGGTGCCGGAGAAAATCAGGCTATTCTTTATCTCCACCGCCGCCCCGATGTGGCAGCGGTCGCCGATGGCGGTGGCGGGGCGAATATAGCAGTTGGGGCCGATGGCGCAATCGGCTCCGATGCGCACCGGGCCCTCGATGTAAACGCCGGAGCGAATGACACTCCGCGGCCCTATCTCCACGGGGCCTTTCATAGTGACGCCGGATTCGATGACACTGTGGGCCCCTATTCGGGGCTGTAATCCAGCCAGCAGAACCTCGGCGGCAGCCAGCAGGTCCCAAGGATGGGCCAGGCGCAGCCAGGGGGCAGCCAGGGGATAGTCGGCCACTGCTAGGCCATTCTGGCTCAGCCGGTCGAAGCCCGCCTCCAACTCCGCCGGGGCCAAGGGGGCGAGACGGGGCCAGGCCGCGATGGGCACGCGAAACACTGGGATTCGGGAGGAAGCGCTTGGGCCAACTGCCCCCCTGGCCAGGCCAGGCTGGGCCAGCAGGCCCTGGAGGTCCTGGGGCGAGACTAAGAGGTCTCCCAGCATTATCAGGATGGGGCTGTCATCGGGGGCTGAGTTTGCTGGGGGCATGCCCATATTCGGCTCGGCTGGTTCGGCGGTGAGGGATACCTCTATCCCCCACCAGTTCCCCTCCGCCAGGTAGGTGGCCAAGGCTCCCCGGTGTGGGCCGCCATAGATTACCACCACCCTAGCCAACCCGGCCCGGGCACAGGCCTCAAGCTGGCGCTCCAGCAAGGGGCGACCCGCTACCGGCAAGAAGGCTTTGGGCCTGTGGGCAGTCAGGGGCCCCATGCTGCTGTCATCGCTGCCCATGAGTATCAGCCCCTGAGCTTTTGAGTTGTAGCCAGGATACCTGATGGGGTTATCTAGTGGAGTAGGGGCTGGCATAGGCTCTGCGCAGTGTTCCTGCAAGATGGGACCAACTCTGCCTTCGGACTTGAGCCGCGACAGAAGTCTAAGCCAGGCTTCCCCTCAATGTCAAGGCCATCCTTAGCAAAATTGATGAGCCCGACTTCCAGCTAAGCCCGTAGCTTTAAAGCCAGCCCACGCTCCAGATACATAAACAGGAAGCCCTTCCCCTCGCTCTGGCGGGACACGAGGCATTCTATACAACTTGAGCCGTTATAGCACGGCTGTCAACTGAATTTGTTTCGGTTTCGCCAGTGGTTTCCTCCTAGTCCCCTGGCCCCTTCTTCTCGCCCCTCAGTCGGCGCACCAGGGGCGGCAGCAGCCGGCGTCCCAAGGGGAGGGAGAGCAAGCCTGCATAGGCCCCTTGGGGAGACCAGGAGCCAAGCTCGTCGTGGCGAAATCGTTTCCAGGCGCGGTAGCTAAGGAAGTAGTAAAGGGGGTGCATCCTGTTGGTGAACTGGTCACACAGCAGGTGGGCCAGGTGGGCCACCGCCACCGCTACGGGGAGGGGATGCCACGAAGCGAGGTAGCCCCATAGGAGCATGGGGGCCAAGAGCTCATAGCCATGAAGGAAGAGCCAGTTGGAGTTGGGCCTATTTTGGATGAACATCCGGTAGTAGTCGGGAAGGTGGTCCAGGTCCATGAATACTCCCACCAGGAGGGAGACCCCCCCGGCCGTTGGGGAACGGGTAGCCAGCCCCAGGGAGACTCCCAGCCCTGCCGATACGACCACATGGCCCAGGGGCTTCATGTTTTCAAGCAGGTGGCCGCTGGGCGGCAGCCAGGGTGGTGTCCGTGGTCACCACCCCGCCGCCAGGGCGAGAGTTAATAACTAGAGCTAACACTGCTGAAGGTCACCCATAAGCTATAGTTTGGTCTTTTCTATATTAGCATGATTATCATGAAAAAGGTTTCATTTACCTCTGTCTGAGGAAATGCTATAATGCCTCTCAAAAACAAGGTGTGAAGCGTTGAACCTCTGCATCATTGGGACAGGCTATGTGGGGCTGGTGACCGGGTCTTGCCTGGCCGAGAGGGGGCACCAGGTCACCTGCGTCGACATTGACCGGGACAAGATAGCCCTGCTCCAGCAAGGACAAGTTCCCATCTTCGAGCCGGGGCTTGAGGAGCTGGTGGCTAAGAACGTTGATGCGGGCCGCCTGCGCTTTGCCTCCACCGTGTCCAAAGGGGTGCGGGGCGCCCAGGTGGTCTTCATCACTGTGGGCACTCCTCCCTTGCCCGATGGGTCCGCAGACCTGTCCTATGTGGAGGCAGTCTCCGGCCAAATTGCCAAGGCCATGGACGGCTACAAGGTCATCGTAGAGAAGAGCACTGTCCCTGTCAACACCGGCGAATGGGTCAAGCGCACCCTGCGTCGCCACAATGTCAATGGCGCCGAGTTCGACCTGGTGTCCATCCCGGAGTTCCTGCGGGAGGGCTCGGCCATCGCTGACTTCATGAACCCCTCTCGGGTGGTCATCGGCGTGGAGAGCGCGCGAGCCGAGGTCATTATGCGAGGGCTCTTCCAGCCCTTCGGGGCCCCGCTGGTGGTGACGGACATCAAGAGCGCCGAGCTCATCAAGCATGCCTCCAACTGTTTCCTGGCCATGAAAATCTCCTATATGAACGCCATCGCCGCCATCTGCGAGGCCGTCGACGCTGATGTCACCAAGGTGGCCGAGGGCATGGGCTACGACCGCCGTATCGGGCGAGACTTCCTGGACGCTGGGGTGGGCTACGGCGGCTCCTGCTTCCCCAAGGATGTCAATGCCTTCATAAGAATCGCCCAGGAGTTGGGCTATGACTTCCGCCTTCTGAAGGCTGTGGAGGACATCAACCAGGAACAGCGAGAGCGCATCATCCGCAAGCTGAAAGAGGCCCTCTGGGTGCTCAAGGGCAAGACCATCGGCATCCTGGGTCTGGCCTTCAAGCCCAACACCGATGACATTCGCGAGTCCCCGGCTATCGACATCATAAGGCGGCTGCTGGAGGAAGGGGCGGGCATCAAGGCCTATGACCCCGCGGCCGGCGAGAACGCCCGGGGCGTCTTCGGCGAGGCCATTACGCTTTGCTCCAGCCCCCAGGAGGCGGCCCGGGAGGCCCATGGTCTGGTCATCCTGACGGAATGGGATGAGTTCCGAAGCCTGAACCTCTCGGAGATAAAAGGGCTCATGGCCTCTCCGGTAGTCATCGATGGGCGCAACATCTACGACCCCAGGGAGATGGCCCGGCTGGGCTTCGAGTATCGGGGGGTGGGCCGTTAGGGGCTTCGCCCTTCTGATTACCCTGGCAGGCTCAGGCCGCGGTGGTAGACTCGAGAGTCGCCCCCAGGCTGCCAGGCATCCCGACTGGTGGGGACGAGACTCCTTCTCTTCAGCACTCTCTCAGAAGGAAGCCAACCCATGCGCATCCTGGTGACGGGGGGAGCCGGCTTCATCGGCTCCCATCTTTGTGAGCTGCTGCTGGCCCAAGGGCACGAGGTGACCTGTGTGGACAGCCTGCTGACGGCGGGCAAGGGCAACTTGGAACACCTCACGGGCCGGCCTGGCTTCTCCTTCCGCCAGGGAGATGTCTCGGCGGGCCTGAGGCATCGCGGGCCTCTGGAGCAGGTCCTGCACCTGGCTTCCCCGGCCAGCCCCGTGGACTACTACCGCTATCCCGTAGAGACCCTCATGGTAGGCTCTTACGGCACCCACCACGCCCTGGAGCTGGCCCGGAGCAAAGGGGCCGTCTTCCTCCTCACCTCCACCTCCGAGGTCTACGGCGACCCCCAGGAGCACCCCCAGCGGGAGGAATACTGGGGCAATGTGAATCCCGTTGGCCCCCGCTCGGTCTATGATGAGGCCAAGCGCTACGCCGAGGCCGTGACCATGGCCTACCACCGCGCCTACGGCCTGCCCACTCGCATCGCCCGCATCTTCAACACCTACGGGCCGCGGCTGCGGGCGGGGGACGGCCGGGCCATCCCCAACTTCATCCGCCAGGCCCTGGCCGGGGAGCCCCTGACGGTCTATGGGGACGGCTCCCAGACCCGCTCGTTCTGCTATGTGGCCGACCTGATGCAGGGCCTGAGCCGCCTCGCCCTCTCCGAGGTGGTGGAGCCGGTGAACCTGGGCAACCCCCAGGAGATGACCGTCCTGGAGCTAGCCCAGAAAATCATCGCTCTCACGGGCAGCCAGAGCGTCATCGTCCACCAGCCCCTGCCCCAAGACGACCCCAAGGTGCGGAGGCCGGATATCACTCGGGCGCTACAGCGGCTGGGGTGGGAGCCGGCGACGGGGCTGGAGGAGGGCCTGAGGGAGACCATCCGCTGGTTCCGGGAGACGCCGGGGGCGCTGGGGCCGGGCTGACTCTGCCGAGACGGGGGCCATGACCGATAATTCAGCCCCCATCTACCTCGGACAGTGGCAATAGCGAGCAACCTGACTACAGTTAACGACGAGAAATAGTTTTACCTATTGATAACCACGGTCGTTCTTTTTGAAGTTAAGTGAGGCTGGGGGGACGATATTAAGAGCTTTCAGCCTAGCCTTCAGCTTATCCTCGTAGCAATGAAGTCTATTACTTTGGAGACCATCTGTCAGTCCTTGCCGCAAGACGTTGCGCAACCAGGATCGGCTGGTATAATACCGGTGAGGGCATGAAACAGGAGGTTGCCCTTTAGACTGAACAAGGGAGGCTAAGAATGAGCACGCAACCCTTTAATCCTTCGCAATATAAGGCTGGACAACGCCAGGAGTGGGACAGTGCGGCCACCGGATGGGAGAAATGGTGGGAAATAATTGAGAAGGGCGGGCAAAAAGTCAGCGACCGCATGGTCGATTTGGCCGATATTCGACCTAGCAACCACGTATTAGATATCGGCACTGGTATAGGCGAGCCCGCTGTGACGGCAGCGCAGCGGGTTGGCTCGCAGGGCCGGGTGGTCGGAACCGATCTGTCGTCTGGAATGCTGGCAATTGCAGAGAAACGGGCAAGCGCTTTGGGGCTCCGAAACTTAGAATGGCGCCAGGTTGATGCCGAAGAGCTGGATTTCCCGGACAACGCCTTTGATGCTGCCCTGTGTCGTTGGGGTCTGATGTTCCTTCCCAATCTCCCAGGTGCATTGGGCCGAGTGCGCCGGCTCCTCAAGCCTAACGCCCGGCTCGTCGCCACCGTCTGGAGCGTGCCTCCGAAAGTGCCAATGTTAAGCCTCGCCATGGGAGTTGCCCAAAGGATGCTTCAACTGCCACCACCGGCAACGGTCCCTGGTGTGTTTAGCTTGGCAGCCCCCGGCGCTGTTGAACAGGCCTTTACTAAGGCTGGCTTCAGAGACACGCGTGTTGAATCGGTCGAAATGATACTTGAGGTGCCCTCGGCCCAGGGGTATGTCAGTCTCCTTCGGGACGTTACGCCTCCCCTCCGGGCTATACTCGCTCAACAACCTGCCCAGCGGCAGGAGCAGGTCTGGCAAGGAATTGCCCAAGCCGCGCAACAACATGCTCAACCAGATGGAACCCTGCGTATGGCTAACGAGACCATAATAGCAGTCGGGCGACGCTAGAAGATGCCAGCTAGCGCAACACTACAGTGTTGCGCTAGCCTACTAGACGACACCCCTGACCGTGAGTTCGACGCCGGCACCTGCTAGTGCAAGCCTACCGCGATGAACCGCACGGGCGTGGTTCCTTCGTTGCTCAATCCTGACTTGGACTCCCCGTCAAGCCGAAGACTTTGCCCGCTGGTTGAGCAGTTGCGGCACCACTATGAAGTACCTGCCCTTCGGCTCAGCCCGCTCCGGCTCCGTGCCCACGGAGCGCCGGTTCACCGGCCAGCGCCTGGACGGCAGCGGGCTCTACTTCACGGCAACGGATTTGGCCAGGTGGCGGGGGTGGTCGGGGTCGAGGCCTCGGGCCAGGGCGAACGTCATCGAAAAGACTTCCCTTTTTCCCTGTATGGTGTCTCAATGACCTACCGACTACCCACACCATGGACAGGCGACAGGAGACCTCGGGTGCCGTATCAGGAGAGATTATCCCCCCTCGGATGTCGTGACCGCCGCTAGCTCGCCCCTGGGGAGACATGAATGGCACTGGCAATAGCGACCTTGCCGAACCCGTCCACCTCAATGCGGTAGCTCACCGAGTCGTCTTCCCCCTCCCGGAAGGTGTGGGCGATATCCACCTTCACCAACGGAATGCCCATAGGGATAGACCCAGAGGAACCGGGCGGAAGCCATGGTCTGTGCTCCACCACCGCCGAGACCTCCTTAGATGGCATGGTAGATCAGTTCCTAGAAGGACCCGGGAGGGGCAGCACAAGAGAGTGGATGTGCTGTCTGCCTCCATGCTATAATGGCAGCAACTCGCTTGAACTGAAGAACTGCGCCAGGGGTTCGCGATGGTTTCCTTTGTGGGACGCTGGATCCGCTTCAGAATTTCGCTCAGTCACGCTGGAATGCTGCTGCTCACGCTAGCCACTCTCGCAACTCTCTCTTGCTCCCAGGGGGCGCCGGCCCCCACGCCCCCGACAACGGCGACTCTGACTCCTGCACTGCCCTCCTTCCCAAATCCAACCCCAGGAGCTAGAGCCACCCCCACACCAACGCTCACCCCTACGGTAGCACCAAAGCCGACGCCTACCCCTACCCCTGCTGCAACTCCTCGCCCCACGACGACGCCTGATGCGGCCCCTCGCCCCACGGTGGCCCCTACCATCACCCCGCCAGCCCTGCCGCGCACGCCAACTCCCACTCCGACTCGGACCCCCACCAGCCCTGCCGCCGCGGGCGGGCAGCAGGTCCTGTACAGTGAGGACTTCGAGGGCCGCACGGCCAACCAGTGGGAATTGGACAAGGGATGGGATGTCCTGAAGGACTCCGAGGGCAATGGCACGTTGCGTGGCCAGGGTCATGTCTGGGCCTGGTACACCGGAGATTCCTGGTCGGACTACACCGTCAAACTGCGCCTGAAACTGGTGCGTGGCAGGGTGCATCTTAACTACCGCCTTGCCGGCACCCGCTATACCCGCTATTTCGTAGGGTTTAGCGAGCAAGGGCTATACCTCAACAAGAGCACGGCCTCCGGAGATGCTCCCACGCTGGCTTTCCTTGATGACCAGCATGCTCTTGGCCGGTGGTATCAGGTTGAAATCGTCGGCAAGGGCGGCAAGCTGGACGTATTCGTCGATGGCGTATTGAAGCTAACCTACACTGACCCCGAACCCCTGACCAATGGCGGCATCGCGCTGGAGACGCTCGAGAATTCAGAGGTATGGGTGGATAACGTTATAGTGCTGGGCCAGCCGCCAGCGACCGCAGGGCTGCGCTGGGTGAAGACGGGCGGCCCCATAGGCGGCCTGGGCTATGATGTCAGGATGCGGCCCAACTCGCCCGATGTAATGTATGTGACGGATAGCTGGAGCGGCGTGAACCTGAGCCTGGATGGCGGCAGCTCCTGGACGGCTGCCAATGATGGCATCGTCACGCGCACCGGGCCGTCTGGGGATGCCATCCCCGTGTTCAGCCTGACCGTTGACCCCAGCAACCCCAATGTCATCTGGGTGGGCACGCAGCAGTCTCGGGGCATCTACAAGTCCACGGATGGCGGCAAGACCTGGGTGGAGAAAGACGAGGGTGTGGTCGAGCGCGAGGGGATAACCTTCCGTGGCTTCACCATTGACCCGCGCAACTCGAATGTAGTCTATGCCGCCGGAGAAATCTCCAGCGACAACTGGGCCGGACAACATCGCCAGGGACGCGAGTTCGACCTGACCAAAGGCGTCGTATATAAGACTACGGATGACGGCGAACACTGGGCCGCCATCTGGCGCGGCGACAACATGGCGCGGTATGTCTGGATAGACCCGCGGGACAGCCATAAGCTCTACGTTTCTACTGGGCTCTTCGACCGGGAGGCGGCCAACTCTGACTCGGTTAAGGGCTTGCCAGGCGGGGTGGGGATTCTCAAGAGCACGGACGGGGGCCAGACCTGGCGCGTCCTGAATCAGGCTAATGGGCTTAAGAATCTGTATCTGGGCACCCTCTTCATGCACCCGACCAGGCCCGATGTGCTGCTCGCCGGGGCGGGGAACAACCAGTATCTCGATGGCGCGGGAATATACCTGACGACTGACGGAGGCGAGACCTGGCAGCCAGTGCTGCAGACCACTCAAGCGGTCAGTTCCGTGGAGTTCGCCCTGGCCAACCCGGACATCGCCTATGCCGCCGGCCCGGACGCAGTTTACCGCAGCGAGGACGCGGGACGCACCTGGAAACAGTTGACTCAGGGCAGCTTTTGGGGTGGCCCCGGGACACGGGCGGGCTTCCCCATCGACTTGCAGGTGGACCCCCGCAACCAGGACCGCCTCTTTGCCAACGCCTATGGGGGAGGCAATTTCCTCAGTGAAGACGGCGGCCGCACCTGGGCCGTGGCCAGTCAGGGTTATACGGGCGCGTATCTACACGATATCGAGGTAAGCCCGCTGGACCCCAAGGTGGTCTTCGTCATAGGCCGGACTGGCCCGTTTCGGAGCGACGACAGTGGCGCCACCTGGCAAGGCCTGAACTACGAACCCGCCTCGTTTCCCGAGTGGTATGCGGTAGCGCTCGACCCGCTGAACCCTGATGCCGTCATCGTCTCCGACGAGGGCCAGGGGGTGCTCCTGAGAAGCGCCGACCGGGGCCACAACTGGAGCGTAGTGTTTCGCCATCCCCGGGTAAATGCTAGCGACCTTTCACGAAGGATGGGGTTCAAAGCCATTGCCTTTGTGCCTTCCAACCCTGGCGCGGTCTATGCCGGCATGGCAATGAACCGAAATTTCATAGACCAGGGCTTGGCCGGGCCCAGCTTCGGCATCTTCAAGTCCACGGATGGCGGGCGCACCTGGCAGGACGCCAACGACGCTACCAGCGCCAACCAGAACATCAACGCGCTGGCGGTAGACCCCGCCAGGGAACAGGTAGTTTACGCGGGAACACTTATATTGGGGGTTCTCAAGAGCGCCGATGGCGGCCGGTCCTGGCAGGCTATGAACCAGGGGCTGCGGGTGTTGGATATTCGCGCCCTGGCCATAGATAGTCAGAACCCGCAGGTCTTGTATGCGGGGGCCGAGGGTGGCGGCCTCTACAAGTCCGTAGACGGTGGCGCTAGCTGGGTTCCCAGCAACAAGGGCCTAGACCAGCAGGCAGCCGTGCGGGCTATTGTAATCGACCCCACCAATGCCAGAACGGTCTACGTCGCAGATGTGCACACGGGCGTGTATCGGTCCCTCGACGGCGGCCAAACCTGGATTAAGATGAACGATGGCCTGCGCACCCGGGCAGTTGCCGCGCTGGCGATATCGGCAGATGGCGCCACCCTGTACGCCGCTACCGAGGGAGAGGGCGTTTTCCGCATCGACCTCACCGCTATCGGAAAGTGATGCTATGCGCAGTCCGCTAGCGCTGGCAGTCGGCGTGCTCGTCTTGCTGGCCGCAGGGGCGGCGATAATGTTCCAGACCTGGTCAGTCACCGAGGTCAGAGGCGTGGTGCTGGATCAGGGACGTCCCGTGGCCGGCGCAACGGTGCGCGTCAAGGCAAGTCACTTCCAGACTACCACCGACCCAGACGGCTCTTTCCAGTTAAAAGGATTCCCGGCCGCATTCCGTCTCCGTATCACCGCCTGGGCAGACGGCTACTACATCGGCGGCGCTGAAGCATGGCCGTGGGAACGGAAGACCACCATCAGCCTGGAACACTACCGGGGCAGCGATAACCCAACTTATCAGTGGGTGCCCCCGAAGGTAGAGGGCCGGTCCGCTGTGGAAGATTTCATCACTCAGATGGGCCTTGTCGCAGCCGAAAAGGTCTCCTTTGACCGGGCCTTCCTGCCCCTCTCCTCGCGATTGAGCCTGGGCTGCGCCGACTGCCACGGCCGCACCATCTATGACCAGTGGGCGTCCAGCGCCCACGCCCAGGGGACGGCCAACATTAGGTTCATGACCATGTACAATGGCACCAGCGTGTCCGGAGCAAAGAGCCCGCCCACCCGCTACGGCTTCAACCAGGACTACGGCCGTTTTCCCTTGAAACCCAGCCCTGATGCGTCCTATTACGGGCCCGGATTTAAGCTGGACTTCCCCGACCAACCCGGAAACTGCGCTGCCTGTCACGCGCCGGCAGCGGCGTTGGCCGAGCCGGGCGGCGCAGATATGAACACGGTCACCGGCGCCAACGCGCAAGGATCTCCTTGTGATTTCTGCCATAAGATAGCGGACGTGCGACTTGACCCTGCGAAGCAAGCGCCGAGCGAGAATATGCCCGGGGTGCTCTCTATGGAGCTGCGCCGCCCGGCAGGCGAGCCCCAGATATTCTTCGGCCCGTACGACGATGTCGATGTCGGGCCAGACGCCTTTTCACCACTGCAAAACGACAGCCGCTTTTGTGCGCCTTGCCACAACGCCAGCTTCTGGGGAACTCCAATCTACCAATCGTATACAGAGTGGCTGGCCAGTCCCTACCCTAAGGAGGGCAAGACATGCCAGACGTGCCACATGAAGCCCGACGGCAAGGCCGACAACTTCGCGCCCGGTCGTGGCGGCGTCACTCGTGACCCGAAGGCGATTTTCACGCACACCTTCCCCGGGGTTTCCGACTTAGACCTTTTGAGGAATGCGGCGAAACTTGAACTCATCGCTGACAGACAGGATGACCGCGTACTGTTAGAGGTCAGGGTGACCAACGAAAATGCGGGCCATCACATCCCCACGGACAATCCCATGCGTAATATCATACTCGTGGTGGAGGCCAAGGACGACGCTGGCAAGGACCTGCCCATCCTCGCGGGCCCAAGTATTCCTGCATGGGGAGGAAGAGGCAAAGAGCCAACTGATTATGCGGGCCGGCCGGGGAAAGGGTACGCCAAGGTGCTGGAAGAGCTCTGGACCGAGGCCTCGCCTACGGCGGCATACTGGCGGCAGACCGTAATACGCGAAGATACTCGTATCCCGGCCAAGGGTGCTGATGTGGCCTCCTTCGAATTCGCCGCACCTGAGCACAGCTCTGTGACGGTGGACGTCCGTCTCATCTTTCGCAGAGCGTTCAAGGAACTGGCCATGCTCAAAGAATGGAGCCTAGATGACCTAGAGATGGCGCACCAGGTCGTCGAACTGCCCTAGCCCACCAAGTCCCGCAAACGAGGCACAAAATAGCGGATTATTCAGGACATACAAATAGCGGCTCAAAGCCTGAGCATCCTGATGATTTGCCCCTCAGTGAACCTGTTCCCCTTCATGGAGGGTCCTCCTTACTTGCATATTCTAGTCGCAGGACTCTCATTTCCTCCTGGTTCTATTTTCAGGGCGCAGGTCCGCTCGATTGTGAATTTACCCTTAAAGGGGTAAGGATTGACTTATATGTTAAGACCTGCTAAATTGAGACTGGTTTTTCTACTTTTACTCGGCCCTAAGGGGTTGAGACGAGAGGGTTTTATTCAAAAACTTTACCCACAAAAGGCGCTCGCTGCCCTCTAACTGAATAGCTAGGAAGTGGTGGGGCATGGGTAGTAGTAACCTTCAGCGGCCAAAGCCGGTAAGCTGGCCTCTGGAGGTTTGTGCTTTTTGGGGACTTGCGGCTTCCCCTAAAGAAAGAACGGCATTGGCACGAAACTGAAGGAGGTTAATAAGCAGATGGAGGGCTTAAAGGACAGAGTAGCCATCGTGGGGATGGGCTGCACCAAGTTCGGGGAACACTGGGACAGGGACGCCGAGGACCTCATCGTGGAGGCCGCCTACGAGGCATTCGAGGACGCCGGCGTCGAGCCCAAGGACATCCAGGCGGCCTGGGTGGGCACCTTGCATAGCCAGACAGGGATTAGCCTCTCCGGGCCGCTGAAGCTCCAATACATCCCGGTGACCCGGGTGGAGAATATGTGCGCCACCGGGTCGGATGCCTTCCGCAACGCCTGCCTGGCGGTGGCCTCCGGGGTCTACGACATCGTGCTGGCCCTGGGGTTCGAGAAGCTCAAAGATGCTGGCCTCAGCGGCCTGGGGGGTAGCGGGGGCATGCCCAACTCCGGCGTCCAGCCGGCTGGGACGGCCCCGGGGGGCTTCTCCCAGTTGGCCACCCGCTACTTCCACCGCTACGGGATTAACCCGGTTCCCGAGGGCAGGGAGCTCCTCTCCCGCATCGCTGTCAAGAACCACCACAACGGCTCCCTCAACCCCCGGGCCCACTTCCAGCGTGAGATAACCCTGGAGCAGGCCATGAAGGCCCCCATCGTGGCCGGATACTTGGGGCTCTTCGATTGCTGCGGGGTCTCCGACGGCGCCGCCGCCGCCGTCATCTGCCGGGCTGACCTGGCCAAATCGTTTCGGGCCGATCCCATCTATGTCAAGGCATGCGCCCTCATTGCTGGCCCGGGTGACTATCCCCTGCGGCCTGAGGTGGACTACACCCACTTCGAGGAGAATGTGCGGGCAGCCAAGGTGGCGTACGAGATGGCGGGCATCAAGAATCCCCTCAAGGAGCTCACCGTGGCCGAGGTCCACGACTGCTTCACCATCACCGAGCTCCTCATCTGCGAGGATATGGGCTGGGCGCCCCGGGGCCGGGCCAAGGAGTCCATCGAAGCGGGCGTCTTCGAGCTGGAGGGCGAGTTAGCGGTGAACCCCGACGGTGGCCTTAAATCCTTCGGGCATCCCATCGGGGCCAGCGGCCTGCGGATGATGTATGAGTGCTACAAACAGCTTCAGGGCAAGGCCGGCCCCCGCCAGCGCAAGAAGGACGGCTACGGTCTGGTGCACAACCTGGGCGGCGGGGGCGGCGGCTATGTGATTGCGGTGAATATCGTGGGGAACTAGCGCTTAGCGTCAGCCCAATAGGACGCTCAAAGGCGCTCGCTTCCCTCAAACTGAATAATAGGAAGTGGAAGGGGGGCAGGGGTGGCATTAACCTTCAGCGGCCAAAGCCCATAAGCTGGCCTCTGGAGGTTTGTGCTTTTGGGGGACTGGCGGCTTCCCCAAAAGAAAGGGGGGTGGTGAAAACAAACTTGTCCTGACAAAAGAGAGGGTGCGGCGCGGGGATAACACCGCGGCGCGCCCTAAGCGGTGAGCCTCCCTCCTCCAGGCGGGGTGGGGTGGATGAAGCGGACCCTAAGCGGGTGTGGAGTGTGATAATATCGGAGGTTGACTTAGATGGCAACGCAAGCGGAAGTGAAATGGGCCCTCAAGCGCCCCCGGTTCTTCCCGGGCTACACACAAGTCATCATGGGGGCCATAAACGCCTTCATCGGCTATGGCGCTTACATGTACTCCTGGGGAGTCATCTCCTCGTCCCTCATCCGTGTAGAGAAGCTGAGCCGTGCGGAGATGGCTTTCGGGACGGCCCTGGGGCGGTTGGAGGGGGGCCTGGAGGCAGCCCCCGCGGGCTACCTGATTGACACCTGGGGCCCCAAGTGGATGTCCGTCCTTGGGTTCATCATCGCCGGCGTGGGCTACATCCTGTTGGGGCTGTGGCTGGTGAAGGCGGCCTGGTGGATGTGGCTCACCTACGGATTCATGGTGACTCTGTCCATGAACTGGTCCCTTTACACCAGCAGCAACAAAATCATCAGTTGGTATTTCGTCAAGACCCGGGGCCGGTGGATGGCCCTGCAGACCATCGGGGCCGCCTTCGGGGGGATGACCATGGTCCCCCTGATGGCGGCCATCATCACCGCTACTAGCTGGAACACCGCGGCCATCACCACCGGCGTGATGTGCTTTGTGGGCGGCGCTCTGGCGGCCTTCATCTACCGCAACAAGCCGCCCCAGGCCTACGGGCTGCTGCCGGACAACGAGAAGCTGCCCCACGAGCGCACTCAGGAGGAGTTAGAGGCGGCCAGGGCCAGGGGCGCCATCAAGGTTATGACCGCGGATGACTTCCTGCCGGACCTGGGCGTCTTCGATGCCCTCAGGACCCGGGCCTTCTGGGCCCTGGTGTGGTCGGGGGCCATCGCCGGGTTTCAGACCTGGATTTTCCCGGTGTTCCTCGTTGACCATATCCGCAACCTGGGGTTCACCCTGCAGGAAGCAGCCTATTACCAGATCCTTTACTTCCCCATGACGCTTGTTGGGCGACTGCTGGTGGCGGGCCTGGCGGACCGCTTCAACCCCAAGTGGTTCTCCGCCTACGCCACTGGCGGCGCAGGGCTGGGGATACTCATGGTGGCCTATGCCACCAGCGAGCGGGCGTGGCTGCTCTATGCCTACGCCGTGATATACGGTCCCCCTTTGGGCATGGGGCCTGCGGTGGGCAACCATCTCAACGCCACCTGGTTCGGACGCAAATGGCTCATGACCATCCCGGGGATAAGGTCACTCATCGATACCCCCTTTGCGTTCGCTGGTAGCCTGGCAGTGGGCATGATTGCCGATGCCAGTGGTGGCAGCTATGTTGGCGCCTTCACCTTCATGGGTCTCACTGCCATCTTCGGAGGGCTTGGCCTGCAGCTTATTGGCACCCAGCCCAAGCCCATGGTGGAGGCCCGTCGGAAGGCCCGGGAGTTCGGCATCCGGATGCAGGGCTAGGGAGGAGGGATAGATGGCGCCCCAGGCTTTGTCCGATGTTCGGGTCATTGACCTCACCCACTATGTGGCGGGCCCCTACTGCACCAAGCTCCTGGCGGACTACGGGGCCGATGTCATCAAGGTGGAGCGCCCCGGCACCGGGGACCCGGCCCGCCACATAGGCCCTTTCTATCAGGACGAGCCCCATCCCGAGAAGAGCCTCCTCTTCCTCCATCTCAATACCAATAAACGCGGCATCACTCTCAACCTCAAGAGCAAGACGGGGCGGCGACTCCTCCTGGGCCTGGTTAAGGACGCCGACCTGGTGGTGGAATCGTTCGCCCCCCGGGTATTGCCCTCCCTGGGGCTGAGCTATGAGACTTTAGCCTCGGTCAACCCCCGGGTGGCGCTGGTGTCCATCTCCAACTTCGGGCAGACAGGTCCCTACCGGGACTTCAAGGCCTCGGAGGTGGTCCTCTATGCCATGGGCGGCGAGATGTACTCCTGTGGCCTGCCCGACCGAGAGCCGGTGGCCCTGGGCCCTCACTGGATTCAGTTCCAGGTGGGCTCGGTGGCCGCGGTGGCCGCCATGGGGGCCTTCTATGGCGCTCGCTATCAGGGCCTGGGGCAGCAGGTGGACATCTCTATGATGGAGGTGCAAGCTGGCGGCACCGAGAGGAGAAACCAGGTCTTGGTGGGCTACCAGTATTCCGGCATGGTAGAGCCGCGGATGGCCGGGACTGGAGGTGGCTACCCCTCCCAGATGTATCCCTGCCAGGACGGCTACTTCTTCATGATTGGGGGCATCCCCAAGTGGGACCGGTTCGCCGAGCTGATGCAGTCCGAGGAACTGAAGGACCCCAAATGGAAGAACCCCGCCGCCCAGCGGGACCCCGACCTCCAGGCGGAGTTCGAGGCCATCTACCTCACCTGGCTGGCGGAGCACACCCGGGTGGAGTGCTGGCAGGCGGCCCAGGCCCTGGGCATCACCTGCGCGCCCCTGAACACCGTGGAGGACCTGCTTAAGGACGCCCATTTCAAGGAGCGAGAGTACTGGGTGGAGCTGGAGCACCCCGCCACGGGCAAGCTCACCTACCCCGGTGCCCCTTTCAAGATGACCGAGACCCCCTGGCGAGCCAGGCGGGCTGCCCCTCTCTTGGGCGAGCACAATGGGGAAATCTATGGCAGTCTGGGTCTCGCCAAGGAAGAGATGGTGCGGCTCCGGGAGATGGGGGTAATCTGAGGATTGCCAGGGAGAGGAGTGGGGGAAATGACGGGGTTGCCACTAGATGGAGTCAGGGTGATAGACCTGACAGGGGTCTGGGCGGGGCCTTTCGGCACCCTGCTGCTGGCCGACTTAGGGGCGGAGGTCATCAGAGTGGAGCCCCGCCAGGTCTTCCAGCCCAGCGGCCGGGGGGGCAGCCCCCGCCCCACCAAGGCCCAAATCGCCAACATGCGCCTCTATAGCCAGTACCCCAACATGGAGCCCGGCGACCGGCCCTGGAACCGGAGCGCTTTCACCAACCCTCAAATCCGCAACAAGCTCAGCCTGACCCTGGACATCCGGCGTCCCGAGGGCAGGCGCATCTTCGAGCGGCTGCTGAAGCTCAGCGACGTCCTCTTCGCCAACACCGTGACCGATACGGTGGAGGGCCTAAAGATAACCTACGAAGACCTAAAGGCCATCAAAGAGGACATCATCGTGCTCCATGCCCCAGGGATGGGCCTGACAGGCCCCTACCGGAACTATCGCCTCCACGGCGCTACCCTGGAGGCGGCTACGGGCTTCACCGCGCTTCGGGGCTACGCCGATGTCCACCCCTCCCAGAATGCGTCCACCTATGTGGGCGACTTCGCGGCGGGCTCCCAGGGCGCCTTCGCGGTGCTGGCGGCCCTCCACTACCGCAATCTCACGGGGCGGGGCCAGGGCATCGACCTTTCCCAGGGGGAGAACGCCCTCCATTACCTTGGCCCCGCCATCCTGGACTACACCGCCAACGGACGCATACAGCAGCCCCAGGGCAACCACGACCCCCGGGCCGCCCCCCAGGGCTGCTATCCCTGCAAGGGCGGCGACCAGCGGGAGGGCTTCGGCTCCTGGGTGGCCATCTCGGTTTTCTCCGATGACCAGTGGGGAGGCCTCTGCCGGGCCCTGGGCAATCCCGCCTGGGCCCAGGAGGAGCGGTTCTCCGACTCCTGGGGCCGCGGGCAGCACCACGATGAGCTAGACCGCCTCCTCGGGGAGTGGACGGCCCAGCATGACCAGTATGCGGTGATGCACCTGCTCCAAGCCCAGGGCGTCCCCGCGGGGCCGGTCCTCAGCGTCAAGGACGCCTTCGCCGACCCGCACCTGCGGGACCGGGGCTTCTTCGAGAGCGTCACCCAGGAGGACTGCGGCACCCACCTCTACCCGGGGATGCTCTTCAAGCTCTCTAAGACCCCCCTCAGCATCCGCACGCCCCCGGTGCGACTGGGGGAGCACAACGAGTATGTCTATAAAGAGCTCTTGGGGCTCACCGCCGAGGAATACGTCGAGCTGGAACGGGAGGGGCACATCGGGATGGACTACCCACCCCACCTTCGGTAAGGGCATGGGGACGACCCCAGGCGGCAGAGGGCGGGCCTTTTTCTCCGGGCGCAGACGGTTTTGAAATGGAAAACCTCAGCTGAAGGGAGGGCAGCTTGGGAAACCTGAAGGATAAATACTGCATCGTCGGCGTGGGGGAGACGGAGTACTCCCGGAACTCCGGCCGGACCCAGCGTGCCCTGGGGGTGGCGGCGCTACGGGCGGCCATGGGGTCTTGACAAAGGGGGAAGCCGACGCTGAAAATGAACTCAGGCCCAAGCCCCGGGGGCTGCTGCTACTGCTGCTGAGGCCGCGGGGCCGCTACCGCCGCCGCTGGGTCAAGGCCATGTTAGAGCCCAAGCCTAGCTAGCCGGGCCAGGTAAAACCAAAGGGGAGAAGAGCCGAGGACCCCTGCAGTTGGGGGTTGGCTCTTCTCCCCTTTCCTGTTGGGGTCTCGGCCCTCCCAGAGTACCCGAGGTAAAGAGCCTGCCTTGAGCGGGGCAAAAAGATGAGTCATGGGAGGGGAGCCTGGGCCTCTTGCATCTGGAACCCTCCACGAGAGACCCAGGTCCGGGCCAAGCGGGCCGGGGAGCCTTGCGACGCGGCCCATCTGCCCGCGGGCGGCCGCTGGCTGGGGGTACGGGGGTAGGGGGGAGATAACTGGAGCGGGAGACGGGACTCGAACCCGCGACAACCTGCTTGGAAGGCAGGAACTCTACCAACTGAGTTACTCCCGCTCGGCCCTCCGCCACAGAACTTATAGCACACCCACCCCAGCCTGCCCCAACTACGCCGCCCGCCAGCAGGGGTGCAGGGCTCACCCTGCCGAGGGTATGGGGGTGTCCCCCATATCCCTTTATCCCTCCCCCCTTCCTGGCAGGAAGGGGGCCAGGGGGATGGTCGCAGGGGCTTTGGACTTTGCCCACCCCCAGGTGCTAAGATAGCAGCATCCGCGTACCACCCTAGAAAGAGCAGCTATGGACATCGCCGCCGTCCGCCGCCAAATCCCCGCCCTCGCGAGAACCCTCTACTTCAACACCGGCTGGTCCGGCCCCAGCCCCACCCCGGTGCTGGAGGCCATCAAAGCTCAGTTGGACTACGAGAACAACTATGGCCCCACGGCCAGGCCCGTGCTGGACGCCCGCCGCCAACTCACGGAGCGCACCCGCCAGGCGGTGGCGGGGCTCATCGGGGCCACGCCCCAGGAGATAACCCTGACCCAGAACACCACCGAGGGGCTCAATCTCGTCCTGGGGGGCCTGACCTGGCGGCCCGGCGACGAGGTGGTCACCACCAATTTAGAGCACTCCTCCGGCATCGTGCCCCTCTACTATCTGCGGCGGCGGAAGCGGGTCAGGGTGCGCATTGCCGACCTTCGCGGCGCCGAGACCCCGGCCGCCGTCCTGGAGCGCCTCGAGGCGGCCCTCACCCCGCGGACGCGCCTCCTCTGCCTGAGCCATGTCATGTACACCACCGGCCTCCTGCTGCCGGCCCGGGAAATCCAGGAGCTGGCCCGGAGCCGGGGCGTACCGGTGCTCTGGGACGCCGCCCAGTCCGTGGGCCACCTGCCCGTGAATATGAAGGAGCTGGGCTGCGACTACTACGCCCTCCCCGGCCACAAGTGGCTCCTGGGCCCCGACGGCACGGGGGCGCTCTTCGTGCGCCGCGACCTGATTCCCCAGCTCCAACCCCCCAAGGTGGGGGGCCGGGCCGCCGCCGCCTACGACTTTTTGGGGCACATGACCCCCAACACCCAGGAGATAACCAAGTTCGAGCTCACCACCACCAGCGGCCCCCTGTGGGCCGGGATGGTGGCCGCCATCGAGTTCCTCCAAAACTTGGGCACGGAGAACACCTGGAAGCGGGTGCGGGCCCTCTCGGAGCTGGCGGTGGCCAAGCTCGCGGAGGCGCCGGGGGTGAGCATCGTCTCGCCGCGGCATCCGAAGCTGGCCACGGGGCTGGTGACCTTCGCTCTGGAGGGGGCCGGGCCTCAGCCCCGGAAGCCAGGGGTATCCCCCTGGGAGCAGCCCCACCCCCTGGTGAGCCACCTCTGGGAGCGGGGCCAGATAGTGGCCCGCTGGGTGGGGGAGACGCCAGGGGTGCGCCTCTCGGTGGAGTTTTTCAACACCGAGGCGGAGCTGGACCGGGTGGTGGAGTGCGTGATGAGCTTCCCCCGCTGAGCTAAGAGGACGGCGAGCACATAGATTTCAGCTGAAATAGTGCTCAACATCGCCGAGAATCTGTCATGAACCCAAAACTCATCCTGCTGATGGCGGTGCTCCTGGCCGGGGCGCTATCCTTCTCGTCGCTCATCCTCCCGGGCCCCGCCGCCAGCCTTTACACCGCCATCATGCAGCCCCTCACCCTCTTTTTGGGGTTCGCCCTGGCCCTCAGGGTCGCCTTCCGTTATAAAAAGGACCTCAAAAAGTCCTTCTTGTTCTTATCCCTCTTCCTGCTCCTGTATGCGCTAGCCAACATTCATATCTTGTGGGTGTTCCTGTATGCCTCTCTGGGGAGCCTCACCACCACCATCATCCTCCTCCTTCAGGTCACGGACTACGCCATGCTGCTGGCCTCCTGCGTCTACACCTTGCGGGTCATCGAAGTCAAGGCGCTGAACCGGTATGGCTGGGCCTTGCTGGGCCTGGTCTTCGCCCTGGGCGTCTATGTCGTGGCCTACGAGGCGCCCGCCCTGGAGAGCCTCTCCGCCATCCCGCTGGTGGCGCTCTCGCGGCTCATGATTAGGGTGGTGGACATGGCGGTGGTGCTGATGCTGATACCGGTGCTCCTCCTCTACCTTCAGCACTCGCGGGCCAAAGCCCAGGAGAGCGTCACCTTCGCCTTCATCATGGGCGGCCTCATCCTCAGCATCACCTCCACCTACATCCTCCAGCTGGTCTTGGGGGTATCCCTGGACACCATGGCCCGCGAGTATTTCCAGAAGGGCTCCCTGCTGGATGCCATCTATATCTTCGGCTATCTGCTCATAGCCGCCGGTCTCTACGCCCACAGCAAATACGACGAGTGGGGATTTAAGGCGGTGGAGAGGGCACTGCTGGGGTGAAGTTATGAGCGGGGATATGGAAAAGCTCATCGACGAGGTCTGGAGCCTCGCCCTGCAGAGAATCTCCAAGAAGGAGCCGCCCACCGCCCGACCCTCCCTGGGCGATGACATCGACCTGTATGTCCCCCAGACGCGCGCCCTCCTGCTCATGGAGGCCAACCCCGCCGTTGCCTCCCTGATATACCACGCCTCCTACGAGGCAGCCAACCGCAATGCCTATGTCATCTTAAGGAAGCTGGGCATGCCCGCGGACTATTTCTGGAAGTTCGAGTACTGGCCCCAGGAGCGCGCCTTCGAGGCCCTGGGGAAAGTGCTAAACCGGGTGTTCGCGGCCATGCTGGGGCAGAGTAAGGAAGGACGGCTGGAGCTGGTGGAGGTGAACGCGGAGCGGCTGCGGTTCACCGTCGCCTTTGCGGATTGCGCCGAATGCGCCGGCGTGACGGCGGGGCGAGGCCTTTGCTGCTTTCATGCCGCCATGTTCGCGGGGATAATCGCCGCCGCCATGAATAAGGATATGGATGGCTTCGAGACGGCCTGCTCCGCCCAGGGGGATGCCACCTGCACCTTCCTCATCGGCAAGCGGGACGAGCCCGAGATAGGGGTTGGGGTCAGCGACTATCTGGCGCCGAAAGCCCTGGAGCTTATAATGGCTGATAGGTTGAATCGCTGCCTCCAGGGACACCCCCTGCGCAGCCTGGGCAACCTGGTGAACATCGGGTACTATCAGGCCCTGGTCACCAACTGTGTCATCACCAACCCCAAGCTCTTCTCCATGTCCAGCTTCAATGTGGGTGTGGAGTGCGGGGCCAAAACCGCCGCAGTCATCACGGAATTCTACCAGGAACACCAGGTAGAGGTCATAAAGCGCTACTACGGCCAGCTGCGCCATCTGGATGTCAGGGCCATCGCGGTGGGGGACAATGTGGATATCGTCCTGGGGGAGTGCGCCGAGGTGGCCGCAACCCTGAAGAGCAAGGAGCTTCTGGGCTTTCTCTTCGGCGAGCTTCAGGGGCTGGTATCCCACCTGATAAACCGCAGGATGGTCTATACCGAAAGCTGGTTTGAGGACACCGCTCTCAGGGTGAGGCTGTCACCACAGGTCTGAGGTGTCTATACCGCCCTCTTCCTTCTCGGCGGCCCCATGTTTCCGCCGGCTCCCTTCCACCTCTTTTTTGGCGTACTCAATCTCCCCCAAGAGCTCCCGGTCCCCGGCGCCCACCTCCCGCTCCATCCTGACCAGGGACTCCACCACATAGCCGGTAGCGTCCACCCCATTCTGGGCCCCCAAGGTGCCCATGTGGTAGAAGGCCTGAATGGAGCGATGCGCCTCATCCCGGAACTTATGGGAAATAGCAGCCCGCCCTATCTCCTCCATCAGGACGCTCCATTTCCGAATCAAAGCGCGCTCCTGCTTCGCCACCGCCATCTCGGTGAGCCCCGCCAGGGAGCCGATGAGGTGCCGGATGAGCCGACGCTTGTCCGCAGGGAACAGGTGCGCCGCAAGCTCGCCGCAGATGTCAAAAATCCGGCTGGTTGGCGCCTCGGGAAGGGGGGAGCGAAGAATCCGCTCCAGGGAATCTATCATCTGCTCCACTGCGACATCGTAATCACCCTTGAGGGCACCCAGTCCCAGGGTGTTGATGTCCTCGATGACCACCTGACGGGCCTCAACCGAGGCGAGGGAGCCCCCTATCTCCCCCAGGATGGCCAGCACCTGCGCCATGGAATCGTCATCCCCCTCGATGATGGCCTGTCTCCCCAGCCGCAGGAGATAGCTCAGAAAATACGGGCTGAGCCAGGCCTCATTTTCCGCTTTAACCCATCTCTGACAGCAGGCGTGCAGGTCCTCCAGAGCCACCCGCACGGTGGCGCGGTCGCCCCGCTCCAGGCATTTCTCTATCACCTCCACCGCCAGCAGCAGGCGGTCCACCTTACTGGGGATTTGCCCTTTGCCCCGGCGGAGGGCGGGTTCGATGGTGGAAATATACTTTCTGTCCACCGACCTCAGTATTCTGCCGATGGTCAAGTCCGGCCGCAGGTAAGCCACGGTGATGACCACATGGGGAACAAGCATAATGAAGCAAAGACTTTGCAGCAGCACAGAGACATCCGCCCATAAGGGGTTCACCGGCCTCGTCAGGGAGGCGGTCAAATAGAGGTCGTAGAGGATGGTCGCCAGATAGACGCCAATCATGGACCAGACCATGAAGCTTCGGATATAGGTGGTCATGACCCGGTGGGTGTATTCCTGGGAGGCGAACTGAATGGTCATAATGCTGATAGAGATGACCATGGTCAGGATGAAAAGCACCCCGCCGATGCCCGAGTTGATGAGGAGGTTGAGGGAGATGTCGAACTCGCCCGTGGCCAGGAAGGAGGGGAGGATGCCCCCAACCCGCAGGCCGATGAGCGCCCCAAAGATGGCAATCAGGGTCAGGGGCAAGACCTTTTCCAGATGCTCCGGCTTCATGATGGCCTAAATCCTAAGCAAATTCCCCAGGCCCGCAGTGGCTCCAACCGAGGTGCCTCAAGGTCGCAGCCCCCCAAGGAGATGCAACTCGGGGTGGGCGGACTCGAACCGCCGGCCTCATGGTCCCAAACCATGCGCGCTACCAACTGCGCTACACCCCGCCGCGCCCAGTATATCCTCAGGCTATCGAGGGACGCAAGGCGAAGAGCCTCAGGCTAAGGACGGAGCCGCCGGCCTACCCCGGAAGCAGGTATAAGATGGTGAAGAGACCCAGCCAGACGGCGTCCACGAAGTGCCAGTAGAGGCTGCCCGCCTCCACAGCGGTATGATGGGACGGGCTGAACTGGCCCAAGAGACTCCGGGCCAGGAGCACCAGGAGGAAGACGACCCCGCCCAGGACATGGGCGCCGTGGAACCCGACGAGGACGAAGAAGGTGGCCCCATAAACCCCCGACTGGGGGGTGAAGCCCAGGGTGGCGAACTCCCGGCCCTGGCCCAGGAGGAAGAGGCCCCCCAGGAGCGCGGTGAGGGCCAGCCCCGCCACCAGGCCCCGACTGTCCCCCCCCCGGATGGAGGCTACGGCCCACTGCAGGGTGGCGCTGCTGGTGAGGAGAATCACCGTCAGCGCCAAAGGCAAAGGGATGGCCTCCAGCTGCCCGCCCGTCGGGGGCGCCCAATGGCCGCCATGATGATGGCGGATGGTGAAGTAGGCGGCGAACAGCGCACCGAAGAGGACAGCCTCGGTGAGGATGAAAAGCCCCACCCCCAAAAGGGCGTAGCGCCCGCCTGCCTCCTGGTGGACCCGGCTTTCGGCAGCCATAACCCTATCCTGCCCCTGGCCTTGAGTGGCTTTGGCCCATCACGCTTTGGGAGACCTTTTGCTATCCTCGTAGAGCCAGAGGCCCAGGCCCGCCAGCAAGAGCACCACCCCCACTGCCAGGACCAGGCCCTGGAAGATGAGGCCAAAGGCCAGGGCCAGGGCCAGGGCCCCCAGGGCCAGGAGTAAGGGAGCGAAGCTCGGCTCTGGGACAGGGACACCCTTGGCCTCGGAGTGGTGGGCGGGTGGCCCTCCGGGTCGCCCCGCTTTTTTTGAACCTTCCATGCCTCACCTTTTTTATAGTAATAGTATAGGAAGAGCCTCCATCAGCGAACTAACAGGAAAGTCCGCTGTCGCGGTTAGCTGGCAAATAAGAAGGGAAGCATGGCGGTGGTACCCCTGGAGCGACTCGAACGCTCGCCACCGGCTCCGGAGGCCGGTGCTCTATCCAACTGAGCTACAGGGGCCTGCCCCAAAATCATAGGCCGCTTTGCCTTTTTTAGCAAGGGCCTGGGGACAGCCTTCTATTTACTTACAGGCCGCGTCCCCCAAGCGCCCACGCCCTACGGGTTGTTGTTACCCTCAGGTTCCCTCTCCTCCCGCCTCAGGCCCGTGCCCCCGCTTTGAAAGGCCGGCACCAGGAAAATGGGGGCTATGACCGTGGTAACGATGGTCATGAGCACCGCCACCCCGAAGAGGTTGTTGCCCACCACTCCCCGGGCCAGGCCAATGCCCGCCACCAGGAGGGCCACCTCGCCCCGGGGGAGCATCCCCAGGCCAATCCTGGTGGCCCCCCGCAGGTTGAACCCCGCCATAAGGGAAGGCAGCCCACAGCCGAGAACCTTACCGATGATAGCCAGAAGACTGATGACCGCCCCGAAGAGCAGAGCATCGCCGAGGAGACGGTAGTTCACCAGCATGCCCGTGACCACGAAGAACACCGGCACCAAAAACTCGTAAATGGAGCTGAAATCCCTTCTGATAGCAGGAGAGACATCGGTGTTGGCCAGGGCTAGGCCCATGGAGTAGGCCCCAATAATCATGGCCAAGCCCGCGCTCTCCGCCAGGACCGCCGCCAGAAAGGCCAGGCCCAGGGCCAGGGCCACCCCCGCGCCGGAGACCTTGAAGGAGAGGATAAAGCGCGCCAGCGGCCGGGAGACCAAAATCCCCAGGCCCGTGAGCGCCACCCAGAAGCCCAGGGCTTTGCCAGCTAAGCCGGCGACGTCTCCGAAAGAGACCCGCCCCTGGTCCACCACGCTGATGACGATGGTGAGCACCAGGATGCCCAGGACATCGTCGAAGACCGCCGCCCCCAGCACCGTGATGCCCTCCGGCTGGTTCAGCTTGTTGAGGTCCGCCAGGATACGGGCAGTGATGCCCACAGAGGTGGCAGTCATGATGACCCCCATGAAGAGGGCCGCGGGGTCCGAGGGCGCCTGGGCAAAGCCAAAGAGGACGGTGGCATAGATCCCGAAGAGGAAGGGGAAGATGACCCCCCCCAGGGCCACAATGGCGGCGGAGGGGCCATAGCGGAAGAACTGCCGGAAATCCGTCTCCAGGCCTACCCGGAAGAGGAGCACCATGATAGCCAGCTGGGCGATGGCATAGAGCACCTGGGAAATGGGCAGCACCTCGCGCCCACCGGTCCCGAAGAGAGGGAAAAGCGGCCCCACGCCAGGGATGGGGATGCTGCCCAGGGCATATGGCCCGATGAGGATGCCCACACCCAGCTCCCCCAGCACCGCCGGCTGGTGGAGATAGCGCTCCAGCAGCTCTCCGGCTATCTTGGCAGCGATGAGGATGATGGCCAGCTCCAGGGTGAGCCGGACGACAACCCCGGTGATGCTTTGATCCAAGTGGCCCTTCCTTAAGAAAGATTGAGCCAGGATAATCTTTCCCATAATATCCGTTTCGCCCCTTCTGTCAAGGCAAAAGGGGCATCGTCTCGGAGAGACCACGGACACCTGTGCCGTTACCAGACCAAAAATGGAGCTTGACAGGAGGGGCCTTTACCACTAATATTTTAAAGGGCAGCCGTCTTCTCCAAACATTGCTTATGCTTCCCCAGTAAACCCCTAAAAGGTTGTGCGGTTGGGACATCTAATGGGGCGGTTCCACCGGCCATGATGGACACAAGGCACGGGCCGCTCAGGGCAAACCCTTCCCGGAGAGAAGGCTCACTCCCCACATCCCCGGCAGCATCCGTCCCGCTATCCCTTAAAAGCGACTTGAACAGCCTGTCACTTTCCAGGAGCTCATGGCCAAGTATATCTTCGTGACCGGCGGCGTAGTCAGCTCGGTGGGCAAAGGCATTACCGTCGCCTCTCTGGGCCGCATCCTCAAGAGCCGGGGCATCTCCATCTCTCTGCAGAAGCTTGACCCCTACCTCAATGTGGACCCGGGCACCATGTCCCCCTACCAGCACGGGGAGGTCTTCGTCACCGAGGACGGGGCCGAGACGGACCTGGACCTGGGCCACTACGAGCGCTTCACCGACACCAATCTGACCTCCGCTTCCAGCGTCACCTCGGGGCAAATATACAGCGCCATCATCACCCAGGAGCGCCGGGGCGACTTTTTGGGGGGCACCATCCAGGTGGTTCCCCATGTGACCAACGAGATAAAGGGCCGCATCCAGCTCCTGGCCCAGCAGTCCCGGGCAGAGGTGGTCATCGTGGAGGTGGGGGGCACCGTGGGAGACATCGAGGGCCTGCCCTTCCTGGAGGCCATCCGCCAGATGCGCAACGAGGTGGGCCGCGACCATGTCCTCTATGTCCACATCACCCTATTGCCCTATATGAGCGCCACGGGGGAGCTCAAGACCAAGCCCACCCAGCACAGCGTCAAGGAGCTCCGGAGCATCGGCATCCAGCCCGATATCATCCTCTGCCGCAGCGACCACCCGGTGGATGAGGCCATTCGGGCCAAGGTAGCCCTCTTTTGCGATGTGGAGGCCCAGGCCGTCGTCCCCATGCCCACCGTCTCCTCCTGCTACGAGGTGCCCCTAATAATGGAAGAGGCCGGGATGGGCAACCTGGTCCTGAAGAAGCTCGGTCTGGGCCCCCCCAGCCAGGACCTGAACGAATGGCGTGAGCTCGTCCGTCAGATAAAAGAACCCAAGAAGCCGGTACCCATCGCGCTAGTGGGGAAATATGTGGAGCTCAAAGACGCCTACCTCTCGGTCAAGGAGGCCTTGTGCCATGCCGGCCTCCACCACCAGCGGGATGTGGATATCCATTGGATTCACTCCGAGGCCCTGGAGGCAGACGGCGGCCTCTCCGCCCTGGACCGGGTAAGCGGCATCGTGGTGACCGGGGGCTTCGGCGGCCGGGGCATCGAGGGCATGATACGGGCGGCTCGCTACGCCCGCGAGCACGCCGTGCCCTACTTCGGCCTGTGCCTGGGGATGCAAATCATGGTCATTGAATACGCCCGCTACCTGTTAGGGAACGATGAGGCCCACTCCACCGAATTCAATCCCCACACCGCTTACCCCGTCATCGATATCCTGCCCGGACAAAGAGGCATAAAGGATAAAGGGGGCACCATGCGCCTGGGCAGCTACCCCTGCCACCTGGTCCCGGGCAGCCGGGCCGCCGCCGCCTACGCGGCCTCCCCCATCACCGAGCGCCACCGCCACCGCTACGAGGTCAACAACAAGTACCGGGAGATGTTGGAGACAGGCGGGCTGGTGCCCAGCGGCCTCTCCCCCGACGGTCTGCTGGTGGAGATAGCCGAGGTCAAGGGCCACTCCTGGATGCTGGGCACCCAGTTCCACCCGGAATTCACCTCTCGCCCCAACCGCCCCCACCCCCTGTTCCGGGACTTCATGGGAGCCGCCAGCCAGGTCATTCGTGAAGGGGGGCAGCCCAGCCTGCCCATATAATAGTGGAGGAGAGAATGGACTTCGAGGACATCATCTACGAGAAAAAGGACGGACTGGCCTGGATAACCATCAACCGCCCCAAAGTCGCCAACGCCTGCCGCGGCAAAACCTGGGATGAGTTGACCCGGGCCCTCATGGACGCTGGGGGGGACCGCGCCCTCTCGGCCATCATCATCACCGGAGCCGGGGAGCGCCACTTCTGCGCCGGGGACGACCAGCGAGAGGGCCGCACCGCCTTCCAGTACGGCATGGGCAATGTCCAACAGCTCCTGCGCACCCTCCCCCACCCCGTCATCGCCGCCGTCAACGGCTATGCCGTCGGGGCGGGTAGCTGGATGCACTACTTCTGCGACTTCACCATCGCCGCCGAGCATGCCATCTTCGGCCAGAACGGCGCCCGGGTGGGCAGCGGCGTGGGTGGACACGTGGTGACCTACCTGGCCCAAATCATCGGCCAGAAGCGGGCTCGGGAGATGTGGATGTTCTGCCGCCGCTACACCGCCCAGGAGGCCCTATCGTGGGGATTGGTGAACAAGGTTGTGCCCCTCTCTCAGCTCCATGCCGAAGCCGAGGCCTGGGGCAAGGAGCTACAGAGCCTCTCCCCCACCTGCATCAAAATCCTGAGATACTCCTTCAACCAGGCGGCAGAGGTAGCGTCAGGCCTCACCAGCCCCTCCGTGCTCATCGCCCCGGACTTCCACTCCAGCGAGGAGTCCCAAGAGGGACGGAACGCCTTCAGGGAAGGGCGACAGCCAAACTTCGCCCGCTTCCGCCGCTAGGCCCTGCCACTTCGTTGGACAAAACCCGGCGAATATGCTACATTCCGGATTGAGGTGCCATGCGCATCTTCCTGGACACCGCCAATATCGATGAAATCCGCCAAGCCGTAAGGCTGGGAGTCATCAGCGGCGTCACCACCAACCCCTCCCTGGTCGCCAAGGAAAAGCATACTAACTACAAGTCGGCCATCCAGGAGATTTGCCGCCTCGTCCCCGGGCCGGTCTCGGTGGAGGTCATGGGGCAAGAGGCCAAGGCCATGGTGAGCGAGGCCCGGGAGCTGTCCACCTGGCACCCCCAGGTGGTGGTGAAAATCCCGGCCTCCCCCCAGGGCCTGGAGGCCATCTCCATCATCAGCAAAGAGGGGATTAAGGCCAACTTCACCCTCTGCTTCTCCCTGAACCAGGCCATCCTGGGGAGCCTGGCCGGAGCCACCTATGTCAGCCCCTTCGTGGGCCGGCTGGACGACGCCGGGCATGACGGCATGGAGCTGGTGGCCGAGATTGTGGCCGCCTACCAGCGCTACCGCATAGCCACCCAGGTCATCGCGGCCAGCATCCGGCATCCCCAGCACTGCCTGGAGGCCGCGCGGGTGGGCGCCCCCATCGCCACCGTGCCTTACAAGGTGCTGCTGCAGATGATAGGCCATCCCTTGACGGACGCCGGCATCGCCCGCTTTATCCAGGACTGGCGTCAGGCCCAAGAAAAATAGCCCGGCCGGCCTTTCCCGGCACCTTGCTTCCCCGAGCCTGCGGGGCCGAGACACCCTCATACCATACCTTTAAGGAGTGCAGAGAAGAGCCATCCATGGAAACCCTAGTCAACCTCGCCGGACTGGAATCCAAGACCCGCCCGGAGCTCCTGGAGCTGGCCAAGAACATGGGCCTGGGCGGGGTGACGGGCCTTAAGAAGGAAGAGCTGGTGATGCAAATCCTCCAGGCCCACGCCGAACAGCAGGGCAACCTCCTGCGCACCGGAGTCCTGGAGGCCCTGGGGGATGGCTACGGCTTCCTGCGCCAGGACAGCCTCCTCCCCACCGCCAACGATGTCTATGTCTCCCAGTCCCAAATCCGGCGCTTCGCCCTGCGCACCGGGGACACCGTCACCGGCCAGGTGCGCCCCCCCAAAGACAACGAGAAATACTACGGACTGCTCCGAGTGGAGGCCATCAACGGCCTGGACCCCGAGACCGCCAAGGGACGGCCCCACTTTGATGACCTGACCCCCATCTTCCCCAACAAGCACATCAAGCTAGAGACCGTCCCCAACAACCTCTCCACCCGCCTGCTGGACCTCATCGCCCCCATCGGGCGGGGCCAGCGGGGGCTCATCGTCTCGCCCCCCAAGGCGGGCAAGACCATCCTCCTCAAACAAATCGCCAACGGCACCACCGCCAACTATAAGGACATCCATGTCATGGTCTGCCTCATCGGGGAGCGCCCCGAGGAGGTCACGGACATGAAGCGCTCGGTGAAGGGGGAGGTCATCTCCTCCACCTTCGACGAGCCCGTGGAGGCCCACACCCGGGTGGCGGAGCTGGCCCTAGAGCGGGCCAAACGCCTGGTGGAAGGCGGCCTGGATGTCTTCATCCTCCTGGACAGCATCACCCGGCTCACCCGAGCCTACAACCTGTCCCTGCCGCCTTCCGGCCGCACCCTCTCCGGGGGCATCGACCCCGCGGCCCTCTACCCCCCCAAGCGCTTCTTCGGCGCCGCCCGCAATGTGGAGGAGGGGGGCAGCCTCACCGTCATCGCCACCTGCCTCATCGACACCGGCAGCCGCATGGACGAGGTCATCTACGAGGAGTTCAAGGGCACCGGCAACCTGGAGCTCCACCTGGAGCGACGGCTGGCAGAGCGCCGCATCTTCCCCGCCATGGACATCGCCCGCAGCGGCACCCGCCGGGAGGAGCTCCTCCTGGACGAGACTGCCCTCAAACAGGTCTGGCTCCTGCGGCGCATGGCCTCCATGATTAACTCCAACTCCCCCAACCCCACCGAAGCCACGGAACGCATCCTGGAGCGATTGGCCAAGACCTCCACCAACGCCGAGTTCCTGGCCACCCTGAACCGGGAAGTCTAGCCCTCGCGCCCCCCAGCCCAGAGCCACCCCAGCCCCCGCAGGGGAAATACCCCCCCAGAGGTATTGACTTTAGGGGCCAATCCCTGTATAAGAGAGGGAAAGGTTTTCCGGCCTGGCTCGGCTGCCAGCTTCCGACCCGGGGAGGGCTATCTCGGACCTCCCGAGGGAACGACCCCACAGCCCAGGCCAAGCCCGCTTCAGGCCCAGCCGGAGGCGAGGGGTGCTATGCCTCGGGGACAGTCCCCGGGGTCGCCAGCGGCAACAGCCAGCGCAGCGGGACTTCCGGCGAGAAAGGACCAGGACAGTTTGCTATCCTCAGGGGACAGAGCGAACTCACCCCCAAGCCGCCTGCGCGGGCGCTGGCGGCGTTTCTTTGGCTCAGTCCCGCTTATATTCAGTCCGTAAAACTCATGGACTGCGATACTATAAAGGTGCTTGACAGTCCGTGATAAAATGCAATAAGGACTAGAGACTTTAGACAGGGGCGTCAGCTTTCCTCAGGGGTTCGGCCTTGACAAAGTTGATGAGAAATGTTAGAAAGTGGCGTTGATTGCTAAGGCGGAGGGAGGAGCGGGCATGAGATGAAAGTGGCCCCGCGCCGCAGCAGTCCCCTTTGTCATATCATGGGCAGCCCCGGAGGCCAAGGGCCTCCATACATAAGATACGAACGCAAAAGTCCAAATGCAGGAGGGCAGGTATTGAGGAGAAAGCGAGTTCACCCTTGAGGCCCCTCGTTCCGGAGTCCAACGAAAGGGGAGCCCAAGGTAGCATAAGGGATATCCCCAGGGAACAAAGTAAGGAGAGTCTATAGATGAAAAGCAAGGTAGCGAGTTTCTTTAGGGTCCTGGCCACGCTGGCCATCGGCGCCAGCCTGGTCCCCGCCCTGGTGCGCCCGGCCCCCGCGGTCGCCGGCAACCAGGCCTGGACCGACATCAGCGACCCCACCCGGCTGAACTTGGGCGCCATCAAGGCCATTGCCTTCGCCCCGGATGGGCTCACCGGCTTCGCCTTCACCACCATCGGCACCAGCGGCTCCTCCGACTCCACCCTCATCAAGACCACCAACGGCGGAGTCTCCTGGAGCGCCGTGGGCCTCTTCGACGCCGCGGGCAGCGGCCAGGCCGTCCCCCAGGCCAACTTACCTTCCGGCCTTAAAGTCCAGCTCACTGGCGCGGCCGTGGGCGGCGGCATTGGCGGCGCTAACGCCAAGACCATCATCAGGGTCTCCACGAAATACGCCACCGACGCCACCGTCGTCGTGGCCGTGGCTGGCGATGACAACACCACCGGCGCCGCGGACATTGTGAACCAGGTCTTCTGGTCCAAGGACGGCGGCGCCACCTTCACCCAGGTGGGCGGCGACATCGCCGCGGGCACCGCCCAGCTTATCACCGACATGGCCATGTCCGACCAGTTCAACGGCTCCTCCTTCGTCAAGGACACCGTCATCGTCGTCACGGCCGTGGCCGCCAACGACACCCGGGGCAACCTCTTCCGCCTCCGAGGCAGCGCCTCTTCCCCCTCTTGGTCCGTCTGGGGACCCCCGGTTGAAGGCGACTACTACGCCATAAAGTTCTTCCCCGGCTCCGCCGAAGAGGTCATGGTCATCGCTGCCGCCGATACCGACGGTGGCGGAGGCGTCGGCGATGGGCCAGCGGCTGACGCTGCCACCATCTACGAATACCGCCTCAACATCGCCGAGACCACGGCCAACGACAACCTCAACGACATCTCGGTCACCGCCGGGTCGGCCACCCCCTCCCGGACCGGTTTCTTCACCACCGCCGATGCCGCCAACGCCGTCGCCCAGTCCGCGACCGCCGGCACCGAGCTCAACATCATCGCCGCCATCGCCCTCCCCGACAACTGGTCTCAGAGCACCTCCTCTGACCGGGAGGTCATCACCATAGACCTGGATGTAGGGGCCATTGGCGGCGCCAGCCGGGGCACCATCGCCGCCGCTGCCGCCGAGGGCCTGGTGGCCCGGCGCGGCACTGGCGCGGGCGCCTTAATCGCCACCCTCACCGTTCTGGGCAACACCCAGGGCGCGGCTGAGGACGGCTACACCAGCCTGGCCATGTCCGGCAATGCCACCACCGGCTTCGCCCTGGCGGGCACCGATGATGGCGGGGTGCTACGCTCCACTAACGGCGGCCAGACCTGGTCCACGGTAGCCAAGGGCATCACCGACGATGTGGACGGCACCGCCGGCCTAACCACCGTAGCTGTGGTATCCAGCAGCGGCTTCATGGGCAACGGCGGCCTCCGCGGTGGCGTCTGGTACTCCACCAACAAAGGCTCCGGCTGGAAGAGCGGCGGCGCCTACTCTGACGACCTGGATGACGAATACCGCTCCATCGCCCGCACCTCCGACGGCACCTGGTTCCTGGTGGGCATGGACAACGTCAGCGGCGTGACCTCCGTCTTCAAGGCCACCAGCACCAAGGCCTTCTACCGCGTCAACCGCCACGCCAGCACTCTCTTCGCGCGGCCCGCCCCCGACTTCGCCACCAGCCAGACCGTCTATGTGGGCGTAGGCGCTGGCGCGATAACGGGGCAGGTCCTCAAGTCCACCGACGGCGGCGAGACCTTCGCCACCACGCAAACGGACCCCGACCAGGTGGGCACCACGGATAAGAACCTGTCCCTGGGCACCGCGGGCGTCCTGGGCGGCGACCTGGTGGTCCTGGACAAGGACACCGTCATTGTCGCCTTCACCACCGGCCTGGTGGCCCTATCCACCGATGGCGGCGCTACCTGGACGCACTCCACCAGCAACCCCAGCGCCGCCTTCACTAGGATTCGGGTGTCCCCCGATGGCACCAAGCTGCTGGGCATCACCACCACCCGCGTGGTTTACTACTCCAGCAATAAGGGCATCACCTGGTCCCAGATAGGCGCGACCGTGGGCGCCGCCGGCACCGGACGGGATGTGGCCTTCGACCCCGGCTTCGACAGCAACAGCTACATCTACGCCGCCGTCAACGGCAGCGCCAACGCGGTCTGGCGGATTAACTCCAAAACCGCCACCACCACCACCGCCTGGGACGGCCTCACCGCCGACATCAACCCGGGCATCGCCGGCGCTGTCGGCCAGACCGACGGCTATATCCTGGGCTTCGACTCCACCGGCACCCTGTGGGTAGCCTCCTTCGCCGACGCCGACGCTGACGGCGCCTACGACGCTGGTGAAGCCTCCTTCGTAGCCAGCACCTTCGACCCCAAGGAAGCCGCGGTTACCTGGCGCACCGTGCCCACGGGCAACGTCGCCGGCGCCTTCGGCGCGGGCAACGACACCGCCGCCGTCGGCACCCTTGTCGCAGTGCGCGACATGATAATCTACGGCAACCCCCCCACCATCGTGGTCATCAGCGATGAGGGCGGCAACAACGACATGAACAGCATCACGGACACCTCGGCGGCCCCGGTGCAGACCAGCCCGGCCAACAAGTCCACCGGCCAACCCCGGGCCCTGGCCCTGCAGTGGAACGCTGTCCCCGATGCCACCATCTACGACGCTCGCATCGGCCTCACCGCCGACCCACAGCTCACGGGCGCCGGCGCCTACACCGGCACCGACCAGTTGGGGGTGGAGACCACCAGCCAGTACGCCGGCGACGGCATGATTGTGGGCGGCACCTTCAACTGGAAGGTGCGCGAGGCCGCGCCCCTCACCAGCCGCTGGTCGCCCGTATGGAGCTTCACCGTGGGCACGCCGACCGTAACCACGGCACCCACGCCACCCACGACCACGGTACCCACGACGGCCGCACCAATAGGGGTAGACACGATTTTGACGGGCTACACCGACACCACCACCATCAGCGGGCTATTCGTCTTCAGCAACACCAGCAAGACGTTTGCCTCCGCTATCCCGGGTGCTCCCGCCCGCAGCCTGACTAGCGTGTCTTCGGGTCAAATCCTCATCATACAAGTCGAAAAGGATGTGACCCTCACCATCGGCGGCCAGACTTACGTCAATACCAAGGGCACCAACTACCACGTCATAAAGTAAGGCCAGGATAAGGAACGGGGCGGGTCTCGCCTCCAGGCGGGCCCGCCCCTAACCCAGAGCCTATAAGGAGAAACTATGGGTAAAATCAAACTCATCGGCACCCTGGCGCTGGCAGCCCTGCTCCTGGTCCTGCTCCCTGCCACAGCTCAAGCCCAGCTCGCAGTTGCCACCGTTTTCTACGGCAATGTCACCGTGGCAGGCAAGAGTGTGGCCGACGGCACGGTGGTAACAGCCACCGTGGACGGGACCAAGATTGGTGAGGCCAAGACCACCACCACGGCCGGCGTCTCAAGCTATTACCTGGATGGCGCTGGGACCGCCGCCATGGAGGGCAAGACCGTCAAGTTCACCGTTGGGACGGATGCCGCCCAGCAGACCGGCACCTTCAAGTCCTTCGGGGGCACCAAACTTGACCTGACGGCGGGGGCGGCCCTGCCCGTCACCGGCGACGAGACCGTGCCCCTGCTGATGCTGGGGATGGCGGCCCTGGGCCTCATGGCCCTCTCCGCGGGCTACGCCCTGCGGCGCCGCACCGCAGCCCACGCCGCCTGACCCGAACCGCACCCCATCAATTCGGCGAGCGCCGTCCCCCCTGGACGGCGCTCGCTCATTGTGGCACAATGAGACCGCTCCAGCGTCCGGGGGTACAGGGGGCCAAGCCCCCGCCAGGGGCCTGGGGGTGTCCCCCAGCTACCATCTCTACCCCCTCTCCTGCCGGAGAGGGGGCCAGGGGGTAAGGTATGACCCTTAGGAGTGCACAAGGAAAATGTACCCTCCTTTAGGTGACGCTACACTAGCCCCTAGCCAAAAAACAAATTTTTGCAAACAATCAAAAATCCCCCAGCTCCATTCCGCCGCCACCTCACTCATCATATTGATAGTCCTGGCCCTCTCCGTCCTCCTCCCCGCCACCGCCCTGGCCCAGCCCCCGGTCAGCGCCTTCTACGGGCGCGTCACCGCAGGCGGGCGGGATGTGACCCCCGGCACCGCCGTATCCGCCTACATCGACGGCGTCAGGGTGGCCACTGCCCAGGCTCAGAGCTACCTGGGACATTCCGTCTATACCATAAGCATCCCGGGCAGCAACGCCTGGGAGGGCAAAACGGTGGCCTTCAGGCTCGGGAACGTGGAAGCCCAAGGGCGCGGAACCTGGCAGGCGGGGATAAGCACAAACCTGGACCTGGCGTCGGAGACGGAGCTACCGGTCACGGGGGACAGCACCTTGCCCCTGGCGGCCGCGGCCATGGCCGCCCTCGGAGCCTCAAGCCTGCTGGGGGGCCTGCTCCTACGCCGGCGCGCCCCGGGGCGCGCTCCGCCCTAGACGCCCGCCGCCAGCACCACCACACGGAACGACTCCCCCAGGGTAGCTGGGGTGAGCGCCAGTTTAGGGGCCGGCTCCAGCTCCTTGAGGCCCATAGCCCCCAGGAAACGCTCCAGGGGCTCCAGTTCCGGGCGGGCCGGGGTCTGGTAGTGCATGGGGATAGCCACCTTGGGCTCCAGAAGGTTGATGGCCTCGGCAGCCCGGGTCGCCCCGATGGTATTGACGCCCCCCACGGGCACCAGGAGCACATCCACCTTGCCCATGCGGTTGGCCCGCTCCCGGCTCAAAGGGTGGCCCAGGTCCCCCAGGTGACACAGGGTCAGCCCGTCCATGAGGAAGAGATAGACAGTGTTAGGGCCCAGGCGCTGGCCGCCTTCAGCATCGTGGAAGGTCTTGTGGCCGGTGATGAGGACATGAGATACCTCGTACTCCCCTGGGCCCCGCAGCACCTTGAAGTCGCCTCTGGCCCCCTTTAGGCCCTCCAGGGCGGAGTGCTGGGGATGCGCGTGGCTCAAGGTGACGATGTCCGCGGCGGCCTTGACCCCAGGAAAGGGGTCGGTGACGATGGTGGCCTCCTTGCTGCGGAGGCGGAAGCAGGACTGCCCCAGCCAGATAACGTCCATGCTAAATCCTCCGGGCCAGGGCCCAGGCGGAAGGCAGGACCAGGGCGGCGACGATGAGCTTGGCCGCATCGCCTGGTAGGTAAGGGAGGACGAAGCCAACCAACAGGCGCTCCGGCGGGAAGAAGCGCAGGAGCCAGAGCAACCCCGGCACATAGAGGACCACATTGCCCAGCGCCATGGCGGCCGCGGTGCCCCACAGGCTTCGGTCCCAGCCCCGCTCCGCTAAAAAGCCCACCGCCCAGGCCGCCGCCACGAACCCCACCAGGTAGCCCCCGCTATAGCTCAGCATATAGGGAAGGCCGGAGTTCCCCGCGGCGAAGACGGGCAACCCCATGGCCCCTTCCGCCAGATAGACCAGGAGGGTCAGGGAGCCACGGCGGCTCCCCAGGACGGCGCCGGTGAGGAGCACCCCCAGCGTCTGCCCCGTGATAGGCACCGGGCCGATGTAGATGGCCACGCGGGCACACAGGGCGATGAACCCGGTAAACCCCAGTATCAACACGGCATCCCGCCACAGCCCCGTCCGCGGGAAAATGGCCTGGGCTAACGCCATACCTTGGTTGCGCTGCATGCTATCCCAGCCCTCCTATTTTAGCCTTGTATTAGCTCCACTCCAGGGCCAGAGCGCCCCAGGACAGCCCGCCCCCAAAGCCCACCAGGACGGCATGGTCGCCCCGCTTCAGGCATCCGGACTGCACCGCCTCGCAGAGGGCGATGGGAATGGAGGCCGCCGAGGTGTTGCCATACCGGTCCACATTGATGAGCACACGTTCCGGGGCGAGCCCCAGGGCCTTGGCCGCCGCCAGGATGATGCGCCGGTTGGCCTGGTGAGGGATGAGAAGCTCCACATGCTCCATCTCCAGGCCCGCCTCCGCCACCGCCTGGCGGGAGACATCGGCCATAATGCTCACGGCAAAGCGGAAGACCTCCCGCCCGTTCATCTGAAGATGGTAGCGCCCGTCCTGGCGCGCCCGCTCCACTGGTGACGCCCCCAGCCCCGGGACATAGAGGAGGTCGGCGCCGCCGCCGTCGCTGCCCAGGACGAAGCTGAGAAGCCCCGGCCGCTCCTGGGCCTGGAGGAGGACGGCCCCCGCGCCATCGCCGAAGAGGACGCAGGTGGCCCGGTCCTCCCAGTCCAGGATGCGAGAGTAAACCTCGCTGCCCACCACCAGGACATTCTGATAGGCCCCACTGGCGATGAACTGCCAGGCGGTGGCCAGGGCATAGACAAAGCCACTGCAGGCGGCGTTGAGGTCGAAGGCGGCGGCCCGGTTGGCCCCCAGGGCGTGCTGCACCACCGAGGCGGTGGCTGGGAAGAGCCGCTCCGGGGTCACGGTGGCAGCAATCACCAGGTCCAGGGCCTCGGGGGCCAGGCTGGCCCGCTCCAGGGCCTCTCGGGAGGCGGCGATGGCCATGGAGGAGGCGGTCTCATGGTCGGCGGCAATGTGACGCTCCCGGATGCCGGTTCGGGCGAGAATCCAGGCATCGGTGGTATGAACCAGGGCCTCCAGCTCCTGGTTGGTGACGACCCGCTGGGGGACATACATCCCCCAACCGGTGATGCCGGCATGGCGACCCAATCTGCCAACCTTCCCAGGTATCTTTCACCCGATTTTCCCCGCAGTATAGCAAGGCTCCAACCTAGGGTCAACCCCTTGACAAGGAGGGGGTGAGATGCTAGATTATATTTAGTTAGCACTCTCACCATGAGACTGCTAACCCAGGGGGTCAAGCTATGCGGGAGAGAGCCCTCACCCAGCGCCAAGCGAAAATCCTCCAAATCATCATCGCGGAATATATCGAAACTGCCACGCCCGTGGCCTCGGACAGCATCGCTCGTAAGGGCAACCTGGGGGTGAGCCCCGCCACTGTCCGCAACGAGATGGCCGCCCTGGAGACCCTGGGCTTCATTGAGCAGCCCCACACCTCCGCCGGGCGCATCCCCACGGACCAGGGCTACCGGCGCTATGTGGAAAGACTCATGGAGGAAGACCGACTCCCGCTGACGGAACAGCTGCTGGTGCGCCATCAGTTCCACCAGGTGGAACGGGAGTTGGAGAAGTGGATACCTCTGGCGGCAGCCATCCTATCCCACCTGGCCCAGAACCTGGCCCTGGTGTCCTTGCCCCGGGCCCGGGCCTCCCAGGTCCGCCACCTGCAGCTCCTGAGCCTTAACGAGTTCCTGGCCCTCCTTATCCTCATCTCCCAGGAGACCTGGATTCGCCAGTGCACCATCTCCTTTGACCAGGCGATGAGCCAGGAGGAGCTTGAGGCCATGGCCCGTAAGCTCAACCACGACCTCGCCGGCCTCACCGCCCCCCAGGTCTCCCCGCGGCTGGAGGGCCTCAGCCTCCCCGAGCGCCAGGTGGCCCAGGGGGTGGAGCGGCTGCTCCGCTCCGAGGACGAGCGCACCTACGAGGAGCCTTATTTCCGGGGACAGCGCTACCTCCTGGGCCAGCCGGAGTTCCTGCAGGGAGAGCGCCTGAGCGAAATTATGCTCCTTTTGGGGGAGGGAGGGCTGTGGCAGTCCCTCCTGCCCCAGGCCCTGGCCTCCAGCCAGGAGGTGCAGGTCATCATCGGGCACGAGAACCCCGTGGAGCCCCTGCGGGGCTACAGCCTCATCCTCAGCCCTTACCAACTGGGCGCCTCGGGGCGGGGAGCCATCGGCGTCCTGGGGCCCACCCGGATGCCCTACCGGCGGACCGTGCCCGCGGTGCGCTACATGGCCTCCCTGATGCGGGAGTTGGGGCACGCCCTGGAAAATTAAAACCTCTCCAGCCAGGATAGGTAAAAACACTATGAGCGAAGGGGAAAGCCCCCAGACAAGTCGCGAGCCCGAGGCCAAGGCAGCCCCGGAGCCGGCCGCCGAGGCCACGACAGAGCCGACGCTTTCCCTTGAGGCCCTGCAGGAGGCCCTGGAGCAGGAGCGGGCCCGGGCCCAGGACCGCCTGGCCGGATGGCAGCGGGCCCAGGCGGACTACCAGAACCTGAAGCGGCGCCTGGAAAAAGAGCGGGATGAGACGGCCATCGTGGCCAACGCCCTGCTGGTGGCCCGGCTCCTCCCCGTCCTGGACGACCTGGAGCGGGCCCTGGCCCAGGTAACTCCCAAGCTCCGCGGCTTCACCTGGGTGGACGGCATCGCCCTCATCCACCAGAAGCTCCTGGTCACCCTGGGCGCCCTGGGGCTGAGCCCCATCGAGGCGGCAGGAAAGGACTTCGACCCCGCCCTGCATGAGGCAGCGCTCTACCAGGAGGGCGAGGATGGCAAGGTGCTGGAGGAAATCCAGCGCGGCTATATTTTCCGAGATAGGATTATCCGACCAGCCTTGGTGAAAGTGGGGCGGGGAGCCACAACGGAGCCAGCCCAACCAGCCGACGAAGCGACGGAAAAACCCCAAGAGTCCTAGGGACATTGTAGAGGGAGACATCCCATGGCAAGAGTATTAGGAATCGACCTGGGAACCACCAAGTGCTGCATGGCCGTCCTAGAGGGGGGCGAGCCCATGGTCATCCCCAACGCCGAGGGGGGCCGCATCATGCCCTCCATGGCGGCGGTGAGCCGCACCGGGGAGCGCCTGGTGGGTCAAGCCGCCAAACGCCAGGCCGTCACCAACCCGGAGAACACCCTCTTCCAGGTCAAACGCCTCATGGGGCGCAAGTTCCGGGAACCCTCGGTCCAGTACGACAAAAACCTCCTGCCCTTCAAGCTCACCGAGGCCCCCAACGGGGATGTGCGGGTGGCCATGGGGGGGCGGGATTACAGCCCCCCGGAAATCTCCGCCATGTACCTCCAGAAGCTCAAGGCCGACGCCGAGACCTACCTGGGGGAGAAAATCACCGAGGCAGTTATCACCGTCCCCGCTTACTTCAACGACAGCCAGCGCCAGGCCACCAAGGACGCGGGAAAAATCGCGGGGCTGGAGGTGCTGCGCATCATAAACGAACCTACAGCAGCCTCCCTGGCCTACGGCCTAGACAAGAAGAAGGACGAGACCATCGCCGTCTATGACCTGGGGGGCGGCACCTTCGACATCTCCATTCTGGACATCGGCGAGGGCACCTTCCATGTGAAGTCCACCAACGGCGACACCCACTTGGGCAGCGAGGACTTCGACCAGCGCATCATCAACTGGCTCTGCGATGAGTTCAAACGAGACCAGGGCATCGACCTGCGCCAGGACCGCATGGCCTTGCAGCGCCTCAAGGAAGTGGCGGAGAAGGCCAAGATTGAACTCTCCACCACCCAGCAGACGGAGATTAACCTCCCGTTCATCACCGCCGATGCCTCCGGGCCCAAGCACATGAACATCACCCTGACCCGGGCCAAGCTGGAACAGCTGGTCATGGACATCATCGACAAGACCTTTGGCCCGGTGCGCCAGGCCCTGACCGACGCCAGTGTCACCCCCCAGCAAATCCACAACATCGTCCTGGTGGGCGGCCCCACCCGGATGCCCCTCCTCCAGGAGAAGGTGAAGCAGTTCTTCGGGCGGGAGCCCCACCGGGGCGTCAACCCCGATGAGGTGGTGGCCATCGGGGCAGCCATCCAGGGGGGCGTGCTCAAGGGCCAGGTGCGGGATGTGCTTCTGCTGGATGTAACCCCCCTGACCCTGGGCATCGAGACCCTGGGCGGGGTGGCCACGCCCCTCATCACCCGCAACACCACCATCCCCACCAGCAAGAGCCAGGTCTTCAGCACCGCCTCGGACAACCAGCCCAGCGTGGAAATCCATGTCCTCCAGGGGGAGCGGGCCATGGCCGCCGACAACAAGACCATCGGACGCTTCATGCTGGACGGCATCCTGCCCTCCCCCCGGGGCATGCCCCAAATCGAGGTCGCTTTCGACATCGATGCCAACGGCATCCTCTCCGTCAAGGCCCTGGACAAGGGCACAGGACGGGAACAGCGCATCACCATCACCGCCGCCAGCGGCCTGGCCAAGGACGAGGTGGGCCGGCTCCAACGGGAGGCGGACCAGTACGCCGCCGAGGATGCTAAAAAGCGCCAGGAGGCAGAGGCCCGCAACCAGGCCGACACCCTGGCCTACACCGCGGAGAAGACCCTACGGGAGCACGGCGACAAGGTGCCGGCAGACTTGAAACAGTCGGTGCAGAGCAAGGTGGCCGCGGTGCGCTCGGCCCTGGGGGCAGGGGATATGGCGCAAGTCGAAAAGGCCAGCCAGGAGCTCTCCCAGGAGCTACAGCGGGTGGGGGCCACTGTTTACCAGCAGTCCTCCCCACCGCCGGGCTCGCCCCCCCCGCCGCCAGGGTCGCCTCCGCCGCCGGGGGACCCGGGTGACAAGGGCGACTCGGGCACCGTGGAGGGGGAGTTCCGGGAGGCATAAAGGAGTCCGATACGCCAGAGTGGGAAGAGCTAAGGGCTTTTCCCACTCCTTTTTTGGCCTGTTTCCCTAGAGCGTCTCGAATCGCGGGATACAAGTCCCGATGCAGCACCCCTGGGGATGGTCGGGGGTCTGTCCCGATGCGTGGGACAGACTGCTTCTCCCCCCTTCCTGGCCAAAAAGGGGGCCAGGGGGAGGGTAGAAAGACGCTGCGAAACGGCCTCTTGCCTCTATCCTTGTATTGGCACGAGAAGGTAACTATAATAGGGGATTGAGGCAGCTAAGGCTTATTCATCATGGTCACCAAGCGAGATTACTACGAGGTCCTGGGAGTCAGCCGGGACGCCAGCGAGGCGGAGCTTAAAAAAGCCTTCCGCAAGCTGGCCTTCCAGTATCACCCCGACCGCAACAAGGACTCGGGCGCCGAGGCCCGATTCAAGGAAATCAACGAGGCCTACGAGGTGCTCTCGGACCCCCAGAAGCGGGCCGCCTACGATCGCTTCGGCCACGCCCAGGGACCGGCCTTTGGGGGGCGGGGATTCGAGGGCTTTCCCGGCTTCGGCGGCTTTGGGGACATCTTCGACTCTTTCTTCGGGGGCACCGCTACCGCGGCGCGCCACGGGCCCCAACGCGGTGGTGACCTCCGTTACCGGCTCAGCCTCTCCTTCAAGGAGGCCGTCTTCGGCTGCGAGAAGGAGATAGAGGTCTCGCGGAGCGAGGTTTGCTCTCGCTGTGCCGGCTCCCGGAGCGAGCCCGGTTCTCCGCCCGTCGTCTGCCCCCAGTGCCAGGGCCGGGGCGAGATTCGCCGCGTCCAGAGCAGCCTCTTCGGCCAGTTCGTCAATGTGACCACCTGTGACCGCTGCGGCGGGGAGGGGCATCTCATCGCCAGCCCCTGCCGCCAGTGCCAGGGCCGGGGCCAGGAGCGGCAGACCCGGCGGCTGGAGGTGAAAATCCCCGCCGGGGTGGACGACAGCTCGCAAATCCGCCTCACCGGCGAGGGAGATGCGGGGGCCCGAGGTGGCTCGCCGGGGAACCTGTATGTGGCCCTCTCCGTCCAGCCCCATGAGCTCTTCCAGCGCAGCGGCGACGACATCCTCCTGGAGTTGGCCATCAACGTGGCCCAGGCCGCCCTGGGGGAGGAGCTGGAGGTCCCCACCCTGGACGGCCCCGTGGTGGTGAAAATTCCCAGCGGCATCCCTTCGGGTAAAATCATCCAGCTCAAAGGCAAAGGTGTGCCCCACCTGCGGGGCCAGGGCCGGGGCGACCAGTTGGTCAAGGTGGTGGTGGAGACCCCCCAACGGCTCACCACGGAGCAGAAGAAGCTCTTCCAGGAGCTGGCCAGGTCCTTGAGCCCCGAGGGCAAAAAGGGCGGCTTCTGGCGCCGCTAGGGGCCGGCCCGCGCCATCCCCGCTCGCCAAGCTTGCTGCATCCAGCACCAAGCCGTGGGGACTCTTCGCTTCGCCCAAAATGACATTTGTGCCCTCTGGGGCCTGAGGAGAGCCAGCCTTGCAGTGGTGGGAGTTCACCGCCCAGGCGGAGGAGCCCTGGACCGAGGCCGTGTCCGGGGCCTTTCATGACTTCTGCCGGGAGGGGGTCTGGATTGAGCCTGCCCCTCCCCAAGCCTTGATTGGCTTCCCCACCCCAGGGGTCGGCGTGTCGATGGTTCGGGGCTACTTCCCCGTGGACGACTCCCTCTCGAGTCGCCTCTGGGAGTTCCAGGAGAGCCTGGACTTCCTGCAGTCCCAGGGGTTCCTCCGCTGCTGGGAGAAGCGGGCGGTGGAGAGCCAGGACTGGGAGCACACCTGGCGTCGCCACTTTCCCCTGCAGCATATCGGCCAGCGCCTGGTGATTAAGCCTTCCTGGCGCTCCTATGCCCCCAAAGACCAGGAGGTGGTGGTGGAGCTGGACCCTGGCATCGCCTTCGGCACCGGCCTCCACCCCACCACCCGCATGTGCCTGGCCCTTTTGGAGCAACGCCTTCGGCCCGGGGACCGGGTGCTGGACCTGGGGACCGGCTCCGGCATCCTGGCCATCGCCGCCGCCGGGCTGGGGGCCGCCCACATCGACGCTCGGGACGTCGACCCCGTGGCGGTGAAAGCGGCCCGGGAGAACGCCGCCAAGAACGGGGTGGAGGGCCTCATCCAGGTGAGCGAGGGCACCCTGGCCCCGCATCCTCCCCTGGACACGGCCTTCCCCACCTACGAGCTGGTGCTGGCCAATATCTACACCAATGTGTTGACTGCCCTGGCGGAGAGCCTGGCCCGTGCCCTGGCCCCTGAGGGCAGCCTCATCATCAGCGGCTACATCGACGCCCATCAGGCCCAGGTGGAGGGGGCCCTAGAGGCGGCGGGGTTGACCCTCACCGAGCGGGCCCGCCAGGGCGAATGGCACGCCGCGGTGGCCCGCCTCGCCCCCCGCCCGCCCACTCTCCAGCAGTGAGCACTTAAGCCCATGTTCGGCCTCCCCCGCTTCTTCGTGTCGCCCGAGCGCATCTCCGGGGGACAGGTCGCCTTGGAGCCGTCCCAGGCCCGACAGATACAGCGAGTGCTGCGCCTGCGGCTTGGCGCCCACATCCTGGTCTTAGACGGCTCCGGCAACGAGTATCTGGTCAGCCTCGACCAGGTGACGGGAAGCCAGGCCACAGGCGGTATCCTGCAACAGCGGGCGGCCCCGGGGGAGCCCAGGCTACACCTCACCTTATGTCAAGCCTTGCTCAAGGGCGCCCGGTTCGAGCTGGCCCTGCAAAAGGGGACGGAGCTGGGGGTGAGCACCTTCGTCCCCCTGTCCTGCCACCGCAGCGAGCCCGGGCCGCCAACCCCCCCACGCCTGGCTCGCTGGCGCCGCATCATCCTGGAGGCCGCCGAGCAGTCGGAGCGGGGGAGGCTGCCCCATCTGGCCCCCAGCGCCACCGTCGCCGAGGCCCTGGGGGCCGCTAGGGATGAGCCTTGTCTCTTCCTGTGGGAGGGCCAGGGTGGGGTTGGGTTAAAGGAAGGATTGCGCCGCGTGGGGCCGCGCCTGGAAAAAACGCCCTCCCTCCGGCTCCTGGTCGGCCCCGTGGGTGGCTTCACCCCGCATGAGGTGGCCCTGGCCCAAGAGAGGGGCGCCCTCCTGGTAACCCTGGGCCCGCGGGTGCTGCGGGCGGAGACGGCCGGGCTGGCCGCCGCCGCAGCCATCTTGTTCGCGCTGGGGGAGATGGAGCAGGTCAGGCCAGGAGGCCCAACCCCCGGAGGATGAAGAACCCCCCAAAGCCCGTGAGGAAGAGGCCGGTGCCCACCAACACCCCCCGATACAGCCGCCCCGAGAGAGACCTCCGCCCCGAGGTCACGATGAGGGAAACCAGGCTGTACCAGGAGAGGTCCGCCAGGATGTGCCCCAGGTAGAAGGCCCCCAGCCCCACCACCCCCAGGCCCAGGGCCCAGAGAACATAGGTCGAGCCCACCGAGACCCACCAGATGAGCCAGGAGGGATTGAAGAGGCTCAGTACGATGCCCCCCACCATGGGCGCCTGGTGCCCCTGATGGACAGCCCCCTCCAGCTCCAGGGGGTCGCGCCGGCCCCAGTTGATCCGGAGGACGGCAAGACCCATGTAAACCAGCACCAGCCCCCCGGCCACGCCGATGGCCGCGGTGAGCCAGCCCTGGCCCAAAAACCGGCTCAGGCCCCAGGCCAGGGCCCCCACCATGAGGAGCTCGGTGAAGGCGTGGCCCAGGACCAGAGCCGGGCCGGCCCAGAAGCCGTGCCTCAAGGACTCGCTGACATTGAAGGCGACGAGGGGGCCGGGCAGCAAGGCCCCGGAGAAGCCCACCAGCAGGGAAGTGACGAAAATGAGGATGAGGGTAGCCTCAGGCACGCTGCCCCCTCCCCGGGTCGGCAGGGAACTCGGGGCGGGCGGGCCGCTCCATGAGCTCCGCCACGGCCCGGCGGGGGTCTAAGCCCCCGAAGAGCACCCGCTCCATCCCCTGGGCGATGGGCATCTCCACCCCCACCTCTCGGGCCAGGAGGAGAGCAGCCACGGTGGTGGGCACACCCTCCGCGGTGCCCGCCATGGTGGCCAGGATGTCCCCCAGCCTGCGGCCCCGAGCCAGCTCCTGGCCCACGAAGCGGTTGCGGCTCAAGGGGCTGGCGCAGGTGGCCACCAGATCTCCCAGCCCCGCCAGGCCAGAGAAGGTGAAGGCCTGGGCCCCCAGAGCCACCCCCAGCCGGGTCATCTCCGCCAGCCCCCGGGCCATGAGGGCCGCCTTGGCGTTGTCCCCCATCCCCAGGCCGTCGGCCATGCCCGCCCCCAGGGCGATGACGTTCTTCATGGCGCCCCCCAGTTCCACCCCGACCACATCGCCGTTGGTATAGACCCGGAAGGCGGGGGACATGAGCAGCTCCTGAGCCTGCAGGGCCGTCTCCGGGCGGGAGGCGGCCACCACGGTGGTGGCAGGCAGGCCCTGGGCAATCTCCCGGGCCAGGTTGGGGCCGGAGAGAACGCAAATTCCTGGATGCAGAGCCGTCGGCAGCATCTCCGCCAGCACCTGAGACATGCGCCGGCCCGTCCCTTCCTCCAGCCCCTTGGTGGCGCTCAGGACTGCCACCCCCGGCGGGAGCCGGTCCCGGAGCAGCGCCGCGTTCTCCCGGAAGCGCCGGGAAGGGACGGCGATGATGGCCATCTCTGCCCCCTTCAGAGCCGCTTCTAGCGAGGAGGTGACCTCCAGCCCTTCCGGGAATGGGAAACCCGGGAGGCGAGCCCTATTCTCCCCGTCGCTTTGGAGCTGCCTTGCCTCCGCCGCGGTCCGGGCCCAGAGGGCGACCCGCTGCCCCCGCCGCGCCAGGAGGAGGCCCAGGGCGGTGCCCCAGGCCGTGGCACCGATGATGGCAATCTGGCTCATCGGGACGAGGACTCCTGCCGCGGGGCCGGCTCCCCCAGCTTGCGCTCCGTGCCGTTAAGGAGCCGCTGGAGGTTGTCCCGGTGCTGAAAGACGATGAGGGGCGCCGCCACCAGCCCGTAGGCCAGATGGGCCAGGGTCTCCTGGCCCACCCAAAACAAGGCCCCTAATGCCGCCGCCAGGGCCACCGCGGCCAGCATGGAGCCCAGGGAGACATAGCGAGTCAGGGCCACGGCCAGGGCGAAGGTAGCCACGGCCACGCCCGCCGCGGGCGCAGACAGCATGAGCGCCCCCCCCAGGCCCGCGGCCACGCCCCGGCCGCCCTGGAACCCCAAGTAGAGGCTCCAGTTATGGCCCACCACCGCCATCAGGGGGGTGGCCACCTCCAGCCAGGGGCTGCCGGGGGCCAGCCAGCGCGCCAGGGCCACCGGCAAGGCCCCCTTGCCCATATCAACGGCCAAGACCAGGGCCGCCGGGCCGGGGCCCAGGGTCCGCAGCACATTGGTGGCCCCGGTGCGCCCACTGCCGTGCTCCCGAAGGTCCAGGCCCCGCAGCCGGGCCAGCCACTGGCCCGAGGGCACCGAGCCCAATAGATAGCTGGCCAAGAGGAGCAGGACCTCCACGGGCTACTCCTTCACCTCGGCCACCGCCTCCTCGCGGCCACGGAAGATGAGGTTCAGGGCCGTGCCCTCGAACCCGAAGGCGTCCCGCAGGCGGTTCTCCAGATAGCGCCGATAGGAGAAATGGATGAGGGCGGGGTCGTTGACGAAGAAGACGAAGGTGGGCGGGTTGACCGCCGCCTGGGTGACATAGAGGACTTTGAGGCGGCGGCCCTTAATCACGCTGGGGCCGTGGGCGGCCAGGGCCTCCTGGACCAGGCGGTTCAGCTGTCCTGTGGTGACGCGCTTGAGGCGCTCCCCATAGACCTTGATGGCCGCATCCAGGACCTCCCGCACCCCCTGGCCGGTGAGGGCGGAGATGAAGAAAAGCGGGAACTGGGGGATGAAGCGCAGGGCGCGGCGGATGGTGGCCTCGCAGGTGTCTTTATCCCGGCCCAGCTCTGGCGCCAGGTCCCACTTGTTCACCGCCACCACCAGCCCCTTGTGGGCTTGCTGCGCATAGCCGGCGATATGGGCATCCTGAGCGGTGATGACCTCGTCGGCGTCGGTGAGCAGCAGCACCACATCGGCCCGCCCGATGGCCCGCAGCGCCCGGAGCACGCTGTAGCGCTCCACCCCGGGGGCCACCTTGCCCCGCCGCCGCACCCCAGCGGTATCGATGAGGATGAGGGTCTCCCCTCGAAAAGTGACCTGGGTGTCCAGGGCGTCCCTGGTGGTGCCGGGAACGGGGCTGACGATGGCCCGTTCCTCCCCCAGGATAGCGTTGAGAAGTTGGGACTTGCCCACATTGGGCCGCCCCACGATGGCCACCTTGAGCAGCGGCGTCTCCACCGGTGCGGGCGGGGCGGGGGGCAGGACCGCCAGGAGGCGCTCCACCAGCTCCCCCACCCCCATGCCGTGGTATGCGCTTATGGGGATAGGCTCCCCCAGGCCCAGCTGATAGAACTCCAGGGCATCGGGGCGGCGCCTCTCGTTGTCCACCTTGTTCACGGCCAGGAGCAGGGGCTTCCCCGAGGCCCGCAGAGCCTGGGCCACCTCCTGGTCGCCGCCGGTGACCCCAGCCACGGCATCCACCAGGAAGATGATGGCCTCGGCCTCCCGCACCGCGGTTTTCACCTGGGCGGCGATTTGAGCCGCGAGGCTTGGCCCGACCCCCAGCTCCAGCCCGCCGGTGTCCACCAGCGTCACCTCCCGCTCGTCCCACGAGACATCGGCGTAGATGCGGTCGCGGGTGGTGCCGGGGGCGTCATCCACCACGGACAGGCGTGACCCGGCCAGGCGGTTGAAGAGGGTGGACTTGCCCACATTGGGGCGCCCCACGATGGCGACGATGGGCCTGCTCATGAACCTAGTAGCTGACTCAGGAGCGCCTTCTGGACATGGAGGCGGTTCTCCGCCTGGTCGAAGACCACGGAAGGCGGGCGGTCCAGGAGGCCCGGGGCCACCTCCTCCCCCTGATGGGCCGGCAGAGGATGCATGAGGATGACCTTCTGGTCCGCCAAGGCCAGAAGCTCCTCATTCACCTGGAAGCTCTTGAAGATGAGGCGGCGCTCGGCAGCCTCCGACTCCTGGCCCATGCTGGTCCAGACATCGGTGTAGAGCGCCTGGGCACCCCGGGCCGCCTCCGCCGGACGGTGAAGGCGCTGGAGCCTGGCGCCGGAGGCCCCGGCCAGCCCCAAGGTCCGCTCCCACAGAGGCTCCGGCAGCTCGTAGCCCCGGGGCGAGGCGATGCGGAAGTCCACCCCCAGAAGAGCGGCCCCCAAGGCCAGGCTGGCAGCCACATTGTTGCCGTCGCCGATGTAGGCTAGGGCCAATCCCTTGAGGGAGCCGTGCTTCTCGTAGATGGTGAGGAAGTCCGCCAGGGCCTGGCAGGGGTGCTCGGCATCCGAGAGGGCGTTGACCACAGGGATGGAGGCGTGCTCGGCCAGAAGCTCCACGGTGCGGTGAAGGAAGGTGCGGGCGGCGATGCCGTCCACATAGCGGGAGAGCACCTGGGCCACATGGGACACGGGCTCGCGGCGGCCCAGGCCCACCTCGGCGTCGGAAAGATACAGGGCATGGCCCCCCAGCTGCTGCATGGCCACATCGAAACTGACCCGGGTGCGCAGGGAGGGCTTCTCGAAGATGAGGGCCAGGCTCCTGCCCGAAAGCGACGGCTGCGTCCCCTCGGCCTTCATCTGGAGGGCGAGCTGGAGGATCCGCCAGAGCTCGGCGGCGGAGAAGTCGGCTATGGAGAGGAAATCCCTTTTGGCCATTATCCTACCTTGAGCATTAGTATAGCACAATGCCAGCCCGCCAAACTCTCCAAAGCTCGGCCCGGAATTCCCCCAATCTTCTGGACACCTCATCCCTGTGTCCCCCTCTCCTTCCGGGAGAGGGGGAAGATAAGGAAGACTGGGGGACACCCCCAGACCCCTGACAGGGGGCTAGGCCCCCTGCCAGAAAGCTTCCCCGAGCCCTCGGTTGGTGGGAATACCCTCCTCAGGAATCCCCTCTCCACGGCTGGAGGTTTGCTCTGGGGACACCCCCAGACCCCAGCAATCTCGACTAGTTGAGACTGCACCCTCTTTCCGCTCATGGCAACATGGGGAGTCCAGAGGGCGGCCAGCGCCCCTGCTGCGCTTCCCCATCCCCAAGCCACCCGGAAGTTCGCCTTGACAATGTCCTCACGCCGCCAGTATAGTCTGGGCAGACTGGGACGCTGGGCGAAGGAGGGCATAGTGAAGACGGTTCAAGAGGCCATCCAGTGGCGGCGGAGCATCCGCAAGTTCAAGCCCGACCCCATCTCCGATGAACACCTGGCCCTGATTATCGAGGCGGCGAGGCTCGCCCCCTCCGGCACCAACCGCCAGCCCTGGCGCTTCCAGGTCATCCGTGACCAGGCCCTCCAGAAGCGCCTGGCGGAGGAGGCCACCCTGAACCAGCGGCATGTGGCCGAAGCCCCGGTCTGCATCGTCTGCGGCTCCGAGATGCTCACCTTCGTCAAGGGCCATCCCCTGGCCCCGTCAGGGGGCGACTACTTCGCCGCCGAGAGCGAGGACCCCGAGGCCCTCAAGCCCTTCATCGCCGACGCCCAGATGTACACCGCCGTCGCCATCGAGCACATGGCTCTCATGGCAGCCTCCCTGGGGATTGGCTCCTGCTGGGTGCAGCGCATCCGCTTCGGAGCCATGGCCAAGCTCCTGGGCTGGCCCCGCCACCGGGTCATCCACGCCTTGCTCCTCCTGGGCTACCCCGAGGGTGACCTGCCGCCCCAGCGGCGCCTGGCCAAAGAGCAAATCCTGCTCTAGGGCCTGGTCACGGATGACCTGGGCTGGCCGGCTCCGCCTCTTCCTCCTGGGCAGCCTGACCCTCTCCCTGCTCCTGGGGAGCGGGCTTTTGGGCTACCGACTCCTCTCCTATCAGGGGCCGCCCCTGGCCATCTCCTTGCCCCCGGGCCAGCCCGCTTCCCAGGCCAGCCCGCTCCTCCCCAAGATTAGCCTCAACCGGGCCTCCGTCCAGGCACTCCAGACCCTAGAGGGCATCGGGCCTGTCCGCGCCCAGGCCATCGTGGACTACCGCCTCCAGCACGGCCCCTTCAAGAGCATCGAGGAGGTGGACCAGGTGCGGGGCATCGGCCCGGTCACCCTGGAGAAAATTCGGGGCCGCCTCACCCTGGACTGAAAGGCCGAGAGGACCGAGTATGCCCCTCTTTTACCTCAGCCTGGCTTTCTTGGCCGGCCTGGCCTCCGCCCTCTTTCTACCCCTGGCGGCGCTGGGGATGGGCGTGGCCCTGGCGGGCCTGGCGGCCCTATCCGCCCTGAAGGGCTGGGGGCGACACCTCCTGTTGCCCGTCCTCTGCCTGGCCGCCTTCGGGGCCGGCGCGCTACGGGGGGAGCTGGCGGCCCAGAGCGCCGCTGGCCAGGCCCTGCGCGCCTACAACGACTCTGGCCCCGTGGAGGTGGTGGGCCTGGTGGCGGGGGACCCCGAACCCCTGGGCCGCACCACCCGCCTTCGCCTGGAGGTGCGAGCCGTGGGCCAGCCCGGCTCCGCCCTCCAGCCTGCCGACGGCCTGGCCCTGGTCTCTGCTCCCCCCTACCCTGACCTGGGCCCGGGGCGGGAGTTCCCCTACTACCGCTACGGCGACCTCCTCCGCCTGCGCGGCGAGCTTCACACCCCACCCCAGCTCTCCGACTTCGACTATCGGGAGTACCTGGCCCGCCAGGGGGTCTATTCCCTCATGTCCTTCCCCCAAAAGATGGAGCTGGCGGCCCAGGGGCAGGGGCTGGCCCCCTGGAGTGGCTCTACGGGCTGCGCCAGCGCCTCTCCCAGGGCCTGGCCAGCTCCCTGCCCGAGCCTCAGGCCTCCCTGGCCCAGGCCATGCTCCTGGGGCAGCGCGGCCAGCTCCCCGAGGACCTCAAAGACGCCTTTGCCCGCTCCGGCACCTCGCACCTGGTGGCCATTTCCGGCCAGAACCTCACCATCCTCCTGGGTCTCCTGGTGGCTGCCGCAGTCTGGGCCTGGGGTCGCCACCGCCCGCACTATTTTGTCCTGGGGCTGGCCGCCATCTGGGGCTACAGCCTCCTCACCGGCCTGGCCCCGCCGGTGGTGCGGGCCGCCATCATGGGGAGCCTGTGGCTCCTGGCGGGGTTTTTGGGCCGGCCGGGGAGCGCCGGCACCGCTCTGGCGCTCTCCGCCGCGGCCATGGCGGGGCTCTCCCCGGAGCTGCTCCGGGATGTCTCCTTCCAGCTTTCCTTCGCCGCCATGGCCGGCCTTGTCTTCCTGGCCCCCCTGCTTGTGGGCTGGGGCCGTGGTCTCCTGGCTCAATGGGGGTGGGAAGAGAGCCGCTCTCTCCTCTGGGCCTGGGACAGCGCGGCCATAACCGCCAGCGCCACTCTCCTCACCCTGCCCATCGCCGCCGTCAACTTCCACCGGGTCTCCGTAGTTGGCCTGCCCGCCACCCTGCTGGGGACCCTCTCCCTCCCCGGCATCATCGTCCTGGGGGGGCTGTCCGCCCTGGGGAGCGCCCTCTGGTCGCCCCTGGGGCAGGGGCTGGCCTGGCTGGCCTGGCCCTGCCTCACCTGGCTCATGGGGGTAGCCCAGGGCTTCGCCGCCCTGCCCCTGGCGGCCTTGAAGGTGGAGGGGGTGGGCCCAGCCTGGGCCTGGGGCTACTACGGGCTCCTGGCGGGGCTGGTGGCCGTGGCCCGTCCCGCCGTGCGGGACTGGCTGCGCGCCTCGGCCACGGGGCTCCTCTCCGGCGCCTCCTCCCTGGGCAGGGCGCGGCTCACCTGGATTTTGGTCGCCCTTCTCCTGGCTAACAGCCTGGCCTGGGGAGCCTTCTTTACCCTGCCCCCTGCCAGTCTCCAGGTCTATTTCCTGGATGTGGGCCAGGGGGACGCCGTCCTCATCCGCACCCCCCAGAACCGCAAAATCCTCATCGACGGCGGCCCCAGCCCCGCCGTTCTGAGCGCCCAACTGGGACAGCGCCTGCCCTTCTGGGACCGCACCATCGACCTGGTGGTGCTGACCCACCCCGACTCGGACCATCTCTCCGGCCTGGTGGAGACGCTGCGGCACTATCAGGTGAAAGCGGCCTGGGAAGGGGGCCGAGCCCAGGATGGCTCGCCGTCAGCGGTAGATGCCAAGACCGGCCCAGTCTACCGGGAGTGGCAGACCCTTTTGACGGAGAAGGGCATCCCCCACCAGCAGGCCCAGGCGGGGATGCTGCTGGAGCTGGAGCCAGGCCTGCGGCTGGAGGTGCTCCACCCCCCGCCGGGCTTGCCCGCCGGGGCCTTCGAGGAAGAGGACAACTATGGGGCGGTGCTGCGCCTGACGGCAGGGGAGGTGAGCTTCCTCTTCGCCGCGGACCTGCGGGTGGAGGGGGAGCTCTATCTTATCGGCCAGGCCCAGAGCAGCCTCCAGAGCACCATGCTCAAGGTGGCCCACCACGGCTCGGACACCTCCACCTCCCCCGAGTGGCTGGAGGCGGTGGCCCCCCAGATGGCGGTCATCTCCGTGGCGGAGAAGAACCCCTTCGATCTGCCCTCCCCGGAGGTCAGAGAGCGACTTGAGGCCAAGCTGGGGGCGGACCGGGTCCTGCTGACCTCGGAGCGGGGGACGGTGACGGCCACGGTGGCGGACGGGAGGCTGGCGGTGGCCACGGAAAAGTGACCGGCGCTGGACTTCTCACCCGTTAGAAGGTTGAGTATCCCAGGGCGGTGGTGTAGAATAAGCGGAACTGCATCTAAGAACCACCAATTCCAGGATTGCTATCCGGAGGTAAACCTTTGCTCCGAATCGATGGGCGCACCGAGGACCAGCTCCGTCCGGTGCGTATCAAGCCTTGCTATCTGGCCTTCGCGGAAGGCTCGGCCCTCATCGAGGTGGGCAAGACCCGCGTGGTCTGCGCCGTGACTGTGGAGGACCGGGTGCCCCCCTTCCTGCGGGGCACCGGCCGCGGCTGGATTACCGCGGAGTACTCCATGCTGCCCCGCTCCACCCAGGTGCGCACGCCCCGGGAGTCCGTGCAGGGCCGCGTGGGCGGGCGCACCCATGAGATACAACGCCTCATCGGCCGCTCCCTGCGGGCAGTGACGGACCTGGAGGCCTGGGGGGAGAAGACCTTCATAGTGGACTGCGATGTGCTCCAGGCCGACGGTGGCACCAGGAGCGCGGCCATCACCGGCGCCTATGTGGCTCTCTACCACGCCTTCCACACCATGTTGCAGCGCCAGGAGCTGGGCAGCATCCCCTTCCGCGCCGCCGTGGCCGGCACCAGCGTGGGGCTGGTGGAGGGCATCCCCCTCACAGACCTCTGCTTCGATGAGGACCAGCGGGCCGAGGTGGACTTCAATGTGGTCATGACCAGCCGCGGCGAGTTCGTGGAGGTCCAGGGCGCCGCCGAGTCCAAGCCCTTCAGCCGCGAGCTCATCGACGGCATGCTGTCCCTGGCGGAGAAGGGCATCGCCGAGCTCTTCAAGTGCCAGCAGGCTGCCATCGACCGCCTCGAGCACCGCTCCCAGCGGCAAAGCTAACACCGACGCCGCCCACCAAAACAAGGCCGGAGAGGCCTGGGGTTTACCCAGGCCTCTCTCATTTTATGGCCCTACAAGGAACGCTCAGGGGGGCTGCGCCAGCGTCCCAGGTGGCAGGTGTCGTTAAGCAGCAGCAAACGGGGCCGGGGCCTCAGCTCGAAGGCGGTCTGGGAGCCGCTGTCCAGGTCCAGGCGCCAGAAGTGAGATAGGGGCAGGCCCAGCAAGTCCAGTGCTACGACCTTGAGGACAGCGTTGTGGCTGCAGAGGGCCACATGCTCCCTGGGATGCCGCTCTCGCACCAGCTTTAAGACCCGCCGGGTCCGCCTACGCACTTCCTCCAGGCTTTCTCCCCCTGGCATGGTCACCCGCTCGGGGTGCGCCAGCCACTGGGCCCAGAGCTCCGGGTAGGCCGCCTGCGCCTCCGTCCAGAGCTTCCCGTTCCACTCCCCGTGGTCGAGCTCCCGCAGCTCCTCCAGGGACTGGGGCGTCAGGGCGCGGCCTCGGGCCACCAGGGCGGCGGTGTCCCAGGCTCGACGCTGGGGGCTGGAATACAGCGCCTCCAGGGGCAGCCCTCGGAGGTGGCGGGCCAGGGCCCGGCCCTGGCGGCGGCCCAAAGGGGACAGCTCGGGGTCCAGGCGGCCTTGGTAGCGGCCCTCCTGGTTCCACCGGCTCTCCCCGTGGCGCAGGAGATAAAGGCGGGTGAGGTGAGGGCCAGAGGCAGGCGAGGCCAAGGGGGGGCCCTAGAGCTTGACCAGGTGGGCGGTGAAGATGTCCGCGATGGCCAGGATTTTCTGCATCTGGGCCTCGGTGAGGGAATCGTCCAGGCCCAGAACCATCAGGGCCTGGCCCCGGGGCTTGAGGCGGCCCACCTGCATGGAGGAGATGTTGATGTCGGCCTCGCCGGTGACATTGCCCACGGCCCCGATGAGGCCAGGCCGGTCCCGGTGATGGCTGAAGAGCCAGTAGCCGCCCGTGGGCACAACATCAATCCAGAAGTCATTCACCCGCACGATGTGGGGCTGGTCCCTCAGGAGAGTGCCGGCCACGGTGGTGGTGCCCTCCGGCGTGACCACCGCCAGGGTGACGAGGCTGGAGTAGTTGGCGCAGACGGGGTTGGTGGTCTCCACCATCTTCAGACCCCGCCGCTCGGCGACGGCCTGGGCGTTGACGATGTTCACCCGCTCCTCGGTGAAGGGCTCCAGGAGCTCCTTGATGATGGCCACCTTGAGGGGCAGGGTGCTGTGGTGGGTGACGTCCCCCTCGTAGAGGATGGAGATGGACTTCCAGGGGCCGTGGGCCAGCTGCACCGCCAGGGAACCCAGGGCCGCGGCCACCGGGACGTAAGGAGCCATGGCGGTGAGGGCCTCGCGCGGGATGAGCGGGGCGTTGACCACATTGGGGGTGGGCTGACCCGAAAGGGCCAGGAGCAACTGCCGGGCCATATCCACGGCCACATTGGACTGGGCCTCCACGGTGGAGGCCGCCAGGTGCGGGGTGACAACAATCTTGTCGCTCTTGAGGAGAGGGCAGTCGTGGGGTGGCTCCTCCTCGAAGACGTCCACCCCGGCGCCCGCCAGGTGGCCCGACTCCACTGCCTGGTAGAGGGCCTCCTCGTCCACGATGCCCCCCCGGGCAGTGTTGATGAGCCGCGCCCCCCGCTTCATCTGGGCCAGCTCTCTGGCCCCAATCAATTTTTGCGTGGCGGAGGTGAGAGGCGTGTGGATAGTGAGGAAGTCCGCCCGGCCCAAGACCTCCAGGAGAGGCAGGAGCTCCACCTCCAGATGGCGTGCGGCCTCGGCGGTGACAAAGGGGTCATAGCCGATGAGGTTCATCTCCAGGGCGCGGGCCCGCTTGGCCACCTCGGTCCCCACCTTGCCCAGGCCCAGGATGCCCAGGGTCTTGCCCCGAAGCTCCACGCCTATGAAGTTCTCCCGCTCCCAAGCGCCCTGCTTGAGGTGGACATAGGACTGGGGGAGGTGCCGAGCCACCGCCAGCATCAGGGCCAGGGCGTGCTCGGCGGCAGAGACGATGTTAGACGCGGGGGCGTTGACCACCAGGACGCCGCGACGGGTGGCCGCCTCCAGGTCGATGTTGTCCACCCCCACGCCGGCCCGGCCAATGACCTGGAGCTTGCGCCCCGCCTCGATGAGGGCGGCGGTGACCTGGGTTTCCGAGCGCACCACCAGGGCGTCGTAGTCCCCCACGATAGTCAAAAGCTCTGCCTCGGGGAGATGGAGACGGATATCCGCCTCCGCGGCGGAGCGCAGGATTTCAAGCCCCTCTGGAGCGATGGGGTCGCAGACGAGGATTTTCAAAGAGGCTACGATTTCGGGACAGCGCTGGCCGCCGGACGGTAGCCCAGCCTCGGCAGGGCCTCCCGGAGGGCGGCTGTCACCTTATCTATATCAGCTTCGGTGACGAAACCCAGATGTCCGATACGGAAGATTTTGTCCGCCAGCTTCTCCTGCCCTTCGGCCAGGTCTATCTTATACTCCGCCAGGAGGGTGCGCCGTAGGGTCAAGGGGTCAACCCCGGAAGGGGCATAGACGGCGGTGACGGTATTGGAGGCGCAAGATTCTGGGGCCAAGAGCTTCAGGCCCAAGGAGCGCACTCCCTCGCGGGCCCGCCGCGCCACCCGGGCATGGCGCTGGTGGATGTTCTCCAGGCCCTCCTGAGCCATGAGCTCCAGGGAGACTCCCAGGGCATAGAAAGTGGATACCGCCGGGGTCCAGGGGGTCTGCTGCTTCTGCAGAATGGTCTTGGCCCGACCCAGGTCAAAGTAAAAGCGGGGCATCCTGGCCGTTTTGTTGGCCGCCCAAGCCCGCTGGCTGAAGCTGACGAAGGCCAGGCCCGGCGGGCACATCCAGCCCTTCTGGGAGCCGGAGAGCACCACATCGCAGCCCCACTCATCAGTGGGGAGAGGGATGCAGCCGATGCTGCTGATGGCATCCACCAGGAAGAGCTTATCGTGCTGGCGGACGATGGCCGCGATGGCCTTGAGGTCGTTGGTGACGCCCGTGGAGGTCTCGTTGTGGACCAGCAGCACCGCCTTGAGCCTGGGATGGGCGGCCAGGGCGCGGCGCACCGCATCGGGGTCTACGGGCTGGCCCCATTCGAAGGAGAGGTGGTTGACCTTGGCCCCGAAGACCTCCGCAATCTTGGCGAACCTGTCCCCGAAGGAGCCATTGGTGATGGCCAGCACCTCATCCCCGGGGGAGAGGGTGTTGGTGACGGCAGCCTCCATGGAGCCCGTGCCCGAGGCCGTGAGGATGAGCACATCCCCCTTGGTCTGGAAGAACCCCTGGAGCCGCTCTGTAATCTTCTGGACCAGCTCCCCAAACTCCTTGCCTCGGTGGTTGACCATCTGCTTGGTCATAGCTTGAAGCACGGACTCGGGAACAGGGGTGGGCCCGGGGATGCGCAGGTTCACCGTATGCCTCCTCGCTTACGCTAGGGAAAAACTATACTCCACCAAAGGGGGTGGGGTCAAGGCGCAAGATGAAGGGAAGTCTTGCAGCCATGTGTTAGTGTCATTCTGAGCGAAGCGAAGAATCCAGACTCTTCGCCCGCCCAGGCGGGATACCTCACCCCCTGACCCCCTCTCCTGGAAGGAGAGAGGGAGAGAAAGGAAGGCTGGGGGACACCCCCAGGCCCCCGCCAGAGTGGCATTGCACCTCTGGACTCCCCTATTCTGAGGTTTGGCTCCCGCTTGCTGGGGATTCCCAGGCCCCCATCGGGAGACCCCCGGACTACCCTTTTTGAGGCTGGGGAAAGAGGCTTGATTGAGGTCGTTTAGTAAGGATATCCGTCACTCTGAGCGAAGCGAAGAATCTCTCTCGCCGAGGAGAAGCCAGGGATAAGCGATGCACCAATCTCAAGGGAGCAACTTTACCCGCCGCGCAGCTCACGCACCTTGGCGATGAGGGCGGGCAGCACCTGCTTGTAGTCGCCCACGATGCCGTAGCGGGCCACCTTGAAGATGTTGGCGCTGGGGTCTTTGTTGATGGCCACGATGGCCTTGGCCTCGGAGCAGCCCGCCAGATGCTGGCTGGAGCCAGAGATGGCCACCGCCAGGTAGAGGTCCGGGGCCACCAGCTTCCCGGTGAGGCCCACCTGGTAGTGGGCGGGCACCCACCCGGAGTCGCAGGGCGGGCGGGAGGCGCCCACGGCGCCCCCCAGGAGCCCGGCCAACTCCACCAGTTGGGCGAAGGCCTCGGGGCCGCCCAGGCCCCGCCCACCGGAGACGATTATCTGAGCATCCTCCAGCTTCACCCCGGCCACCGCTTCCGCCACCCGTTCCTTCACTTGGAGGGCTGCCTGAGCGGGGTCGAAGCTCAGGGCCAGGGGGATGGCCTCGGCCCGACGCGAGGGGTCGGGCTCCAGGGCGGCGAAGGCGCGAGGCCGCAGGGTGGCCATCTGAAGCTGGCCGGCCCGGCCGACTACCTCGGCCTGGGCGCTGCCGCCATAGACGGGGCGAGTCGCCACCAGGAGGCCGGAGGCGGGCTCCAGGGCCAGCTCCAGGCAGTCCGCCGCCAGGCCGGCGCCCAGTCGGCAGGCCAGACGAGGGGCCAAATCCCGGCCTATATTAGTATGGCCCAACAGGACGATGGCGGGCCGGGCCTGGGCGAGCGCGGCCTCCGCCGCGGCTAGATATAACTCCGGCCAGTAGCCAGGGAGCGCCGGGGACTGGGCCAGATAGACCCGCTCGGCCCCCAGGGCCGCGGCCTCGGCAGCCAGGGGAGCCGGGTCTGGGCCCACCAGGAGGACGGAGAGAGGGCCGGGGACACCCAGGCGCCGCCCTGCCCCCAGAAGCTCTCCGGTGATAGGGGCCAGCCGCCCCTGGGCCACCTCGCCGATTACCAGCACGCCACTAGGCATCGCTTTGCCTCAGATGAGCTTATCGGCCCGCAGGGCCGCAGCCAGCTTGGAGGCCTTCTCCGGGGCGTCCTCGCCCTCGATGAACTGGCAGTGGCTCTCCTTCTGCGGGATGAAGAGCCGTCGCACCTGGAGGCGCACACCCACGGCCCCCACCTGCTCCGGCCCCAGGCCCAAATCCGCCGCCTTCCAGCTCTGCACCGGCTTGCGGGCGGCGGCCCGGATGCCCAAAAGGGTGGGATAGCGCGGCTCCCCCACCTCGTTGCTCACGGTGACCAGGGCGGGCAAGGCAGTTTCCACCACCTCGTAGCCGTCCTCCACCACCCGCTCCACCCGCAGCCGGCCGTCCCGGGCCTCCACCTTGCGGGCGATGGTGATGGCGGGGAGACCCAAGAAGTGGGCGATGCCTATCCCCACCTGGCCGGCGTCCCAGTCGGAGGCCTGCCGCCCGCAGAGCACCAGGTCGCAGGCGCCCAGCTTGCGGATGGCGGCGGAGAGGGCCAGGGCGGTGGCGTACGAATCCCCCCCCTCGAAGGCGGCGTCCTCCAGGAGCGCCAGCTCGTCGGCCCCCATGGCCAGGGGCTTCTTCACCACCTCGGGCACCAGGCCGCTGCCCAGGCTGACGATGGTTATCTTGCCCCCGTGGGCGTCTTTGAGTTTAAGGGCCGCCTCCACCGCATTCAGGCAGAAGGGGGAGAGCACCGGAGCTACCCCCGGCGCGGGGAGGGCCCGCTTGGCCTCGGGGTCGATGCGGAACGAGGCCGGGGGGGTCTCGGGGTCCGGCACCTGCTTGACGCAGACGATGATGTTCATGCTTTCGCCGCCGCCCCCACCAGCTCGCGGACATCGGCGATGTTCTTCTGCTTCAGGTAGGCCTCCAGGCCCTCCAGCACCTCCAGGGGTGCTTTGGGGTTCACCAGGGTGGCCGTGCCCACCTGGACTGCCGTCGCCCCGGCCATGAGGAACTCCAGGGCGTCCGTGGCGGAGGCGATGCCTCCGCAGCCCACCACGGGCACGGAGACGGCCCGGGCCACCTCATAGACATGGTACAGGGCGATGGGCTTGATGGCCGGCCCGGAGAGACCCGCCTTGACAGCAGGGAAAAAGGGCTTGCGCTGCGTGGTGTCGATGGCCAGGCCCAAGATGGTGTTCATGACGGTGAGGGCATCCGCCCCGGCCTCGGCCACGGCCCGGGCCACCGCGGGCATGTCGGCGCCGTTGGGGGTGAGCTTGACCAGCAGGGGCAGGCCCGTGGCCTTCCGCACGGCAGCCACCACCCGGGCGGCGGGACGGGGCTTGGCCCCGAACTCCATGCCGCCTTGGGCCACATTGGGGCAGGAGATGTTCACCTCGATTCCCGCCACCCCAGGCACGCCGTCCAGGCGGCGAGCCACTTCGCGATACTCCCGGGCCGACTCCCCGGCGATGTTGACGATGACGGGGACGCGCCACGAGGCCCAGAGGGGGGCCATATCCCGGATGAGGGCCTCCACCCCGATGTTCTGGAGGCCGATGGAGTTGAGGAGCCCCGCGGGCGTCTCGGCGACACGCGGCTGGGGGTTGCCCTCGCGCGGATGGAGAGTGATGCCCTTGCAGACGATGGCCCCCAGGCGCTGGATGTCGATGATTTCGCCCAGCTCCACCCCATACCCGCAGGTGCCCGAGGCCGTGAGCACCGGGTTGGCCAGCCACAGGCCCCCGGGGTGCCCCGGCACCAGGTTAAAGGAGAGGGTCACGGAAATCTATCTGCCTCCCCCCTAGGGGGAAACTCCAAACTTCTGTGGAGGTCTGGTTTGTTGTCCCTTCGATAAGGGCTGGTTCAGCGATATACTTCTCGGCGGTGACCTATCTTAAAAACGGTTACTAGCCTTGCCTCATCATCTACTTGGTAGAGCACCCTATAGTCTCCAACTCTCAAACGATAAGAGTTCTCGCTTTCGCTCAGCTTGTGGCTTTTTCTCGGTCTGGGGTCAGCGGCAAGGGACTCTATGGACTGGAGCAGCCTTCTCCCCATATCTGGATGCACTCTTGAGATCTCTTTGATAGCCCTGTTCTTTATTTCGAGCTGGTATCTCGCCACTTGCGCTCCAGCTTTTTTTTCACAACGTCAAAAGGCTGGGAAGGCTCCCCTTTTCGTTCAGCAATGATGGCCAGGTCTTGTAGGTCCTCAAGCAGCGCTCTATACTCTCTTAGGGATAAGAGCACGCCAGTTTTACGTCCGCTTTCATTCACTAAGAAGCGCCTTGTTGTCTGTTCCACTGTGGTCTCTCCTTAGAATGGGTGAGCTTTATTATACCACGGCTGATGGAAATCTGACTTTCAGCTACACCCCATACCCGCAGGTGCCCGAGGCGGCCAGCACCGGGTTGGCCAGCCGCAGGCCCCGCTCGCGCCGCGGCGCCAGGTTAACGGCGAGGTTCATGGGTGACTACTCAATCCTATCTCTCTTTTGTAAGTTGTGGCGAGCACACAAGAGTTGAATATTCTCAGCAACCAGCGAAGACCCACCCCTTGAATACGGAATGATATGGTCGAAGTGCAGGTTATCCCGACTGCCGCACCTAACACATTGTCCGTTATCCCTTTTCCAAACTTCCAACTTGACCCCACTAGGAATCAGCCGAGTATGCTCAATATCTGTGTCTGAATCACCAGATGCGAGGTCTTCATCCGTCACGGTCAACTTAAACTTGAATACTCTTCTAGAATTACTGTTTTCTAACCACGCGTCCTCTAATTTGAAGACTCCGTTATAGACCCAAACGCCTGCTCGAATCTTTTCGTAAACTCTTACGAGTTCGGGGGGGTGACCGTTCCTAAACCTTATCGCTGCCTGGTAGAAGAGTCCATTTTGGGTCAGGCCGCCAGCAGGGTTAGTCATAGGCTGATTATTTGTTTTGGGGTTCGGGCCACCTTTGGTGCTTTGCAAATCATGACCTTCGTAAATCAACACAGTCCCATCATCTTCAATCCGATCGGCGTAAGGAGCGCCTTTTCTAATACTCATCAAAAGTACCGAATAGTCACCCCTAAGCCGGTAATTCATGCCCCGCTGAAGGTTGACTCCTTCCTCTGCGCACATTGATAAATAAGATACAACCTCTCCACGACTTATCACCATCAATTACCCTGCGTCAAACTAGTATTTTCATGTTGTTGTATTTCCACTCCATTCAGAGTTAAGGCGAGCTCAACCGATACGAGAACAGTACGCCCAAGCGGAAGTCGTCGGCCAAGGCGCGCGCGTCACCCGCCTTTACCTCTAGCCGTCTCTATTTTTCGGAGACCTACCGCCGCTTGGTCTCCTTGGCGGCGTCGTCGGCGGTGACGGTGACATCCCCCGCCGGGAAGGTGCCCACCTTCTTGCCGCAGCCCCGCCAGCCCCCCTTCTTGTCGGACATGACCCCGGACCAGAGGATGACACTGCCCTCCTTGAAGTCCACGAACTTGCCCGTATGGGTCTTGCCACCGCTCTTCTTTTCCACAACCTTCACTGCCATATCCCCCTCCTGAGAGCACCCCCGTAAGGCCCTAATGCCTTTTCCCTACTTCACACCGTCGCGCTGGAGCTGGCGCACCACATTGCGCCCCAGGCGGAAGGCGTCCGCCATGGCTCGCTCGTCCCCGGCGACACGCCCCTTGTCCGCCTGGGGGTTCTCCTCGGGGTCGGCCTCCGCCACCCCGGCGCCGCCGCTGTGGGCCACCAGGCCCCCCACGGGATGCATGCGGTGGAGCACCATGAAGCCCTCCATGAGCATGTTGGCGTTGCCCGCACCGGCCCGCCCCGCCACGGCGATGACGCCCCCCACCTTGCCTCGCAGGTTGGTGGCGTTGCGGAGGAAGAGATAGGTTCTATCCATGACTATCTTAGCCTGGGCCGTCACGGAGTAGAAATACACCGGCGTGCCCATGACGATGCCCTGGGCCTCGGCCAGCTTAGGGTAGAGCGCCTGCATGTCGTCCTTGATGTGGCACTTCATGGTGCGGCGGCAGGCCGCGCAGCCGTCGCAGGGCCGCAGGTCTCTGCCCGCCACGGAGAAGAGCTCCGTCTCCGCCCCGTGCTCCGCGGCGGCGCGGAGGGCCTCCTGCACCAGAACCTCGGTGTTGCCGCCCTTGCGGGGACTGCAGACAATGCCCAATACCTTCACCTGATGTCTCCTTCTAGAATATGCCGGCGTCAGTTGCGCCAAGCGTTTCCCGTATTATACCAGCGTCCCAGCCCAGAGGGATACCTCATCCCCCTGGCCCCCTTCTCCTGCAGGAGAAGGGGGGAAGACGAGAGTTCTGGGGGACACCCCCAGTCCCCTGCCAGAGGGGCTTGGCCCCTCTGGGCTCCCCCGTTCGCGCCAGGCCGTGATGGGGGCAGAGGACACCCCTTCAGACCCTCGGCAGGGAGAACCCTGCACCCCAGATGCGAGAAGGGAAGGTTGATGGTGGAGGACATCCCCCGGCAGGCTCAGACCAGCCTGAGGCGGGCTGTGGGCCCCTGCACCTGCAACGGGCAGAGGAGAGACAGGGAGACCTGGAGAACACCCCCACGCTCCATTGAAAGAACTGCCAAAGGGCCACACCCATGCACTGGGACGACCACCAAGGGCGACGAGTCGCCCTACTGCTTGCCCGTCTGGAGCACGCGGACTATCATGCCCCCCATCCAGCGAGCGTCCCTCATGGCGCGCTCGTTGCCCCGGATGCGGCCCTTGTCCCCGCCTGCGCCTTCGCCGCCCCCCTCCTGGCCGCCGGTGCGCCCCAGGATGCCCCCCACCACATGCATGCGGTGCATGATGAGGAAGGACTGCAGGTAGGTGAGGGTGGCGGTGCCCCCGGCCTGGGCCGCCACAGCGATGGCCCCGGCCACCTTGTTCTTGAGGCGCCGGTCACGGCTGTGGAGATGGGCCGTGGTGCGGTCGATGACCGCCTTGGCCTGGGCGCTGGGCCCGTAGAAGTAGACCGGCGAGGCGAGGATGAGGCCGTCGGCGGCCAGCATCTTCTCGGAGAGCTCCTGCATGTCGTCCTTGATGTGGCAGATGCCCTTGTCGTGGCAGGTGGCGCAGCCGTCGCAGAAGGAGAGCTTCTTCTTGGCCACCTGCCAGAGCTCCACCTCGGCCCCTCGCTCCTGGGCCGCATTCAGGGCCTCCTGGAGCATAATCTCCGTGTTGCCCCGCACCCGGGGGCTGGCACAAATCCCCAAGACCTTCATAGAACCTGACCTCCTCACGCCTGATACTATCCCAACGCCTCATACTCCTGCTTCAGCAGGAGGGCGTCCTCCTCCAAATTGGGGCTCTCACAGATGACCATGCCCGCCACGCCCATGTCTTTCAGGGCCCGCAGAAAATCACGATAGTTGAAGTCCGATTTCTGCAGCACGAGGTGCTTCCGCTCTCCCCTCTTCCCGTACTCGATGCCCGAAACATGAAAGAGCATGTTCCCCATGGCTTGCCGTCCCAGACGGCCCTCCACCTGGCGGAAGATAGCCATGAACTCCTCATAGGTGTTGACAGCCCCGGTGCGGGCGTGCTGGTGAGAGATATCCAGAGTGAAGAGCACCCCCTCCAGCTCCGAGGCCAGGTCCAGGAGCTCCACCAGGCTGCCGAACTGGGTGGGCTTGCCCATGAGCTCGGGCCGGAGCGTCACTGCCACCCCTTCCTCTCGCAGCTGGTCTTGGATGGCCCGGACCTGGTCTCGCACCTTACCATAGACCTGAGCAGGGTCATCGCCCAGGTAAAAGGCGGGGTGAAAGGTGATGTCACGGGCACCGCAGAGGGCGCCCACCCGGGCGGTCTGGAGGATGCGCTCCCGGCTGGCGGCCAGCTTGTCTGGCTCGTGGGCGTTGAGGTTGATGGCGTAGGGGGCGTGGGCGCTGAGGCGAAGGCCCGCGGACGTCGCCGCCTTCCCCACGTCCCGGGCCGCGGCCTGGCCCAGGCGCACCCCCTGGACGAACTCAATCTCCATACAGCCCAGCCCCAGTCCCTTCACCACGGGGAGGGCAGCCCGGGTGGAGATGCCCTTGGCCCTTACGGGCACTCCGGCGGTGCCAAAAAGCAACTGCTTCCCCGCGGCCAACTGCTGGCCCTTAACGATGGGGCTGAGGCGAGGCCCCCGCCGGGGCGCGGGCAGGGAGGCTGTGGCCGAAGATGGGGGCCATCTCCGCCAGACGGGCCATGAGCTGCTCGAAGTTCTCGAAGGTCAGGGACTGGGCCCCGTCCTTGAGGGCCACATCGGGGTTGGGATGAACCTCCACCATGATGCCATCGGCCCCGGCGGCCACCGCGGCCAGGGCCAAGGGGGTCACCAGGTACCACTTGCCGCTGCCGTGGGACGGGTCGGCGATAATGGGCAGGTGGCTCACCTTGTGGATGATGGGGATGGCGCTGACATCAAAGGTGTTGCGGGTGTAGGTCTCGAAGGTGCGGATGCCCCGTTCGCAGAGAATCACCTGACGGTTGCCCGTGGCCAGGATATACTCCGAGGCCAGGAGCCACTCCTGGATGGTGGAGGACAGGCCGCGCTTGAGCATCACGGGCTTGCCCGTCTTGCCCACCTCCTCCAGGAGGATGAAGTTCTGCATGTTGCGGGCCCCCAACTGGAGGATGTCAGCGTAGCGAGCCACCAGCTCCACGTCCCGCACCGTGAGCACCTCGGTGATGAGGGGGAGGCCCGTCTCCTTCCGGGCGGTCGCCAGGATTTTGAGCCCTTCCTCCCCCAAGCCGCGGAAGGAGTAGGGCGAGGTGCTGGGCTTGAAGGCGCCGCCGCGGAGGATGTTGGCCCCAGCGGCCTTGACGGCCCGGGCGGTGGAGAGGACCTGCTCCTCGGTCTCCACGGCGCAGGGGCCGGCCATGACCGTGAGCTCTCCGCCCCCGACGGACACCCCCCCCACCTGTACGACGGTGCTCTCAGGCTGGAACTCCCGGCTGGAGAGCTTGTAGGGTCGGCTGATGGGAATGACATCCTCCACCCCGGCAAGCATCTCCAGCATATCTTTGAGCTCGGGGTGAGTCTGGCCCACCACCCCCACTACCGTGCGCTCTATCCCCTGAGAGAGATGCCCCGAGAGGCCGATGTCGGTGATGCGCCTCAGCACCTCATCCAGTTGGGCCTGGGTGGCGGATTTCTTCATAACCACAATCATGGCAAAGCCTCTTGGGGCAGACTTACCTCGTCTTAGCGGGCGTGACACTGGCCCTCAGGTTCACGGCCCCTTTAAGATAGACGAATTTGATGTCGCTGTTTTTCTTGTTGGTGTTGACCAGGAGCATGACGCGGACGCACTTGGGGAGGCCCCCGGGCACATCCATCTCGTGGGTGCACATGAGGGCCACCTCAAGCCAGCCCATCTCCCGGGCAGCCACCGCCGGGAACTCGGCATTCAGGTCCGGAGAGGTGGTGAAGAGGGCAAAGGCCACATCGTCGGGGCCAATGTCATTGGCCTTCATCATCCCGGCCAGCAGCTCTTTGGTGGCGGCGAGGACTTCCTCTCGGGTATTGTGCTCCACCGTGGTGGCGCCGCGAATGCCTCTAACCCACATCAGTCTCCGCTCCTTCCTTGAGCCAGGGCCCTGGGCCAAAGGAAAAGCTCCCCCAAGGTTAGCTCAAGCCTAGAGATTTCCAAAAATCATAGCACGCCTGCCAATCCTTGGCAACAACCCCCTGACAAGGACCATCCTCAAGAAACACCCAGGTTTTCCTCTCCACAAGGGATTGACAAATCAAGGATGATAAGCATAACATGGGCTGAGATACTACATCATTTAGTATATACCTATCGGGTCTGGCCTATATCTTCAGGCCCAGGGATGACCCAAGAAAGAGTAGCGGAGTTGCCCAGGAAAAGGGAAGCCCGCTGGGAAGCCCAATACCAGCCTATGGGCCCGAGAGAGGCCGAAGTGATGGACATCCTGTGGCGCGATGGCCCGGCCACCGTAGCCCAGGTGCGGGAGAAGCTCCAGGGCCCACGCCCTGCAGCCTACACTACCATCATGACCATCATGGTGCGCCTCCGTCAAAAGGGGCTCCTGCGCCGGGCTCGCGCTGGCAACGCCTATATCTACAGTCCGTCCTTGAGCCGAGATGAAGTCTGGCATGCGGCGGCCCGGGGCTTCTTCGATGGCCTCATGGGTGCCCTGGGAAAGGCGGCCCTGGTCCCCTTCGTGGAACGACTGGCCCAGTTGGATAAAGAGGCCCTGGCTGAGCTGGAGAGTTTGCTCCAGGACTACCGCAAGAAGAGGGAGTAGTGTTCACCGCCAAGTCCCTACTTGAAACCGCCAACATCTACATGGTGGAGAACATATTCCAGACTCTGGTGGCCTTCATCCTGGTCTGGGGCCTCATCCTATTGTTTCGGATTAGAAATCCGGCCTTCAGGGCCAATCTCCTCTTCCTGGCGATGGCCTTGCCCCTGGTGGGCCCTCCTCTCTTCTATCTGGCCGTGCCCTCCCGGGCCAGCCTGCCCCTTCTGCCCCTGGACCGCCTCTTGGCCCTGAGCACCTATTTCGACGCCTATCCCTGGTGGCAGACCATGGTCACCCTCCTCACCCTGGCCCTGGGCCTGACCTTGGCCTTTCTCCTGGCCAAGGGGGCCCTGTCCCTGCTGGCCCTCTGGTATCTCCCCCGCCACCTGGGACGGCTGGAGCCGGGCCAGCACCCCCAATTCGAGGCGATGTTGAGCCAGCTGCTGGAGCGAGGGGGAATGGAGCGGCCAGTTGTCCTGGTGTCGGTGGCCCCCGGATACCTCTGCGCCACCATGGGCCTCCTCCGGCCCTATCTGGTGCTGAGCCGTGAGGCCCTCCGGGGCCTGGCCCCCGCAGAGCTGCGGGCCGTCCTGGCCCACGAGTTGGCCCATATCCAGCGTCGGGATAGCCGGCGGGCTTTCCTCCTCACCAGCCTGAGCCATATCCTCTGCTTCAACCCCATGGCGTGGGCGCTCCGCCGCCAAATCCTGCTGGAGACAGAGTTGGCCGCCGACCAGGGGGCCCGGGCTATGGGCATCGCTGGCTACGACTATGCCCACAGCCTCATCCAGTTCAGCCAAAGGAGCGCTGCCCAGGCCCTGGGAGTGGGGAGTCCCTTCGGCGACAGCCACCACGGCCTGAAACGGCGGCTCCAGGAAGCCCTGAAAGCGGCCCCGAGGGGGCCAGTCCGCCATCACTCCCTGGGCCTGGCGGGCGCGGCCTCCTTGGTTCTGGTGGCCACCTTCCTGATTTGTTGAGGGTTTTTTTGCCCCAAATTACGACAACTTGTAGCACGAGAGGGGGAGGTGAGGCAACAACAGAATTACGGCAAGACTCCTGGCATTTTCAGAAAACAGAAAGGAAGTGAAGGATGCGGACTTTCCCATTCGGCAAAGGGGCAATCCTGGGAGCCTTGATTGTGGGGCTGCTGGTGACAGCGGCCTGCGCCGGCCCTGCTGGCCCCGCCGGGCCCAAGGGCGACGCGGGCCCCCCAGGGCCAGCGGGCAAGACACCCACCACCGCGGAGCTCAAGGCGCTCATCGCTGAGGCACTGCGAGGAGCACCGGCAACGGTTGCCAGCATCGCCCGGGGCGGTCGCCTCTACGACCATTGGACTGAGGAGGCTAAAGTCGCCGTCCCAGCGGGCAACCAGCCCCTCTGGGCCACCCAGACCACCAACACCCGCACCGGGGACGACACCTGGCGCTGCAAGGAGTGCCACGGCTGGGACTACAAGGGGGTAGGAGGCGCCTACGGCTCTGGCTCCCACAAGACGGGGTTTGTCGGCGTCTATGACGCTGGCACTTCCAAGTCTCAAGAGCAACTTCTGGGGATTCTGAGCGGGAGCACCAATGCTCGCCACGACTTCTCCAAAGTGCTCGATGGACAATCCCTTACCGACTTGGCCAACTTCCTCAGCCAGAGCCTGATAAACGAGACCCCATACATAGATTATGCCACCAAGAAGCCCATCGGGGGCAACGCCACCAAGGGTAAGACCCTCTTCGATGCCACCTGTGTCGCCTGCCACGGTGCCGACGGCAAAACGCTCAACTTCGGCGACGCGGCGGCACCCGAGTATCTGGGCACCACGGCCACCGATAACCCCTGGGAGACTATAAACAAGATCCGCTTCGGGCAGCCCGGCAAATCCATGCCCTCGGGCGCGGTGAACGGCTGGAGCATGCAGGATGTGGTGGATGTCCTGACCTACGCCCAGACCCTGCCCACCAAGTAGACCTTTCAGGACCACGGTACAGGGGCGGGCCGCCTAAGGCGGCCCGCCCCTGGCTTTTTATCCATCCCTGTGCGGTTCTTCTGGCCTCAAGCCTGTGCTATAATAGGCACAAAAGGGGGGAACGAGAGTCTGGAAGCAGAGCAACTGGCCCGAAGGGTCGTAGATATCGCCGTGGACCAACAGGCGGGAGATATCCTGATGCTGGACATCAGGGGGATAAGCTCCTTCGCCGATTTTTTTGTCCTCTGCACCGGCGAGTCCACCCGCCAGATTAAGGCCATCGCCGCAAGCATCGACGAGCTTCTGAGCCAAGAGGGGGCTGCGCCCAGACGCCAAGAGGGGGAGGCGGAGTCGGGCTGGGTGCTCCTGGACTGCGGCGATGTGGTGGCCCACATCTTTGCCCCTCAGGAGCGGGCCTACTACCAGCTGGAGAGCCTTTGGAGCAAGGGCAAGCCCCTGGTCAGGATTCAATGAGCCAGCGCTCAAAATCCCTCTTATAGCTCACCAGCTCCTCGGGCCGGAAGAAGAGGCCCAGCTCCCGTTGAGCCGTCTCGGGGGAGTCTGAGGCGTGAACCAGGTTGCGGCGGTTGTCGATGGCCCAGTCCCCCCGGATGGTCCCCGAAGAGGCCACCGCGGCGTCGGTCTCCCCGATGAGGCGCCGCACCACCGCCACCGCCTGGCGGCCCTCCAGGGCCAGGGCGACGATGGGCCCAGAGGTGATGAAACGCATCAAGCCCGGGTAGAAGTCTTTGCCCCGGTGCGTCTCATACAGCCGGCCCGCCAGCCCCTCATCCACCCAGAACAGCTTCAGGCCCGCCAGGCGCAGGCCCTTCTCCTCGAAGCGGGCGATGAGCCTGCCCACCAGGGCTCGCTGCACGGCGTCGGGCTTGAGGAGGACCAGAGTCCGCTCCATTAGCGCCCTCCTTCCTCAAGGGACAGGCGAGCTGCCAGCCAGCGCCGCACCTGGGCCGCAGTCTCATCCTGATGTCCCCGGGCCACGGTGAGCAGGGCCACCTGGGGATGGACCTTCACCATCTCCGCCCAGGGGTGGCGGGCCCGCATCACCGTCCCCAGCACGGGTTGGCCGCTCTCCAGCAGCGTCAGCACCGCCTCCCGAAAGGCAGGGGAGAGGATTTCCATCTTTCCGATTTCGTCGATGACCACCAACTTGCGCTCCTTCATAGCTTTAGCCAGGGAGGGGACTGCCAGGCGCTCCAAGGCCGCCAGGTCCACCCCGTAGCGGCCCACCCGGAAGGCGGAGGGGAAATCTCGGTGGGCAAGGAGGCCCCGCTCTCCCGAGAGCGTGACTATCTCGAACCCCAGGCGCAGCCCACCATCCCGCAGCTCCTGGGTGAAGAAGCCGCCGGCCCGCCCCTCCAGGCCGGCCAGGGCCCGACGCAGGGCGGTGGTCTTGCCCGAGCCCGGCGGCCCCGTGAGGAGTAGGGCCTGCTTCACTAGAGCGGCCTCCCCCGCGCCCGGTGGCACTATCTTCCCCCGAGCTTGTCTTCCGGGGGCAGTTGAACCCAGTCCTCCAGGTCATCCCATTCCACTCGCCGGGAGCCCGGGCACCCGCAGAAGATTTCATACTGGGGGACAAAAAAGGTGCAGCTATAGGGGCCCGGGGTGGTTTGCGGGGGAGTCAAATCCAACTGGGCCCGTCCCCACTGCTGGCATCGGGGACAGAGCACCCGAATGACCTCGCCTTCCATGCCATGACCTCCTGCGAACCGCATCTTGGGGTTAACCCCCAAAAACCCCTGGTCTTTGTCTCACCTTGGCCTAGAACCCCGTGCCAGAGAACCGGCCTGGCCTGGCGGCGGCTCCTACCGCGGCTTTTGGCCCCGCAACGTGATGGAAGGGCGCCGCAGGTAGATGGGCTGGAGCGTGGCGGGGTCGTCCCGCTCCCCGCGACTGAGGCGGCGCCAGCCCAGGGCCGCCAGGGCCGCACCCCGGCTGGAGATGGGCCCCTGGGCCACCAGCGCACGTGACCCCAACCGCTCCTCTAGGACAGACGCCAGGGCCACCGCCCCGGAGCCGCAGAAGAGGGTGCGACGCCGGCCCCAGAGGGCGACGCCCGCCTGGCCCGTGAGGTGGGGCGATTTAAGGCAGCGCCACTCCACCCCCTCCATCCGGTAGCAGGCGGCAGCCAGCATCCCACCCCCGACCTCTTGGAGGGCGCAGAGGGGCAACCCCGTCCAGGCATGGGGGTAGGTCTCCAGCTCCAGGGTGCAGATGCCCAACATGGGAAGCTGCCTGGCATAGGCCAAACCCTTGGCCGCGCTCAGCCCCACCCGCAGACCGTTGAAGCTGCCAGGGCCCAGGGCCACATACAGCGCCGTAACCCCCTCCCATCTCAGGCCGGCCTGGGCCATGAGGTGGACCAGGTTGGGATAGAGGGCCTGGGTGTGGCTCTGGGGGCCACTCCACGAGAGCTGGTAGAGGGCCTGCCCCTCGTGAGAGATGGCGATGCCGGCTAAGGCGGTGGAGGTGTCGATGCCGATTTCCATCTGCCTCCGCCGTCTCAAATGGCCCAGGTAGCGAAGCGGAAACGGGAGAGCATGGCCAGGTAGCGCTCCCCCACAGGCTCAAAGGTGAGGCTGCGGCGATTCTGGCTCAGGTGCCGCATCCTGATGAGGAGCCACTCCGGGGGCATGGCGGCCAGGGCCCGGTCGGCCCACTCCACTGCGGTGACCCCCTGACCGTAGAAGTAGTCCCCCAAACCCAGTTCCTCCACCTCCTCCAGCCGCTGGAGGCGGTAGAGGTCCACATGGTAGAAGGGCAGGCGACCCTGGTGCTCCCGAACCACCACGAAGGAGGGGCTGATGGCGTAGTCCCGCACCCCCAAGCCCCGTGCCAGGCCCTGGGCCAGATTGGTCTTGCCCACCCCCAGCTCACCTATCAACAAAAAGACATCCCCGGCCCGGGCCAACTCTCCCAGGCGGGCCCCCAGGAGCTGGGTTTCCTTGGCGCTGTTGGTGACGGCCGTCAGGGCTCCCAATGGTTTGCCCCCGTTCCTTATCTCTTAAGGTGATCCCAGCCCAGCTCCTGGGGAGAGACCTCCTGGCCCTCGGCATCCACCAGGACCACTCTCCCTCGAGGCTCTGGAGTTATCTCCCCCAGGACGGTGATGAGCAGAGACGCCGCCTCCTGCACCGCCCGCACCATCTCTGCCGGGGCGGTGAAGAGCAGCTCATAGTCCTCACCGCCGGAAAGGGCGAGCCTGAGAGCCTCATCCCCGAAGGCCGCCTGCACCCACGGGTGGGACGGGACCTTCTCCAGATAGAGGCGGGCCCCCACGCCCGAGGCCTCGCAGATGTGAGCCAGGTCACCCAGCAGGCCGTCGCTAATGTCTATGGCCGACTTCACGCCCTGGGCCACCAGAAGCCGCCCTTCGGCCACCCGGGGCTGGGGCCGGAGGTGCGCCTGCCGCAGGTAGCCCACAGCCCTTTCCTCCAGAACAAGGTGCTTCTGCATCATACGCAGGCCCGCGGCCGAGGAGCCCACATAGCCTGTGACAGCTATCTGGTCCCCTGGCCGGGCGGCGGAGCGGGTCAGGAGCTTGCCCTCCGGCGCCGGGCCCATGAGGGCCACCGTTACGAACACCACCGGGGAGCGCACGATGTCCCCGCCCACGATGCCCACATCGTATTGACGAGCCGCCTCGGCCATCCCCTGGTAGAGGTCTGTTATCCATTCCACCTCGGCATCGGGGGGGAGGCCCAAGGTCACCAGGCAGTAACGGGACAACCCGCCCATGGCCGCCAGGTCGCTGATGTTCACCGCCAGGGCCTTCCAGCCCAGGTCCACCCAGGAACCGAAACCGATGGTGAAGTGCACCCCCTGGACCAGGGTGTCGGTGGTGGCCAGCTCCACCCCCTGGCCCGGGCGCCAGGCGGCGGCGTCGTCGCCGATGCCCAGGAGGAGCTCCCCCGGAGGAGGCGGCTGAGCCACCTTCAGCCGCTCCACGGTCTGGTGAATCAGTCCGATGAGGCCGAACTCGCCCAGGGCGGACACTTTCATAGGGCCAATCCCTTTCTTAGCAGGGATTATACCCTCCTGGCCATCAGGCCACAATGCCCCGCGGGCGGCGGGCCCGGAGGGCCGGGGCGTGGCGGAAATTTCGTGCCCGGGAGATGCAGGGCCGGGCTGACTTCAGGCTTCAGGGACGCGGCGGAAGCCGTGGATGAGGGGGAAACGGGGGAGGCCGAAGACCTCGCGGCTCCTCAAGAAGCCGATGAAGATGACGATGATGCCCACGAGCTCAGCCACATAGAGGCCGTCGGGCCAGCCGAAGCGAGCCAGGGTGCCTCCCAGGGCGGTGAACACCGCCCCATGGGCAATGAGGAAGTTGGACACGGCTCGATGGCGCTGCTTGCGCTTGAGGAGGAAGACCAGGCCGGTCCACATGGCCCCGCCCCACAGGGCCACGGTGCCGAAGATGTTGAAGAAGGGGGTGAGGCCCCGGGGGCTGGCCTCGCCCGCCACGAAGGCTTCACCTGACATGACGCCGCCGGGGACGAGAACGCCCAAGTTCACCGGGGCGGCGAAGACCATGGCCGCAGCATAGACCGAGGCCAGGAGCAGGCCAGCCATGAGGAGGTGCGCCAGGGGCCGGGGCGCTAGGAGGTAGGCCGTCCCCAGGCCCAAATAGGCCGCAGCGAAGACGGCCCCGAAGAGATACCAGACCCGAAAGGTGGTGGCGTTGAGGCCAAAGACTCCGGTGAGGAACTCGCAGCCCGTGGCGACGCCGTACATGAGAAGCCCCACGGCCCAGACCAACTGGTAGGGCTGGCGCCGGGCGAAGTACTGGTCCAGCACCGCGGTGGCAAAGACGAAGCTCACCAGGCTGGAAGCCAGGGGGATTACTACATTCATCTCCTCTTCTCCACCTCTGTATCCTCGTCCCTGGGGGCAGGCCCAAAACGACCCCCATTCTAGCGGGAAGCTGAAAGGATGTCAAAACCAACGCCTGGGGTATAGAAAGGGAAGGAGTCTGGGGGACACCCCCAGACCCACGGCAGAGGGGGCCTGACCCTCTGCACCCCCAACTGCTAAACGACCTCCCCGTCAGGCTTGAAGGACTCCCCCGTCCTGGCTATAATCTTCACCGTCCCCGACGCGAATACTCGGGGCACCAGGTGGCGTTGGGCCGCTGGGGGTTGTGGCAGGCGGAGCGCCAGTCCCACTGGCAGGTGTCGCAGAGGATGACCCGCAGCCCCAAGGCCCGCTTGAGGCGGAGCTTGAGGCGGTGGGCCAAGGGTGGCTGAGGAAGGCCATGTCGGGCCATGGAGTCTCCTAAAAAATAGCTCAAAAACATAGTATCACAACCAGAAGGAGGGAACAAAAATGCCCGTCATCCGTGTGGAGATGCTGGCGGGGCGCACCAAGGCCCAGAAGGCGGAGCTGGCCCGGGTCATCACCGAGGCAGTGGCCTCCATCGCCAATGCCCGCCCCCAGGACACCACCGTGGTCTTCGTGGAATTCCCGCGCGAGAACTGGGCCACCGGCGGCGTGCTGCGCTCCGAGAGCTGAAGAGGCCCAGATTGACAAGGCCCCCCAGGATTTATAAGATATAAAAGGACCTTTTTATTAATGAGGGGGGATACCTAAAGTGCCACTTCCGGGAATCATCAAGTGCCGGGACTGCGGCCACGACTTCGACCCCATCGGCGGGCCGGGCCAGGGGCTGGCCTGCCCTCGCTGCGGGAGCCAGGCGGTGGAGCGGTCAGCCCTGCTCTTTGTCGTCCCCGGGGCTAAAGGCCTCACTTCCGAGGACTACTACATCACCCTCATGGAGCCCTGCTGCCAGGTGGGCCGAGAGTGGCGACTGGCGGAGACCATGGCCCCTGACGCGCCCGACACGGGCTCCTGACTTTCAGACTTGGGCATAGGGAGCGTGGGCGTGGACCTATGGACGCGGCTTGGGGAGGAGCGGGAGTCTAAAGAAGCGCCCCTGGCCGCGCGCCTGCGGCCCCGCACCCTGGGGGAATTCGTGGGCCAGGAACACCTGGTGGGCCCCGGGCGGGTCTTCCGGCACGCTCTGGAAGGCGATCATCTGCCCTCTTTCATCCTCTGGGGCCCCCCGGGCAGCGGCAAGACCACCCTGGCTCAAATGGTGGCGGGCCTCACCTCCTCCCACTTCAGCCCCGTGAGCGCCGTCTCCGCCGGCGTGGCCGACCTGCGCCGCATCATCGCCGAGGCCCAGGAGCGGCGCGGCCATACTGGCCAGCGCACCATCCTCTTCATCGACGAAATCCACCGTTTCAACAAGTCCCAGCAGGACACCGTGCTCCCCTTCGTAGAGCGGGGCACCATCATCATGATTGGGGCCACCACCGAGAACCCCTCCTTCGAGGTCATCGCCCCCCTCCTCTCGCGCTGCCGGGTCTTCACTCTGAACCCCCTGGGCGAGGCAGAAATCCAGACCATCGTCTCCCGCGCCCTCTCTGACCCCGAGCGGGGCCTGGGCCAACTCCAGGTGGAGCTGGAGCCGCCGGCGCGGGAGTTCCTGGTGGCCCAAGCCCGGGGAGACGCCCGGGTGGTCCTAAACGCCCTGGAGCTGGCTACCCTGGCCACCCCTCCCGACGCCCAGGGACGGCGCCGCGTGGGCCTGGGGGCCATCGAGGAGGCCCTGCAGCACCGGGCCCTCCTCTACGATAAGGCGGGAGACCAGCACTACGACATCATCTCCGCCCTCCACAAATCCCTGCGGGGCTCCGACCCCGACGCCGGCCTCTACTGGCTGGCCCGGATGCTGGAGGCGGGGGAAGACCCGCTCTACATCGTGCGGCGGCTGGTGCGCTTCGCCTCCGAGGATGTGGGGATGGCCGACCCCCAGGCCCTGGTGGTGGCCATGGCGGCCCAGCAGGCGGCGCACTTCATCGGGATGCCCGAGGCGGATCTGGCCCTGGCCCAGGCGGTGGTGTATCTGGCCACCGCCCCCAAGAGCAACTCCCTCTACCGGGCCTACGGCCAGGCCAAGGAGGAGGTGCGCCAGAGCGGCCCCCTGCCCGTGCCCCTGCACATCCGAAACCCCGTCACTCCCCTGATGAAGGGGCTGGGATACGGCCAGGGCTACCAATACCCCCATGACCACCCCGGCCACCTGGTGCAGCAGGATTACTTGCCCCCAAACCTCCAAGGCCGGAGGTTCTACCAGCCCACCGAGCAGGGGCTGGAACGGGAGATTCAAAAAAGGCTAGAAAGATGGGGCCGTGCCCTGTCCCAAGCAGAGGCCGCGCCCCCAGAGGAGGAGTCATGAGAGAGACCCCGGTCACCATCCCCTGCGGCCCGCTCACCCTGGAGGGAGTGCTGCGCCTGCCCAACGGCGACGGCCCCTTCCCCACGGTGGTGCTCTGCCACCCCCACCCCCAGCACGGCGGCTCTATGGACAACAATGTGGTGGCCGCCATGGCCGCCGCCCTGGACCGGCAAATCATCGCCACCCTGCGCTTCAACTTCCGGGGCGTGGGGGGCAGCCAGGGCCAGTTCGCCAGCGGCGTGGGGGAGCAGGAGGATGTTAAGGCCGCCCTGGACTTTCTGACCTCCCAGGAGAAGGTAGATAAGGGCGCTCTAGGTCTGGCGGGCTACTCCTGGGGAGCGGGAGTGGCGGCAGCGGAGGCCGCGAAGGACAGTCGGGTCAAGGCCCTAGCGGCAGTCTCCTACCCCCTGACCTTCGGCGAGGGCAATCTCCTGGCCGATTATGACCGCCCCAAGCTGTTCCTCACTGGGGATAAGGACGAGCAGTTCTCCCCCGTAGCGAAGTTCCGCAACTTCGTGGCGGAGCTTTCTGAGCCTAAGGAGTCCGCGGTCATCTCCGGGGCCGACCACTTCTGGGCGGGCCAGGAGGACAAGATGTCCAAGCGGGTAGCGGACTTCTTCGACGAGACCTTCTTCAACCTGGAGGATTGCTGCGACTGAGGCCCTGGCCTCAAGGGAGACACCTCGGCCAGCGCCGGAGGGGTTGGCCCAAAGCCCGCTCCAGCGCCGCCAGCGGCGGCCGGGGGAAGCGGAAGAGATGGGCGGCGCAGCGGCAGTCAGAGGCGCCGAAGCGGGGCGACACCACCGTGGCCCCCGGCAGGGCCAGGGCGGCCCGGGCCCAGCGGCACTCCTCGCGCTCGGCGGTCTTGGCATAGGCAGCCCCCACGGGAGTGGCCACGGCCCGGAGGTAGTCGATATGCCAGTGACGGCGGCCAGAGCCAGCCAGATGCCGCTCCAGGCGCGGGGCCAGGGAGCCCAGGGCGCTGCCCAGATACAGGTAATACCCAGGGGGAAAAGAGAACACCCCCAAACGCCCCACCAGCAAGGTCTGTGGGGTCTCCAGATGCAGCGCTAGGGCGTAGGTTCCTTTGAGTTTAGCCAATCCAGTCTCTCCTCCGAAGCCCCAGGCCAGCGCGGGCGAGCCGGGACCGGCCCCCGCCCTGAGAGCGTTATGTTGACCACAGTTACGAATATGTTACACCTAGCCTGGAGCCAGGCTTTTCCCTGAAAATACCCGCTCCGCCGTTTGACAGCCCCTGGCGCTTATAATATATTTTAAGATAGCGTTGTTATTTGCCCCAGCAGCCGCGGGGCTAATTTTATCTCAAACGCCGCGCGGGGACATCATAGGAGCCCTAGCATGAAGAAGGTCTATCCCAAAGAGGAAGTGTGCATGGCCTGCCGCCTGTGCGAGGTGCACTGCCTGGCCGCCCACTCCCTCTCCCAGGACCTCATCCGGGCCTACAAGCTGGAGTCCCCGCGGCCCCGGGCCCTGGTGCAGGTCACGGAGAAGGGGCCGGTGTCCCTGGCCCTGCCCTGCCGCCACTGCCGCGAGCCTATGTGCGTATACGGCTGTTTCGCCGGCGCCCTCACCCGGGATGAGGCCACGGGGGTGGTCTCCCTGGATCCGGATAAGTGCGTGGGCTGCTGGACCTGCCTGGCCGTCTGCCCCTATGGGGCCATCTATCGCGACCCGGCTCGGGGGGTGGCCGCCAAGTGCGACCTCTGCGCCGGGCGCCCCCAGCCCGCCTGCGTGGCCAACTGCCCCAACGAAGCCCTCATCTTCGCCGAGAGCGCCCGTGGCTAGCTATCTGATTATCGGCAACTCCGCGGGGGGCATCGCCGCCGCGGAGGCCATCCGCCGGGGGGACCCCAAAGGGGCCATTACCATGGTCTCCGACGAGCCTTACCCTGCCTACTCGCGGCCCCTCATCTCCGATTACCTGGCGGGGGATGTCACCCTGGAGAAGATGCTCCTCCGCCCGGCGGACTTCTACCCATCCCATGGCATCGAAGCTATCCTGGGGACGAAGGTGACCCGCCTGGAGCTGACCCAGAAACGTGCTACCCTGGCGGACGGCCGCACCTTGAAGTGGGACAAACTGCTCCTGGCCACCGGGGGCACCCCCACCCTGCCCGACATCAAAGGACGAGACCTCAAGGGGGTCTTCGTCTTCAACACCCTGGACGACGCCAAAGCCATCGGGGACTATCTCATCGCCCGGCATCGGGCTGTGGTCATCGGCGGCGGGCTCATCGGCCTCTCCGCCGCCAAAGCGCTCCTGCGACGGGGCAACGAGACCACCGTGGTGGTGCGCAGCGCCCGGCTGCTCTCAACCCTCCTGGACGCCGAGGCCTCGGCCCTCATGGAGAAGGCTGCGCTGGCCAAGGGGCTGAAGGTCATCAAGGGCAGCGGCGGCGAGGAAATCCTGGGCCAGGACGGCCAGGTCAAGGGCGTGGCCCTGGGCCGGGGCGAGACCATCCCCTGCGAGGTGGTGATTCTGGCCCGGGGCGTGGACCCCCGGACGGAGCTGGCCCGGGAGGCAGGCCTGAAGGTCCGGGAGGGCATCCCCGTGAACGAGCACATGGAGACCAGCGCCCCCGGCGTCTATGCCTGCGGCGATGTGGCAGAGTCCTACGATTTCGCCTGCCAGGAGGTCCGGGTGAACCCGGTGTGGCCCAGCGCCGTCATCGGGGGCCTCACCGCCGGAGCCAACATGGCCGGCGAGCGCAATCCCTGCCCCGGCACCAGCGCCGTCAACGCCCTATCGTACTTCGGCACCGCCATCGCCGCCGCGGGCCAGGCCAACCCGCCAACCCTCGACGGCTTCGAGGTGCTGCGCCACCCTGCCCACAACGGCCACTATGAGAAGGTGGTGCTCCAGGACGGCCGGGTGGTGGGGTTCATCCTGGTGGGAAACCTGGAGAAGGCCGGGGTGATTTTCAGCCTCATCAAAGAGCGGGTGGATGTGACCCCCTTCAAGAAGGACCTCATCTCCCCCTCCTTCGGCTATGCCTTCCTGCCGGCGAAGCTGCGCCAGGCGCGCATAGCCGCGGAGTGAACCAGGAGAGGCAGAGGGAAACAGCATGAAGGATCTGAACCGCATCAACAACCCCCACGGCGACGACAAGGTCAACGACGCCTGCTCCATCTTCGGGATGATGGACACCTCAGGCCGGCGCTTCGGGGGAGGCGACATCATCAAGGCCATGACCCTCATGCACGACCGGGGCAACGGCCTGGGGGCGGGCTTCGCCGTCTACGGCCTCTACCCCAATTTCCCCCAGCACTACGCCTTTCACATTATGTACCTCTCTCGGGAGGCTCAGCAGGAGGTGGAAAGCTTCCTCCAGGACCAGTTTTGCATCGACCTGGCGGAGGAGGTGCCCACCCAGCCCACCCCCGCCATCGTGGACCCGCCCCTCATCCGGCGCTACTTCGCCCTGGCCCATCCCCATCGCCTGGAGGGCCGCCGCGAGGACGACTATGTGGTCTCCCAGGTGATGCGCATCAACACCCAGATGGACGGGGCTTTCGTCTTCTCCAGCGGCAAGGATATGGGGGTCTTCAAGGGCGTGGGCTATCCGGAGGATGTGGCCCAGTTCTACCGCCTAGAGACGGATTACCAGGGCTACCTGTGGACGGGCCACAGCCGCTTCCCCACCAATACCCCCGGCTGGTGGGGCGGCGCCCACCCCTTCAGCATCTTGGACTGGACTGTCATCCACAACGGGGAGATTTCCTCCTACGGCATCAACCGGCGGTATCTGGAGATGTACGGCTACCACTGCACCATGCACACGGACACCGAGGTGATTGCCTACGCCGTGGACCTGCTCATCCGCCAGCATGAGCTGCCCCTGGAGGTGGTGGCGGACATCCTGGCCCCTCCCCTCTGGAGCGAGATAGACCGCCAGGGGCCGGAGAAGAAGGAGTTCTACACCACCCTGCGCCAGGTCTATGGGAGCCTCCTCCTCAACGGGCCCTTCACCATCGTCGTGGCCCATCGGGGGGAGATGATAGGCCTCACCGACCGCATCCGGCTGCGGCCCCTCACCGCCGCCACCCGGGGGGACATGCTCTACCTCTCCTCGGAGGAGTCCGCTATCCGGCTGGTGAGCCCCAAGCTGGACCGGGCCTGGATACCCATGGGGGGTGAGCCCATCGTGGGGCGGCTCAAGGCCTCCCTTCCCACTAAAGCCGCCAAGGCCGCTGTCAAGGAGTCCATCTCCCACTAAGGGGTTTACATATGAAGACCTTCCTGCCCAACAAGTTCATCATAGAGCGGAACCACGGGCGCTGCATCCATTGCCAGGTCTGCGTCAACCAGTGCTCCTACGAGGCCCACTACCTGGACCCCTTCAGCGGCGAGGTCAAAAGCCGGGACCGCAATTGCACCAACTGCCACCGCTGTGTGGCCTTCTGCCCCACTGAGGCCCTGGCCATCCGCTGCAGCCCCCTGGACTATGTGCCCAACCGAAACTGGACAGGGGAGGTCATCGAGGACATCATCAAGCAGTCGGAGTCCGGGGCCATGGTGCTCACGGGCATGGGCAACGACAAGGACCACCCCATCTACTGGGACAAGCTGCTGCTGAACGCCAGCCAGGTGACCAACCCCTCCATCGACCCCCTGCGGGAGCCGATGGAGCTGCGCACCACCCTGGGGCGCAAGCCCGACCGCCTGGCCTACGACAAGGCCACGGGCAGGCTCATCACCAAGCTGGCCCCCCAGCTCACCATCAACACCCCCATCATCTTCGCCGCCATGTCCTACGGGGCCATCAGCCTCACCGCCCACGAGTCCCTGGCCCGGGCCGCCAGCATCGCTGGAACTCTATACAATACCGGCGAGGGCGGCCTGCACAAGAGCCTCTACAAGTATGGGGCCAACACCATCGTCCAGGTGGCCTCGGGCCGTTTCGGCGTCCACCCCGAGTACCTGGATGCCGCCGCCGCCATTGAGATTAAGATAGGTCAGGGGGCCAAGCCTGGCATCGGCGGACATCTCCCCGGTGAGAAGGTGAGCGCCGAGGTCTCCGTCACCCGTATGATTCCCATGGGGACCGACGCCCTTTCGCCCGCCCCGCATCACGACATCTACTCCATTGAGGACCTGGCCCAGCTGATTTACGCCCTCAAGGAGGCTACCAACTACACCAAGCCCGTCATCGTCAAAATCTCCGCCGTCCACAACGCCGCGGCCATCGCCAGCGGCATGGTGCGGGCCGGGGCCGACATGATTTGCCTGGACGGGCTGCGGGGCTCCACGGGGGCCGCCCCCAAAATCATTCGGGACAATGTGGGCATCCCCATCGAGCTGGCCCTGGCGGCGGTGGACACCCGGCTGCGCCAAGAGGGCATCCGCAACCAGACCTCCATCATCGCCTCTGGGGGAATCAGAAACAGCGGGGATGTGATTAAGGCCATCGCCCTGGGGGCCGACGCCGTGGCCATCGGCACCGCGGCCCTGGTCGCCCTGGGATGCACCGTCTGCCAGATGTGCCACACGGGCAAGTGTCCCTGGGGCATCGCCACCACCAACCTGGCCCTGACCAAGCGCATCAACCCCGATATCGGCACCCAGCGCCTGGTGAACCTGCTGCGGGGCTGGAGCCTGGAGATTGAGGACATGCTGGGGGGCATGGGCATCAACGCCCTGGAGAGCCTGCGGGGCAACCGCTTGCACCTGCGGGGCGTGGGCCTCACTGACACCGAGCTGGAGATTCTCGGCGTGAAGATGGCCGGGGCCTGAGGCCCCCTTGAGGAAAGACTCCATGACCAAGAAGCTAGCCAAGGGTCGGGGCGACCGCCAGGTGAAAATCGACGCCCTGGGCCTCCCCTACCGGGAGCTCAATGCCCTCCTGCGGGAGGCGGTGGCCGGCGGCGCGGAGTCCATCGAGCTCACCAATGTCTATGGCCAGCGCTACATCGGCACCGACCTCATGAAGCCGGTGCGCCTCGACATCCACGGCACCCCGGGCAACGACCTGGGGGCCTTCATGGAAGGCCCACGCATCACCGTCCACGGCAACGGCCAGGACGGCATCGCCAACACCATGAACGAAGGAGAAATCATCGTCCACGGCCACGCCGGGGACATCCTGGCCATGTCGGCCCGGGGGGGCAGGGTCTTCGTCCGCGACGATGTGGGCTACCGGGCCGCCATCCACATGAAGGAATACGGCGAGAAGAAGCCCTTGGTGGTGGTGGGGGGCACCGCCCAGGACTTTTTGGGCGAGTACATGGCCGGCGGCGTGCTGGTGGTGCTGGGGCTGACCCTCAAGGAGGGGGAGCGCCACCGGGCTTCGTACATCGGCACCGGGATGCACGGCGGGGTGATTTTCCTGCGGGGCGCCGTGGAGAAGCACCAGCTGGGCAAAGAGGTGGGGGTGGCCGAGCCGGACGAGGCCGACCGCAAGCTGTTGCGAACATTAGTAGGCCAGTACGCCGAGTACTTCGACCGGGACGCCGAGGAAATCCTGAAGAAGGACTTCATCAAGCTCTTCCCACTATATCTGCGCCCCTACGGCCGCCTGTATGTCTATTGAGCTGAGGGTTTAGCGCCCACCAGCAGGCCTGGCAGCCCGCGCCGGCGGTGAACCGGCTATCGCAGCCAGCCCAGCCAGTATTCGCCGCTCAGGATGAGCACCGCCAGGCCCACGGTCAGGGCCGTCACCACCGCCCCCACCTTCAGGAACTCCCCGAACCTCACCTCCACGCCCTCCCGGGAGGCCCCCTCCACCACGATGATGTTGGCCACCGCCCCGATGATGGTGAGGTTGCCCCCCAGGGTGGAGCCCGCCGCCAGGGCCACCCAGAGCACATCCCCGGGCACCCCCTTCAGGGCCGGGATGACCAGCATGGTCAGGGGCACATTGCTCACAAGCTGGGAGACCAGGGTGCTCATGAGGGCCATGGAGGCGATGCCCGAGAAGTCCGGGGTCAGGTTTATCCGAGAGATGAAGAAGTCCAGCACCCCGGCCTTGTGGGCGCCGCCAATCACCACGAAGAGCCCGGCGAAGAAGAGCAGCAGCACCCAGTCCACCTCCTTGATGATGGTGGAGGGGCGGGCCGGCGCCACCACCAGCACCAGGGCGGCGCAGGCCAGGGCGATGAGAGGCATCCCGACCTTGAGGTAGGAGCTCAGGAAGAACAGCACCAGCACCAACCCCAAAATGGGCAGCATGCGCCAGATGGCCGGGGCATCGTAGGATTGGGCGTCCGCGGGCAGGCCGGAGGCCTGGTCGAAGCCATCGTCCAGGACCTTGCGGTAGAAGAGATACATGACCAGGACCAGGGCGACGGTGGACAGGAAGGCGATGGGCAGGACATACAGGAAGAAGCGGGCGAAGGGGATGCCCGAGGTGATGCCGATGAGCATGTTCTGGGGATTGCCCACGATGGTGGCGGCGCTGCCGATGTTGGAGGCCATGGCCGCGGCGATGAGATAGGGGATAGGGTTGACCCTCTGGTAGCGGCAGGCCTGGATGATGATGGGCGTAAAGAGCAGCACCACGGCGTCGTTGACGAAGAAGGCGCTGGCCAGGGCCGTGGCGGCCACCACCAGGCCCAGCAGATGCCGCGGGGTGCGGGCCAGGGCCAGGGACTTGGTGGCCAGGAGGTGGAAGAACCCCACCACCTTGAGGGCGGAGACGATGACCATCATCCCCAAAAGCAGGGCGATGGTGTTGAAGTCGATGGCCCGCAGGGCCTCCTCGGGGGTGAGCACCCCCAGGAGCACCATGAGGACACCGCCAGCGAAGGCCGCCGAGGGGCGGTCGATGTTCACCTTGGGCAGCCTGGTGAAGGCTACCCCAGTATAGGTCAGGCCCAGGACCAGGGCCGCCAAAACCTCAACCACGGCTTACAGTCCAAAACCCCATAAAGCCCAGGACTACCCGGGCTTTTTCCAAGCTCGCCGTCTTTATGTTAACCCTCTGACTCTACAGGGTCAAGAGGTTAACCCCCACATCCTTCTTAGGGCAGAAAAATCGGGGCCCCCGGCCCCGTCCCTGTGGCTAGTCCCCTCGTTCCCATTCGGGGACATACTTGGCCCATTCTCCATTACGCTGCAGGTGCTGATAGACCAGGTAATAGCTGCTGAGCCGCGGCCGGATGGGCGGGCGACGGAGCCGGAGGCCCACCTCGCTGGGGGTACGGTTGCCCTTGCGCTGGTTGCAGGGCTTGCAGGCGCTTACCACATTCTCCCACTCATGCCGTCCGCCGCGATAGCGGGGGATGACATGGTCCAGGGTCAACTCCCGGGTCTCCCTCCCGCAGTACTGGCAGATGTAGCGGTCCCGAATAAAAACCTCCCGCCTGGTCAACTTGCGCTGGGGGCGGGGGCGTCTCACCAGATAGACCAACCGGATGACCGAGGGCAGGGGGAAGGCCTCCGAGGCAGCCCGAATGTAGCCCCGTCCGTTCTCCAGCACCTCGGCTTTGCCCTGGATAACCAGCACCAGGGCGCGCCGGGCGGCGCATACATTGAGGGGCTCATAATTCTGATTCAGGACCAGGACTGACAGTTCCACCATAGCTTTGCTCGCCTACAAATCCCCCTCATTCTAGCAGAACCAGCCCCCCTCCTGCAACGACGCCCCTCCCAGAGCGTTTAGAAACGCTCTTAACCCCCCAAGACCCCTGGCAATCCCGACTAGTCTGGACGGCACTCCCCAGCCCTCACGGCCTTAAGAGAGCTTGAGGATGCTGAGAAAGCCACCGAAGTCCTTGGGGATGAAGACCTCCAGAAAGGCCAGGTTCCGGAGGAGCCAGGGGCCGATGGCCGACTGCCCCACCAGGAACCCCAGGTCGCCGAAGGTGAACTTAGCCAGGCCCAGGGCGATGATGTAGCTCACCAGGAATCCCAGGGCGATGCCCAGGAACATCCCCGCCATGCGGTCAGCCCAAAGGGTGAAGATGAGAAGCCCCAGGGCCCGGAGCACCGCGGACACGAACAGAAAGGCTACCACCACGCCCATCATAATCATCCCGAAGGCCACGGTGTTGGCCAAGGCGGGGTCGGTGATGAACACAGAGAGCTGCCCCGCCAGCGGGCCATAGTACTGGCTGGCCAGGCTCAGTCCCAGCATGATGGACCCGATGGTCACCACAGCCCGGACGATGCCCACATTCAGCCCCACGAAGGCGAAGAAGATGATGGTGAGGATGAAGACCACATCCAGCCAGTTGTTCACGAATACCCCCGTCCCTCCAAAACTCAGCCCATTCTAGCACACAGGCCCTAGCCTGCCCAAGAGGAAAATGGGGGGGCTGAGGCCTGAATACCGTCTAGTGTCACGTCACCTCAATGAGCATACATTCCCCTTGTGCGCTCCTAAGGGTCATACCTCACCCCCTGACCCCCTCTCCTGCTGGAGAGGGGGGAAATATGTTATCTGGGGGACACCCCCAGACCCCCGGCGAGGGCTTCGCTCCTGCACCCCCATATGGCGCCCCAATAACTGGGGCCCGCTTGCTTGACAGCCTCCAGCATTTTATCTATAATGCTTTTTGCTACGCATTTGCATTTCAGCAGGAGGCGAAGGTGCGCCAGGAGTCGTCCCTCATTAGAGCCTTGACAGGGAAGCGCATCACGGGGCAACGGCGCCTCATCCTCAGGCTCATCCAGGAGACCCGGGGCCATGTGGACGCCGATGAGCTTTACCGCCGGAGCCGGGAGATTGAGCCTCGCCTCAGCCTCTCCACAGTCTACCGCACCCTCCGCCTGCTCAAGGAGGCGGGCCTGGTAGAGGAACGGCACTTCGATGACGAGCACCACCACTACGAGGTCAAGGTGGGCCAGGAGCATTCTCACCTCTTCTGCCTGAGCTGCGGCCAGGTGGTTGAGTTCGAAAGCCCCCTCACCCAGGAGTTGGAGCAGGAGATAGGGAGCCGCTACGGTTTCCAGGTGACCCACGGGGAGTTCCACCTGGGCGGCTACTGCCAGAAGTGCCGGGCCCAGGCCGCTGAGATTCCTTTAGGACAGAGCCCGGCGCTGAGCTAACCTGAGGAACAAACAAGTCCGCCCGAGAGGCATTTTAATTTTGCAAAATCTAATTGCAACTGAAAATCAGTTATAATAAGGAGGTGGCTAAAGACGAAAAAGCTCTTACGCCTGACAGGAACAAGAGTCCGGGCGCATTCCGAGGTTAATTAACAGAGAGGAGCCAAAATGCCCCAGGCATTTCTCATCACACTGCGAGAGGGACTGGAAGCAGCCCTCATCGTCGGCATCGTAGTTGCCTATCTCCACAAGACGGGCAACCAGAAACACACGGGCAGCGTGTGGCTGGGGGTGGGCACCGCCATCCTCATGTCCCTGGTCGTCGGCGTCATCACCTTTCTGATTGCGGGAGAGTTCAAAGGCACAGCGGCCCAAGTCTTCGAGGGCATAGCCGCCTTCCTGGCGGTCATCGTCCTCAGCTACATGGTAATATGGATGAAGAAACAAGCCACGGATATCAAGGCCAATCTCCAACTTCAGGTAGAGACTGCCTTAGTCAAGGGCTCCGCCCTAGCCTTGGGCGTCCTGGCCTTTATCGCCGTAGGTCGAGAGGGATTGGAGACAGTCCTCTTCATGCTGGCTATCACTAGGACCACCACGCCTTTTGAGTCTGCCGCCGGCGGACTCCTAGGCCTAGCCGCCTCCGTAACAGCGGGCTACTTCTTGTTCAGGGGAAGCAAGCGACTCAATCTGCGCACCTTTTTCAATGTCACGGGAGCGTTCCTGATCATCTTTGCGGGAGGACTCCTGGCCTACGGCATCCATGAACTCCACGAGGCTGGCCTCATACCCACCGTCATCGAGCATGTCTGGAACCTAAAACCGGTGCTCAATGACAAAGAGGGGCTAGGCCTCGTCCTCAAAGGTCTCTTCGGCTATAATGACGACCCCAGCCTGGTGGAAATCGTCGCCTACCTGGTTTACCTAGCAGGAGCCTTTTTCTACTTCTTCCAGTCTCAGGCCCGCCGGGGCCAGCTGGCCGCCAACCGCAGAAACCAGGTCTAACAAGCCACGAGGCTGAGGGCGGGGGAACAGGGACAAACGCGCCCTCACGCAACCGTTGACAACATAACCAATAGCCATTATCATTAGTGCTAAAGGGGTTAGGAGGTGCCACATGGCGACTGCTCTGAAATGCGCCCACTGCCACGAAGAGATAGAGGGTAAGCCCGTTCGCAAGCTGGGCAAGGTTTTCTGTTGTGAGGCCTGCGCCTTCGAGGCCAGCAAGCAGACCAGCAGCTTCTGCGGCACTGGAGACCCCATCGCCAGGGCCACCCAGGCCGGCCCCATGGGGCTGAAGCAGTCCTGACCCAGAGAGCACATCCCGGCGGCTGAAGCGCCCACGGGCACTCCTGCCACCGGGACGCCCCTGGCGGAGAAAAAAGGGGGCCGCTGAAACAGTAGGCTATGTCCTTCTCCTCCCGGAGCGCGCTGCTGGTGGGAGTAGTCCTATTATGGCTGCTCTATACCGCCTTCCCTCACCATGCCGCCGCAGCCGAGGTCGAATATCTGGCCAACGGCGGGTTTGAGGAGCCCCTCCTTAGCCCCTGGCGCGTCTTCACGGGGAGCACCCTGGCCCAGGTTTCTACGCCGGTCCACAGCGGGTCCCATGCCGCCAGGCTCACCTCCACCTCACTCCGCACCACTTGGCTTTACCAGGACACCACCACCGTGCTCCAGGGGGCGAGCTATATCTTGAGCGGCTGGGCCGTGAAAAACGACCCCAATATCGAAAAGGTTTACCTCCAAATCTCCTGGCTGGACGTCGGCGGCTTGGAGATAGCTCGGTTCGACTCCCTGGAATCCCTGACCACGGACAGCCCCGGCTACCGGTACCTCACCACGGGCTCGGTGGAGGCCCCACCCCTAGCGGTGCGCGCTCGGGTCAAGGCGGTGCTCATCCCCGCCAGCCCGGAGTCAGCCTCGGTCTACTTCGACGACCTGAGTTTCCTGGATGCCCCGCCACCTCCCTCTACGCCCACACCCACACCAACGCCCACTGCTACACCCACGCCGACACCTACGCCGACACCCACCGCTACGCCCGCGCCTCAGCCTACGACCACACCCACACCGCTGCCCACAGCTACTTCCGCACCTGCCCCAACACCTACGCCTACACCCGTGCCGCCTACACCAACACCCATGCCCGCACCATCTCCAACACCTGTGGCTACGCCTATACCATCCACACCAACCGCTGCGCCCACAGCCACAGCCACGCCCGCACCCTCATCGGCACCCACCGCTACGCCAGCGCCTCAGCCTACGACCACACCCACACCGCTGCCCACTGCTACTCCCACGCCTGCCCCGACACCTACGCCTACACCTGTACCCGCACCATCTCCAACACCTGCGGCTACGCCTATACCACCCACACCAACCCCTGCGCCCACAGCCACGCCCACTCCCTCACCGGCACCCACCGCTACGCCCGTGCCTCAACCTACGGCCACGCCCACACCTCCGCCCACTGCTACACCCAAACCCACGCCGCCCACGCCCAACCCCGCACTAGCCTCTTCTGGCGGCGGAGGGGGCGGCCCGGCGCCCACCGCCACGCCCACGCCACTGCCCACGGCCACACCTCGTCCTACGGCCACACCACGGCCCACAGCCACACCCTCGCCGACGCCGACCCTGGCCCCCACCGCAACTCCCACACCCACACCTCGTCCCACGGCCACACCACGGCCCACAGCCACACCCTCGCCGACGCCGACCCTGGCCCCAGTCGCAGCAGCCGCACCTCCCCCTACACCCACAGCCACGTCCACGTCCACGCCTGTCCTATCTCCCACACCCAATATCACCCCCACACCCAACCCCAACCCTTCGGGAAACCCGTTCCAGGACACGGCGAACCTCCTCCAGCAGCTCTGGGCCTGGCTTCGCTCCCTCTTCTCCTGAGCCTATACTCGCGTCCCTTGCCATTGCCCTACTCCCAAGCTTGAGGCTATAATGGAGCCAGTGAACACTACGGCCGAGCCCAAGAAAGAACGGCCCCTGCCCACCCTCATCGCCATCGACGGGCCCAGCGGGGCGGGGAAGAGCACCGTGGGTCGGCTCCTGGCCCACCGGCTGGGCTACCGCTTCCTGGACACTGGCCTCATGTACCGAGCCATCACCTGGCTGGCCCTGCAGAGGGGCATCCCGCCAGAGGACGAGGAGTCCATGGAGACCCTGGCGGTGAGGACACATATGGAGGTGCCCAAAGGGGGGCGAGACGCCATCTTCATCGCTGGGAAGGAGCTCACTACCTGGGAGTTGCGGTCGCCACAAGTGGAGGCAGGGGTATCCCTGGCCTCCCGGCTGGGGGCGGTGCGGCGGGCCCTGGTGGCCCAACAGCAGCGCCTGGCCCTGGGGGGGCAACTGGTGATGGTGGGACGGGACATCGGCACCGTGGTGCTCCCCAAGGCGGAGCTCAAGATTTATCTGGAGGCCTCCCTCCAGGAGCGGGCCTGGCGCCACTATCGGGCTCTCTCCGAGGGAAGCCGGAGCCTGGAGCAGGTCATGGAGGAGCTGCGCCACCGTGACGAGCTGGACCAGGGACGGGCCGAATCGCCCCTCCGCCCCGCCGCCGACGCCTGGGTCATCGACACCGAGGGCCTCAGCCAGGAGGAGGTCCTGGGCGAGATTATGAAGCTGTGCCGTGATTAGCCTCTACTATGCTGCCATCACGGGGCTGGTGAAGCTGCTCCTGCTCCTTCTGGCCCGGTGGGAAGTCACGGGCCAGGAGCATGTCCCCAGAAAGGGGCCGCTCCTCATCGTGGCCAATCACCTGAGCCTGGTGGACCCTCCCCTGCTGGCCGCCAGCGTCCCCCGCCCCATCCACTTCATGGCCAAGCGAGAGCTCTTCACCTCCTTCTGGAGCCGCCTTCCCGTCCAGGCCTACGGGGCCTTCCCCGTGCAACGCCGTGGCATTAGCAAGGAGGGTTTGACCCTGGCTCAGAAGTTATTGGTCGGGGGGTACGCCCTGGGGTCTTTTCCCGAAGGGAGGCGCAGCCGCAGCGCCCAGCTCCAGGATGCCGACGCAGGGGCCGCCCTCCTGGCTCTGCGCGCCGGGGTGACGGTGCTCCCCGTGGGCATCGCCGGGACGGAGCGGCTCCGCACCCTGCGGGGCTGGGTGAGCCGGCCCCGCCTCCAGGTGAATATCGGGGCCCCCTTCTCCTTAGGGCCCCAGGCCAAGAAGCCCAAAGCTGTGGAGCTCTCCCAGGCCACCCAGAGCCTGATGGCGAGCATCGCCCAGCTCCTGCCACCCTCCTACCGCGGCCCCTACGCCGTTGCGACGCCCCTGGCGCCAGTCGGTAGCGCAACTCGGACGGAGGCCGTGGCCCTGGGGGATAAGCCGTGAAGATAGAGCTGGCCACGGAGATGGGCCTGTGCTTCGGGGTGCGCCGGGCCATCGACATCGTGCTCCGAGCAGCGAGAGAAGCGGGCAGCCTGGAGACTTTAGGCCCCCTGGTGCACAACCGGCGCATCGTGGCGGACCTGGAGGCCCAGGGGGTGACCGTGGTGCCCGCTCTGGAGGTCCTGAAAGGCCGGCGGGCCGCCATCACCTCCCACGGGGCTGGCCCCCAGACCTTCGCGGAGCTTGAGCGCCGCGGCCTGGCCGTGGTGGATGCCACCTGCCCCTTCGTTCGCAGCGCCCAGCGGGCCGCCCAGCGCCTGGCCCAGGGGGGCTACGCCGTCATCGTCTTCGGCGATGCCCTACACCCTGAGGTGCAAGGGGTGCTGGGCTGGGCCCAGGGCCGGGGCCTGGCGGTGACCGACCCGGCTCAGCTCAAAAACCCCCTCCCCCGGCGACTGGGCGTCCTGGCCCAGACCACCCAGAACGAGGGTGATTTCACCCGCTTCGCCCAGGGGATGCTGGAGCGGGCCCTGGCCGGCTCCCTGGAGGTGCGGCTCTACAACACCATCTGCGACTCCACCCGCCGGCGCCAGGCCGCGGCCCAGGAGTTGGCCCGCCGGGTGGACCTGATGGTGGTGGTGGGTGGTCGCAGCAGCGCCAACACCCGCCGGCTGGCGGACGTTTGCGCCCGGGCCGGGGCGGAGACCCACGCCATCGAGGAAGCCCAGGAATTGGACCCCGCCTGGCTGGCGGGCCGGGAGCGGGTAGGGCTCACCGCCGGGGCCTCCACCCCCGATGCCGTCATCGCCGAGGTGGCCGCCCGGCTCCGGGAGTTGGCGCCAGGGTCTTGAGCATCCCCCCATAGCCGGGGGAAAATGTGGACAAGGCGCAAGCGATATAATATAATTTAAACCTTCTTGGGGGAAAGCCAGGGAGCAATGCCATGAGTAGAAAACAGCGCATCGGCCCCGAGCGTCTCTGCATAATCCCCCTAACCAACAGCCCCCCACCCCCGGGGGAGCCTAGATGAGGTAACAGCCCTGATGTCAGTGAAAGACAAGACCATCCTGTGGTTCCAGGACATTGGCAAGAGGGACCTCCTCCTGGCCGGGGGCAAGGGGGCCAACCTGGGGGAGCTAACCAAGGCCGGCATCCCCGTCCCCCCCGGATTTGTGGTCAGCGCCGATAGCTACTCCCAGTTTCTCCAGGAGGAGGGACTGCAGGAGCCCATCCGCCGCCTGCTGGAGGGGATGGACTACGAGGACAGCACCCAGCTCCAACAGACTGCCACCAAGGTCAAAGACCTCCTCCTGTCCAAGCCCATGCCGGCGGACATCGCCGCCCAAATCCGCCAGGCCTACGAGAAGATGGGGGGCGGCTATGTGGCGGTGCGCTCCTCCGCCACCGCCGAGGACCTGCCCGAAGCCTCCTTCGCGGGCCAGCAGAGCACCTTCCTCAATGTCCGCGGGCCCGATTCCGTGGTGCAGGCGATTAAAGCCTGCTGGGCCTCCCTCTTCGAGGCCAGGGCCATCTACTACCGCTTCCAGAACGGGTTCGACCACTTCAAGGTGAAAATCGCCGTCCCTGTCCAGCATATGGTGGAATCCCACTCCTCCGGGGTCATGTTCACTCTGGAGCCCGTCTCCAGCGACCAGAGCAAAATCCTGGTGGAGGCGGTGTGGGGCCTGGGCGAGGCCATCGTCTCCGGCGAGGAAACCCCTGACAGCTACCTGGTGGAGAAGGAAACCCTGGCAGTCTTGCAAAGAGAAACCGCTCACCAGGAGCGGCAGTTGGTGCGCAACCCCGGGGCCACTACGGACAACGAGACCGCCAACCTCTGGTCACCGGTGCCCCCAGAGCGCAAAGACCAACCCAAGCTTACCGATAAGGACCTCCAAGCCCTGGCCCAAATCGGCCGCAGGATAGAGAATCATTACGGCTTCCCCCAGGACATCGAGTGGGCCAAGGAGGGGGACAAGCTCTACATCCTCCAGACCCGCCCCGTGACCACCATTCGGGAAGGGGCCGCCCCGGAGCAGGGCGACGGCTTTGCCGGGGCCAAAATCCTCCTCCAGGGCTCGCCCGCCAGCCCCGGGGTGGAGGTGGGGCCGGTGAAAATCATCGTGGATGCCACGGAAATCCATAAGGTGAAGCAAGGCGATGTGCTGGTGGCGCAGATGACCACCCCGGACTTCGTCCCCGCCATGAAGCGAGCCGCCGCCATCGTCACCGACCGGGGCGGACGCACCTGCCATGCCGCCATCGTGAGCCGGGAGCTGGGCATCCCCTGCGTGGTGGGCACGGGCAACGCCACCCAGACCCTGAAGCCCCGCCAGATAGTCACCGTGGACGGCGGCTCGGGCCGCATCTACCAGGGGCGGGTAGCCGTAGCCCGCCAGGCCCAGCGGGCCGCCCCCAGAGAGGCCATCAAGACCAAGACCCGGCTTTATGTAAATCTGGCACAGCCGGAGCTGGCGGAGCGCACCGCCGCGCGGGATGTGGACGGGGTGGGCCTCCTGCGGGCCGAGTTCATCATCGCCCAAATCGGCGAGCACCCCAAGCATATGCTAGAGCAAGGCCGGGGCCAAGAGTTCACCAAGAAGCTGGCCCAGGGCATCGCCACCTTTGCCCAGGCCTTCAGCCCTCGCCCCGTGGTGTATCGCACCTCGGACTACAAGACCAACGAGTACCGCAACCTCGTCGGCGGCAGCAAGTACGAGGAGGTGGAGGAGAACCCCATGATTGGCTACCGGGGCGCCTCCCGTTACCTCCTGGACCTCCCCTCTTTCAAGCTGGAGATGGAGGCCATCAAGAGGGTGCGAGCCCAGCACAAGAACCTCTGGGTGATGATTCCCTTCGTCCGCACCGTGGACGAGCTGCGCCAAGTGAAGGCGTTGCTGACCCAAGAGGGGCTGGTTCAGGGGCCAGACTTCAAGCTCTGGATGATGGTGGAGGTGCCCTCCAACATCCTCATCCTAGACAAGTTCCTGGACCAGGGCATCGACGGCATCTCCATCGGCTCCAACGACCTCACCCAGCTCATCCTGGGGGTGGACCGGGACAACTCCAGGTTCGCCCAGCTCTTCGACGAGCGCAACGAGGCGGTAGTGCTGGCCCTGGAGAAGGCCATCAAGACCTGCGCCGCCCGCGGGGTCACCTCCTCCATCTGCGGCCAGGCCCCCTCGGACTACCCCGAGCTCGCCGAGAAGCTGGTGGAGTGGGGCATCACCTCCGTCTCCGTCAACCCCGACCGCATTGACGACACCCGGGTCATCATCGCCGGCGTGGAGCACAGGCTGGGACGCTCCCCCAGCTAAGGCCCCGTGGCCCCCAGGGACGTCCGCCGCCGGCTGGAGGAGAGGGAGGAATCCCTCTCTCCCCACGCGGCCAGGAGCCGTTTGAGCCGGGGACGGGAGCGCGCGGAGGCGCCCTCGCCCCTGCGCACCGACTTCCAGCGGGACCGGGACCGCATTCTCCACTCCATGGCCTTCCGGCGGCTAAAGCACAAGACCCAAGTCTTCATCGCCCCCCAGGGGGACCACTTCGTCACCCGTCTCACCCACACCCTGGAGGTCTCCCAAATCGCCCGCACCATGGCCCGGGCCCTGAACCTCAACGAGGACCTGGCGGAGGCCATCTCCCTGGGGCACGACCTGGGCCACACCCCCTTCGGCCACGCCGGGGAGGAGGCCCTGGCCGCAGTGGTTCCCGGCGGCTTCCGCCATGCCGAGCAGAGCCTGCGGGTGGTGGATTGCCTGGAGGGGGACGGGGCCGGCCTCAACCTCACCTGGGAGGTGCGCCAGGGCATCCTCCACCACTCCAAAAGCCGCTACGACATCCTGGAGGAGGGCGTGGGCCGCGACGACCCCGGCACACTAGAAGGGCAGCTTTGCCGCCTGGCGGACTCCATCGCCTACATCAACCACGACCTGGCTGACGCCCTGCGGGCGGGCCTCATCACAGAACGAGATGTGCCCCAGGCCGTCGTCGCCGTCCTGGGCTCCACTTCCTCCCGGCGCATCAACACCCTGGTCACAGACATGGTGGAGCAGTCCTGGGGCTGCGCCGGCCTGGAGCCTGCGGCGTCGCCCCGGGTAGCCATGAGCGCCCCCATCCACGAGGCCGCCAACGCCCTGCGGGAGTTCCTGTTCCAGCGGGTCTATGAGTCCCCGTCCATCCTCCAGGAGTCTCGCCGGGCCCAGGAGGTAGTGCAAGCCCTCTACCGCCACTTCCTGAACCCGGAGCCGCCCTTGCCGCCGGAGTACGGCCGGCGGGGTGAGCCTCGGGCCCGCCAGGCCGCCGACTACATCGCGGGGATGACGGATAATTTCGCCCAGCGCCTGTTCCAGGAGCGCCTCCGAGGGGGATGGGTGGTATAATGTGGGCCAAGACTCCCGTAAGGGGCCAAGTCAGCTAACACCTCAAGGCCAGACATGAGCGCCATTACCGAAATCAAAGAGCGCCTGGACATTGTCCAGACCATCTCCGCCTACCTCCCCCTCCAGCGGGCGGGCCGGGGGTTTAAGGCCGTATGCCCCTTCCACGCCGACAAGTCCCCCTCACTGACGGTGACCCCGGAGCGGCAGTCGTGGCACTGCTTCGGCTGCGGAAAAGGGGGCGATGTCCTCGCCTTCGTCATGCTCAAGGAGAACCTGGACTTCAAGGAGGCCCTGGGGCTTTTGGCCCAGCGGGCCGGGGTGAACCTGAAGCCCCAGGACGCCCCCCGGGAGCGGGAGCAGAGCCGCCTAGGGGAGATGAACCGGCTGGCGGCGGAGTTCTACCACCAGCAGCTTCAGGGCAAGGAGGGCCAGGAGGCCCGGCAGTATGTCACGGGCCGGGGCCTGAACCCCCAGTCCATCAGTGTTTTTCAACTGGGCTATGCCCCGCGGCAGGGGGAGGCCCTGAAAGGCCACCTGGCCGCCCAGGGCTTCTCGCCCCTGGAGCAGACGGCCGGCGGCCTTTTGGGGGAACGGGAGGGCCGCACCTACGACCGCTTCCGGGGCCGCCTCATCTTCCCCATCAAGGACCGCCGGGGGCGGGCGCTGGGCTTCGGCGGGCGCGCCCTGGACGACTCCCAGCCCAAGTACCTCAACTCTCCAGAGACCCCCCTCTTCCACAAGGGCACTATCCTCTACGGCCTGGAGCGAGCCGCCCCGGCCATCACCGCCGCGGGCCAAGCCGTCCTGGTGGAGGGTTACCTGGACGCCATCACCGCCCACCAGCATGGCTATGAGAATGTGGTGGCCACCATGGGCACCGCCATCACCCCGGAGCAACTGGGGGCTTTGAAAGGGCTGGCCCGCAGCCTGGTGCTGGCCCTGGACCCCGACGCCGCCGGGAGCGAGGCCACCCTGCGAGCCATCCTGGTGGCCCGCCAGTCGCTGGAGCGCCAGGGGCAGCCCGGCCCCAACTGGATGGGGGCCTCCTCCCAGCTTAAGGCCGAGATAAAAATCGTGGCCCTGCCCGCGGGCCAGGACCCAGACGAGCTCATCCGACAGGAGCCGGCGGCCTGGCCTCGCCTGGTGGCCGAGGCCCTTCCCTACATGGACTTCATCCTCCAGTCCCGGGCGACCCAGGTGGACCTGAGCCAGGAGCGGGGCCGCCTCCAGCTGGCGGACGAGGTCCTGCCCCTCATCGCCGAGCTGGGGGACGAGGTGGAACGGGAGCTGGCCCTGGGCAAGCTGGCCCGCCTGGTGGGGGCCTCGGAGCGGGCCCTGGCCCGCCGCGCCGCGGCCCGCGAGCACAGCCCCGGCCAGCGCCGCCGCGCCCCGGCCCCGCAGGCTCCCCGTAAGGAAAGGGCCCATCACGACGCGGAGGAGCACCTCCTCTGTCTCCTGCTCCAGCACCCCGAGCTGCGGTGGCTGGGCCAGGGGGTGGAGGCGGGCCATCTTCAGAACAGCGAGAACCGGGAGCTCCTGCGCGCCTGGAAAGACGGCCAGACGGGGTGGGAGGAGGGCCTGCCCGAGGCCCTAAAGGAGCACCTGGCCACCCTCCACTGCTATCCCCTGCCCCCCATGGGGGAGGAGCAGCGGGAGGCGGCCCTGCGGGACTGCCTGAGACGGCTTCGGGAGCGCCGCCTGCGCCAGCTCAAAGCCCAGGAGCACGCCCTCCTGACGGAGGCGGAAGCCGGAGGCCGGGCCTCAGAGCTGGCGAGGGACGATTACCGCGACTGGGAGCAAAGAGCCCTCCCCCAACTGGCTATAAACGAGGCCCTGCGCCAGATTGAACCGGGGCGCCCCTCGGAGGAGAACCTTCATGGAAGAGGATAAGCTGAACTTGGAAGAGTTGCTCCGCAAGGGCAAGAAGAAGGGCCATATCACCCCGGATGACATCCTGGAGGCCCTGCCGCATCCCGAGGACAACCTGGAGCAGTTGGAGAGCATCTACGCCGCCCTGGCCGAGGACAACATCCCCATCGTGGACGATGAGCGCTCCACCCCCGCCTGGGCCCCGGACCTGGAGGTGGAAGAGGAAGTGGCCCCAGCTCCCGAGGCAGCCCTGGAGGAGACCCTGGAGGAGGCCCTGGACGACCCCGTCCGCATGTACCTTCGGGAGATTGGGCGCGTTCACCTCCTCACCGCTGAGCAGGAACGCACCCTGGCCCGAGACATGGAGACAGGGAAATACCTCCGGGATTTACAGGATTCCTGGGCCGCCACCTACGGCCGCAGCCCCAACGGGCTGGAGCTAGCCTGGCGCATCCTCACTCGCCTTAAGGACAACCTCCCCCAACTGGAGGCCTTAGAGAAGGAACTCAACCTCAGCCCCTCCCCAGACTTGCGCCAGCGCCTGCACCACCCCCAACTCCGCTCTGCCTTGGACGCCGAGTTGGATAGACAGCTCATCAAAGACCTGGCCCAGGGCAACGAGGCCGAGACCCCCAAGGTGGAAGCGGCCCTTCTAGCCTTATCCCAGGACACCCGAATCCTGCCTCCGGAGGCCTGGGGGGACCTCTCCTTCCCCTTGCCCGACCTGGGCGAAGAAGCGCCCTCTCCCACCCTGGCCAAGACCCTGAAGCGCTCAGAGGGGGCCCTGAAGCAACAGTTCGCCGCCCTTATTGAGGCTGGGGACGGGGCCGAGCGCCACCTCACCGAGGCCAACCTACGCCTGGTGGTGAGCATCGCCAAGAAGTACATCGGGCGGGGCATGTCTCTCCTGGACCTCATCCAGGAGGGCAACATTGGCCTCATCCGGGCGGTGGAGAAGTTCGACTACCGCAAGGGCTACAAGTTCAGCACCTACGCCACCTGGTGGATACGCCAGGCCATCACCCGTGCCATCGCCGACCAGGCCCGCACCATCCGCATCCCCGTCCACATGGTGGAGACCATCAACAAGCTCATTCGGGAAAGCCGCCACCTGGTCCAGGAACTGGGCCGAGAGGCCACCAGCGAGGAGATTGGCCACCGCCTGGAGATACCCCCGGAGAAGGTGCGAGAGATAATCAAAGTCTCCCAGGAGCCCGTGTCCCTGGAGACGCCCATCGGCGAGGAAGAGGACAGCCACCTGGATGACTTCATCGAGGACCGCACCGCCCTAGCCCCCGCGGATGCCGCCACCCACCAGCTCCTCAAGGAGCAGGTGGAGGAGGTGTTATCCTCCCTCTCTCCCCGGGAGCGCCGGGTGCTCCAGCTGCGCTTCGGCCTGGAGGACGGGCGCAGCCGCACCCTGGAGGAGGTGGGGCAGGAGTTCGGGGTGACCCGGGAGCGCATCCGCCAAATTGAGGCCAAGGCCCTGCGCAAGCTGCGCCATCCCAGCCGCTCCAAGAAGCTCAAGGACTACCTGGAATAGCCCCGCCGGACCTAGTGCCGCGTCACCCAAATGAGGATGCCTTACCCTGTCCTCTCCCGGGGTCATACCTCACCCCTGTCCCCCTCTCCAGCAGGAGAGGGGGCAGATAGTGGAGCTGGGGGACACCCCCAGACCCCCGGCGGGGGCTTCGCCCCCCGCACCCCCATATGGCATCACAATAACCTGACAGGACCCTAGGCGGCCTGCCCGGGGCGCGGCGGACGATGCTCCTTGAGGATGGCCTCCAGCAAGGCCTGAACCTGCTGGCATAAAGGCTCGATGTCTTGAGCCTCTTCTCCCGCCAGTACCGACTCCAGCCCGGCCATGAGCCGTTTCAGCTCCTCGGCCCGCGGGTCCCCCAGGAACCCCGCCACATCCAGAGCCAGCTCCGCCGCAGCTGCAACGCGCTCCGCCTCCAACCGAGCCTCGACGACCCGACGACTGGCTCTATCGGCCTCGGAGTGGTGATGGGCTGTCTCCAGCAGATGCTCCACCTCCTGGGGGTGAAGCAGGGCAGAGGCCATCCTCACCATCATCTCCCCCTCGGTGAGGAGGTCAGTGGCGGAGATATGGAGGAGGCCATCGCCATCCACATGGAAGGCCACCTCCACCCTGGCCATCCCCCGAGGGGCCGAGGGGAGGCCAGCCAGCTCGAACCGTCCCAGGGAGATGTTGTCTCCCGCCAGCTCCCGCTCCCCCTGAAGGACATGGATGTCCATGGAGGCCTGGTAGTCCGCTGCGGTGGTGAAGAGGCGCGCCCCCGCGGCCGGCAGAGGCGTGTTGCGAGGGATGAGCCGGGCCATAAGGCCCCCCTGGGTCTCCACCCCCAGGGACAGGGGAAGCACATCCAAGAGGACGGCCTTCTCCACCTGCCCCAGGAGCATCCCCGACTGGATGGCCGCCCCCAGGGCCACCACCTCATCGGGGTTGATGGAGCGGTAAGGTTCCTTGCCCAACATCCGCCGGGCCAGATCCCGCACCGCAGGCATTCGGGTGGCCCCCCCCACCAGGAGAACCCGGTCAATGTCCCCGGGGGCGAGGCCCGCGTCGGCCAAGGCCTGGCCGGTGCAGGTCTCCATGCGTCGCATGAGGGCCGCCGCCATCTCCTCCAGCCGGGTTCGGGTGAGCTCCACCTCCAGGGGCCTGCCCCCCTGGGATAGAGCCAGAGGCAAGGACACCCGGGCCGTGTGTGCGGAGGAAAGCTGGATTTTGGCCCTTTCGGCCGCCTCCCGGAGCCTGAAGGTCATGACAGCATCCTGGGGAAGGTCAATCCCATAGGCCTTCTTGTATTCCTCCGCCAAGTGGGCCGCCACCAGGGCATCGATGTCATCGCCCCCCAGGTGGGAGTCGCCGCTCACTGCCCGCACCTCGAAGATGCCCTCGCCCAGCTCCAGGATGGAGACATCGAAGGTGCCGCCGCCCAGGTCCCACACCAGGATGCTGTGGGCTTCGTCCCGGGCGAGGCCGTAGGCCAGGGCCGCGGCGGTGGGCTCGTTGATGATTTTCTGCACCTCCAGGCCCGCCAAGCGGGCCGCCTCCCGGGTGGCCTGGCGCTGGCGGTCGTTGAAGTAGGCGGGGACGGTAATCACGGCGCGGTCGATGCGCTCGCGCAGGGCGGCCTCGGCGTCCGCCCTGACCTGCTTCAGGATAAAGCTGGAAACCTCCTGGGGCGTGTAAAGCCCACCCCCCGCGCTCACCTGGCGCCCCGAGCCCATGATACGCTTGACGGAGAAGATAGCGCCCTGGGGGTTGCGGGCCGCGCTCTCCCGGGCGGGCTGGCCCACCAGCGCCTCGCCGGCCTCGGTGAAGGCCACCACGGAGGGCGTGAGCCTTTGGCCCTGGCGGTTGGGAACAATCTGGGGCCGCCCGCCCTGGATGGTGGCCGCCACGGTGAAGGTGGTTCCCAGGTCAATGCCGATGGCCCGAGCCATGCGTCCGCCTACCTCGGGGCTTCGGCTGGGGATGGCAGCCGCAGGGCCGGGGCTGTCTCCAGGCTTCGGAGGCGCTGGTCCCACTCCACCATGAGTCCGTAGCGGGTCATGGTCTCCATCCCCGCCAGGGCTGCCCGGAGGTTGAGGCCGATGAGGGGCACCCCCGCCAGGGTGATGATGATATCGGCGCTGATGACCAGCCCCCGGTCCAGGACCCTGTCTAGCAGGTCCACCACCGTGGCGGACGGGCAGCTCAGGTGAGACATAGATGCTCCCCTTTCAGCAGAAGCTGTAAGGCGGCCAGGGCCCGGCCAGGCGGACGAAATAGCCCTCTCGCTGGCTCCAGCCCTCCGCCTCCGCCTGGAGCCGGGAGAGACTCTCCGGTGAGAGCAGGCAGGAGAGGTTGAGGAGCATCTGGCGGCCCTCTCCCGCCGGCTTGGCCGACTCCACCCGGAGGCCCTCCGCCAGGCCCGCCATCTGTCGGTGGAAGTGCCGGGCAACAGCCTCGGCCTGGGCCTCCAGCTCCCGCCGAAGCCGGGCCTCCAGTCGCTGGCGGCCCAGATAGGCCAGGCCGGGCGTCTGGGCCTGCTGCCCTGTCTCCAGCCCCCGGAGCTCCGGGCTGGAGGCCGCCTGGTGGGCCTTAAACGCCGCATCCCAGAAGAGCTGGAGAGAATACTCCCCCTTGCCCGCCAGGGCCTTCAGCTTGGCGGCGAGGCGCGGGCGCTCCGCCTCCAGCCACGCCCGCAGGTCGTCTTCGGCGCGGCTCTCCCCGCCGGCGACGATGGTGTTGAAGGCCAGGGGCAGGGCATTGCCCCAGCGTCTCCAGGCCCACTCCACCACCCGGTGATGGGCCAGCACCAGGTCGGCGGCCCGCTGGCGGTCGGCGGCCTGGTAAGGGGCTGAGGGACACCGATGCGCCAGCGCGCCCAGCCCCCCCTGGCTGAGCAGGAGCAGAGGGCGGCCCTCCACTCCCACCTCCTCCAGGCGGGCGGCCTCCTGGGCAGCGACGACGCAGTATACATAGCATCCAGCCCCGCCGCCGCCGGCTTCCTGGGCAGAAATCTGGGGCTGCTCTGTCTTTGGCATGGCTACTCTCATGGGCGCGAGCTGGCCCAGGCCGCGGGACTCAGCACCGCCGTGACGGCGTCCGCCACCGCCCGATCCAGGCCCTCGCGGATGTCCGTCACCGCCTGGGCGATGCCCATCTCCGCCTTGAGCCTCTCCAGGGCCGCGTCCAGCTCCAGGAGGGCCTGCCCCAGGCGCTCCATCTCCGCCTCGGTCAGGCTGCCCGCCTCGGCGCGCTTCACGGCCTGGAGCTTGAGGGCCTCTTTGATAATCTCCACCAGGGCCACCACCAGTCCCAGCACCCCGGTCTTGAGGTCCCCCTCTGCGATGTCCAGCTTCATGGCTTGGCCTTCTTTCCTCCGGGCTTCTTCTCGGCCTGGGGTGGGGCCGCCCCCGTCTCCTTCGCCCCCAGCTTACGCAGGCGCACCTCCAGGACGCCGTTACGGCAGTGGGCCTCCAGGCTCCCTGCCTCCACCGGGGCCGGCAGGCGCAGCTCCTTGCGATAGCCCCGGCGGGTGCCCGGCCTGGTGGCCAGGGAGAAGAAATCACCCTCGGCCTTGAGCTCCAGCTCCTCCAGCCCCACCCCGGGCACATCGGCCACCACGGTAATCCCCGGCCCCTCGTCGAAGACATCCACGGGCGGCTCCATGACCTCCGGGGCCTCGGGAGCCGCCTCCTTGCCCCCGGCCCGGGGGGCCCGGCCCGGGCCCGTGGTGCCCAGGTGGAACTCCCGCTCCCCCAGGAGGCCCCGGGTGCGGATGTGGCCGGTGACGCTCAGACCGCCCTTGCGCCACTCCTCGGCGGAGAGGATTTCCTTGCCCCCGGCGGCCTCGAGCCGCTCCCGCAGCTCCTCCAGGCGGCCCTGGAGACCCTCGGGCGACTCCAGCAGCTCCTCCAGGTCAATCTTCAGGCCCCTGATGTTCAGGGTGCCGCCCAGCAGGCCCTCTGGCCATTCCTTTTTCTTCTTGGCCTCCATGTTTCACCTCAGCGGAGAACTCACCGTGACACCCGTTAGGGATTCATTGGACTTTGAAGCCTTCAGTGGGCCAGGACGCCCTTCCCGTTGCCGTTGGCGAAAGCCGGCGGCAGCTCCCGCTGGCCCGCCCACTCCGGCAGCCTGGTTCCCGTGGGGAACTCCAGCCCGTAGAGGGCCGCGGTCTCGAAGGAGGCCAGGGCTGCCCTTATCTTCAGGCCCAGAAGCTCCACGCCCACCACCGAGACGGTGATGTCGGCATTTATCACCAGGCCTTTATCTAGTATCCGGTCGATGACATCGGCCAGGGTTCCGGCAGTCTGTATCTCCATCGGCCTTGACATGAGAGGATGTCTCCCTTTCTTTTGGTTTTGCGCCAAGCGCTGCCCTCACCCGGCCCGGGATTCGCCCCGTAGATGAGTCTCCCGACGCTCAAACTTCAGCAAGGCGCCGTCTTCCGTCAGGATAACCTCGTAGTCGCCCAGGACATCCGAGGCGGCGGGGATGCGGGAGAGCACCAGCATATCCACCCGCACATGCCAGCCCTGGCCATCCTTATAGGCCCCGGTGACCCCTATGGGCTTGAGCCCGGTGGCCTCCGCCAGCTGCCGCTTGGCCCGCTCCACCGCTCCTGTCATCTCCATGGCTTTGTCCCTTTCCGTACCTTCGCTTACTGGTTAGCGTGCGCCCCACCCCTGCGAGCCTTGTTCCGCCTTGAACTTCCTGATGACGCTCAGGCGCTCCAAGAGGGCCTGCTCCTGCCGGTCATACTCCTCGGCGGTGAGCTCGCCCGCATCCAGGCGCTCCTGGAGGGCCATAAGCTCCGCACGCAGTGAGCCCTCGTCCAGAACCTGCGCTAGGGCCTCCTGGGCCAGGGTGGAGGCGAGCCAATGCGCCAGTCGCGGCGGCCCCAGGACGGGGAGGGTGAGGAGTCCCATGACCAGGCCCATCTAAAGCTCCTCCCAGTTGACCACGAGGTTCACGAAGTTGTAAGGTGGGACTGGGCCCACATACTTGAAGGCCAGGCGCGGCCCCAGGGCCTGAGACAACCCCTCTACCTCCTGGTCGAAGGCCGGCTCCCGAGATTTCGCCACCAGGAAGGCCGCGTTCAAGACCATGGCATCCCCCAGGGGCGGGTTCTCCCGGATGCGCTCCGCCAGGGGACGGAGAGTGTCCAGGAGGTCCGCTGCCTCCCGGGCCTTCTTCTCCTCTAAAGCCTGCTTGAGCCTCTCCCCCAGGACCCGGCCCTCCACACGCACCACCTCCGGGGGTTGGTCCCGGAGGGAGTCCCGGAGCCGGCGGAGGGGGAGCTGCTCGGTGAGAATCTCCTCCCAGATGGCCTTGTCATCCCGCCAGCGGGCCTTGAGGCCCAGCTCCACCCGGCCCTCCACCTCCCCCAGGAGCCGGGTCAGCTCCTGAGACTTCCTCTCCAGAAGGCGACGAAGATCCTGGAGGGGCGAAGGGGGACGGGCCACGGTCCCAAACTGCACCGGCAGGAGGGTGAACTCCGCCATGACCCGCTCCACCACGCGCTGGTGGGCCAGGAGCTGGACGCGGGTGGCCTCGCACCCCCCCGGAGGGGAGTCGCTGACCACCGCCGCCAGGCCGTCCCAGGGCACCGTGTGCACCGGGACCTCACCGCCGCCCAGGGGGGCCGCACCCGCGAAAACGCGCTCCTGGGGGCAGGGGATGACGCAGTAGAGATACTTCCCCTGGCTCATGGCGCGACCAGGGCCTGGCCGCCGAAGCGGGCAGCCTCAATCTCTAAACTTCGCAGGCCTCCAATCCTCAGGGCGAAGAGGCCGGCTCCGCCCTTCGAGGCCGCAGGAAGGTCTGTACCTGACACGGCCTTGACCCCACACCAGGAGGCCAGGAGGTCTGCGGCCTGCTTGAGCTGGCCCAGCCGGGAGGATAGAATCCTCCCCTCGGGCTCGCGGCGCTGCTCCCCGGCCGCCAGGCGCCGGTAGGTCCGGCGGACCTCCGCCGCGGTGAGCGTCCCCTCCAGGCCCAGGGTCTGCCGCGCTGCCGCCACCCGCTCCGGGGCGATGCGCTCCACCTCCACGGTGGCGAAGCTGTACGGGGGCAGGGGGCCGATGACCCGAAAGGCAATTTCACCCTTGAAAACATCGTCCAGCCGCTCCACCGCCCTTCCGAACTCAGCCTCTCGGCCCCGTTCTACCAGGAAGGCCATGTTCATCACCATCTCCTCCGACAGCAGGGCATTGGGGGCCACCCCCGCCGCCAGGGGCTGGAGGAAGCCGGCCATCCGCTCCCGGTAGGCCCGGCGGCGGTGGTCCAGGCCTTCCTTCACCAGGCGTCCCAGTTGAATCTGTTCCTGGACAGTCCAGGGCCGGCCCAGGGTTTCCAGGGCCAGCTTGGCCTGCGCCACCTCGGGCTCCTGGGCCGCCTTCCGCAGGGCCTGGGCCAGGTCCCAGGTGGCGGCCACCTCCAGCTCCACCTGGTCCCGGTAGGACGCCAGGGCCGACTTTAAGGCCAAATGGCCTTGAGCGAGGAGAGCCAGCACTTCCTGGGGGTCATCTAGCAGGGTGCCGAATTTGACTGGGAGGACGGCTTGGGCCGCCAGGAACCCCTCCGTGACCCGCTGGTGGGCAAGCAGACAGCCTACCAGCTGCTCCCGGGGGAGGGCGCCGAAGACAGGGCCCTGATAGTCGCTGACCACGGCCTTCAGACCATCGTAGGACAAGAGGCGCAGCGAGGATTTCCCATCCACCCCCACGGCCCTGGGGCAGGCCTTGGGCCCGCCTTCCAGGACGCCGTAAAGGTAGGTTGAGGCCGCCCCCGTTTTGGGCCTGGGCCGGACTTTTGTCTCAATTCTTGTCGCCTGGGTCGACTGAATCATGGGCGTCCTCCTTGATGTCTGGGGGCAACCTCAACCCCCTGTGGCCTCACCCGCCTTGGGCCCCTCCCTGCCGGGAGGCCAGGCCCCCGGCTCCGGGCACACTCTTGGGCCATGAGCCGCCGCGCCAGGGTGGCGACCCCGGCTCCCCTCGGCCCCCGGGCGAGACGGGGCTCCCTCAATCTCCCGGTAGAGGTCTCCCTCAAATTTTCCATTTGGCCCCCTCCCCTCCTAGTATCCGATGGTCATGTTCCGCCCCGGCCGGGGGCCAAGGCAATGCTCCGCGGCGGCCACGCTGGGAGGCCCGGAGGACTCCCCTGAGTTTGGCCTCCTGCCCCCTAGCTTCTCTATGGTGGGGCGGATTTCCCCCAGGCGGGCCTCGACGCGCCGCTGCCGTTTGGCCAGCATGGCCAGCTCTGCCTCCAGGCGCTGCCGCTCCTTGTCCAGGAGATAGACTTCCAGGTAGGTGGAGCCCTGCTGGCGCGGTGTGGAGCGGGCGTGGGTGCCGATGGTGGTCCGGATGTCGCCCAGGCTCTTGAGCTGGGTGATGCTTCTCATGGGCATTCCTTTCTTGGTTCCGTTGGCCTCAGCCGTGGTGGCGGCGGATGAGCTCATCCAGCGCCTTCTTAACCTTGACGGTTGGGGCCTTGCTCCCCCCACGGGAGGACTCGGAGACCAGGATGTCCTGGCAAAGCTGCCGGAGCAGCCCATCGCCCGGGGGGCGGGAGCCGTTGGCCGCCTTCAAGGCCCGGGCTACCATGATGCAGCCCCGCAGGGTGGGCAGGAACTCGCAGGCCCCCGACTCCCGGAGGCCGCGGACAATGCGCACCACCCGAGTCGCCTCGGCCAGCTCAATCCCGGACCTGGCCTGGGTGATGGCCACCTCCGTCTCCTCGTCGAAGTGGCCCAGGTCCAGGGTAATCATCCGGTCCCGCAGGGCATCCTGGGTGCGATACACCCCGGCGTACTCTTCGGGGTTGCTGGTGAAGATGGCCGTGAAGTCGGGATGGACGCGGAGATACCCTTCTCCCTCCAGGGAGCCGGGCAGGTCCAGCATCCGCTCCTGGAGCACCGCCAGTAGCACATTGTTGGCCTCGGGGCGGGAGCGGGTGAACTCGTCGTAGATGAGGGTGAAGCCGTGGCGGCAGGCGATGGTGAGGCGATTGTCCACCCAGCGCTGGCTCAAGTCTTCCTCGGTTTTAAGGACCGAGTGGATGTAGTTGTCAATCACCTTGCGCATACGGTAGCCGTGCTCAGCACCCACCAGGTCGGAGGTGGAGAACTCCTCGTCCCCGTGAATCATGACCACGGGACGGCCTAGCCGGGCGGCCACATGCAGGGCCAGGGTGGTCTTCCCCGTGCCCGAGGCCCCACGGAAGTGGATGGGGAAGCCCGCAGCGATGTAAGTGAGGGCACGCCCCGTCAAATCTCGGACGAAGGTCGTCTCCACGAAGTTGGGCAGGGGCCGCGGCTGGAGCAGGGCGGTCTGGGCGTCCATGAACATGGGCTTCTCTCCTCCAGGGAAAGGCCCCCTTACGGAGCCTTTCCCCCTTTTCGCCGTCGTCTGGTCGCGCCTTCAGGCTCGAGCGCCCACGGGCACCCGGGCCGTCTGGCCCGAGGGCTTGGCCCCTCCGTTGCCTCGGCGGCCTTTTATCTTGGAGGCAAGCTCTTCCGCCCCCTCCGCGCCGGGCGCGGGGGGTGGGGTGACGGCGCCACCCCCGTTGCGCCTGGCTCGTAGCGTCCGGCCCAGGCCCTGCCACTCCGCCCTGGCCCCGGCGTGCTCCTGGGCGATTTCCTTCATCAGGCCATGGACACGGGCCTTCCGCTGCTGCTCCGTCTGGGTGAGGGCAGCGCGACCCCGAGCCAGCTCCGCCCGCTGCTTGCGGGCCAGGGCCTGGTGCGCCTTCTCCAGCTCCTGGAGCTGGGCCGCCGTGGCCTGCTTCTGGGTGGACACCTCTCTCTTTATGGTGGCAATACCCGTGGCCCTGGCCTCGCAGGCCCCGATGATTTCCCTGGTCAAGCTGTGCATGGCTTCCTTAGCTCCCGACATCTCTCTCCTCCTTTGTTCTCTGCTGTCCTGGTGAAACTAGCTCCGGGTGGCCCTGCCCGCCGCCGGGCCTCCAGCCCTGGGCTTAAGACACTGCCAGCGCCCCAAGCCCCCCTTTTACCTTGCCGCGAGGGGAGAGCCCGACTGCAAGGCCGACCTCAGCGGACCACCCGGAGCACTCGGTGCCGAGGCCTAGGCGGCGGCTGCCGTCAGCCCCACGGCCTCGGCATACTTCAGAAAGGTATCCACGCCGGCCACCGTCACCCTGGCCTCGATGGCCAGGATTTCGATGCCCACCAGGCTGACCCGGACCCAGGCGTCCACCACCACACCCTTGTCCAGGATGCGGTCCACGACCTCGGCCAGGCTGGAGGACCCCATGGATTTCTCGATTGACATCCTTCACCTCCTCAAGATTCTGCCCCCCTCCATCCTCAGGCCCAGCGGGCTCCCGGACTGGGTGGGGAAACGGGGAGAGGACACCAGGCATTGTGCCACGCCCACCTGGGGGCAACAACACACCCCAGGATACAGCTGCCACCCTCCAGGGGATGCCCCCATCCGGTGGCAACGCCCTGGGCCCAAGCCATCCCGAGGTATGTCCCCGTCCAGGGGTTGCCCACCGCCCTTTACCACCAGGTAGAATTAGCGGGCTGTCCCTCCGCCGAGGAGTCCCGAAGCCTACCCCAAGCCCCCAAAGGTCCCGTTTTCCCCTCCTTGAGAAAGGGGGATGCCCCATGGAAAGACTGCCCTCGCTCATCGCCGAGTCCCAGGGGACGACCCTGGCGCACGGAAAAAGCGCCCCCCCAGGGGCCTTACGGGTGCTCATTGTGGATGACCATCCCGTGGTCAGGGATGGGCTGCAAGCTATGCTGGAGGTCAGCCCGGGCCTGGAGGTGGTGGGGGCTGCCGCGGATGGCGAAGGAGCCCTGGAGCAGGCCCGCCGCCTCCAGCCCGATGTGGTGCTCATGGACATCCGCATGCCGGGGATAAACGGGATTGAGGCCACCCAGCGCATTAAGGCGGCTTACCCCCAGACCGCGGTCATCATCCTCACCATGTACGACAGCGAGGTGTATCTGTTGGAGGCCCTGCGCGCGGGGGCGGCGGGATACCTGGTGAAGGACTGCAGCCGGGAGCTTCTCTGCTATGCCATCAGTGCCGCGGCGGAGGGGGGAACCATGGTGAGGAGCAGCCAGCCCCTGAAAGGGATGCCCTGGCCCCGGGCCGGGGATAAAAAAGGCCCCCAGGAGACGAAAGACCTGGGGGGACGGGAGCAGCTAACGGGACGCGAGCGGGAGGTGCTGCGCTTGGTGGCTCAGGGGCGAGCCAACAAGGAAATCGCCCGGGAACTGAGCCTGGCGGAGGTCACCGTGAAAAAATATGTGCAGAGCCTCATGGGCAAGCTGGGGGCGGCCAACCGCACCGGCGCTGCCATCCTGGCCCTGCGGCTGGGCCTGGCCGAATGAGGGAGATGGCTGCCCCGAGCACAAAAAGCCCCCCCAAAGGCCTCATAGCCCGGAGGGGAGGTGCAGCCTGAGCGCTGACGCCTTGAAGGCGCTATGGGGGCAAGGAAAAGCCCCTCCGCCAAGGGGCCCGAGGGGCATCCTCGTCTCTGGGGAACCGGGTTAGCTAGCGATAGCGGGGCGTATGGGACACGCCACTGACAATGGGCTCATTCACATAGACATCGCCATTGCGAATCTTGATGTTGAAGCCGCACTCCGGATTGGTGCACACCCACGCCTTGTAGTGAATAGGCGCCCCCTGGCTGCCGAAATCCGACAGCGGCACCAAATCCCCCGTCCCACACTTCTGACACTTCGGTAAGGACTCCACCATGGCCTCCTCACACCCAGAATTTGTGACTTTCGTATCATACACTACTCCCCGCAGATTGGCAAGAGTTAAGAAGTATATTGATGCAAACCCAGTAGCTTCCTCCGCCAAACTCTGAGTTACCCCTCAAGACGGCCAGAGCCCAGGGGTGTGTACAATGCCCCCTGGGGGGTCAGGGTGCTCCGTATCACCCCCACCTCCCTCACCGCCCAAGAGGGCAGCTCGGGTAGGAATGCCTGCCCCAGGGCCTGCCCCAGCCGCCGCCGCTCCTCATTGGTAGCGCCGTCCCGCATCCGCCCCAGGGTGAGATGGGGGGAGAAGGGCCGCCGCTCCGGGGGAAACCCCAGGGGCCATAGGGCCGCCTCCACCGCGGCCTGGAGCGCCCGCAGGCTCTCCACCTCCCCGCCCACCCCCACCCAGACCACCCGGGGCGACCCCACCGCCGGAAAAGCCCCCAATCCCCCCAACTGGAGCCGGAAGGGCGCCAGGGGCGCCGCGGCCCGGCCCACCGCCTCCGTCACCGAGGACACGCGCTCAGCCGGGAGGGGGCCCAGGACCTGGAGGGTGAGGTGCATGCCCTCCGCAGAGGCCCAGCGGACGACGGGGGGCGTGGCCCTCCGCAGGCCCGCCACGGCCTGGGCCAGGGCCGCCTTGACCTCGGCGGAGAGCTCCACCGCCACGAAGGTCCGGACTAGCTCCAACCCAGGAGCCTCTGGGCGTTGCCCCCCAGGATTTGTGCCTCCACCTGGGGGGCCAGGCGCAGGCCGCGGATGTCCCGGAGTAGGCGCTGCTGGCCCAGGAGGGGGTAGTCGCTGCCGTGGAGGATTTTATCCGCCCCCACCAGCTCCGCCACCCGCGGGAAGACTTGAGGTCGGTAGAGGTATGGGGAGGCCGCGGTGTCGAAATAGACATTCTTCAGGGCCGCCTCCACCTCGGGCATGAGGGCGTAGAAGGGGAGGCCTCCTCCCCAGTGGGCCAGCACCACCGGGTTCTGGGGGAAGGCGGTGATGAAACACCACACGCCCTCCAGGGTGACCCGGCCCTTGCCGGCGTAGAGATGACCCACGGGCTCGGAGACATGGGTGAGGAGGATGAGGCCCCGCTCCCGGGCCACCTGGGCCAGAGAGGCGAGCAAGGCCTGGTCCCCCAAGTCGAAGCCCTGGTCGTCGGGGCGCATCTCCCCCAGCCCCCTTAGCCCTCCCGCGGCGCAGCGCTCGGCCTCCCGGACCGCCACCTCCCGCTCTGAGGGGTTCACCATGCCGAAGCCTACGAGGCGCTGAGGCTGGCGGGCCACTGCCTCCATGAGGTAATCGTTGGCGCGGCGGACCAGCTCCGGGTCCTTCCAGGGGAAGGAGAGAGCCACGGAGACATCGATGCCCACTCGGTCCATGCTGGCCAGGAGGTCGGCGGCGGTGGCCAGCTTGGCCTTGGGGCTGGAGTAGAGGGAGGCGAAGCCGGCCTCCCGTCGCAGATAGGAGTCCCGCTCCGCCACCACCCAGGGGGGGAAGATGTGGGTATGGAAGTCGAAAATCACAGGGGAATTATACGGAGGACGGAAAGGCGGGTCAACGAAGGGCCCAGGGAGCCGCTACGGGGAGCCGCCGCCGCTGCCCCAGTCCCGCATGGCCTCCAGGATGGACGAGAGGCTGCGGCCCCGCGCCGAGAGGCTGTACTCCACCCGGGGGGGCACTTCGGGATAGACCTGCCGCTGCACAATCCGCGCTCGCTCCAGCTCCTTGAGCCGCGCGGAGAGGGTCTTGGGGCTGATGCCGGTGAGGGAGTCCCGAAGCTGCCCGAAACGACGGGTGCCCTCCATGAGGTCTCGGAGGATGAGGACAGTCCATTTGGAGCCGACGACCTTGAGGGTCTTCTCGATAGGACACTGGCTGGTGGCGGTGGCCATGATTATTCCCCCCAGGAAACTTAAGCACCTTCCTGAAACTGCTATACAAAATATAATAATGGCCTTAAGATTTGTCAATAACATCTCTATGGACACCCCAGGGGCGGTTGCTCTATAATCAGGGCGTTGTAAGCTTCCTTCTCTCCGGAGCCTAGACACGAGGGGTCTTATTGTCTATAACGCTTGCGCTTGCGGGAGGAGAGGTAGACCCGTCCGGGGGGTGGGGGCTTGGGCTTGGGAGGCTTCTTGGACTTGGGCATATAGCCCAGGCCCATATCCACGGCCAGCTTGAGGACGCGGCCCAGGATGTCCTTATTGATTAGCCCGGCCAGGCTCACGGCTTATCCTCATCCTTAAGCTCTTTGCTCGGCGGCGAGAAGCGGTGGATGAAAGTTGCCACCTGGGAGAGCTGGTGCAAGACCACCACCCCACCCAGGCCGGAGATGATGCCGATGCTGGTTAAGAGGAGCAGGCCATCGATGCCGCGGGAGAGGGCATAGCCATCCAGGGCGGTAATGGCCAGGATAGCTATAATTGCGGGGGTCATTCAATCACCTCGAGGAAAGCGGCCAGGGCCTCGTGCTGGTCCTGGACGGACCAGGTCAAGGGGTCCCGGCTTTTCAGGGCTTTCAGCACGGCCCGGGCATCCTGCCGCTTCTGCTCGGCGAGCTCGGGCTGGCGGCGGGTGCGAAGGGTGCCATCGGGAAGAACCTCACGGACTTGGCTCATGCAGCTCTTCCTCCTCCTGAATTTGCAAGACTAGGCGAACCCATTCGGGACCATCCCGCCAAGCCAGGCGTTCGAGCAGACGATAGCCCTCGGGGGGGCCGCCCCCAGAATCCAAGGCAAGCACCACCTGGCCGAAGGCGTCCTGGACCAGGTAGATAGCTTCCTCCGTGCCGTCCAGGATTACGGCAGCCCCACCAGGGAAGGCATAGAAATCATCCCCACGGGTATAAACACCGGGGGAGATGGTGAGCTGCATACCAACGATATCGAGGGCCAAGCCATCTGTCCAAGTAGCCCGCCGGGTGGTATTGACTACAGCATCTCTCATTTAGGTCCCCCAGGCGATGATGAGGACATTGACGATGGTCTCAGCGGGCTCCGTGCCGGAGCCGACAATTTTAACTGAAACATCACCCCCAGTGGTGGTGAGATTTTTAACGGAGGCATTATAGTAATAGCCAGCCGCTCCATTGGAGCCATACTGCGAAGCCACGCAACCCGCGATGGCACTGAAGGCGTTAGTGAAAGTAAAGGCGACGGTAACTGAGAAATCGTTGATAGGGACCGTCAGGCTCACGGCCTTGTATTCCATGACGCGAGGGCCGAGCTTGGAAACAGCCATTTCGCCCGCATTAGTCAAATTCTTCCAGGCATAATCAGCGGGGATAAGGGCGATGCGGTCAGCGCCTGAATCACCGAAGATACCCTGGCCATCGTTCTGTGTGCGGACGGCGGTCTTTTTGGTTCCATCAGGGCTGCGGATATTCAGCTCACCGCCATACATATTGATGTCAGCGGCGTTGAAATCGATGGTGTCGATGATGCCGTCATTGAAA